>CAVPCF010000158.1:0-33871 GCA_963702275.1 Candidatus Melainabacteria bacterium
GGCCGTTCGAATTCATGGTCGGAAGCTGGGGCATGCGCTGATACAGCTTGACCGGCATCGAGGTATTTTCCAGATCGCCCGACCGCCGCCATCGGCATAGCCGGGGAAATAGAAATTGAAATCGATCGGCGTGCCCCATTGCAGGTTGCCCATGTTGATGCCGGGTTTGCCCAGCCCCTGCATGGCGACAAGGCAGACCATTACGCGCGCCCATTGCACGCCGGTCTGGTTGCGGCAGGCGCCGCCGTGGCCGTTGCCCCAGCCGCCGGGCGCGAGATAAACGCGCTTCTTGCCCCATTCACGAGCGAGCGCACGCACGTCCTTGGCGGGGACGCCGGTTTCCTTCTCCTGCCATTCCGGCGTTTTCGGAATGCCGTCTTCCTCGCCGACCAGATACGCCTTCCACTTGTCGAAGCCCACGGTGTGGGTCTCGACGTAGGCTTTGTCGTAAAGGCCTTCCTTGATCCACACATAGGCGATCGCCATCGCCATCGCGACCGAGGTGGTTGGCTTCGGCGCGAACCACTTGCCGGGCAGGATTTGTGCCGAGGCATTGTAGTAGGGATCGACATGCACGACCTTGATACCGAGCTTGGGATCTTTCAGCCATTGCCGGCGCGTCGTGCCTTCCTGCGCGCCGTAGGAACCTGAGGTGGACTCCGGATCGGCGGCCCAAGACACGATCATGTCGCAGTTTTGCAGGAGTCCTCGACCGTACCGTAGGTCTCCGACTGGCCGACGCGCAGCGTGTAGCCCCAGTGGTGCACCGCGCCCCAGTACCAGCCCTCCCACGAGTTCGGGATTGTGGTGGATGCGCGTCATGCCGACCGCATTGGCGAAGCGGAACAGCGCGGAGAGGTAATAGCCGATATTGCCCAGGTGTGGTGCGAGCCGTGCGAGAAGGTGATGGCGCCGGGGCCGTATTCGCGCTTCTGCCGCTTGATCTCGTTGGTGACGATCGTGATCGCCTCGTCCCAGGAGATGCGGACGTAGCTGGACTTGCCGCGGTTCTGCGGATTGCGCGCGCCGTCCGGATCGAAGTCGACCCGCTTCATCGGATAGAGCAGGCGCTCCTTTGAATAGATGATCGATTTGACGTTCTGGCCGTGGGGCGCCAGCGTGGTCTTGCGCGGGGGCGTGAGCTTCTGGCCCCTGGCCTCGATGGTCCACGGCTGCGGATCGTCGTCGCCGAATTCGATCGGCGTCATGCGCACGATCTTGCCGTCCTTGACATGGACGAACACCGGCCCGCCGTTGGTCATGTTGCAGTAGCGCACGGTGCCGTCGGGCATCGGGGTGCCGTATTTGAGGCCGGCCGACTGCGACGCCATCAGGGTCTGGGCGAACCAGTTGGTGAGATGCTCGGGACCTCAACAGTGAGGACGAAATCCTTCTGGGCGTTGATCTGGTTGAGCCAGTTGATCGGCGGCGTGAGCAGCGAGGCGCCGATCCCGGCATTCTTGAACATCAGCTTGATGTCGGGCGATTTGTGCAGGCCGGCGCCCGAAGTGATCTTGCCGTTGTCGAGCTTGATCCAGCGCCCGATCTCCTCGTCGCGCGCCATGATCTGGGCAACCAGGTTGTGCTCGCGAAGCCGCGCCTTGAACTCGGGATTGCGCCGCGCCGCGTGCCGCAGAAGCTGCACGGCCCGAACAGGATGACGGAAAATTTGACCTGAGCGAGCGCCATGGCTTCCTCCGTGTATTCTCCGCGCGGCTGCACGGGCGACCCTTGCGCGAGGCATTTCTGTTGCGCCAGGCCGGAGCGGGATTTTGCAACAAGTCCAGCGTGATTGAAACCGTTTCCCCGCGCTATTTGCCGGCCTCGGAGGCGCACGCAGCGGGGTATTGATCGCCTGGCTCGTACTCGGGAGGCCGTAACACGGGATTTTGGCCCGGGTCATCGGGTTCCTGCGAGCGCCCGTCTCGGTCTGCGATTAGCCGATGGAGCTGACGAACTGTTGCAATTCAGGCGTCTTCGGCGCGGCAAAGACCGCCTTCGGCGGTCCCTGCTCGTGTACCTTGCCGTGGTGCATGAACACCAGCGAGGTGCCGACGTCGCGGGCAAAGCGCATTTCGTGAGTGACCAGCACCAGGGTCATGCCTTCGCGCGCGAGCTGTTCGACTACCCTGAGCACCTCGTTGACCAGTTCCGGATCGAGCGCCGAGGTGATCTCGTCGCAGAGCAAGACCTTCGGCCGCATCGCCAGCGCCCGGGCGATCGCGACGCGCTGCTGCTGGCCGCCCGAAAGTTGAGCCGGATAGGCGTCCATCTTCTCGGACAGCCCCACCTTGGCCAGCATCTCGGCGGCGAGTTCGCGCGCGGCGCTTTTGGCGACCTTGTTCACCACGGTCGGGGCCAGCATCACGTTCTCGGCCGCGGTCAGATGTGGAAACAGGTTGAACTGCTGGAACACCATCCCGATGTGGCGACGCAGTTCGCGCAGATCGGTCCTCGCTCCACCGACCTCGATGCCGTTGGCGACGATGGCCCCCGACTGGAATGTCTCCAGCCCGTTGACGCAGCGCAGCAGGGTGCTCTTGCCCGACCCGGAGCGGCCGATGATCGCCACCACGTCGCCCTTCGCGATCTCGAGCGAGACGCCCTTGAGCACCTCGAGCGGACCAAAGCTTTTTCTCACGTCCCGGATGCTAACGAGCGACATTGAGCCGGCCCTCGAGTTTTTTCGCGCACCACGACAGCGGGAAGCACAGGCAGAAATAGATCGCCGCGACCAGCGAATAGACCAGAAACGGACGGAAGGTCGCGTTATTGAGGACCGTTCCGGCCTTGGTCAGTTCGACAAAGCCGATGATCGAGGCGAGCGCGGTGCCTTTGATCACCTGCACCGAAAAGCCGACCGTCGGCGCCACCGCGATACGGGAGGCCTGCGGCAGGATCACGTAGCGCATCCGCTCGACGTAGGAGAGCGCGAGGCTCGAGGAGGCTTCCCACTGGCCGCGCGGGATCGCTTCGACACAGCCGCGCCAGATCTCGGTGAGGAATGCGCTGGTCCAGAACGTGAGCGCAAGCCACGCCGCCATCCAGGGACTCACTTCGACGCCGAACAGGGCGACCCCGAAGAAAAACAGGAACAACTGCATCAGGAGCGGCGTGCCCTGGAAGAATTCGATGTAGGCCTTAGTGAACCATTCGAGCGGAGCCACCTGCGAGGTGCGCATGAACAGCAGGATCAAGCCGACGATGCCGCCGCTCGCAAAGGCGATCAGCGACAGGATGATGGTCCACTGCGTGGCGATCAGCAGGTTCGAGAGGATGTCCCAGAAGCTGAATTGGAGCATGACCTAGACCGCCGCCTTGAACAGGATGTGGCCGAGCCCGCGGAGCAGCGCGCGCAACGCGATCGCCAGCAGCAGATAAATCACCGCCGCGAGGATATAGACCTCGAAGTTGCGGAAATTTCGCGACGCCACGAAATTGGCCGCATAGGTCAGGTCCTGCGCCGAAATCTGCGACACGACGGCCGAGCCGAGCATGACAATGATGATCTGCGACGACAGCGCCGGATAGATTTTGCGGAAAGCCTGCTTGAGCACGATATGGCGCAACACTTCCCATTTGGTCATGGCGAGGCTGACCCCGGCCTCGATGTTGCCCTCGGGCACCGCCTCGATGCCGGCGCGGATGATCTCGGTCGAATAGGCGCCGAGATTGATCGTCATGGCGAGGAACGCAGCAACCGATTCGGAGAGCTTGATCCCGGCGGCGGGCAGGCCAAAGAAGATGAAGAACAGTTGCACGATGAACGGGGTATTGCGGATCACCTCGACATAAACGCTGACCAGACGGCCGAGCCATTTCGGGCCGAAGGCGCGGGCGCGAGCGCCCACGGTGCCGACTGCAATGCCCGCGACGGTCGATACCAGCGTCAGCACGAATGTGAAGATGAGCCCATCCAGCAGCACGCGCCAGTAGGGCAACAGGTCGGCGAAATGTAGATGATAAACCATGGCGGCTGGCGCTTGGCCGGTTCGCCCTAAAAGCCGGGCGGCAGCGGCGCTTTCAGCCATTTCTCCGAAAGCTTCTCCAGTTCGCCGTCGGCCTTCAGCCTTGGCGATGATTTCGTTGAGTCTTGGCCTTGAGCTTCGGCTCGTCCTTGTTGAGCCCGACATAGCAGGGGCTGTTTTTGATGACGAACTTCAGCACCGGCGCGCGTTGCGGCGTCCTCTCGGCAATGACCGCCGCGACGGTATTGCCGGTGGCGATCAGGTCGACCTGGCCGGAGACGAAGGCCGAGATCGTGGCGTTGTTGTCTTCGAACCGCTTGACGGTGGCGTCGGCGGCGCCTCTTTCGACAATTCCTGCTCCTCGATCGCGCCGCGCGTGGCGCCGATAGTCTTGCCGGCGAGGTCGGCGGGGCCGCCGACCTTGATGTCCTTGGTGCCGAACACGCCGGAGAAGAACGGCGCATAGGCGTCGGAGAAGTCGATCACCTGTTCGCGCTCGACAGTCTTGCCGAGGCTGGAAATCACGATGTCGGCCTTGTGGGTCTGCAAATAAGGAATGCGGTTGGCGCTGGTGACCGGGATGATCACAGCCTTGACGCCGAGCGCCTTGGCGATCAGATTGGCCATGTCGATGTCGTAGCCCTGCGGCTTAAGATCGAGGCCGGCTGAGCCGAACGGGGCAAAATCCTGCGGAACGGCGACCTTGATCGCCTTGGCCGCCATGATCGAATCGAGTTCGCTCGCTTGCACCGGTGCGGCGATGCCGAGCGTGGCAAGGGCGAACAGGGCGGCAAGCAGACGCAGGTGAGATAGCATTGTGAATCTCCGAGGTCGGCAAATCATTGCGCGCGCCGACGCGATATCGGTGGCGCGGAAGTCGCGAACGTGGCCTCGGCTCCACGTCGCTTCAGGACTGTGCCGGATGCGTGCTGCCCAGGCAATGGCTTTTGGAGGGAACGGCCAGCGAGGATCGGGCGATTTTGTCTCAAGTCCTTAAGGCGAATGGACTTCCCGCCCTCCTGGATCGCGCTATCCTGACCCGATGACGATTCCGACCAAGACCATGGCTGTGCGGCTGTTCGAATACGGCGGGCCCGAAAAGCTCGTTTATGGCGAATACGATCTTCCGCCGCTCGGCGAGCATGACGTGCTGGTGAAGAACTTCGCCGGTTCGGTGTCGCGCTGGGACGTGAAATACCGGGCCGGCGATCTCGCGCGTTACCAACTTCCCGGACGGGCACCGTTCCCGCTGCCGCAGCAATTGGGACGCGAGGCGGCCGGCGAGGTGGTTGCCACGGGACGCGCGGTGACGCGCTTCAAGCCCGGCGACCGGGTGATCGGAGTCACCCACCCGGAAGATCCCGACGCCATCGAAACCGCGCGCGGCCTTGGCAATCTGTCGCGCAATCTCGCCATTCCCGGACATCAGGCGTTCGGATCCTACGCACAATATCTGGTGCGCGACGAGCGCATGTGGCTGCGGCTTCCCGACGGGGTCGACTACGAACAGGCCGGCGTGGCGCTGTGGCCGTTTTCGTCGTCGCACCGGGTGGTACACGACCGGCTGCGCGTGCGGCTCGGCGACACCGTGCTGATCGCCGGCGCCTCGGGCGGCATGGGTCAGGCGACGATGCAATTGTGCAAACTCGCCGGGGCGCGGGTCATCGCCACGACGCGACACGCCGGCAAAGCCGCGACCTTGCGTGAACTGGGTGCCGATGCTGCTGTTGTCACCGCCGATGCCGAGCAGGCCCGCGCCGAGATTCTGGAATTTACCGGGGGCGATGGCGTCGATCACGCCGTCGACTATACCGGCAGCGCCGAGGTACTCCGGTTTCTCGGCAGCGTGATGCGGCTCGGCGGGTCGATCGTCATTTCGAGCGAGCAGGGCAGGGAGCCGATGCCCTTCCTCGCCTCCGACATGATCCGTCTGGAACTCAATCTGCTTGGCATTCGCGGCGCGCGGATGAACGACATGGTCACGGTGCTCAAGCTGCTCGGCGACGGCCGCATTCAGACCCGCATCGCGGCGCGCTTTCCGCTGGCGCGGGTCGGCGAAGCCCACACGCTGCTGGAAAATTCCCCCGATCTGGTCGGCCGGATCACGGTCCTGCCGTGGTCCTGATCAGCGCTTGACGATGTTGCGCATTTCTCTCGGCCGCCCATCGAGGAACAGCCGCATGTTGTCGACAATCAGCGGCAGGATCGACTCCTCGTATTCGACGATATAGCCGCCGACCTGCGGCGTGATGAAAACGTTCGGCAAATCCCATAGCGGGCTGTCCGCGGGCAGCGGCGTGGTCCGAAACACATCGAGGCCGGCGCCGGCGATACGGCGCTCGCGCAGCGCTGCCGACCAGCGCCGCCTCGTCATTGGTCTGCCCGCGTCCGGCATTGATGTAATAGGCCGTGGGCTTCATGGCGGCGAACACCTTGGCGTCGAACAGCCCGATGTTGTGTGCGTCCGCCGGTAGCACATTGATCAGATAGTCGGCGCGGCCCGCCGCCTCCAAGCCGATCGGTCGGCATCATCTCGTCGAACCCTGCGATCGTGCGCGGGGTGCGCGAGACGCCGATGACAGTCATGCCGAGCGCCTTGAGCATCTCGCCGACCGCAATGCCGACCACGCCAATGCCGGCGACGACGGCGGTCTTGCCGTTGAGCGTGCTCCACAGCCGCCGCTCGAAACATGCGCCTTCTGGTCCTCGACTTGGCGCGCCGCGTCGCGGCTCACCGCCATCATCAGATAGAGGACCTCTTCGCGCATCGCCGGCCCATGGATGCCGCGCGCGCTGGTGATCAGCACATCCGGCCGCAGCGATGGACAGTGCAGAAAATGATCGACGCCGGTCGATAGCGCCTGAATCCATTTCAGCCGCGGCGCGCGCTCAGGATCGAGTCGTCGACGCGATGCCGAAGCAGATCATCACGTCGATGTCGGACAGATCGCCTGCAACCTCGGCTGCCTTGTCGAAGCACGCGAACTGCAATTGCGGAAATTCCGCTGCAGCCGGTCGCGATAAATCTCGGCGTGAATGTCGATGATGAGGACTTTGGTCATGACGGTCCTGTGGCGCGTCATTGCGAGGAGCGAAGCGCGAAGCAATCAGGACGTAGCGCAGAGCTGGATTGCTTCGCTTCGCGCTCGCAATGACGGCTTCAATTTTCAGGCCAAGATATTTCGCGGCATTGTTGAATGCGATGTCCGCGCGCAGCGGCTCCGCAAGCGACACGTGATCCAGAAACTCGCCGGCCTCCTGCGCCGACTCGAACGGATAGTCGGCGCCGAACATCACCCGGTCATGCCCGAGCGCGGCGAGCGTGCAATTGAGCGGCTCGGCCGAGCACATGCCGGACGTCGTCACCGCGATATTCTGCTTGATGTAATCCGACGGCGGCTTGGCAAGCTTGATGCCGTAGAGCTTAGCGCGGCTGTCGAAGCGCCAGAGCAGGAACGGCAGCGTTTCGCCCAGATGGCCGAGCATCACCTTGGCGCGCGGGAAGCGGTCGAACAGGCCGCAGAACACCAGCCGCAACGCATGCGAGCCGGTCTCGAAGCCCCATTCCCAGGTGGCGCGGCGCAAGCCGGCGACGCCTTCGAGCGCGGGCGACGGCGCGATCGGGTCGGTCGGATGGATATAGATCGGCACGCCCAGCGCCTCGGCCCGTTCCCAGAACACATGCAGCGAGGGATGGTCGAGATATTGGCCGTGGGTGTGGCCGTTGATCATGGCGCCGCAGAATTTCAACTCGCGCATGCAGCGCTCGAGTTCGTCGGCCGCGCCGCGCGGCGTCCTGCACCGCCAGATGGGCAAAGCCCGAATAGCGGTCCGGCCGCTTGGCGATTTCGCGCGCGAGGAAATCGTTCGCTCGCGCGCGCCGCTGGGTCGCGGTCGCCACGTCGCGTTCGGTCTGAACGCCGGGTCCGGCGATCGCCAGCACCGATCGCGCGATGCCGGCCTCGTCCATCGAACGAAGCCGCATGTCGCCGAAATCGGTCAGCCGCGCCAGCAGGTTTTTGGCATGCTGCGGGTCGACATTGCCGACGGTCGGCCGCCAATAGCCCTCCAGAGCCGGGAGCCAGGAAATGCTCCTCCAGCGCAATTTTTTTGACCATGCTGCTCCTCGGCCGTTTCCGGATGTCGTGCGCCGGACTTGACTCGGGCATCGTCTATAACCGATATCCAGTTCAATGGTATACGGCCCAATGCTATAAGCGTCCCGATCGAGTGGGCGTTGCGAGGGAGGAATTGCGTGGTCAAGAAAATCCGCGGCGTTGCGATGGAGGAAAACCTCAACAATTCGATGGGGCTCGAGTTCTACAACCTGTCCCATCGCTTCGGCTACCAGTCGCCGAACTGGCCGTATTTCGAAGACGTCAAGATCGAGCGCATCCATTACATGGCGAAGTCGGGCGTGCTGTCGCAGCGCATCACGACCTCGATGCACAACACCACCCATATCGACGCGCCGGCGCACGTGGTGCAGGGCACGCCGTTCATCGACGAGGTGCCGCTGCCGCACTTCTTCGGCTCCGGCATCGTGGTCTCGATCCCGAAGAAGAAATGGGAGCAGATCACCTACGACGATCTGGAAAAAGCCGCCGGCAAGATCGTGCGGCCGCGCGACGTGGTGATCGTCAACACCGGCTGGCACAAGCTCTACGAGGACAGCGAGGATTATTTCTGTCGCTCGCCGGGTTTCGTGCCGTCGGCCGGCGAGTGGTTCGTCGAGAAGAAGGTCAAGGTGGTCGGCCACGATACCCAGGCCAACGATCATCCGCTCGCCACCGCGATCGGTCCGCAGCGCAACGGGCCGCTGCATCCGCATCTCGCCGAAGAATACAAGAAGTGGTCGGGCGGCCGCGACTGGAAGGACGATTTCCCGGAATGGGAGCCGGTGCACCGGATCCTGTTCAAGAACGGCATCCTGGGCATCGAGAATGTCGGCGGCGACATCGATAAGGTCACCGGCAAGCGCTGCACCTTCGCACTGTTTCCGTGGAACTGGGAACGCGGCGACGGCTGCATCATCCGGCTGGTTGCGATCATGGACCCGAAAGGCGGCTACCGGATCGAGAAAGGGGAGAAGTTCGCATGATCGTCCGCAAATTCTCCGAAGCAAAGGCCTACGAAGCGCCGAACCATCGCGGCTACAAATCGTTCCGCGTGTATGGCGCCGAGATGGGCGGCTCGCAGAGCGCTGGTGTTCGGCATCTCGCATTTCCTGCCGGGCGGCGGCGCCGGTCCCGACGCCTCGCCGCCGGAGAAGATCTATTACGTGCTGTCAGGCGAACTTACCGTGATCGCCGGCGGCAAGGAGACGGTCGCCAGGGCGGGCGATAGCGTCTACATCGGTCCGAACGAAAGCCGCGAGATCATCAACCGTCGAACGAGGTCTGCACCATCGCGGTCGCCGTGGCGCCGGTGAAGTGACGATCATTCCGTCATCCTGAGGCGCCCGCCGAAAGCGGACGCTCGAAGGATGCCGGCGGATGCGCCGGGCCGTCGCCCTTCGAGGCTCGCTTCGCTCGCACCTCAGGGTGACGGGTTCAAAACGCAGAGTGACGATCATGTCCGAAGACTTCCTGAAAAATCCGCTGTCGCTGTTCGACGTAAGGGGCAAGACTGCGATCATCACCGGCGCGACCGGGGCGTTCGGCGCGCTGGCGGCGCAAGGTGCTGGCCGGCGCCGGCTGCAATGTCGTGCTGTCGGCCGGCGGTGCCGAGGCGCTGAAGAAGGTCGCTGCCGATTGCGAGAAACTCGGCGCCAAGGTCGAGGCGGTCGCCATGCGGCCGAGCTCCGCGGCGCAATTGCGACAAGATCGTCGAGGCCGCGGTGAAGCGATTCGGCGGCATCGACATTGGTGGTCGCCTCCGGCATCAACAAGGTGTCGAAGATCGTCGATCAGCCGCCCGAGGCCTTTGCTCGAAGTGATGGACGTCAACGTCACGCAATCGTGGCTGATGGCGCGCGCCGCCGGCAAGCAGATGCTGCGCAGGGACGCGGCGGCAAGGTCATTCTGATGTCGTCGGCCCGCGGATTGCTCGGTCACCCGGCCGGTTACACCGCCTATTGCGCCTCGAAGTCCGCGATCGACGGCATCACCAAGGCGCTCGGCTGCGAGTGGGGCGATACCGGCATTACCGTCAACGCGATCGGCGCCGACGGTTTTCCGCTCGCCGCTAACCGCGTGGATGTACGAAGACAACGAGCGCGCCACCACGGTGCGCAAGGGCTTCATCACCCGCGTGCCGAAGGGCCGACTGGCGAGCCGTCGGATCTCGCCGGCCCGCTGCTGTTCCTCGCGTCAAAGGCGTCCGACTTCTATACCGGCCACATCCTCTACGCCGACGGCGGCTACACGGCGGGCTGAGCGATGATGCGCGAAGGCGAGCATCGCCGTTGTCGGCGCTGGTCTGATGGGCCACGGCATCGCGCAGGTGTTCGCGCTGGCCGGGCATGATGTAACGATCACCGACAGGGTGATGCAGAATCTCGATACCGCGAAATCGCGGATCGCCGCGAACCTGCGCGACCTCGGCGATGACGAGAGCGCGGTCGCGCGGGTGACGCCGTTCATCGATCTGGCCGACGCCGTGCGCGACGCCGATTACGTCGTCGAGGCGGTGCCGGAAAATCTGCCGCTGAAGCAGAAGCTGTTTGCCGAGATCGAGCGCCACGTGCGTCCCGATACGATCCTCGCCAGCAACACCTCGGTCATTCCGATCACCTCGATCATGGAGGGGCCTGAACAAGCGCGATCGAGCGCTGGGCACGCATTGGTGGAATCCGCCGTTTCTGGTGCCGCTCGTTGAAGTGATCGAGACCCAATGGACTTCGCCGCAGGCGGTGGCGTGGACGATGGATCTGCACCAGGCGGCCGGCAAGAACCGGCGCATGTGAAAAAAGACGTGCCGGGGTTCATCGGCAACCGGCTCCAGCATGCGCTGTGGCGCGAGGCGATCTCGCTCGTCGAGCAGGGCATCTGCGATGCCGAAACGGTCGACGCGGTGATCAAGGCGTCGTTCGGCCGGCGCATCGCGTGCTCGGCCCGCTCGAAAATGCCGACCTGGTCGGCACCGATCTGACGCTAGCGATCCACGAAACCGTGCTGTCCGCGATCGAAAGCCGGCCGGGACCGTCGCCCTATCTGCAAAAGCTCGTCGCCGACGGCAAACTCGGCTTCAAATCCGGCGAGGGATTCCGCAAGTGGAGCGCCGACGAGCAGGCGGCACTGCGCGCCAAGGTGTCGCAGCACCTCAAGGCCACGCGGGACGAGATAAGCCCCGTCATTCCGGGCGCTGCGACAGCGGCGAAGCCGGAAGTGATAACGCCGCACGAGCAGGATATTTACCGGCCAACCTGTGTCGATCGGATCCCGGGCTCCTCGCTGCACTCGGCTCCGGAATGACGTCTGCGCAACGCCGGCATGACCTCGCTGGCGAACAAACCGATCGAGCGCAGGCATTCGCCGAGCGTAAGATCGCCGAACGCGAATTGGCCGACGACGTAGTTGCAGCCGGTTTCGGCAAGCTGGCGGCGGAGGAAATCCTTCACGGTTGCGGGCGAGCCGGCGACGCCCTGGCCGCGCGCCATCAGGCTGTCGAAATCGGCCGGCCGCGGATGCGTTTGCGGCGCGGCCTTGCAGGCGGAACAGATAGGTGAAGCTTCGTGCCAGACCGGATAGGCGCGCCGTGCGAGCCGCAGCGCCTCGGCGTCGTTTCGGCGACGACGATGAAGCGGCCGAGTCCGAGTTTCGGCAACGGCGCCTCGCCGTGCAGCGATCGCCAGGTGGCGCGATAGGAGTCGATCGCAACGCGCGTCTCCGCGGTCGGGTCGAGATCGACGACGTTAAGCGAGCGGCGCGCCGCGCGCGCGGCGCTGTCCGGCGAATGCACGCCGTACCACAAAGGCGGGAGCGGCTTTTGCAGCGGCTCGATCGACATCGGCACATTGTCGAACGAAAAATGCTTGCCGTGAAAATCGAGCGTCTTTCTGGTCATGCCCCAGCGTGATCAATTCGACGGCTTCGGCATAAATGTCCTGCGCGTCCCTGGGATCGACGCCGAAATACTCGATCTCGAGCGGCGAGGCGCCGCGTCCGAAGCTGAGCTCGAGCCGCCCGCCGCTCAACTGGTCGAGCATGCAGATCTCCTCGATCAGCCGCAGCGGATGATAGAGCGGCAGCACGAACACCATCGGTCCGAACCGCAGCCGGCGCGTACGTTGCGCCAACGCGGCGAGAAACAGGTTCGGCGAAGGCGCCATGCCGAGCGGCGTCGCATGGTGCTCGGCGAGATGGTAGGCAGCGTCAACGGCATCACCGACTACTTCCTGACCAAACTGGACGTGCTGTCCGGCCTCGATCAGGTGCCGATCTGCGTGGCGTACGAGGTGGACGGCTTCCGCGTGGACGACATGCCGATGACCCAGACCGACCTGCACCACGCCACGCCGATCTACGAGCTGCTGCCGGGCTGGTTCGAGGACATCAGCACGTGCCGCGCGTTCGACGAACTCCCGGCCGCCGCCCAGTCCTACGTGCGCAGGCTCGAGGAACTGGCGGGCGCGCCGATCTCGGTGATCGGGGTCGGGCCCGGTCGTGAGCAGACCATCGTCCGGCGGATTACCTGGGTAATTGATTCTATCTGCGACGGAATTCTTACCATCCGTCGCCGACGGATTCATTTCCATAATTCGGGAACAGATTTTCTTGCGTTGACCGGGGACTCGGCGCCTGGTGAGACTCGCCGCATGACGGAACAGTCGGTCCTGGTCGCCGCCCCGGTCGCTCCGGTGACCGCCCAACCGCGGCCACGTCGACGGCGGTTACCCGACCTGCGGCGGTGGCTCAGCCCGATCGTGCTGGTGCTGTTGTGGCAACTCGCGAGCTCGACCGGTGTGCTGCCGCCGAGCAAGCTGTCCGCGCCCTTGACGATTCTGGGTACGGCGCGGTCGCTGATCGCGGATGGTGAACTCGGGGGCGCGTTCGTCGTGTCGCTGCGTCGGGTGGCGATCGGGTTCACGTTCGGTTTGGTGATCGGCGTCGTGCTCGGCGGTCTTGCCGGGCTTTCGAGGTGGGGCGATGCGCTGGTCGATCCGCCGGTGCAGATGCTGCGGACGTTGCCGTTCCTTGGGTTGATCCCGTTGTTCATTCTGTGGTTCGGGATCGGTGAGACGCCAAAGATCGCGCTGATCGCGCTGGGGGTGGCGTTTCCGTTGTACGTCAACGTGCATGCCGGCATTCGGGATACCGACCGCGGGCTGATGGAAGCCGCTCGGGTGCTCGGTTTCGGGCGCTGGCTGCGGCTTCGGCATGTGGTGTTGCCGTCGGCCGCGTCGCACACGTTGGTCGGGTTGCGGCTGGGGTTGGCGACCGCGTGGCTTTCGTTGATCGTCGGTGAGCAGATCAATGCCGATTCGGGTCTCGGTTATCTGATCAACAACGCGCGGGACTTTCTGCGGACCGACATCGTGCTGGTCGGGCTGCTGGTCTACGCGCTGCTCGGCCTGACGACCGACGCCATTGTTCGGCTGTTGGAACGGTGGATACTGCGGTGGCGGACGCCATGACGGTTTCAGTTCGGGGGCTTGGGAAGTCGTTCGGCGCGCTGCGGGTGCTCGACGGGCTCGAGCTGAGCATCGCGCCCGGCGAGTTCGTGGCTCTGCTGGGCAGAAGCGGGTCCGGGAAGTCGACCTTGTTGCGGGTACTTGCCGGACTGGATCGCGACGTGACCGGCGAATTCACCGTGCGCGGCACGGTTTCCGTCGCCTTCCAGCAGCCTCGCCTGCTGCCGTGGCGGCGGGTGTGGCGCAATGTCGTGCTCGGTCTGCCGACCGACGACCCGAAGGGCACCGCTGCGCGGGCTTTGGCCGAGGTGCGCCTGTCAGATCGGTTCGGTGCGTGGCCGAACACGTTGTCCGGCGGTGAGGCGCAGCGCGTTTCCCTGGCGCGGGCGTTGGTGCGGTCGCCGGAGTTGCTGCTGTTGGACGAGCCGTTCGCCGCGCTGGACGCGTTGACCCGCCTCGCGATGCATCGGCTCGTCGCCCACCTCTGGGAAATCCACCGGCCCGCGGTGTTGCTGGTGACCCATGACGTGGACGAGGCACTCGGCCTGGCCGACCGGGTGCTGGTGCTGGAGGCAGGCCGGATCGTGGCCGAACACGTGCCGCCGCCCGCGCGGCCCCGCGCGCCCGTCGACCTGGTCGACCTGCGCACCCGAGTGCTGTCCGACCTGGGAGTGACCGAGTATGCGTAAGTTGTTGATCTTCTTATTGGCCGCGCTGACATTGGCCGCCTGCTCGTCGACGCCTGCCGCGTCGACCGCCGTCCCGGCGCCGGTCAGCTCGTCCGACCTGGCCAAGGTGACCCTGCGGGTCGGCGACCAGAAGGGCGGCTCGCAGGCCATGCTGGCGGCGGCCGGCCTGCTGAACACGCCGTATCGCATCGAGTGGTCCACGTTCACGTCCGGACCGCCGTTGTTGGAGGCGGCCAACGCGGGCGCGATCGACATCGGCGCGGTCGGCAACACGCCGCCGCTGTTCTCGGCCGCCGCCAACGCCAAGATCGCGGTGGTCGCCGCCAGCCAGGGCCCGGTCACCGGCGACGCGATCCTGGTGCCGCGGAGTTCGGCCATCCACAGCCTGTCCGACCTGCGCGGCAAGAACATCGCGGTGGCCAAGGGCAGTTCCGCGCACGGCCACCTGTTGCTGGCGCTGAAGAAGGCCGGCCTGACCCCGGCCGACGTCCAGATCTCCTACCTGCAACCGGCCGACGGCTACGCGGCATTCAGCCAGCGCCAGGTGGACGCGTGGGCGATCTGGGACCCGTACACGTCCCAGGCACTGCAACAGGCCGACGCCCGCGTGCTGGTCAACGGCACCGGGCTGTCCAACGGCTACGGCTTCAATGTGGCCAGCCGCACCTCGTTGGCCGATGCCGGCAAGAACTCGGCGATCCAGGACTACGTGCTGCGCCTTGCGAAGGCGTCGGTGTGGGCGGCCGGACACCCGTCGGCCTGGGCGTCGGTGTGGGCGCAGCAGACCGGGTTGGCGAGCGCGGTGGCGCGGGCGGCCGTGGTCAACACGACACGGCGGCCCGTGCCGCTGAGCGCTTCTTTGATCGCGTCGGAACAGGACCTGGCCGATTCGTTCGTGACCGCGAAAGTGCTGCCGGCCGAGTTCACGTTCGCCGATTTCGTGGACCACCGCTACGACAACGAGATCAATGTCTATCTGAAGAACGAGGGCAATTCATGACCGTCACCCTGCACTGGTTCCTGCCCACATCGGGCGACGGCCGAACCGTCGTGGAAGTGTTCCACCGCAACCGGTCTGCCGGCCCGGCCGCCGGGCGCGCGCCCGACATCGACTATCTGGCGCAGGTCGCCCGTACCGCGGAGCAGTTGGGTTTCACCGGCGTGCTCACACCGACCGGCACCTGGTGCGAGGACGCGTGGCTGACCACGGCGGCGTTGTTGCGGGAGACCACCCGGCTGAAGTTCCTGGTCGCGTTCCGGCCCGGCGTCATCTCGCCGACGCTCGCCGCGCAGATGGCGGCCAGCTATCAGCGGATTTCCGGCGGCCGGCTGTTGTTGAACGTGGTCACCGGCGGGGACGCGGTGGAGCAGCGGCGGTTCGGCGACTATCACGACCATGATCAGCGGTATGCGCGGACGGACGAGTTCCTGGCCATCGTGCGGCAGATCTGGACCGGTCAGCCGGTGGATTTCGTGGGCGAGCACCTGCGGGTGGCCGGGGCGACCGTGCTCGCGCCGCCCGATCCGGTGCCGGCCGTCTACTTCGGCGGGTCCTCGCCGGCCGCACTGCCGGTCGCGGCGCGTCGGGCCGACGTCTATCTGACGTGGGGCGAGCCGCCGGCAGCGGTGGCCGAGAAGATCGGGCGGGTGCGGGAGCTGGCAGCGTCTTATGGCCGCACGATTCGGTTCGGTATCCGTTTGCACACCATCACCCGCGACACGTCGGAAGCGGCGTGGGCCGTGGCCGGTCGGTTCCTGGAGGCGCTGGACCCGGCTCAGGTCGCGGCGGCCCAGGAGCAGCTGCGGGCCAGCGAGTCGGTGGGACAGCAGCGGATGGTGGCGCTGCACGACGGCGCGCTGGAGCGGGGCGTGCGGGGGCTTGAGGTGTCGCCGAACCTGTGGGCGGGCATCGGCCTGGTCCGCGGCGGCGCCGGCACCGCGCTGGTGGGCAGCCATCAGGAGGTCGCGGACCGAATCGAGGAATACCACGCGATCGGCATCGAGGAGTTCATCCTGTCCGGCTACCCACACGTCGAGGAGGCCTACTGGTTCGGCGAAGGCGTCCGCCCCGAACTCGCCCGCCGGGGCCTGCTCACCTCGGTACCGGCGGCGGTGGAGCGGCAACTCGAACCGACCCCGAGCTGACCGCGCCACGAACCGGCGCAGCGAGGCATACTGCGTGTCGTGGTGGAGCGCAGGCTGTCCGATCCGGAGTCGATGGTGGGCGCTACACCCGAGGAAGTTCTTGCGATGAAACCGGAGGGTTGGCTGGTCCGCCCGTTCCCCGGCGGGCATCCGGGGTTCCGCATGATGAGCCCGGGGCGGATGCCGGGTGCAGGCACGATGAGTTACTACGGCCCGACGCCTGATTTCCGGCACTTCGCAGAGCCTCCGCCGCCCTGGCTGTTTGTCCTGAACTGTGCTGTTGAGCATTCGCTGCTGGTTGAGGTGCTGGCCAGTTGGGCGGTGTCCCCGGATGGTCCCGGTGCGGCGGCGGGCGACATTCCGCTACTGGCGACGACGACCGAGCACCTGGTCCGGGACGGCCTGGTCGAGGTCTACGAGGACCGACTGGTCGGCGATGAGTTGCCACGGCTGGGCCGTGACCGCGCGGTGCGGGTCGTCGCCGATCCGCTCAACTGGTGGCGAGCCGATGACGACGAAACGGTGCCGCCCGCGACGTCGGTATTCGCCCTGGACATCACCAAACTGGGCCGCAGGTACCTCCTGGCCGGCGACAAGCCACGTGGTCGGTGGCGACGTCGGTGGACCAACCGCGGATGACCACGTCGGGTGCTGGTGCCACGTGGACCAACTCATGATCGGACGGCCGGACTAAGCTCCTGCGCCGTGCGCGTACTGGTGATCGGGTCCGGCGCCCGGGAACACGCCCTCGTCCTCGCCCTGTCGCAGGACCCCGAGGTGACCGCCCTTGGCTGCGCGCCCGGCAACGCCGGCATCGCGGCGCTGGCCGAACCGCTGCTGGTCGACGCGACCGATCCGGCCGCCGTTGCCGAGCTGGCCAAGGGTTTCCATGCCGACCTGGTGGTCGTCGGTCCGGAGGGGCCGCTGGTGGCGGGGGTCGCGGACGCCGTGCGGGCGGTCGGCATTCCGTGCTTCGGGCCGTCGAAGGACGCGGCGCGGATCGAGGGGTCGAAGGCGTTCGCCAAGGACGTGATGCTGGCTGCGGAGGTGCCGACCGCGCACAGCGAGCTGGTGGACAATCCGGCCAAACTGGACGTGACGCTGGCTCGGTTCGGGCCGACCTATGTGGTCAAGGATGACGGCCTGGCCGCCGGCAAGGGCGTCGTCGTCACCACCGATCTCGACGCGGCGCGTGCGCATGCGATGACGTTGCTCGACGGCGGCCATCCGGTGCTGCTGGAGCAGTTCCTGGACGGGCCCGAGGTGTCGCTGTTCTGCGTGCTGGACGGGCGGACCGTGGTCCCGTTGCTGCCGGCGCAGGACTTCAAGCGGGTCGGCGACGGCGACGCGGGGCCCAACACCGGTGGCATGGGCGCCTACGCCCCGCTGCCCTGGGCGCCCGAGGGCCTGGTCACGGACCTGCTCGCGCGGGTCGTCCAGCCGGTCGCCGACGAACTGGCCGACCGGGGCACGCCGTTCAGTGGGCTGCTGTACGCCGGGCTGGTGCTCACCGCGACCGGCCCGCAGGTGATCGAGTTCAACTGCCGGTTCGGCGATCCGGAGACCGAATCCGTGCTCGCCCTGCTGGACACCCCGCTGGCCGGCGTGCTGCTGGCCGCGGCGACCGGTCGGCTGGCGGCGGTGCCGCCGCTGCGCTGGCACGCGGGCGCCGCCGTGACCGTGGTGATCGCCGCGGAGGGCTACCCGGGCCGGCCACGGACGGGCGACGTGATCACCGGCGCCGACGCCGACGGTGTGCTGCACGCCGGCACCCGGCGGCGTGACGACGGGATCGTGGTGTCCGCGGGCGGGCGGGTGCTGGCCGTCGTCGGGCACGGTGCCGACCTGGCCGCCGCGCGGGTCGACGCCTACCGGCGGGTGGCCGCCGTGCACCTGCCCGGCTCGCACCACCGCACCGACATCGCGGCCCGCGCGGTGGCTGGGGAGATCAGCGTGCCGGCTTGATCGCGGGAACCGAACCCCGATCGGCTGCGTCCAACTCACGTGAGCTTGCGGGCTCGCTTGGTAGCCTGCTCAAAGAACACGAACGACTACGGGACGTACGGGGGTGTTCCGCACCATGGCGACCGACCAGCAGATGCAGCCGTCGAGCCCCGTGCTCAGTGCCGGGGGCATCGGCATCGAACTGAGCACCGTGCCGCAGACGCAGAACATCACGGTCAACAAGGACAACGTGCTGCGCGCGGCGAAGATCATCCAGGACGCGCTGGACAACGAGGGCCAGCAGATCCGGTCCAACCTGCCGATGCTGCGGGTGATCGCGCCCGGCGGCGACGTGATCAGCGCGCAGGCCGCTGCCGCGTGGAACGCCCGGCTGGCCGGCGACGCCGACTCCTACTCGGTGCGGGTCGAGCAGTACCTGCAGAGCCTGCAGACGCTGGTCGACAACCTGGTCACGTCCGCACGCCAGTACGGCTACTCCGACCAGCAGATCGCCGACAGCTTCAGCTGATGAGCCGCCGGCTCGCGGTGGGAACGGCGGTGACGATGATGGCACTCGCGGGATGCACGACCACCCAGGCCGGTCAGGCGAATCCGGCCGGTCGGACCAGTACTTACCAGGTGCCCACCAACGGCGCAGGCGCCATCTCGCTCCCGCCCCGCCCCAGCGATGTCCCACTGACCGGCGTCGATCCGTGCACCCTGCTCACTCCTGCCCAGCAGACCACGCTGGGGGTCACCTCGGGCGTGCCCGGCCTGCCGGCGCAGCTTTTGGACAACAGTCCGACGTGCAACTACCGGTTCGCCGATCACACACCCGGCGCCGAGTACACCGTCGCCGTGGACACCGTGGCCGGCATCCAGCGCTACCTCGACCCGAACCTGGCCGACGTCATCAAAGCGGTGTCCGTCAACGGTTTCCCCGCACTGGACATCACCCTGAAGCCGCCGGACCTGCTCCAGGGCTGCACCACGGCGGTCAGCGTGGCCAACGGGCAGATGTTCACGGTCAACCTCGGCCAGCCGGCCGGTGGCACCACCACGACGCAGTCGTGCGCCAGGACCGAACTCCTCGCCGCCGCGGTGCTGGCCGCCGCGCAGACCCGGAAGTAAGGACAGCTCATGGCCGACGGACTACTCAGCCAGGTGAACACCGCGATGCACGCGGCGGTCTCCAACGCGGCACACGACCTGTTCCGCAATCCCAACGGTGTCAACGACATCCGCTGGGAGGGCATGAGCAATCCCGAACTGGCGACAGCGGTGAAACTGCTCAGCGACGGCCCCGGCGCGGCCGGCGTGACCCAGGCGGCCGACGCGCTGACCACGATCGCCAACAACCTCCAGCAGATCGACCAGACGCTGACCACCCAGTTGCAGGCCGTCGGCGTGAACTGGCAGAGCCAGGCAGCCGAACTGGCGCAGGAGATGACCACCGCGTCCGCGGCCTACTCGGGCGCGGCAGGCGCGGCGGGCGGCGCGAACGCGACCGGCGTGACCAACCAGGGCGACGCGTTCTCGGCCGCGAAGAACGCGGTGCCCAACGTGAGCGACCTGCAGAGCCCGCCCGGCGGCAGCTTCCTGACCAACGCCACCCAGACGCTCACCAGCCACCAGAACGACCAGGCCCAACAGGTCGCGCAGGCCAACCAGGCCCGCCAGCAGGCCATCGACGCGATGCACAACTACACGAACAACAGCCAGTCCGGCCTCGTCGGCCACACACCGGCACCGCCGCCGCCCGGCTACTCCGTGGCACCGAAAGCGGTCAACCCGGGCATCGGCCAGGTCACGACCCCGGCCGGCTTTGCCCCGCCACCGCCGGTCACCGTGCCCAGCGGCAGCACCTCCCCGGGTGGACCGTCCGGCGGCGGTTCCGGTGGGGTGCCAGGTATGCCGGGCGGCTCAGGTTCCGGATCGGTGTCCCCGGTCTCCGGTGCGGCGCCTGGCGTCTCCGGCGCGGTACCGGGAGCGCCGGGAGCGCCCGGGTTCGGGCTGCCCGGTGGGTTGCCTGGTGGCGGTGGTGGGCTGGCTGGCGGTGGGCTGCCCGGCGGGGGTGTGCCGGTCGGTGGGCTGCCCGGTGTCGGTGTGCCCGGTGGTCCTGGTTCGGTTGCCGGCGGTCCGTTGGCACCCGGTCCGGTCAGCGGCATCGGCCCGACAGGTGGCCCGGCCGGGTCGGCTGCGGGGGTTGCCTCGGCGGCCCAGGCCAGCGCGACCGGCGCCATCGTCGAGGACGCCGCCGTTGGCGCGGCGATCGTCGGCGGCACCGCGGGTGCCGGCATCGCGGGCGCGTCCGCCCGGCCGGACGAGCTCGTGCGCAGCCGGTTGGCCGGCGAGGACATCGACGAGGAGGCCACCGGCGCCCGCCAGCAGGCCGCCCGCGCGCTGGCCGAACTGGAGGGCGAGGAGGCCGAGGCGGCCGGTGTGAGCGAACGCATCGGCGCCACCGCGGAACCGCCGCCGTCGGTGCTGGAACCCGCGGTCGGCGGCCGACGCCGGGATGACGACGAGCACGAGAACCGCTACGGCGTGGACACCGACCTGTTCGACGACGGCCGGATGGTGGTGCCATCGGTCCTCGACGGCGACGACCAGACCGAGTCGAAGTAGCGGCACACAGTGGGCCTGCCCAGCACGGTGGTGCTGTCCACACTGGAGTTCGACGTCTTGTGGGAGGCCCAGCGGTTTCCACGCCGCCACGTGGTCCTGGACGTGCCGAGCCCCGGCGTCACCACGGGCGAACGGGCCGACCTGGTCCGCCGCACCATGGCCGACCTGACCGACCGCGGCCTCGCCGACCGCGGCCGGGCCGAGCCGGAACTGGCCGACCGACTCGCGCTGCTGGCGTATCCGGAGCGGTCCGTGGACGGCTGGGTGTGGACCGACCGGGAGATCCGCGGGCTCGCCGCCCTGTCCGGTCGGCAGGCGATGCTCGGCGTGGTGGACCGGGACGAGGTCTGGCTGATCCCGGCAAGGGACACGTCGTTCGTGGAGGCCGCGGTGTCGATCGCGGGCGAGTGCCCCGCCGGCTGGGGCCGTTCCACCAGCCTGCCCCAGGACACGCTGCGTGCCGCCGACGAGGCTGCCTGCGGCGATCCGAAGGCGCTGATCTCCCAGTTGGAGGACCGAAACGTAACGTTGGGCCAGGCCCAGGTGCTGGCCGCGATGTTCACCGGCATGGTGGGCCGAGGCCAGTTCGGCGCGGAACGCACCGGTGCCGGCCGGGCCGTCCAGCGGGCCGACCGGGTGGTCGCGTTCCACGACACCGAGCGCGGCCGGTATCTCTACGTGACCCGGCCCAGCGCAGACGGCCAACTGTGGGCCACCGTGACGCCTGCCGACAACCGCGGAATCGCCAATTCCGTGTGGGAGCTCTTAGATGAGCTGTAAACCGTAGGAACCGGTCGGGGACCGGGGGCGTCACAGCAGGAGCGAAAGGGGGTCGACGCGGTGGGCACGTCGAGTTACAACGCGGCCGACATCAGCCAGGCACGGCAGACGATCGGCGCCGAGGCCGGCAAGTTCGGCAGCGTGGGGGACGGCATCCCGCAGAGCGTGGACGCCGGCATGTTCGGCACCCTGGCCAACTCGGCCGCGGTGGCCCAGGCCGCGAGCGCGCTCTGTTCGTCGGTGCGCACCGAGTACGCGAAGGCCGAGACCCTCGTCGGCGCGATCGAACGGGCGCTGGACTCGAACCTCACCAACAGCACCGCGACCGAACAGAACAACAAGCAGTCGTTCCAGACACAGAAGGCCTGAGATGACCGCAATGGACGAAGTCGCCGCGCTACCCGGCGGCGCGGGGGCGAGCATCGCGAACAGCGCGAAACCGGTCTACACGGCCGATCCGGGCTCGATCACGAGCCTCGCCAACGAACTGACCACGGCCGCGGGCTCCGCGGAGGGCTGCAACACCGCGGTCAGCACGGCGGTCGGTGAACTCGGCTCGTGGACCGGCGACACCGCGAACGCGTTCAAGTCCTACATGAGCCAGTTCGCCGGCGCAGGCAACGCGGGCCACACCGCGCTGACCGCGGGCGCCACCGCCATCGGCGAAGCCGCGAAAGCGCTGACCAACGGCAAGAACTCGCTGGAGAAGCTCTTCGAGCAGATCCTCACCGAGTACCGCGGCAACCTGAAGAGCTACGGCACCACCCCACCACACCCGACCCAGGCCGAAGCCGAGCAAGCCGCCAGCACCGCCGTCTCGGAGAACAGCGGTGCCATCACCAGCCAGCTCACCAGCATCAATGCCGCGCTTGGCACGGCTGCTGCGGACATCGGCAAGGCGGCCAACGGCTTCAGCCCGAAATTCTCGTCGTTGACCACGCCGAGCGGCTCGGCCCCGCCGACCACCACACCGTCCTCGGCCGCCCCACCCCGCTCCTCCAGCGGCCCTTCCGGCGGTGGCGGCGGAGGCGGCAGCCATGGCGGCGGCGGAGGGGGCGGCGGCGGTTTCGGTGGTGGCGGCGGAGGCGGTGGCGGCGGCCTCGGCCCGAGCGGCGGCCCGCCGTCCAGCCCACCGCCGGGCAACGTCCAGCAATGGATCGACCAAGCGATCCAGATCCTGGAGCAGAACGGCGTCCCCGCCAGCGAATTGAATGCCAACGACATCTGGACAATCATCCAGCATGAATCCGGCGGAAATCCAAATGCGATAAACAACTGGGACTGCGTGCCGTTGGACACCATGATCCTCACCCGGCGGAATTGGCTGAAGCACGACGAGGTGCGGGTCGGGGACGAGACCATCGGCTACAACCTCCGGACCGGTCGTAGCGAGTGGACCCGGATCACCCGGATCGTCCACCACGACGACGCTCCGCTGACCCGGATCGGCAACTCCCGCTGGCACGCAACGACAACCGACAACCACCGGTGGCTCAGCAAGCCGCGGATCTCCCTACCCAAGGCCGCCGTCGTCGAGACCGAAGCCGGTTGCCCGCGGTGCGAGTGGCCTGCCGGTACCCGTCGCCGTGGTAGGTCCACCGAGGGCGGTCTGCGCATCCACCTCGCGAAAGCCCATGGGGTGGTGGCCGAGCGCCAGCGCCATACCAACGCCGCGGACGCCGAGTTCGTGACAACCGAGCAGATCGACAGTCGTGACCGGTTGCTGGTCGCCGCCCCCGCCGACACCGACGCATGCCTGGACGTGACGGTGCGGGAAGCGGCCATCCTCGGCTGGATCGCAGGCGACGGTCATGTCGAGAAGATCAAGTACCGCCCGACGATGTCGATCGCCCAGTCCAAACCGAACATGGTGGCGAAACTGCGCGAACTGCTCGCCGAAGTCCCCCATTCGCTCTACGTCGACGAGCGACCGACCCGCATGGGAAAGATCGCGGTCGGCCCTCGTCATGTCTGGCGGATCAAGCATGAATACGCGCAGGATTTGCTGCGCCGCGCCGGGCACCCCAAGCACGACGCCGTCACACAGGTACTCGCGATGTCCACCGACCAGCGCGCGGCATGGCTCGAAGCAATGATTGACGCGGAGGGTCATCGGGCAATGCGGCCGGGCTTCACCAAGCCGCGTGTCAGCATCGCGCAGACGTACGGCACGGTTCTCGACGCGATCACGCTGGCGGTCTATCTGGCCGGACACCGCCCGGCCGTCCTCGACTTCCCAGTGGCCAACCCGAACTGGAGTCCGTCCGCGGACGTGTTCCTCAACCGGCCGATCATCTCCGGTGGGTTCCTGGCCAGGGAGAACGCCGGCCATGGCGACGTGTGGTGCGTGACGACCGACCTCGGCACCTGGACGGCACGGGAGGGCAACCAGGTCTTCCTGACCGGCAATTCCAATGCGCAGGCGGGACATCCATCCAAGGGCTTGATGCAGACTATTGACTCGACGTTCAGTGCGCATGCTTTGCCGGGGCATGGCAATATCTACAATCCGGTGGACAACATCATCGCCGGGGTGCGTTATGCGTTGGGGCGCTATGGGTCGATCGGGAACGTGCCGGGTATTCGCGCGGTGCACTCGGGTGGTGCCTATGTCGGGTACTGAGCCGACGGGCCGGCCGTAGGCTGACCGAATGTTGGAGCGCGTTGCCGGGCTCGGGCCGGCCAGCCGGGCGGCCATCCCGCCGTTCCACGTGATGGATGTGTTGGCCGCGGCCGCGGAACGGCAGCGTACGCACGGCGACCTGATCTCGCTGGGCGCAGGCCAGCCGTCCACGCCGGCACCGGCGCCGGTTCGCGCGGCGGCCGCGGCTGCCCTGGAGAGCAGCGTGCTCGGCTACACCGAGCAGTTCGGCATTCCGCCGTTGCGCGCCGCGATCGCCGGGCACTACCGGCGGCGCTACGACCTCGACGTGTCGGCCGACGACGTGGTGGTCACTACCGGCTCGTCCGGTGGGTTCCTGCTGGCGTTCCTGGCCGCGTTCGATCCCGGTGACCGGGTGGCGATCGGCCGGCCGGGCTATCCGGCGTACCGCAACATCCTCGGTGCGCTGGGTTGCGAGATCGTCGACCTGCCGTGTGGCCAGGACACGCGGTTCCAGCCGACCGTCGAGATGCTCGACGACCTGCCGGAGCCGGTGCGCGGAGTGGTGGTGGCGAGTCCGGCGAACCCGACCGGGACCGTGCTCGCGCCGGCCGAGCTGGCCTCGTTGGCGCAGTGGTGCGCGGCGCACGATGCCTGGCTGATCAGTGACGAGATCTATCACGGCATCACGTTCGGCCCGCCGGTCGACTGCGCGTGGCGGACGTCCCGCGAGGCCATCGTGATCAACTCGTTCTCCAAGTACTGGTGCATGACCGGCTGGCGGCTCGGCTGGATACTGCTGCCGGCGCGCCTTCGCGCCGCGGTCGGCGCGCTGACCGGCAACTTCACCATCTGCCCGCCGGCGGTGGCGCAACTGGCCGGGGTGGCCGCGTTCGAGCCCGCGTCCTACGCGGAGGCGGACGGCCAGGTCGAGCGGTACCGCGTCAACCGTGACGTGCTGCTGCGCGGCCTGCCGAAGCTGGGCATCGACCGCCTCGCACCGGCCGACGGCGGGTTCTACGTGTATGCCGACATCTCCCACCTCACCGGCGACTCGATGGCGTTCAGCCGCCGCCTGCTGGCCGAGACCGGTGTCGCGGTGGCGCCCGGGATCGATTTCGACGTCGTGCACGGCAACCGGTTCATCCGGCTGTGCTACGCGGGCGCCACCGACGACCTGCACGCCGCGCTGGCCCGGCTCGGCGACTGGCTACCGGCACGGAGCGGGGCGTAGCGTCGGACGGGAACCAACCACGGTGCCCGATCGTTTGGTCAGTGAGATTCTCTCGGAGTCCGAACGGGCTTCGGGCTGATGTTGGGGAGGCAGTCGATGTTGCTCCGTGTGATCGGCGCCCTGCTGGTGATCTGGCTGGCGTTCATGGTCCTCGGCTTCGTGATCAAGGGCCTTGTCATCCTGGCCGTGATCGGTGCGATCGCGTTCATCGGCACCGCGGGCTACGCCGCGATCAAGAACCGCTCGTCCCAGAAGCGGCTCCGTTAGACACCGGACTTGACCCGGCGCAGCACCTCGGCGATGTCGCCCGCGGACACGTCGCGGTGGGTGACGAAGCGCACCTGACCGGCCATGCCACCGGCCAGCACGCCCAGTTCGGCGAGCTGCGCCACGGCGACCGGCACGTCAGGTACGGCCGCGAGCAGGATGTTCGTGGTCGGCGTCGTGACCTGCCAGCCGAGTTCGGCGAGGCCACCGGCCAGCGCTGCGGCGTTCTCGTGGTCGGCGGCCAGCTCGTCGATCCGGTCCAGCGCGACGAGACCGGCCGCGGCCAGCACGCCACCCTGGCGGACCCCGCCGCCGAGCATCTTGCGCAGCCGCCGCGCCTGCGCGACGAACTCCACGCTCCCGGCCACCACCGACCCGACCGGCGCGCCCAGTCCCTTGGACAGGCACGCCTGGACGGTGTGCACGCCCACGGTGAGCGCGGCGGGCGGTACGCCCAGCGCGACCGACGCGTTCCAGATCCGGGCCCCGTCCAGGTGCACGACCAGCCCGCAGTCCTTGGCCGCCGCGACCAGCTGGCAGTGCTCGTCCGGCGGGGTCACCGCGCCGCCTGCCGAGTTGTGCGTGTTCTCCAGGCACAGCAGCGTGGTCCGCAGTGCGTAGTACGGCCCGGTGGCGCCCGCCGCGGTGCGGATCGCGGCCGCGGTCGGCCTGCCAGGGCCGCCGTCCCACGGCAGCGCCTCCGGCATCCCGCCGGCCAGCCACGCCGGTGTGCCCAGCTCGTTGCCCAGCACGTGCGCGTGGGACGACGCCAGGAAACGGTCGCCCCGATCCAGATGCGCCATCAGCGCGATGATGTTGCCCATGCTGCCGCTGGGCACCCACAGCGCGTCGGCCATGCCGAGCAGCTCCGCGACCCGTTCCTCGAGCGCCTGCATGGTGGGGTCGCGCTCCAGCACGTCGTCGCCGACCTCGGCGGACGCCATCGCGGCGCGCATTCGCTGGTCGGGCCTTGTCACCGTGTCGGAACGGAGGTCGATCGGGGCATGAGTGGTCACGAACCGATCACATCACACGTGAATATCCGGCGGGTACCGACCTTCGGGGGTGCGATGGATTTCGTCGACGGACCGTGCAACCGTAGTGCCCTCCCGGTCCGTCCATCGGACGCAAGGACAACGAGCGGAGAGAGTCCGCGTGGATCAGCACGACGAGCAGGAGTTCGCGCAGTACTTCGTCGCTCGGCGCGATGCCGTGCGCAGAAGTGCGTACCTGTTGTGTGGTGACTGGCATCGCGCGGACGATCTGGCGCAGACGGCGTTCGTCGCGTTGCACCGGCGCTGGCACAAGATTCGGGACCGTGCCGCGCTGGACGCCTACGTGCGGCGGACGGTGGTGCGCGCGGTGATCGACGAGTCGAGGCGGCCGTGGCGACGGGAACGGTTCACCGGCGATGTGCCGGAGGTCCCGGACACGTCGGGCGGCACGCCGGAGATCGGCGACGCGGTGGCCACCCGGACCACGCTGGTCGCCGCGCTGCGCAAGGTGCCGCCCCGGCAACGGGCCGTGCTGGTGCTCCGCTTCCTGGAAGGCCTTGACGTGAGCGGCGCGGCGAACGTGCTCGGCTGTAGCGAGGGCACGGTGAAGAGCCAGACCTCACGCGGACTGGACGCGCTGCGGGCCGAACTGGGCGCGGCGATCGACGATCTGCGGCCGGCATCATGACGACGCGAGGAGGTGGATGCGGGTGGACGAGCACAAGCTGACCGGTCTGTTCCAGTCGGCGGTGCGGGACGCGCCGCCCGCGTCCTTCGACGTGCGCGACGTGGCCATGGCCGCCAGGGCAGCGAAACGGGCAACGATGCGTAGGCGAACGTGGATTATCGGTGGTACCGGCTTTGTCGTGGTCTTTCTCGGGGTCGGCCTGGTGCTCGGCGGCGGCACCCTCGGGGACGCGCTGCGTGGCACGTCCAACAGCTCCGCAGCCGGTCAGAGTACGGTCGGTAACAACCTGGCGCCCCGGGTCAGCGGCGGCCAGGCGCAACGGGTTCCTGGTAACGGAACAGGCTTCCCGACGGCGACGCCTTTGCAGGGGGGCGGCGGCGGCGGGAAGGTCGGCCCAGGTGCCGACGGCACCCCTGGCGGGTGCGGCCCGACGGACGGGAAGCTTGCTGTCGCCCTCGCCAACGAGCTCTCGTCCGTCGGTGCGCCGCCACAGGCGGTCCCGGCCAGCGTCGGCTGTCCTGCCGGTTCCCGCGCCGCCGCTTACCTGGTACACGACGGTTCGGACGTGGGTTACATCGTCGCCGTGATCACCCCGCGCGGCGCGCCGACCGCGGGCGACGCGCTCAACGGCTCTGCCAGAGCCGTCCAGCCGACCAGCGACGGCCGTCAGGTCACCGTGCTGAGCGTGCCGTCGTCCGCGTCCACACCTGCCCCGCTGAGCGGCGGTCTGATCGGCTTCGCATTCGACCTGGCTTCGAGAGTCTGACCGTTTTCGGTGCAACCCGCGCCGCCCACATCGCGTGAGTAACCGCGACTGTGACACTCATCGTGGGGAGCGGGATGCGCCGAGAGGACGAGGAGCGGTTTCGCGAGTTCGCCGTGCGGCAGGCCGCGCCGCTGCGTCGCTGCGGATACCTGTTCTGCGGTGACTGGCATCTCGCCGAGGACCTCATGCAGACGACGCTGGTCAAGATCTACCGGGCATGGCCCAGGATCAACCGGCAGGAGGCCACCGGCAACTACGCCCGCACCGTGCTTTTGCGCACCTGGCTGGACGAGAAGCGCAGGCCGTGGCGCCGGGCCGAGGTCGGCCAGGCCGACGTGCCGGACGTGTCGGACGGCTCGGTCGGCCCGGCCACGGCCGCGGAACGGTCCTGGCGCCGCGATCTGGTGCACCGGGCGCTGCTGCGGGTGCCGGAGCGGCAGCGGGCAGTGCTGGTGCTGCGCTACTTCGACGACCTGTCGATCGTCCAGACCGCGGCGGCGATGGGCTGCGCGGAAGGCACGGTGAAGAGCCAGGCAGCGCGTGGCCTTGCCAATCTGCGTGCCGCGATGACGGATATCGAGACCGACCAGACCGGAATGGTGGCGTCATGATCGAACAGGACCTGCGGGACGGCCTGACCGGCGCGCTGGCCGACGAGCCGCCGCTGTCGTTCGACCCGGACCGGCTGGTGGCGCGGGCTCGACGCGAGATCCGCCGTCGCCGGTCGCTGGTCGGCGTCGGCGGCGCGACCGCCGTCATCGCGGTGGTCGCGGTCGTGGCGGCGACCGTGCTGCACCCGACCACCCCGGCCACGGCCGCCGCGCCACACCTGACCACCGCGGCCGCCGCCCCGGCCCAGCCGCCCAACTTCTCGTGGCCGCCCGCTGGTATCCACCCGAGGGTGTACTCGGCCGCTGAGGAGAAGCCGATGGCCGCCGCGTGGACCCAGCATTTGACGCAAACGTTTGGTGCGGTCGTGCCCGGCGCGTCACAGGTGATGGTCGAACCGTGGGGCGGCGAGAGCGGCGGCACCATCGCCACCGGTCAGGACTACATGGACACGTACGTCAACTTCACGTTCCACGGCGCGCGGACGGCGGTGTCGATCGAGGTGGCGGCACCGGGCCAGTACACCCTCAGCCTGACCAAGTCCTGCTCACAGTCCACGTCGCCGGACAAGTGCGTGTTCACCCCCACCGCCGACGGCGGGCTCCTGCTGTACTTCGACGTTGTCCAGGGCGACATGCACCTGCGGTCGGTCAACGACTTCCGGCCGGACGGCACGGTCGTGTTCACCACCGGCTACAACTACGACCCGACCAGCACCGCGCAGCACACGCTGCCCTCGATGCCGGTGACCGACGCCCAGCTGACCACCATCGCAACCGACCCGGTGTTGGCCTTCTGACCTGCCGGTAGGCTCGTCAGACGTGAGCAAGCCGAACATTCCCGACGTGCTGGCCGCCCGGTACGCGTCCGCCGAGCTGGCGACCCTGTGGTCGCCGGAGCACAAGATCGTGCTGGAGCGCGAGCTGTGGCTGGCCGTGCTGCGCGCGCAGGCCGATCTCGGTCTCGCGGTGCCCGCCGGCGCGCTGGCGGACTACGAGCGGGTGGTGCACACCGTCGACCTGCCGTCGATCGCCGCGCGGGAGCGGGTGACCAAGCACGACGTGAAGGCACGCATCGAGGAGTTCAACGCGCTGGCCGGGCACGAGCTCGTGCACACCGGGATGACCAGCCGCGATCTCACCGAGAACGTGGAACAGCTCCAGGTGCGCCGCTCGCTGGAGCACCTCCGCGGCCGGTTCGCCGCGGTACTGGCCCGGCTGGCCCGGCTGGCGGTCGAGCACACCGACACGGTCCTGACCGGCCGCTCGCACAACGTCGCCGCGCAGGCCACCACGCTGGGCAAACGCTTCGCCACCACGGCGGACGAACTGCTGGTCGCGTTCGCCCGGCTGGACGAGCTGATCGCCCGGTATCCGTTGCGCGGCATCAAGGGCCCGGTCGGCACCGCGCAGGACATGCTGGACCTGCTCGGCGACGCGGCCGCGGTCCGGCGGCTGGAACACGCCGTGGCGGAGCACCTCGGCTTCGAGCAGGTCATGACCAGCGTCGGCCAGGTCTACCCGCGGTCGTTGGACTTCGACGTGCTGTCCTGCCTCGTCCAGTTGGCGGCGGCGCCGTCCAGCCTTGCCAAGACCATCCGGCTGATGGCCGGCCACGAGCTGGTCACCGAGGGCTTCCTGCCCGGCCAGGTCGGCTCGTCGGCCATGCCGCACAAGATGAACACCCGATCGAGCGAACGGATCAACGGCTTCGCGGTGCTCCTGCGCGGCTACCTGTCCATGGTGGGCGAGTTGGCGGGCGACCAGTGGAACGAGGGCGACGTGTCGTGCTCGGTCGTGCGCCGGGTCGCGCTGCCGGACGGTTTCTTCGCGATCGACGGGCTCGTTGAGACGTTCCTCACGGTCCTGGACGGTTTCGGCGCCTATCCGGCGGTGATCGGCCGCGAACTGGACCGGTACCTGCCGTTCCTGGCCACCACCAGGATCCTGATGGCCGCGGTCCGTGCCGGCGTCGGCCGCGAGACCGCGCACGCGGCGATCAAGGAACACGCCGTCGCGGTGGCCCTCGACATGCGTGAACACGGCGCGGACCGCAACGACCTGTTCGACCGTCTCGCCGCAGACCCGCGCATCCCGCTGGACCGCGCGGCACTGGCGGACCTGCTCGCCGACCGCCTGTCCTTCACCGGCATGGCCGCCGCGCAGGTGGCCGAAGTGGCAGAACGGGTGGCCAAGGTCGTGGAGCGGTTCGGCGCCGAGGCCGGCTACTCGCCTGCCCCCATCCTGTAGCCGGCTGGGTAGCGTGCCCGCCATGGCCACGGTTTCCGCGCTGCGCTACTACCCGGTGAAGGGTTGCGCTCCCGTTCCGGTGTCCGAGGCGTCGTGCACGCCGACGGGCATCGTGCACGACCGGTCGTTCATGGTGGTGAACGCCGATGACGGCACGTACCTGAGCCAGCGCGTCACCCCGGCGATGGCGGTCATTCGCGCCACGGTCCGCGCCGATGGCACCGGTCTCGTGCTCGCCGCGCCGAATGCCGACGAAGCCGAGATCGACGTGTCGCTCGACGGCGGGCGCCGCCCGGTCAGCATGTTCGGCAAGTGGTTCGGCTTCGGCGTCGACCAGGGGGACACGGTGGCCAAGTGGTTCTCCGCGGTGCTGGACCGCCCGTGCCGCCTGGTCCGGGTGCCACCGGACCACGACCGGGACGGCTGGGGCGAGCACCCCGGCAAGGTCGGTTTCGCCGACGCCCACGCGGTTCTGGTCACCGCGGAGTCGTCGCTGGCCGAACTGAACCGCAGGATCCGAGCGCGCGGCGCGGCGCCCGTGCCGATGAACCGCTTCCGCCCCAACGTCGTGGTGTCCGGCTGGCCGATCCGTTCACCGAGGACCTGGCCCGACTGCTCACCGTGGGCACCGTGACGCTGGGCTACGCGACCAGGGCGGTCCGCTGCCAGGTCCCCATGGTGGACCAGGACACCGGCCGGAAAGCCGGCCCGGAACCGACGAGGACGCTGGCCGACTTCCGCCGCGAACGCGAACTCGGCGGCGTCAGCTTCGGCATCAAGACCGCCGTGCTGACACCCGGCCGGCTCGCGGTCGGCGACGAGATCACGGTCCGTCGCTGGGCAACCGACTGATCGTCAGCTCACCCGTGGCGCCGCCCAGCGCCTCGGCGGCCGACCCGCCGTTGACGGCGACCGCGACCGAACCGGACGAACCCAGGTACACCACGACGTTCCCGGCCGGCACGTCCGTGAACGTCCGGCCGATCCGTGCCTCCACAGTGGATCGACGTAGCCGGATCCGGAGCGGATCACCAGGCGCGCCAAGGGTTCGCAGGGCGTCCGGCCCGGCCGCCAACGCCAGGTTGCCGAACCGGTCCGCCGACACGATCTCGCTGGTCAGCCAGCCGTCGCCGGCCTCGGTGCGCGGTGCGGGCAGCCGGACCAACTCGGCAGGCTCGATCGGGGGGCCGAACTCGGCCGGTTCGGTGCCGCCGGCGAGGTGCGCGGCGGCCGGCGCGAAGATGTCCCGCCCGTGGAACGTCATGGACACCTCCGGCAGTTGAAAACGCGGCTCGACCAACTCGTGCGCCGCGACCACCCCGCCGAGCGCGTCCGCGGCCGGCACGAGCAATCCGTTGTCCGGACCGACAAGCAGGCCGCCCGGGGCGGTCAGGACCACTGCCCGGCGCGGGCCGCCGACGCCGGGGTCGACCACCGCGAGGTGCACGGCGGGCGGCAGGTAGGCCACCGTGCGCGCGAGCACCGTGGCGGCGCCGCGGATGTCCTGCGGCCCGATGTCGTGGCTCACGTCCAGCACGCGCACCGCGGGCGCGATCCCGGCGATCACCCCCTTGCACATGGCGACGTAGCCGCCGCCGGTTCCGTAGTCGGTCGTGAAGCTCACCCAGTCGTAGCGCACGGCCAACACCGTAAGCTGCCGGCTGTGCCGACTCTCGCCGACTATCCGCTGCTGGCCAGCGGCAAGGTGCGCCACCTCTACACGGTGGACGACGATCACCTGCTGCTCGTCGCGTCGAACCGGATCTCCGCGTTCGACCACGTGCTGACTACCGAGATCCCGGACAAGGGCCGGATTCTGACCGCGATGAGCGTGTTCTGGTTCGAACTGCTCGGCGACCTGGTGCGGCACCACCTGGTGTCCGCGACCGACCCGCGCATTCCCGCCGAGGTCCGCGGCCGGGCCCTGGTGGTGCGCAGGCTGTCGATGGTGACCGTCGAATGCGTGGCCCGGGGTTACCTTGCCGGCTCCGGCCTGGTGGACTACCGCGCCACCGGCGCCATCTGCGGCGTGCCGCTGCCGCACGGCCTTGCCGAGGCGGACCGTTTCCCGGCGCCGATCTTCACGCCGGCCAGCAAGGGGGAACCGGGCGCGCACGACGAGAACATCACGTTCGACGACGTGGTGGCCGACGTCGGCCGGGACGTCGCGGAACGCCTTCGGGAAGTGACCCTGCTGGTCTACCGGCGGGCCGCAGAACACGCGGCAGGTGTCGGCCTGATCCTGGCCGACACCAAGTTCGAGTTCGGCCACGCCCCCGACGGCACCCTGGTCCTGGCCGACGAGGTCCTGACCCCCGACTCGTCCCGCTACTGGCCCGCCGACGGCTACGTGCCTGGCCACGCGCAGCCGTCCTTCGACAAGCAGTACGTCCGCGACTGGCTGCTCTCCCCGGACTCCGGCTGGGACCGCGCGGGCACCGAACCGCCGCCGCCGCTGCCGTCCGACGTGGTCGAGAACACCCGCGCCCGCTACCTCGCGGCGTACGAACGCATCACCGGCCGGCGTTTCGCCGACTGGCTTGACGCGTAAGCAGTTCCTTACTCGAAGCAGGCTCGGCATGAACACCGTCGTGCGCTGGGAGCTGACCCCGACCGACGATGGCACCCTCCTCGCCTGCACCCACTCCGGCTTCGACCTGGCAGAAGAAAGCCACCTCGAGGCGTTCCGCGGCATGTACGCGGCTGGGGCGGCAAGAAATCGTCGCCGCGCTG
>CAVPCF010000159.1:0-5351 GCA_963702275.1 Candidatus Melainabacteria bacterium
GGCGTCGCCCGCCGCGCCCGGCTGGCCGCGGAAAAGGGCACAACCACGGAGCCGACCGCATGACGTCGTCGCGCACCCTGCCGGTGCCCGACGGCCTGGACGGCATGCGGGTGGACTCGGGGCTCTCCCGGCTGCTCGGCCTGTCCCGCACCGTGGTCGCCGAGCTGGCCGAATCCGGTGACGTCCTGCTGGACGGCCGCGCCGCTGGCAAGTCCGACCGGCTCACCGCGGGCGCCTGGCTGGAGGTCACGCTGCCGGAGCCGGACGCGCCGATCTCGGTCGTCGCGGTGCCGGTGGACGGTCTCGTGGTGGAGTACCAGGACGACGACATCGTCGTGGTGGACAAGCCGGTCGGCGTCGCCGCGCATCCCAGTCCGGGGTGGACGGGGCCGACCGTGGTCGGTGGCCTCGCGGCCGCCGGGATCATGGTCGCCACCAGCGGCGCGGCCGAACGCCAAGGTGTCGTGCACCGGCTGGACGTCGGCACCACCGGCGTGATGGTGGTGGCCAAGAGCGAACACGCCTACTCGGTGCTGAAGCGCGCCTTCAAGGAGCGGACCGTCGACAAGCGCTACCACGCCGTCGTACAGGGCCTGCCCGACCCGAGCCGGGGCACCATCGACGCGCCGATCGACCGGCATCCCAAGCACGACTACAAGTTCGCGGTCGTGGACGGCGGCAGGCCCAGTGTCACGCACTACGAGGTGATCGAGGCGTTCCGCAACGCGTCCCTGATGGACGTGAAACTGGAAACCGGCCGCACGCACCAGATCCGGGTGCATTTCGCCGCGCTGCACCACCCGTGCGTCGGCGACATCACCTACGGCGCGGACCCGACCCTGTCGCAACGCCTTGGCCTGCAACGACAGTGGCTGCACGCGCGCACCCTCGGCTTCGAGCACCCCGCGGACGGCCGCTGGGTGGAGTTCACCAGCCCCTACCCGGCCGACCTCGACCACGCCCTGGAACTGTTGCGCGCCATGTAGTTACGGCTGGACGGCCCAGGTCAGCGCGTGCTCGTCGTCCGGACGGAAACTCCAGCGGACCGACGTGATCTCGGTGCCCTCCGGCAGCACGTACACCGTGTGCCCGCCCGCGGTCTCGCCCGGCCGCAGGCCCATCCGGTGCGGCGGCCGGGACGACAGCGACACCGGCGCCTTGCCGACCGTCTGGCCGTCCTTGGCCACCAGCAACAGGTACAGGTCCGCCAGCGCGCCCAACGGCACCGAACCCAGATTGGTCAGCTCGGTGTGCACCACGACGGACCGCTCACCGGGCCGCAACCGGTAACCGGCCGCCGTGAACAGGAAGTCGGCCGGATCGACCACCTCGACGAGCTGGATCGACACCTGCTCCCCGTCCGCGCCACCGGCCCGCAACGACTCGCCCACCCGCCCCTGCTGCGGCGCGGTGGACGGCGGTGGCGTCCAGGTCGGCTGCCGGGCCGGTTGGTCGCCCCGCGCCCACGACGAACTCTGCGGCGGACCCCAGGTACTGACCGCGTCCGCGCCCGGTGCGGGAAATGGTGCGCCCTGCCGAGGCGCCCCGGCCGGCACCGGATGCGGCCCGGACGGCGCGCCGGGCAGCGGCGGCGCCGGATAGGGACCGGCCTGCGGCGCGTAGCCGGGCGGCGGCATCGGGTTCTGCTGCGGATAGGGCCCGGTCGGGGTGCGGTGCGGTCCGCTGCTGCCGCCCTGCGCCGCGTAGTTCAGCCACGGGCTGGCTCCTGCGATGGCGGCCCGCAGGCCGTTCGGATCGCACTCGACGCCGACGATCAGCGGCAGCCCGGTCGCGGACAACGCGGTCAGCCGGGCGGCCACCTCGCGCGGGTCCATGCCGATGCGCGCGGCGATGTCGTGCACGGCGGCCCGGCCCGACTCAGCGACGAGCGAGAGCAGGCGGATGTCCACCGGATCCGGGGCGACCACGGCTCGAACGCTACTCGGTCGCCCGGACCGCTGCCGCACCCGTCACGCCGAGCCGCCGGCCCTGTTGTGCCCGATCGCGGGCCGGTCCGGATGATCCATCAGCACCACCACATCGGCGTGCCGGTCCGGTCCGACCCGCTCGGCGTAGCCGGCGTAGGCGGGCAGCGTCCACCGTTCCGGCTCCGCGATCCGCCGTGCCAGCGCGGCAGGCGACATGGCCAGATGCACGGTCAGGTCGAAGGCCAGCCCACGCCCCAGCAGCAGCGATCCGTCCACCACGACGATCCCGCCGGGCGGCAGCGACACGTACCCGGCGCGGCTGGCCCGGTCGGTCGTGGCGTCCCACAGCGCCGGCAGCACCCGACCGGTGCCACCCGGCGCCAGCGGGTCCAACACCTCCCGCGTCAGGCCGCCGACGTCGAGCCAGTCCGACCACAGCGCGTCCGGATCGGTCCTGCCGTGCTCGAACCGCAGCGACGCGGGCCGCAGGAAGTCGCCCGCCCGTACCCGCAGCACCGGTCGGCCGCGCAGCCGCAGCGGATCGACAAGGCCGTCGGCGAGATCACCCGGCCGGGTGGGCGGCGCACCGTCCAGCGCCACGCGCAGCCACTGGTCCGGCCGACGCGCGCCGATCGTGTCGGCGAGTTCGGCGACGACACCGTCGACGGTCATCGGACGCACTGGCACACCGCCATCTTGCCCGGGTGTCCGCCGAAAGTCTGATCCGGCGGATCAGTCGGGTGTCTACGATCGGTGCGACGACGTTGTCGACAAGGGGAGGTCTCGTCATGTCGGAAGCTGGGTCGGTCCGCGCGCTCGCGGACGAACTGGTCGCCGTGCTCAAGGATCAGGAACCCCTGATGGCCACGATGTACGGCATCGACGGCGACCACCACCGGCTGTCCGACCTGTCCTCGGCCGCGGACCGCGACTACCGCGACCGCTTCACCGGCCTTGCCGAGCGTGCCACCGCCGTCGACCCGGCCGGGCTGGCCGCCGACGACCGGGTCACCCGCGCCGTCGTGATCCAGCAGGCCCACACCCGGATCGACTCGATCGACAGCGGCCTCGTCGAGTACACGATCACCGACATGTTCGTCGCGCCCGCCGCCATGCTGCTGAGCGGACTGCCGTTGCTCGGGCTGCCCACCGCCGACCTGGCGGACGCGTTCGTCCGTCGCCTCGCCGTCATCCCGGCCTACCTGGAGGGTGCCGCGCAGCGGCATCGCGCCGGCATCGCCTCGGGCCGGGTACCGGTGGCGCACCTGGTCGAGGCGGCCATCAAGCACATCGACCGCTACCTCGCCGACCCGGACAACGATCCGCTCACCCGCCCTGCCCCGCCCGCCGACGTCGCCGACGACATCAACCGCCGCAGGGACGCCGTGCTGGCCGAGGTGGTGCGCCCCGCGTTCGCCGCCTACCGCGACGTGCTGATCAACGAGGTGCTCCCGCACGGCCGCCCCGCCGACCGTCCCGGCCTGAGCTGGCTGCCCGGCGGCGACGCCGACTACGCCCGCCTTGTTCGCATCCACACCACCACCGACCGGACACCGGACGAACTGCACGACACCGGACTGTCCATCATGGACCAACTGCGGGCCGAGTACGCCGAACTGGGCGGCCGGGTGCTGGGCACCGAGGATCTCGGCGAGATCTTCCACCGGCTGCGCTACGACGACGACCTGCGCTGGGGCTCTGCGGACGAACTGCTGGACGCGGCCCGCCACGCGATCACCAGGGCCGAGGCCGCGGCACCCGCCTGGTTCGGCCTGCTGCCACGGGAGAGCTGCGAGGTGCGCCCGGTGCCGGCCGCCGACGCGCCGGGTTCGCCTGCCGCGTACTACATGCCGCCGTCGCTGGACGGCACCCGTCCCGGGGTGTACTACGCGAACACCGACCAGGTCACCGAGCGGTTCCGTCACCAGGCAGAGGCGACCGCGTTCCACGAAGCCGTGCCGGGCCACCACTTCCAGCTCTCCATCGCGCTGGAACTGCCGAACGACATGCCGCTGCTGCGCCGCATCGCCGACGTGAACGCCTACAGCGAGGGCTGGGGCCTCTACACCGAGCGGCTGGCCGACGAGATGGGGCTGTACTCCGACGACGTGGCCCGGCTCGGCATGCTCACCGCGGACTCGATGCGCGCCGGCCGGCTCGTCGTGGACACGGGCCTGCACGCCAAGGGTTGGAGCCGTGCGCGGGCGGTCGAGTTCCTGTCGAAGAACACGCCGATGGCACAGGTCGAGATCGAGAGCGAGGTCGACCGCTACATCGCGTTCCCCGGCCAGGCGCTGTCGTACATGGTGGGGCGGCTGGAGATCCAGCGGATTCGGTCGGTCGCCCAGGACGCGCTCGGCGACCGGTTCGACATTCGCGGCTTCCACGACGTGGTGCTGGGCAACGGCCCGCTGCCGCTGTCCGTGCTGGCCGAGGTCGTCGACGACTGGGTTCGCACATTCGGGTGACTAGTGTCACATCGGGGCACTTGATCGCATTCGTGTCCGTTGCACGGTTACGACCAGCTCTCAGTCGCTTCTCAGGGGGAACCATGCCGGACAGCACAACCGTTGCGCCAGAACAACTTGGTGAGGAGTTCCTGCAGGACCCGCACGTGTTGAACGAGCGGCTGCGCGCGGAGGGACCGGTGCGGCCGGTGGTGTTGCCGCGCGGCCTGAAGGTCTGGCTGGTCACGCGCTACGCCGACGTCCGCGCCGCGCTCGCGGATCCCAGGCTGAGGAAGGAAAACCGCCAGCTGGGCGATCTGATCGACCTGCACTCCAGCAGTGGGGAGGCGATCCGCGGCAGCGACGCGCTGTTCGACCACATGCTCAACAGCGACCCACCGGACCACGAACGCCTGCGGCGCCTGGTGAACAAGGCGTTCACCGCGCGCCGGATCGAGCAGTTGCGGCCACGGATCGAGGAGATCACCGACGGCCTGCTGGCCGACATCGGCCCGGCCGCCGACGTCGACCTACTGGACGCGTTCGCGTTTCCGTTGCCCATCACGGTGATCTGCGAACTGCTCGGCGTGCCGACCAGGGACCGGGACGACTTCCGCACCTGGTCCAACGCCCTGATCTCCGGCGGCGTCCCGAGGGAGGAGATCGAGTCGGCCGGCATCGCGATGGCTGGCTACCTGTCCGACCTGGTCGCCGCCAAGCGCGCCGAGCCGGGTGCGGACATGATGTCCGCGCTGGTACAGGCGCACGACTCGGACGACCGGCTCACCCACGACGAGCTGATCGCGATGGCGTCCCTGCTGCTGATCGCCGGCCACGAGACCACGGTGAACCTGCTCGCCAACGGCGTGCTGGCCATGATCGCCAATCCGGACCAACAGGCCGCGCTGCGCGCGGACCGCGGCCTGCTGCCCGGCGCGATCGAGGAGTTCCTGCGCTTCGAGTCGCCAGTGAAGAA
>CAVPCF010000160.1:0-41879 GCA_963702275.1 Candidatus Melainabacteria bacterium
GTGTGGGCCGGGTTGCGCGTCATCCGCAGCGCGGCCGAGTACAGCTGGTCGATCATGGGCATCGCGTCGCGTTCGAAGCGGGCCGCGCGTTCTGCCGCGCTCTCCTGCTCCCCCTGGCCGCCTTCGGCGCTGGCAGTGGCTTCGCTACGTGGCACCGGGCTCCCTTCCCACCGGCCCATCCGGCCGGCGGCCACCGTCGCGGCCCCCACCATCGGGGAGCCGATCGACGCAGCCAAGGGTACTCGCCTGGGCACCGCCCGGCCGGGGGTGCGGCCGCTCAGCGGACGTGTCTGCTCTGTCACCACGCCAGCACCAACGCCACCCGAACGGCCGTCATTCCCTAGCCGGTTAACCTCCCGGTCATGGCGGGACGAGCAACACCGGCGACCGCACTGCTGGCCAGCCAGCGTGTGTCACACACTGTGCATACCTATGACCACTCCCCGGTCCACGCGTCCTACGGCATGGAGGCGAGCGAGCGGCTGGGCGTGTCACCTGCCCGGGTGTTCAAGACCCTGGTGGCCGAGGTCGACGGTGTGCTGACGGTGGGTGTGGTGCCGGTGTCTGTGCAGTTGGATCTGAAGGCGCTGGCAGCGGCTGTTGGTGGGAAGCGGGCCAGGATGGCTGACGTGGCTGTGGCTGAGCGGGCTACCGGGTACGTGGCCGGCGGGATCTCTCCGTTGGGGCAGCGCAAACGTTTGCCTGTTGTGTTGGATGCTTCTTCTGCTGGGTTTGACACGATCTTCTGTAGTGGTGGGCGGCGTGGGCTGGAGATCGAGTTGGCGCCTGCGGATCTGGTTCGGGTGGTTGGGGCGATCGTTGCTTCTATCTCGGGTTGAGTTGCTGTCCGGTGTTTGGCACGTTTTGGCTACGGGCCTGCTTTTCCCCGATCCCTGATTGTGGGGTTTCGGTTTTTGGGGTTTTGCCAAGGCGGGAAAGAGTACCTTGGCAAAACTCCAAAAACCGAAGTTCGGCTTGGGATCGGGGAAAAGCAGGAAGAAATGGTCATACAGGCCATGCCACGAGGCGTTCGAAGTCCCGGCGAACCGGAAAGAGGCGCCTCGGTTGGGAGCCCGCTCTTGTTCGTCCGGCGGGTCCCGATTGGTGGTGGTCGCTGGCGCCTCGGTTGAGAACCGGCTCCTGTTCGTCCGGCGGGTCCCGTTTCGATGGTGGTCGCCCAGCCTAGAACCAGTCAGACGCAACTCGCCCCCAAAGACCGGGACCAGCCAAACAGCGGACAGCAACTAATCAGGCACCCGATCCATAGGCCGCAAAACCCGCCCCAACCACTCCCCAACCGCCCGCCCAACAGAATCCAGACTCGACTTCAACGAGTGATCCCCTGGCACCAGAACCAGCTCCCGATGATGCGCGGGAGAAGGCCGCCCAAAAGGATCCCGCTCCCCCTGCACCACCAGAGTAGGCACCGAAACCCCGTCCAACTCCCCTTGCCGGGACCGCTCCGGCCGGCCCGGCGGAGCCACCGGAAACGCCAGACACAACACAGCTACCGCCTGCCCCTCGGCAGCCGTACGACAAGCCACCCGAGCCCCGGAAGACCGGCCGCCGAACACCAACGGCAACCCGGCGAACCACCGCTCCCCCAGATCCTCGACAACCAACAACCAAGCAGCGTCAAGCTGATTGGCCGGCGCGGGCGCCCGCCGCCCAGCCACCCGATAGGGCTGCTCGACCAACGCGACATGCACCCCGGCCGCAGTCGCGGCCCGAGTGGCGGCGACAAGGTCCGGCGCGCCGACACCGCCGCCCGCCCCATGCCCCAACAGCACAGCGGCACCACCTTCGGCGGCACAGTGCAGTTCCGCGCGAGCCGGCCCGTACGGCGTCGAGATCTCGACCCGTGTCATCGGCGAGCCGCATCGTGGGACAGGTCGAAGAGGGCGGGCTCGTCAAGCTGCGCCGTGGGCACCGCGAGTTCGATCAACGACGGACCGCTGTTGCGAACGTTGTTGACCGCATCGGAAACCGGCCGCAGTTCCAGCGCATCGAGCACGGCTTGGTCCGGCTCGGCCAGTAACTCAGCCACGTCCGACCGATCCGGGTCCAGCCAGGCCGCCCAGCTGTCCGGCCCGAGCAGCACCGGCATCCGGTCGTGAATGTCGACCAGCGGCCCGACCGCGTTGCGCGTCAGTACGGCGCACGTGACCAGGAGTGACGCATCGGGATCGGCCGGATCGCGCCAGACGGACCACAGTCCGGCCATTGCCAGGCTGGCCCCGTCGGCGCGGGTCATGTAGAACGGCTGCTTCGCGGCGCCGTCACGACGCCACTCGAACCAGCCGTCCGCCGGCAGCAGGCACCTGCGCCTAATCATCGCGTCGCGGTAGGCCGGCTTGGTCCCGGCGGTCTCGGACCGGGCGTTGATCATCTTGTTGCCGATGGAGCGCTGCTTGGCCCAGTGCGGAACCAGGCCCCACTGCATCACGCGCAGGCTGCGGACCGTCTGGTCCGGGTCGGGTGTGCCGTCCTCGTCCCTGGGATGGCGGGTGACCACGGCGATCACCGGCTTGGTCGGCGCCACGTTGTAGTCGGGTTCTGGGGCGTCCTCGCCCGTCGCGTCCGCCGCGTCGAACTCGGCTGCCAGGCGCGCCGGATTTTTCGTGGACGCGTATCTACCACACACACCGCTCACCTCTTCCCAGCCATCGTGGCACGAGCGGCGGACAGGTGCGAGCGGTATGGCCGCCGTGCGGGATCATCAAGGTATGACACAGCCCTGGCCGGCCCCGACCGTGTCCGAACCGATCAACTCGACCGTCGACGTGCCCGGTTCCAAGTCGATCACCAATCGGGCGCTGCTGCTCGCCGCGCTCGGCGACGGCCCCTCCGTGCTCCGGCAGCCGCTGGCCAGCCGGGACACGCTGCTGATGGCGTCGGCGTTGCGCGCGCTTGGCACGTCCGTCAGCGACGCCGACGGCACCTGGCGCGTCGAGCCGAAGCCGCTGCGTGGGCCCGCGGACGTGGACTGCGGACTGGCCGGCACGGTGATGCGGTTCGTGCCGCCCGCCGCCGCGATCGCCGACGGCGTGGTGCGGTTCGACGGCGACCCGAGGGCGCGGGAGCGGCCGATGGGCACCGTGCTGAACGCGCTGCGCGCCCTGGGTGCCGACATCACGGGGGACGCGCTGCCGTTCCAGTTGCACGGCACCGGTGGCATCGACGGCGGTGACGTCACGATCGACGCGTCCGCGTCCTCGCAGTTCGTGTCGGGACTGCTGCTGTCCGGCGCCCGCTACCGGCGGGGACTCACCGTGCACCACGACGGCAAACCGGTGCCGTCGTTGCCGCACATCGAGATGACCGTCACGATGCTGCGCGCCGCAGGGGTGGCCGTCGACGACGGCGACGCCGACACCTGGCGGGTCGCGCCGGGGCCGATTCAGGGCCGGGACTGGGTGATCGAGCCGGACCTGTCCAACGCGACGCCGTTCCTGGCCGCGGCCGCGGTCACCGGCGGCACGGTCACCGTGCCGAACTGGCCTGCGTCCACGACCCAGGCCGGCGACGGCATCCGCGCCATCCTGACCGCGATGGGTATCCAGGTTCGGTTGGCGGACAACGGTTTGACCGTGACCGGCACCGGCACACTGTCCGGAGTGGACATCGACATGCACGACATCGGCGAGCTGACGCCGACGGTCGCCGCGCTGGCCGTGTTCGCGGACGGACCGTCCCGGCTGCGCGGCATCGCGCACCTGCGCGGCCACGAGACCGACCGGCTCGCCGCCCTCGCCGCGGAGATCAACGGACTTGGCGGCGCGGCGGCGGAGACCGAGGACGGCCTGGTGATCGGGCCGCAACCGCTGCACGGCGGCCGGTGGCGCGCCTACGCCGACCATCGGATGGCCACGGCGGGCGCGGTGATCGGCCTGCGGGTGCCTGGTGTGACCGTGGACGACATCGCGACCACCGGCAAGACGCTGCCGGACTTCCCCGGGATGTGGGCCGGAATGTTGGGCCTCGCGGTGCGTGCATGAGTTCTCGGGACTGGCGGAAACTGGACGAGTCGGACGTCCGGGTCCGGCCGGGCAAGGGCACCCGGCCGCGCAGCAAGCGGCGCCCCGACCACGCGGGCGCGACCTCGGCGATGGTGATCGGCAAGGACCGGGGCCGGTGGACCTGCGCGGTCGAACAGGACCCGGAGCGGCTGGTGGTGGCCATGCGGGCCAGGGAGCTTGGCCGCACGCCGGTGGTCGTCGGCGACCTGGTCGACCTGGTCGGGGACGTCAGCGGCACGGCGGACACGCTGGCCAGGATCGTCCGGGTGGCCGAGCGCAGCAGCGTGTTGCGCCGCACCGCGGACGACACCGATCCGTTCGAGCGGGTCGTGGTGGCCAACGCGGCGCAGCTGGTGATCGTGACCGCGCTGGCCGATCCGCCGCCGCGTACCGGTTTCATCGACCGCTGTCTCGTCGCGGCCTATGCCGGCGGGCTGCATCCGTTGCTGTGCCTGACAAAGGCCGATCTGGCCAGTGCCGACGAACTGCTGGACGCGTACCGCTTCCTCGACCTGACCGTCGTGGTCACCCGGCACGACGAGCCGCCGGACGAGCTGCGCGAGCGGCTGGCGAACAAGGTGTCCGCGTTCGTCGGGCATTCAGGGGTCGGCAAGTCCACGCTCGTCAACGTGCTGGTGCCGGACGCGCACCGGCTGATCGGCGTGGTCAGCTCGGTCGGCAAGGGCCGGCACACGTCGGTCACCGCGGTGGCGCTGCCGTTGCCCGGCGGTGGCTGGGTGGTGGACACGCCGGGGGTGCGGTCGTTCGGGCTGGCGCACGTGTCGCCGTTCGACATCGTGTCCGCGTTCGACGAGTTCGTCGAGCCTGCCGAGGAGTGTCCGCCGGGCTGCGGGCATCTCGGGCCGCCGCAGGATCCGGACTGCATGCTGGACGGGGTCGTGGCGGCGGGGGCCGCGTCCGCGGGGCGGCTCGAGTCGTTGCGGCGGTTGCTGATCTCGAAGGCGGGGCACGACGCCGACTGAGCGCTGGTACCGTTCACCGGAATGGGTGAAGGGGGAGTTCATCATGCGTAGGTTCGCGCTGGTCATCGCCGCGGCGGGACTGGTCACGCTCACCGCGTGCGGCACCACCGTGACCGGTCGGGCGGTGCCCGCGCGGGCCGGCACGGTCACCGACCTCTCCTACCTGGTGTCCAGCCGGACCGCGGCCGAGCACACCGTGCACTTCACCTACGCCGCGAGCACGTCCGCCGGTGGCATCACCGGCACCGGGCAGGCCGAGTTCACGCCGGGCCGGGTCGCGCTCCAGATGGACGTGACCACCCCGATCGGCGCGATCGGCATGGTGCTCGCGGGCGACCGGCTCTATCTGAAGCTCCCGCAGAGCCTGGTGCCCACCGCCAAGCCGTGGATCGGTGTCGACCCCAACGGGACCGACCAGGCGTCCAAGGCGCTGGCCGCGATCGTCAGCGAGGAGCAGGCGAACACCGACCCCAGCAAGACGCTCACCCAGATCCAGAGCGCCGGCACGATCACCCGTACCAGCGCCGACCAGGTCGACGGCCAGCCGGCCACGCACTACGTCATCTCGGTGAACACGGCGAAGCTGCTGGCGAGCCCCGCCGTGACACCGCAGTTGCGGCAGCTCGTCAGCGGCAGTGGCGTCACGATGCCGGCCACGATCGTGTACGACGTGTGGATCAACTCGACCAACCTGCCGGTCCGGGTCGGCTTCAGCGAGAACGTCACGCGGGCCGGCACGTCGACGAAGGTCACCGTCGACATGACCTACACCCAGTGGGGAGCGCCGGTACACATCCAGGCACCGCCCGCCGACCAGATCGGGCCACTTCCCTCGCACTGACCGGCCCGATCGGGAACCGGTTCGCGCTATCGTCCGTCCCATACCTGAGCCGTCGCTGAGGGGATCGATCATGCGTAGTCGGACACTGCTCGTCGCGGGGATCGGCGCCGCGCTGATCACGCTTGCCGGTTGTGGCGGGACCACCATCAGCGGGTCGGCCAGTCCGCAGGGTGGCGGTGGCGCGCCGGGCGCGCCCAAGATCGCGTCGGTCGCCGATCTCGGTGCGCTGGTGCAGCACAACGCGAGCGGCAAGAACGCGGCGCACATCCAGTTGGCGATGACCATTCCCGGCGCCGGTGCCATCACCGCTGCCGGCGACATGAAGTTCGCGGGCGCGCAGTCCGCGGAGCAGATGACCATGACGTTGCCCGGCATGGGTGACCTGCAGACGGTCATGGTCGACAAGGTCGTCTATCTGAAGATTCCGTCCAGTCTGGCCGGGATCGCCGGGGGTTCGTCCACCAAGCCGTGGACCAAGATCGATCTGACCGGCTCCGGTGCGCTGGCGAAGTCGCTCGGCTCGACCGCCAATCTCGCCGATCAGGCCGATCCGACTCAGCTGATCAACCAGATCGCTCAGTCCGGCACCATTACCAGCGTCAGGTCCGAGGCCCTGAACGGCGTGGCCACCAAGCACTACGCGATCACGGTGGACGTGCAGAAGATGATCGCCACCATGGGCACCGGTTCCGCCGCGGAGCAGCAGTCCCTGTCGGCGCTGGGTGTCAAGTCGATGCCGTTCGACATCTGGGTCAACTCCGACAACCTGCCGGTCAAGATCACGACAAAGCTTGCCATGTCCGGGTTGACCGGTGGTGGGGCGTCGGAAGTGGACATGACGGTGACTTATTCCAACTGGGGCGAGTCGGTGAACATTCAGGCGCCGTCGGCCGATCAGGTCGGCGGCAACTGACCCCGGGTCTCGCCCATTGGTTCAGGCGCTGAGGACGATCCCCGGAATCGCCTTGATCTCCCCCAGGAACGCCGGGCTGACCGTGATCGGATAGTCGTCCACGGCCAGCAACGTCGTGCGCTGCTGATAGCACACCTTCAAATGCACCGGTGTGTCTCCTCGGTGTACGGCCAGTGTGCGCTTCAGTTCGCTGATCACGTCCTCGTTCAGCTTGTCCACGTTGCACAGCAACACAACCGGCGGGGCCGCGCCCGGATTGTGTTCCGCGTCGCTGATGTCCAGCGGCACCACGGCCGAGCCGAAGACCGACATCTTGCCTTCCCGCCAGTTCACCCGGCCCTTGACCGCGACCGCGGCATCTTCCACCAGGTCCGCGGCCAGCACCGAATACGACTTGGCGAAGAACAGCACCTCGACCGCCGCGTCCAGATCCTCCAACGTCACGATGGCCCATGGCTCGCCGTTCTTGTTGACCCGCCGCTCCAGCGCGGAGATCATGCCGGCCACCACCAGTTCGCCCTCCTGCGGCGCCTCCTCGAGCAACGAGGCGATCGGCTTGGGCGCGTGCTTGCGCAGAATGCGTTCCGTGCCGTCCAACGGATGCGCCGAGACGTACAGCCCGAGCATTTCCCGTTCGTAGCCCAACTGCTGCTTTCGCGGCCAGTCCTCAGCGGTGAACTTCAGGTGCGCCAACGGGGACGTGTCACTCGGCGGCGGGGTGTCGTCGTCGCCACCGAACAGGTCGAACTGGCCCATCGCCTCCTGGCGTTTCAGGCCGATCACCGCGTCGACCGCGTCCTCGTGCAGTTCGCACAGGGCGCGGCGGGTGTGGCCGAACGAGTCGAACGCGCCCGCCTTGATCAGGGATTCCAGCACCCGCTTGTTGCAGCAGACCAGCTCGGCCTTGGTGAGGAAATCGTTGAACGACGTGTAGCGGCCCTTGTCCTGCCGCGTCTTGATGATCGACTCGACCACGTTGGCGCCCACGTTGCGAATGGCGCCGAGGCCGAAGCGGATGTCCGTGCCGACGGCGGAGAATCGCAGCGACGACTCGTTCACGTCCGGCGGCAGCACCTTGATACCAAGCCGCCGACATTCCGCCAGGTAGACCGCGCTCTTGTCCTTGTTGTCCGCCACCGACGTGAGCAGCGCGGCCATGTACTCGGCCTGGTAGTTCGCCTTCAGGTAACCGGTCCAGTACGCGATAAGGCCGTAGGCGGCGGCGTGTGACTTGTTGAACGCGTAGCCGGCGAACGGAAGGATCGTGTCCCACAACGCTTTTACTGCTTCGTCGGAGAAACCGTTGGCGCGCATGCCTTCCTGGAAGCCGGCGTACTCCTTTTCCAGGACCTCCAGCTTTTTCTTGCCCATTGCCTTGCGCAGCACGTCCGCTCGACCCATCGAGTAGCCGGCGACCTTCTGTGCGATGAACATGATCTGTTCCTGATAGACGATCAGGCCGTAGGTCTCGGCCAGGATGTCCTTCAGCGGCTCCGCCAGCTCCGGGTGGATCGGCTTGATCGGCTGGCGGCCGTTTTTTCGGTCCGCGTAGTCGTTGTGGGCGTTCATGCCCATCGGGCCGGGGCGGTACAGGGCGATCACGGCAACGACGTCGGCGAAACCGGTGGGCTGCATGCGGCGCAGCAGGTCGCGCATGGGGCCGCCGTCAAGTTGGAACACGCCGAGCGTGTCGCCGCGGCCCAGCAGTTCGTAGGTGGCCTTGTCGTCCAGTTCGACGTGGTCCAGGTCCAGTTCGAGGTTGCGGTTGGCCTGGGTGTTGTCGACCGCGTCACCCATGACCGTCAGGTTGCGCAGGCCGAGGAAGTCCATCTTCAGCAGGCCGATGGCCTCGCACGACGGGTAGTCCCAGCCGGTGATCAGCGAGCCGTCGTCACGCATCCACAGCGGGATCGACTCGACCAGCGGGTGCGAGGACATGATCACGGCACACGCGTGCACACCGGCGTTGCGGATCAGGCCTTCCAGGCCGCGGGCCGTCTCGAAGATCTTGGCGACCTCGGGGTCGGTCTCGATGAGAGAGCGCACCTCGGCCGCTTCGGCGTACCGCTCGTGGTCCGGGTTGACGATGCCGGACAGCGGGATGTCCTTGGCCATGATCGGCGGCGGCAGCGCCTTGGAGATCCGGTCCGCGATGCTGAAGCCGGGCTGGCCGTGCAGCACGCGGGCCGAGTCCTTGATCGCGGCCTTCGTCTTGATCGTGCCGAACGTGATGACCTGGGCGACCTTGTCCGAGCCGTACTTGTTGGACGCGTACGTGATCATCTCGCCGCGCCTGCGGTCGTCGAAGTCGATGTCGATGTCGGGCGCGGACGGGCGTTCCGGGTTCAGGAACCGCTCGAACAGCAGGCCGTGCACGATCGGGTCCACGTTCGTGATGCCCAGCGCGTAGGCCACCAGCGAACCGGCCGCGGAACCACGGCCGGGGCCGACCAGGATGCCGCTCTGCCGCGCGTGGCTGATGAGGTCGGCCACGACGAGGAAGTACGCGGGGAAGCCCTTCTGCGCGATGACGTCCAGCTCGAACTCGGCCCGTTCGCGGTGGCTGTCGGGTACCCCGTCGGGGTATCGCCGGTCGAGGCCCGCCAGCACCTCGCGCACCAGCCAGCCCTGCTGGGTCTCGCCGTCGGGAACCGGGAACGTCGGCATCCGGTCGACGTGCGTATAGATCTCGGCGTAGGAACCGATCCGCTCGGCGATCACCAGGGTGTTATCTGCGGCGCCGGGCAGTTCGGCGTCCCAGTAGGCGCGCATATCCTGCGCGCTCTTGAGGTAGTAGCCGTCGCCGTCGAGCTTGAAGCGGTTGGGGTCGGACAGGGTCTTGCCGGACTGCACGCAGAGCAGCGCCTCGTGCGCCGCCGCTTGATCCTTGGTGACGTAGTGACTGTCGTTGGTGGCCAATGGACGCAGATCGAGTTTGCGCGCGATGTCCAGCAATCCTTGCCGAACCGTTTTCTCGATGTTCAGGCCGTGGTCCATCAATTCGAGGAAGAAATTGTCAGCGCCGAAGATGTCGCGGTAGTCACTCGCGGCCTGGAGTGCCTCCGCAGGCTGGCCAAGGCGTAGCCTGGTCTGCACCTCCCCGGACGGGCAACCCGTGGTCGCGATGATGCCGGCGGCATTCTCGGAAATCAGGTCCCGGTCCATGCGGGGCTTGCGGTAAAAACCAGAAAAGCTTGCCTCGGACGAGAGTTTGAACAGGTTGCGGAGACCTGCGGCGTTCTCGGCGAGCATCGTCATGTGGGTGTACGCACCGCCACCCGAGACGTCGCCGCCCTCGCCGAGGTCGTCTGTCCCCCGTTGGTGGGACTGGCCCCAGAAGACCGGCTTCTTGTGGTAACGGCTGCCCGGGGCGACGTACGCCTCGATGCCGATGATCGGCTTGATGCCGGTCTTCTCGGCCTCGCGGTAGAACTCGTCCGCGCCGTACATGTTGCCGTGGTCGGTCATGCCGACCGCGGGCATGCCGAGTCTGCCGGCCTCGGCGAACAACGGGGCGACCTTCGCCGCTCCGTCGAGCATCGAGTACTCGGTGTGCACATGCAGGTGGACGAACGAATCGCCAGGCACAGCCCGCAACCTCCCACGGATCGCCCTCGCCGACTGAACCGCCAGCCTAGCTCCGGGGACTGTCAATCCGCGGGGCGGTCCGAGGGTGTGTCTAACCCATGTGCGGGTACGTGTGATCGGTTGGTGGCACGAAGGTCTCCTTGATCACACGAGGGCTGGTCCAGCGCAGCAGGTTGAACAGCGAGCCTGCCTTGTCGTTGGTGCCCGACGCGCGTGAGCCGCCGAACGGCTGGCGGCCCACCACGGCGCCGGTGGGCTTGTCGTTCACGTAGAAGTTGCCGGCCGCGAAGCGTAGCGCCCGCTGGGCCTCGTCGACGGCGTTGCGGTCGGTGGCGAACACCGCACCGGTCAGCGCGTACGGGGTCGACGTGTCGACCAGGTCCAGCACCTTCGGGTAGTCGTCGTCTGCGTAGACGTGCACGGCCAGGATCGGGCCGAAGAACTCGTCGGTGAACACCTCGTGGTGCGGGTCGTCGCCGATGAGGATCGTGGGCGACACGAAGTAGCCGACCCGGTCGTCCGCGATGCCGCCGACGAGAATGTCGACAAGACGATCATTGCGGATCCGTTCGAACAGCTCGCTGTGCCGGGTGAACGCGCGCAGGTCGATCACTGCGCCGCCGAAGTTCGTGAAGTCGGCCACGTCGCCGTAGGTCAGGCTCTCGGTCAGCGCGACGAGTCGATCACGCAGGCCGCCCTCCCACAGCGACCGCGGCAGGTAGGCGCGGGACGCGGCGGAGCACTTCTGGCCCTGGTACTCGAACGCGCCGCGGACCAGCGCGGTGGCCAGCGACGCCGGCTCGGCGGACGGGTGCGCCAGCACGAAGTCCTTGCCGCCGGTCTCGCCGACGATCCTCGGGTAGGACCGGTAGTGGTCCAGATTCTCCGCGATCGTCCGCCACAGGTACTTGAACGTCCTGGTCGACCCGGTGAAGTGCAGGCCGGCGAAGTCCTGGTCGGGCAGGGCGACCGCGCTCACGGCGGTGCCGTCGCCGGTGACCAGGTTGATCACACCGGGTGGCAGGCCTGCCGCTTCGAGCAGCCGCATGGTGTGGTGCGCCGCGAGTTGTTGCGTCGGGGTCGGCTTCCACACCACCGTGTTGCCCATCAGCGCGGGCGCGGTGGGCAGGTTGCCGGCGATCGCGGTGAAGTTGAACGGCGTGATCGCGGTGACGAAGCCGTCCAGCGGCCGGTACTCCAACCGGTTCCATTCGCCGGGGCCGGAGCCGGGCTGCTCGGCCAGGATCTGCCGGCCGAAGTGCACGTTGAACCGGAGGAAGTCGATCAGCTCACATGCCGCGTCGATCTCGGCCTGCTGCACGGACTTGGACTGGCCGAGCATGGTCGCCGCGTTCAGCGTGTCCCGCCACGGGCCGGCCAGCAGGTCGGCCGCGCGCAGCAGGACCGCCGCCCGCTCGTCGAAGGGCAGCTCACGCCAGCCCGGCGCGGCCCGCTTGGCCGCGGCGACGGCGTCCGCCACGTCCGACTCGGTGGCCTGCGCGGCGGTGCCCAGCACGTGCTCGTGGTCGTGCGGCGCGACCACGTCGAACGTCTCGCCGCCCGCCATGCGGGTGACCCCGTCGATGGTCATCGTCAGCTCGGTGCGTTCCCCGGCCAGTTCGGCGATCCGCCGTCGCAGGGACTCCCGCTCCGCGCTGCCGGGGGCGTAGCCGCGGACCGGCTCGTTGACGGGGGCGGGTACCGACGTGATGGCGTCCATGTGGCCTCCAGGCTCGGGGGTCGGGGCTGGGTCGCAGCCGCCGTCCATCCTGGCACGCCGCCCGGACTACATCAGGTCGAGCAGGAACGGCAGCTCCTGGGTCGCGTACCAGGCCAGCTCGTGATCCTCGGCGTCGCCGACGGCGAAGTCGGCGTCCGGATCGCCGAGGTCGGCGGCCTCGATCACGGCGGCGGCGGCGCGGACCGCGGGCTCCGCGGCCTCGTTGTCCACGTGGGCCGCGGCGATCTGGGCCAGCGTGATCGGGCCGGCCAGCCGGACCACGGCGAAGTCCAGGTCGGGCCGGAGCGTGACGTCGTCGACGTCGGCCGCGACAACGGCCCGGCGCGGGACCGCCGCCGGATCGCTGTCCAGTTCGGTGGCCAGCAGGCGCAGGGAGGCGCGGGCGGCGTCGGCCATCGCGGCGTACTCGAGCTCCTCCGCCTCACCCGTCGCGTAGGACTCGCGCAGGGCCGGGGTCAGGGCGAACGCCGTGCCGTTGATCGGGGCCAACTCCCCCGTCTTCACCAGCGTGCGCAGCATCGACAGCGTTGCCGGGACGTAGATCCTCACGCACCATCCTCCAAGGCTGGAGTCAGCCGGGCACCGTGGTCAGCAACTCCTCGACCGACTCCTCGACCATTCTGGCCAGAATGTCCACATCCGGCATGGCGGCCCGATCCGCGTTGAGTCCGAAATAGACCCCGCCATCATAGGACGTGACGCCGATGGACACCGCCTGGTTCCTGGCCAGTGGGACCACCGGGAACATCTCCAGCATCTTGGCCCCCGCCGCGTACAGCGAGACCTGCGGCCCTGGCACGTTCGTGACCAGGATGTTGAAGATCCGCTGGGAGAACGCACTGGCCGCGCGGGCGCCCATGGCGTGCAGGGTGGGCGGCGCGAAGCCGCCGAGGCGCACCAGCGCGTCCGCCGCGACCGGCTGGCCCGCCTCGAACCGGGCACGCATCGCGTGCGCCACGTGCTGCAACCGGACCACCGGGCTCGGCTCGCCGACCGGCAGGTCCACCAGGTAGGCCGACACGCTGCCGCCGGCCAGGCCGGCCGGTGTGTTCGTGGTCACCTCGTCGCGGACCGACAGCGGCGCCATCGCGCGCACGGTCGTGCCGGCCGTGACCACCTCGCCCCGGGACATCAGCCAGCTGCGCAGCGCGCCTGCCACCACCGCCAGTACGACGTTGTTGACGGTGCCGCCGTGCGCGGCACGCACCTTCTTCAGGTCGGCCAGGGTGGTCCTGGCCACGGCGAACCGGCGCTCCGCGGTGATCGGCACGTTCAGCGGGCTGCTTGGCGCGGGCCGGACGGCGGTGCGGACCGCGGACGCGACGCCCGTCACCGCGTTCACGAGCTTGTTCATGGTGGCGGTGAGATCAGTGACCGCGGACCGGACGTTCTCCACCAGCTCGCCCGGCTGGCGCACCGTCTCGGACACCGCGTCGGTCACCAGCCGGAGCTGGCTGGGCTGCGGCGCCGGCATCCACAGCGACCTGTCGTCCGCCTCGGCGGTCGGCGACACGTCCAGGATGACCTGGCCGATCTCGATCGCGCCGATGCCGTCGATCATGGCGTGGTGGGTCTTGGTGACCAGGGCGAACCGGTTGCGCTGCAACCCTTCGACCAGGTAGAGCTCCCACAGCGGCCGGTTGTGGTCCAGCGGGCGGGACATCAGGCGGGCCACCAGGTGCGCCAGTTGCTCGTTGGTGCCGGGCTTGGGCAGCGCGGAGAGCCGGACGTGGTGGGTGATGTCGAAGTCGGTGTCGTCCGTCCACACCGGACGGGCCAGGTGCGCGGGCACGTGCCGGACGCGCTGCCGGTAGCGGGGCACCAGGGCCAGCCGCTGTTCGATCAGGCCGAGCAGCCGCTCGTAGTCGAACCCGGTGCGTGGCCTGCGGAAGATCGCGACACCGCCGATGTGCATCGGCGTCGTGGCATCCTCCAGATACAGCAGCGAGGCGTCGAGCGCCGAGAGGCGGTGGGACATGCCTCCGATACTCGCACGTGGGATGCTCATCGGGTGCCGGAGACCTCGCCCAAGGATCGGTTCGTCACCGTCTACGGCCGCAAACCCGTGCTGGAGGTGTTGGCCGATCCCGGGTTGACGGTCGACAAGGTCGTGCTGGCCGACACCGCCCGTGGCGCCGCGGCCGGCGAGATCCTGCGCGCCGCCACGTCGCGCGGGGTGCAGGTGCAGCGGGCCAGCGCGCACCGGGTGAAGGTGCTGGCCGGGAACGGCAAACAGGACCAGGGCGTGCTGGCCGACGTGGTCGCGCCACGGATGCGGCCGCTGTCGGCTGTCTTCTCCGGCCGCCTGCCCAAGTCCGTGTTGTTGCTGGACGGCATCACCACGCCGGCGAACGTCGGCATGATCATCCGGACGGCGACCGCGGCCGGGTTGGGCGGGATCGTGGTGCCGCGGCGGGGGGTGGCCAGCCTCGATCCGCTGGTGGTCAAGGCGTCGGCCGGGGTCGCGTTCCGGGCGCCGTTGCTGCGGTGCGCCACGGCCGGCGAGGCAGCGGCGGATCTGCGGCGGGCCGGCTACCGGCTGTTCGGGTTGGACGGGCGAGCGCCTCGGTCGGTGTTCTCTTTTGAGTTGCCGTCGTTGGCCGCGTTCGTGCTCGGTGGCGAGACTCTTGGGGTGAGTCCGGAGGTTCGGTCGCAGGTGCACGAGTGGCTGAGCATTCCGATGGCCGGTGGCGTCGAGTCGCTCAATGTGGCGAGCGCGGCGGCCGTGCTGTGCTTCGAGTTGGTCCGCCGGACCGCTGCTACACCCCGAAAAGGGCGTTGAGTTCCATCAGCGTGGTGTCCACGTCGCGGTGGTGCACGCCGACCATGCCGGCCCGTACGGCGCCGCGGACGTTGGACACCATGTCGTCCACGAACACGCATTCCTCCGGTGTCAGCCCGAGCCGTTCGGCCGTGAGCAGGTAGATCCGGACATCGGGCTTGCCGAACCCGACCTGCCCCGACAGCACGACCGTGTCGAACAGGTCGGCCATGTCGTCGTCGCCCAGTTTGTCGGCATTCGAGAGCAGCGCGGTCCGCAGCCCGCGTTCGCGCGCGGCGGCGAGGAGAACCTCCGCCCCCGGCTCGGTGAGCACACCACCGAAGTCCACGATCAGCCCACCCAGCACGGTTCAGACCCTACTGGGCCACTCCCCGTTCACTCACACGAACGGGCGAAGATTGTCCTGTTCCTTGCCGTCGGGCGCTCAGTAGTTCGTCCGCGGCCGCATCGGCCGGCCCAGCAAGCCCGGGAACTGAAGACCATGTCGTCGTCCGCCGCAGTACGCATTCGCCCACTGACCGAACACCGCAGATCGACCCGACCGTGGTTGGCGGTGGTGGCCGATCCGGCACCCGCGCCCCTTGTGGCGCCACCACCGTCGGCCGCCGAAGTCCGCGGGCTGTTGACGTGCGTGCTGGAGGTGCTGGACGGTCGGCGTCCGCTCAACCAGTTCGACAAGATCCTCCCGCGCCACCACTACAAGCCACTGGCGGAGCAGGCGGGCGGTGCCGGCCCGCGACAGCTCAGAAGCCTGCACCTGAGCCAGACCACCCCCGCCGTGGTGGACTTCTGCGCCCGAATAGACCAGGGCAGACGATCCCGAGCGCTGACCGGACGCCTGACCCTGACCAACGACCGCTGGCGGTTCACACTGCTGGCAGTCGTCTGATCCGACAGGGCCCAGGTGGCTGACCTGCGCCATGACCTCTCGACGTACGTGGGTGGTCGACGGATTCGTGGTGTGTGAGGAGCGGTCCAGGCTGCTGTCGACCGCAGTTCACTCGCCCATCCTGGGCCAGGTCTGTCCGTGAGGGTGGTTGGCGTCGTGCTGTCCGCTGTTTGGCTTTTTCCGCACGGTTTGGGCTTCTGCATCAACCCGATACTCCATTGTCGTGACGGTTGGTGGGGTTTGTCAAGGCGGGAAAGAGTACCTTGACAAACCCCACCAACCGCTTTCAAAGAGGGCCCGTATCGGGGTGATGCAGAGGGACTGGGTAACGGAGGGAATGCCGCGTGATTGGGGTCAGTCCTGGGAAGGCGAAAGAGCCGCCTCGGTTTGGGGGCCTGTTCGTGTTCGTCCGGCGGGTCCCGGTCTGTGGGTGGTCGCGGGCGCCCAGGTGGGGAGGCTGCTCGTGTTCGTTCGGCGGGTCCCGTTCGCTCGGTGAGTCGTGGCTGGCCTGGCCCTGGAGACCAGCAACCATGACCACCGCCCGAGACCACCACCGAAACGGAACCCGCCGGACTAACAGGAGTGGCCTCCCCACCGAGGCGCCAGCGACCACCCCGAAAACGGGACCCGCCGGGCGAACAAGAGCAGGCTCCCCACCGAGGCGGCTCGTTCCGTTTCCGGGACCTCGCCTAACAACGCGGCATTCCCTCTGTTGCCCAGTCCTTCTGCATCACCCCGATACGGGCCCTCTTTGAAAGCGGTTGGTGGGGTTTGTCAAGGTACTCTTTCCCGCCTTGACAAACCCCACCAACCGTCACGACAATCGAGTATCGGGGTGATGCAGAAGCCCAAACCGTGCGGAAAAAGCCAAACAGCGGACAGCAAGACACCGACCACCCTAAAGGACAGACCCCAGCGAATTCGGGGACAGCCCATGCTGTGGGCGAGGACAGGTGCTCGCCCGTGATGGCTGACCTGCCCACAACCTCCCGAAGAGGAACGGACTCGTGGCGTGACAGAGCAGTCCAGGCTCCTGCCAACCGCATCTCCGCAGCTCACAACCCCATCCTGATTCGCCAACAGCATCCCAGGGATGGGCGGAGTGGGCAGGTCCGGGTGTGTGCGGTGGGCTAACGAGATCCTGAAGTCCGCAGCGGCGGAGCTCGATCGCCCACACAGCAGGTAGTCACCTACATCGACGTTCATCGTGACCGGTTCTGTGAGCAGGTGTCGCTCGGACCGTTACCGCCAATGGCGTGGCGCCATTGAGTGCGCCGGTGTGGTCGGCGCACTCAATGGGTGAAAACAGCTAGCGGTTGGGGCGTTTGCGGGTGGACTTGGCCTTGGCCCTGGCCTGTTCGCGGCGGGCTCGGCGGGTGCCTGCGTCGCCGGATTCGGCTGCGTCTCGTTGGCCCTGGGACTGGACGCCGCCGCCTTCTGCGGGGCCGGAGTAGGTCAGGCGCTGTTGGCCGCCGCCTGGGCCGCCGAGGCCTTTGCCGCGTAGGGCTGGGGGGACGTTGCCGTCCACCGGTGCTGGTGGGGGTGGCGGGACGGCCGCGTGGCGGCCTTGGGGGGGCGCGTCCTGGGGTATGGCGTCCTGGGGGGCTGCCACCGGGGGTTGGTTGGTCGGGGTGGCACGGCGGCGGGCGTTGGTGCGGCCGTTGGTGGAGCCGTTCCTGTTCATGCCGGGGACGTCGCTCGGGCCCGTCTGCGCGGCCTGCTCCGGCGCTGGCGCCGGTTCCACCTGCAGGTTGAACAGGAAGCCGACCGACTCCTCCTTCAGCGCGTCCAGCATGGCGTTGAACATGTCGAAGCCTTCGCGCTGGTACTCGACCAGCGGATCGCGCTGGGCCATCGCGCGCAGGCCGATGCCCTCCTTGAGGTAGTCCATCTCGTAGAGGTGTTCGCGCCACTTGCGGTCGAGTACCGACAGGACGACGCGGCGTTCGAGTTCGCGCATGGCGCCCTCGCCGACCATGCCCTCGATCTCGGTTTCGCGGTCCGCGTAGCGCTGGCGGGCGTCCTCCAGGACGGCCGCCAGGAGCTTGTCGCTGGTCAGGTCTTCGCCGTTCTCGTCGTCCGAGAGGGACTGCCAGCGGAGTTTGACCGGGTAGAGGGTCTTCAGGGCGGTCCAGAGCTGTTCCAGGTCCCAGTCCTCCGCGTAGCCGGAGGACGTGGCACCGACCACGTAGGCCGTGGTGACGTCCGTGATCATGTGCTGTACCTGGTCGCGGATGTCCTCGCCCTCGAGGACCCGGCGGCGCTCGGCGTAGATCACCTTGCGCTGTTCGTTCATGACCTCGTCGTACTTGAGGACGTTCTTGCGGATCTCGAAGTTCTGGGTCTCGACCTGGGTCTGGGCGCTGCGGATCGCCCTTGTCACCATCTTGTGCTCGATCGGCACGTCGTCGGGGACACGCAGCCTGGTCATCACCATCTCGACCATGCTGGCGTTGAAGCGGCGCATCAGCTCGTCGCCAAGGGACAGGTAGAACCGTGACTCGCCGGGGTCACCCTGGCGGCCGGAGCGGCCACGGAGCTGGTTGTCGATGCGGCGGGACTCGTGGCGCTCGGTGCCCAGGACGTAGAGGCCGCCGGATTCGCGGACCTCCTCGGCCTCGGCCTTCGACTCCTGGGTGATCTCCGTGATCAGGCCCGACCAGGCCGCCTCGTAGTCTTCAGGCCCCTCGACCGGGTCGAGGCCGCGTTCGCGCAGTTCGTGGTCGGCGATGATGTCGGGGTTGCCGCCCAGCACGATGTCGGTGCCACGGCCCGCCATATTGGTGGACACGGTGACCGCGCCCTTCCGGCCGGCCTTGGCGACGATCAGCGCCTCACGGTCGTGGTGCTTCGCGTTGAGAACCTCGTGCGGGATGCCCATCCGCACCAACTGCTTGGACAGGTACTCCGAGCGCTCGACGCTGGTGGTGCCGACGAGGACCGGCTGGCCGTTCGCGTGGCGCTCCGAGATGTCCTCCGCGACCGCGTCGAACTTGGACTCCTCGGTCTTGTAGACGAGGTCGGACTGGTCCTCGCGGACCATCGGGCGGTTCGTGGGGATGGACACGACGCCCAGCTTGTAGATCTGGTGCAGCTCGGTCGCCTCGGTCTGGGCGGTGCCGGTCATGCCGGCGAGCTTGTCGTAGAGGCGGAAGAAGTTCTGCAGGGTGATCGTGGCCAGCGTCTGGTTCTCGGCCTTGATCTCCACGCCTTCCTTGGCCTCGATGGCCTGGTGCATGCCCTCGTTGTAGCGGCGGCCGGCGAGCACGCGGCCGGTGAACTCGTCCACGATGAGAACCTCGCCGTTGCGGACGATGTAGTCCTTGTCCCTGGCGTAGAGCTCCTTGGCCTTCAACGCGTTGTTCAGGAAGCCGACCAGCGGCGTGTTGGCCGCCTCGTACAGGTTGTCGATGCCGAGCTGGTCCTCGATGTAGGAGACGCCCAGCTCGGACACGCCGACCGTGCGCTTGCGCTCGTCCACCTCGTAGTGGGTGTCCTTGCGCATCATCGGCGCCATCCGGGCGAACTCGCTGTACCAGCGGGACGACTGGTCCGCGGGGCCGGAGATGATCAGCGGGGTGCGGGCCTCGTCGATGAGGATGGAGTCGACCTCGTCGACGATGGCGTAGTTGTGGCCGCGCTGCACGCAGTCCTCCAGCGACCAGGACATGTTGTCGCGGAGGTAGTCGAAGCCGAACTCGTTGTTCGTGCCGTAGGTGATGTCGGCGTTGTACGCCTCGCGCCGCTGGGCCGGTGTCAGCTCGTTGAGGATCACGCCGACGTCGAGGCCGAGGAAGCGGTGCACGCGGCCCATCCACTCGGCGTCACGTTTGGCCAGGTAGTCGTTGACCGTGACGACGTGTACGCCATCGCCCGCGATCGCGTTGAGGTAGGCGGGCAGCACACAGCTCAGGGTCTTGCCCTCGCCGGTGCGCATCTCGGCGACGTAGCCGAGGTGCAGCGCGGCGCCACCCATCAGCTGGACGTCGTAGGGCCGCTGGCCCAGCGTGCGCTTGGCGGCCTCGCGGACCACGGCGAACGCCTCGGGCAGCAGGTCGTCCAGTGTCTCGCCCTCGGCGTACCGGTCGCGGAACTCCTCGGTCCTGGCCCGCAGCTCGGCGTCGGAGAGCTCGACCAGGTCGTCTTCCAGGGAGTTGATGTGCGCTGCGATGTTACGCAGGCGCTTGAGCATCTTGCCCTCGCCCGCGCGGAGCAGTCGATTCAACACCATGCCGGTCCCGACCTCACTAGCTGTTCGTCACGCGCCATCGACCGGCGCCCTAGGCTCATCGTAGGCAAGCCTGGACGCGCGGTGCACCGGCACACGGATTTGTCGTGGAGCAGTCCGTCCGCCGGCTCAACGAACGGACCGCTCCACGAAGTTCCGGATGCCAAGATCGATACCTGATTGGGTACCGATGCGAGTTGACGCGGCCGATCAGCCCTGCACTGTCGGTCGGTTCCGCTATAAGGGGTGCGCTGCCGGTCAGGCCAACCGGATGACGCCGTAGTCGAAGCCCTTCCTGCGGTAGACGACGCTGGGCTGCCCCGAGTCCGCGTCGGAGTACAGGTAGAAGTCGTGCCCGACCAGTTCCATCTCGTAGAGGGCCTGGTCGACCGTCATCGGCTTCGCCGGGTGTTCCTTCTCGCGCGCGATGTGGCCGGGCCGGTAGGCCTCGTCGTCCGCCCATCGCTGCTGTTCGGGGATGTCGGGCACATCGTGGTACGGGTCCTCGGCCCGCAGCTCCAGGACGGCGACCCTGGAGACCAGCTGACTCGGGGCACGAGCGTCGAACTCCGCTGGGAACGGCGCCACTCCAGGCAGGACTCCGGCGGTCGCCTCACCGACCGATGCCGGGCTCCGCCGCCCGTAGTGCACCCTGCGCCGATCGTGCATCCGGCGTAGTCGACTCTCGAGCTTGCTCACCGCACAGTCCAGCGCACCGTAGAAATCAGCCGCACAGGCCTCGGCGCGAATCGCCTGGCCCCGCACTCGTGTGGTGATCTCCACGCGCTGGCAGTTCTTGTGCTGCCTGCGGTTCGGCTCGTGGAACAGCTCCACGTCGAACTGGAGCAACTTCCTGTCGTAACGTCCGAGACGGCCCACCTTCTCCGCCACCAGTACCCGGTAGTGCTCGGGTACCTCGACGTTCCGGCCCTTCACGACGATGTCCATACGCGACCTCCTCGCGCTAGCGAGCTTTGCGGACGAGGCGCCGGGGAACTTTCGCGAACGCTGGCAACGTCACCAGAGGGTGATCATTGGGGGGAAGTTCAGCGCGCGACCGGCGCCAGGATCATGGGCTTGTCGCCTCCTTCCCGTCGGCCGGGACGGCTGATAGCGCAGCACGTTAGCCCCGGATCGGCTCGGACAACAGCCCCCGAGACGGGGGATGTCCAACTACTACGTTCCGTGACGACACCGCTCGACGCGGTCGCGGTTACCGTTGCGATACCCGGGGTCACGGACGGATTACGACGGCGATCTTCGGCGCGACGGCGCAGGCCAGCACGCATGCCCCACACGTCGGGCACTGAGCGGAAAGGCCGCGTCGGCAAGGTCATATTCGGCCAACGCGGCAGCGCCGCCGAGGGTTCCCGATACCGCCTGTGACTCACCTGAGTCCGGCATGCGGACCGGCGCCCGATCGTGTCTCGCCATTTGAGAAGACCACACGTGTGGGTGACACCCGAGTGGTGGCTTGCTGCTCATGTGGCGTTTCCGGAACGGTCGCTCAAGCAGCGGTCAGTGTTAAGACCGCCGTCGTCTTCAGGCCTGCGGACGCGAGGGCGCGGACGCAGGCGGCCGCCGTGGCGCCGGTCGTGACAACGTCGTCCAGCAGCACCACCGGGGTGCCCGGCGGCGGCGCGCCGGCCGGGTCGCGGTGCACCCGGCCGGCCAGGTTGGCGATCCGGTCGGCGGCGCCGAGGCCGGCCGAGTCGCGGACACGGCCGGTGAGGCGCAGCGCGGGCGCGACCGCGACCGGGTGACCCCGGCCGGCCAGTGCGGCCGCGGTGGCCCTGGCCAGCCGCAGCGTGTGCGAGCCGCCACGCAGTCGGGCGGCCCGGCCACGGGAGGGCGCGGGCACCAGCCACCACGTGCCGTCCGCGGCCGGACCGGCGCCGTCGAGGGTGGGCAGCACGGCGGCCGCCATCCGGCCGAGCGGGACGGCCAGGTCGCGGCGGCCGCGTTCCTTGAAGGCCAACACGATCGTGCGGGCGGTGTCGCGATAGGCGGCCAGCGCGTGGATCGGCGGTCCGGTCGCGGTCAGCGGCCGGTGCACGTCGAACGGGCCGCCGAAGACGCAGGCGCACCGCACGCAGAGCGCGTTGCCGGCGGATCCGCAGCCTGCGCAGTGGACAGGCAGAACAAGATCGACAAGATTGATCATGACGCCAGGATCCGGCAACGGCAGCCACCCGGCCGGCCGCACGCGATTTGGCCGCGCGTGTCGACCCTTCGCGGCGACCCCGAACCCGCGGGGGCCCCCCGATTTCCAGCCTAATCGATCTTGGCCGGGCACGCCGCAGATTTGATCGGACCTGTGTATAACTTCATGGGCCGCCGCATTTTCGCAGCTCAAGGCTCGGGGATCCCCCCAGTTTCCATTCTATTCGATCTTGGAGCGGGGTGCGACTGAGTTGGGAGGCCTGTGGACAACTGCCGGTTGCGGCGCGGGTCAGCCCGGGTAGAACGGGATGGCGGCGGCCGGCTCGGCGTGCGGGACCGGCTGCCAGGCCAGGTGGAGATCGGTCGACTGCCACAGGCCGGCCGCGCCGACGGCGAGGACCGGCTGGCCGTCCAGTGCCGCCACGTCGGTCACCGCCGTGTAGAGGTTGGCCGACGTGTACGAGTCCAGTGTCATGCCGTCCACGCTCACCGTCTGGACCGGGGCGCCCGCCTGGGTGGTGGCCACCACGAGCTGGCCCTGGTTGAGCCAGTCGACCCTGGTCACGCCGGTCAGCGCCGACTGCAACACCCTGACCTGCCGGATCGACACCGCGCTCTGGTCCACGGCCACCGCGCCGACCAGCAGGGTCCCGCCTGCCACGATGGCGACGCGGACGCCGTCACGGGACAGGCGCAGGTCGGTGATCGTGCCGTACGGGACGAGTGCGCTCGCGTCGACCGGCGTGGCGACCCAGCTGTTCTGCGGGGTGTTGACCACCCGGAGCACCGTGCCGTCGGCCACCGTCCACAGCGAGCGGCTCGGGTCGCCCGCCGAGTCGCTCGGTGTCCAACTCGGCCGGGTGAACTGGTTCGCGGTGATCCCCTTGACCTGGGCCTCTGCCGCGTTGAGGCCGCCGATGCGCAGTGCGTGCCCGCCGCCCGGTTCCGCGGTGACCGTGGCCAGTTGGGTGCCGTCGGCGGACTCGGCCGCGGTGGTCACGTCGTAGGAGCCGTCGCCCGCCGGGCCCTTGATCGGGTTGCCGTCGGTCAGGTTCAACACCTTGCCGTGCGCCACGACGAGGCCGGTGGCCTTGGGGTTGATGTAGGTCTGGAAGGCCGGCAGGTCGGAGACGCGCCAGTTGATGTGCGCCGGGATGAGCGGCTGGCCCTCCGACTCCACCACGACGCTGCTGCCGTAGCCCTGCAACGACCGGACCACCTGGGCGACCATCAGCTGTTTGGTGTTGCTCTCCTGGTCCTGCAGGCTCTTCAGGTTGACCGTGATGACACCGTCCTCGGCGAGGACCACGTTCGTCTTGAGGCTGGCGTCACCGGGTATCGCGTCCTGGACGGCGTCCTTCAGCGACGCGGACGGCCCGTCCAGCAGCAGTTGCACGATCCGGGCGACCACACCGCTGGCCGGATCGGCGAGCACGTAACGCGGATCGGGGACGAGGACGTCCCACGTCTGGTCGAAGAAGTAGACAGCGACCTGGCTGTAGTAGGCCTGGAAGTGCGCCTTGCTCATCACCAGGGCGGCGGGCGGATCCACGATGCGCCACTGACTGCCGGACTGACCGCGCAGGTGCAGGATGACTCTGAAGTCGGCCGCCTGGCTCGCGGTGGCCGCCTGGTAGGCGCCGTCCGGGCCGACCATCCCCATCAGGCGGCCCGCCAGCACGACCGTCGCGTCGTTCGTGTCAGCGAAGTCAAGGCCCTCGGTGCTGTACGTGCCGTCGATGATGTCCACCGCGGACGGTGCGGTGCCCTTGTTCCAGGTGTTCTGGGCACTCGGCGCCAGGTAGACGCGGGCGGCGGCGTGCTGGCCGGACGGGTCGCCGCTGGCGTCCACGAAGCCGCGCACGATGTCCAGCGGGGTCGCGTTGCGCGCCGGCTGGGCAACGGCCGCCGGCGCGGTCGCGGCGCCGGCCAGGTTGGCGTGCTGCGGGAGGGTCTCGCCCGGGATCGACGCGCAGCCGGCCAACGTGAGGACGGCCGCGACGCCCACCACGGCGAGTCGATGTCCGGTCACGGCTTGGCCTCCGCGGGGTGCTCCGGCGACGCACCGGCTCGTACCGCCTCGACCACCTGGTTCGACCCGTTGCGCACGGTGATCTCGGTGACCTCGGTGGGCCGCCAGTCCACATCGGTGCCGTTGGCGACGACGCCGTTGGGCGCGACGCCGTTGGTCGGAACAGCTTCGATCAGCTGGACCGCCACGTTCTGCGGGGGCTCGACGGGCTCCGGTTCTGTAACGTCCGGCGGCGACAGCGGCAGCGGGCTGTCGGTCAGCTCGGTGTTCGGCACCCTGGGCAGCGTCAGGCGGAAGCAGGCGCCCTTGCCCGGTTCGCCCCACGCCTCGAGCCAGCCGCCGTGCAGCCGCGCGTCCTCGACGCTGATCGCCAGGCCGAGACCGGTGCCGCCGGTGCGCCGGTTGCGGGACGGGTCGGCCCGCCAGAACCGGTTGAACACCAGCTCGGCCTCGCCGGTCCGCAGGCCGACGCCGTAGTCCCGGACGGTGACCGCGATCGCGGTGTCGTTCGTGGCCACGGTAAGTCGGACCGGCACACCTTCGCCATGGTCGACGGCGTTGGCCAGCAGGTTGCGCAGGATGCGTTCGACGCGGCGGGCGTCCACCTCTGCGGTGGCCTCGGTGTCGGGCAGGTCCAGCTCGACCGTGGTGCCGGTGGCCTCGACGATGCCCTGCACGGCGTTCACCGCGCTGCGGACCAGGCCGCGCACGTCGACCTGCTCGGCGGCCAGTTCCTCGACACCGGCGTCCAGCCTGCTGATCTCCAGCAGGTCGCCCAGCAGCGCCTCGAACCGGTCCAGCTCGTCCACCAGCAGTTCGGTGGAGCGGGACAGGCCGCTCGGGAACTGCTCACGGGACGCGTGCAGCACGTCGGCGGCCATCCGCACGGTGGTCAGCGGGGTGCGCAGTTCGTGCGACACGTCGCTGGTGAACCGGCGTTGCAGCTGGCCGAAGTCCTCCAATTGGTGGATCTGGGCCTGGATGCTCTCGGCCATCTGGTTGTAGGACTCGGCCAGCCGTGCCACGTCGTCCTCGCCGATCACCCGCATCCGCTCGTCGAGGTGGCCCTCGGCGAACCGTTCCGCGATCTCGGCGGCGTTGCGCACCGGACGGACCACCTGCCGGATGACCAGGTTGGTGATGCCGGCCAGCAGCAGCACCAACACAAGGCCGCCCAGGATCAGGTCCTCCTGCACCACGCCGATGGTGTTCTGCTCGCTGGACATCGAGAACATCAGGTACAGCTGGATCGACGGCGACAGCGTCGTGCTGATCGGCGCGCCGACCACCAGGAAGATCTGCTGGCCGGACGGCGTGGCCACGGTGGTCATCTGGTAACCGCTCTGACCGTTCTGCACGAACAGCCGCAACGACTCCGGGATGTTCACGTACGGCCCGACCGACACGGCCGCCGAGTCGGCGCCACCGGGCGAGGACTGCACGAGGACGGGCACGAACGCGCCCGCGGCGGAGCTGGCCGCCGCCTGCGCGTCCGGTCCCGCGGTGGCGCTGGCCGTTGTCAGGCTGGCCACGGCGCCGGCCAGGGTGAACGCGAGGTTCTCGGTGCTGGAGTCCGCGCCGCGCAGCGCGGTCGCCACGGTGCGCTGGGCGACCCCGGTCTGCGCGATCGCGGCCTGCTGCTTGGCGTTGACCAGCCGGTCGATGATCTCGTTCTGCAACACCATGCCGAGCACGAACACCACGGCGGTGGACAGGGCCAGCGTGCTGATGACCACCCTGACCTGCAACGACCGCCGCCACAGCTCACCGAACACCACCCACCGCCGGGCGGCCTCGGCGGCGATCCGCCGAGCCGTCCGCACGACGTGGTGGGCGACCAGCCTCACGTCGTTCCGGTCACATTCACGGAGGACCGGCCTTGTAGCCGACACCGCGGACGGTCAGCACCACCTCGGGGTGCTCCGGGTCGCGCTCCACCTTGGACCGCAGGCGTTGCACGTGCACGTTCACCAGTCGGGTGTCGGCGGCGTGCCGGTAGCCCCACACCTGCTCCAGCAGCACCTCACGGGTGAACACCTGGCGCGGCTTGCGGGCCAGCGCCACCAGTAGGTCGAACTCCAGCGGGGTCAGCTGGATGGCCGCGCCGCTGCGCAGCACCTCGTGGCCGGGCACGTCGATGCTGAGGTCGCCGATGGTCAGCGACTCGGCTGGCTCGTTCTCGGTGCGCCGCAGCCGCGCCCGGATGCGGGCGACGAGTTCCTTGGGCTTGAAGGGCTTCACCACGTAGTCGTCGGCGCCGGACTCCAGCCCGAGCACGATGTCGACCGTGTCGCTCTTGGCGGTGAGCATGACGACCGGCACCCCGGACTCGCCGCGGATCGCCTTGCAGACGTCGATCCCGTTCATGCCGGGGAGCATCAGATCCAACAGCACCAGGTCCGGCTTGAACTCACGCAGCGCCGGCATGGCCCGCGCGCCGTCGCCGACGACCGCCGTGTCGAACCCCTCACCACGGAGGACGATCGTCAACATCTCCGCAAGGGCGGGGTCGTCGTCGACCACAAGAACGCGTGCCTTCATGCCCCATATACTCGCATTCCTGACCGGCTGTGGTTGCACCACCCGCTGATGCTGCGGTGCCACCCGATGATCTTGGGTCCGGTCCGCGAGGCCCGGCGTAGTTCCGGGCCTGCCCCATTGCCCGCCCATACTGTTCACTGTATGCCTCCGCGCCCTCACCCTTGCGGTGTCGCACTGCCGCGCGCCCACGTTGCGGCGCATCGCCGGCTGGGTACGAAGCGTTACCGATGTGACCGTGGAATTGTCGGCGTCAAACGGTCAACGCAGCAATGTCTTGGCCAGAACGGCCATATCCTGCGGCAGAGTTCCGTCGACGACGTGCCACGGCGCGAGCCAGTTCCGCCCGGCCAGTTCGTCGTACAGCCGGGCGCATCGGGCCTGCAGGCCGTCGTCGGACTCGAAGCTGTCCCTGGACCGGTCGGCCTCGGTGCGCTCACGGTGCCGGGCGCGGCTCGCGGCCACCTCGGGCGGCACGCGCAGCAGCAGGTGGGCGTGCGGGACCGGCAGGCCGAACCGGTCGACCTCCAGCGCGCGCACCCAGCCGACGAACTCGCCGTCGGCGTCCTGACGCAGGCGGGCGGCGCCGTAGGCCGCGTTGGACGCGATGTAGCGGTCGGCCAGCAGCACGTCGTTGGTCTCGCACAACTCGGCGATGACGTCCTTGGCGGCGCGGCGGTCCAGCGCGAACAGCAGGGCCATGCCGTGCACGGACCCGGCGAGATCGCCGAGTCCGCCGTGCAGCGCGTCGCGGACCAGGTCGGCGTGGATGTCGGCGCCGTAGCGCGGGAACGCCAGCAGGCCGACGGATGCGCCCGCCGCGGACAGCGCGGTCGCCAGCCTGTCGGTCAGGGTGCGCTTGCCTGCGCCGTCCAGTCCCTCGATCACCACGAGCCTGCCCACGGCGACCATCCTGCCCGGTAGCTCGTCGGTCGGCTCAGCCGAACCAGTTGAAGACGGGCTGGGTGACGGAGTTCAGGGTGCCGGCCAGCGTGCCGGTCACGGTGCCCAGCAGGCCGCCGCCGCCCGACGACGAGGACGAACCGGTCGTCGGTGCCGCCGTGGTGGGTGTGGTGCTGGTCGGCGGGTTGGCGGTGGTCGTCGGCGTGGTGCTGCTGGGCGTGGCCGGGGTGGTGCTCGTCGAGCCCGACGTGATCGGGGTCGACTGGGTGGTGTTCGTCGTCGCCGGGGTGCGGGCGTTGGCCTGCGCAGGAGCCGTCACGACCTTGGTCGCCGGCTTCGTGGCGGCCGGCCCGCCCTTCTGCACGATCTGGGGCTGCGTGGTGTTCGCGACGGCCGCGTCGCCGACCTGGCCGCCGGCCGGATTGGCCTTGGGGGCGGGGGCGACGGCCTGCTGGTGGCTCCCGTTGCTCAGCATGACGTCGCCGATGTTGGCGCCGGATGCGAGCGTGTCGCCCGCGGTGTTGCCGGACGCGTGGTTCAGCAGCAGGCTGCCGACCACCGCGCCGAGTGCCAGCACCGCGCCTGCCGCGACACCGGTCAGCGCGCGGCGGGTGGCACGGGATCTGGCGGCCGGCCGGTACCCCTCACGTTCGAGGAGCTGCGCGACCGAAATGGGTCGACGGAGGTACCCGTGACCTAAGTCGTCGTCGTAGTCGCCGTTCGTAGCCACACTCACCGGTACTACCTCCATCTGAGGGAACCCACCGCGCCGCGGTCACCGTATCGGTAGTCATTACCTGACGCACGGGTGAAGTTATCACAACGTGATCTTCTCGAATGAGTGAATAGTGTGAGGGATATCACGTCGGACGCGGTGGGTCCTCTGACTGTGCAGGTCAGTCGTCAGTAGCGGTAGTGCTCCGGCTTGTAGGGGCCCTCGACGTCCACGTCGATGTACTCGGCCTGGTCCTTGGACAGCTTCGTCAGCTCGACGCCGAGGGCCGGCAGGTGCAGCCGGGCCACCTTCTCGTCCAGCTTCTTGGACAGCCGGTAGACCTCGCGGTCCCACTCGTTCGGCTTGGTGAACAGCTCGACCTGGGCGATCACCTGGTTGGTGAAGCTGGTGGACATCACGAACGACGGGTGGCCGGTGGCGTTGCCCAGGTTCAGCAGCCTGCCCTCGGACAGCACCAGGATCGAGTGGCCGTCCGGGAAGGTCCACTCGTCCACCTGCGGCTTGATGTTGAGCTGCCGCACGCCCGGGTAGCGGGCCAGGCCCGCCATGTCCAGCTCGTTGTCGAAGTGGCCGATGTTGCCCAGGATCGCCTGGTGCTTCATCCGGGACATGTGTTCGACGGTCACCACGTCCTTGTTGCCGGTCGTGGTGATCACGATGTCCGCCTCGGCGAGCATCGAGTCCAGCGTGCGCACCGGGTAGCCGTCCATGGCGGCCTGCAGGGCGCAGATCGGGTCGATCTCGGTGATCGTCACGCGGGCACCCTGGCCGCGCAGCGACTCGGCGGCGCCCTTGCCAACGTCGCCGTAGCCGCACACCACCGCGACCTTGCCGCCGATCAGCACGTCGGTGCCGCGGTTGATGCCGTCGATCAGCGAGTGCCGGATGCCGTAGCGGTTGTCGAACTTGGACTTGGTCACCGAGTCGTTCACGTTGATCGCCGGGAACAGCAGCTCACCGGCCGCGGCAAGCTGGTACAGCCGGTGCACGCCGGTGGTGGTCTCCTCGGTGACGCCGACGATGCCCTCGCCGATCTTGGTCCACTTGTTGCCGTCGGCGGCCAGCGATGCGCGGACCAGGTCGAGGAAGACGGTGAACTCCTCCGAGTCGTCCTCGGTCGCGGCCGGCACGACGCCGGTCTTCTCGTAGGCGGTGCCCTTGTGCACCAACATGGTCGCGTCGCCGCCGTCGTCGAGGATCATGTTCGGGCCACCCTCTGGCCAGGTGAGCATCCGCTCGGTCGCCCACCAGTACTCCGCGAGGGACTCACCCTTCCAGGCGAACACCGGCACGCCCTTGGGCTCTTCCGGCGTGCCGTGTGGCCCGACCGCGATCGCCGCAGCAGCATGGTCCTGCGTGGAGAAGATGTTGCACGATGCCCAGCGCACTTCGGCGCCGAGCGCGACCAGCGTCTCGATGAGCACCGCGGTCTGGATGGTCATGTGCAGCGACCCGGAGATGCGCGCCCCCCGAAGCGGATACACCTCGGCGTATTCGCGGCGCAGCGCCATCAAACCGGGCATCTCGTGCTCGGCCAGCCGGATCTCCTTGCGACCGAACTCGGCCAGGGAAAGATCAGCGACCGCGAAATCGATGCCGTTACGAGACTGCAATCGGTCTGAGTCCACGGTGGTCATGGCGCCCCTTCTGACGGTTTTCGGGTAGCCCAACAGTACCGGCCGCCGTAGTGCCACATTTCTTCGTCCGGGCTGTGTCCCGAAACCTGAGCTTGAGGAGGAACAGTGCTGATCCCCGGGCCGGACACGCGCGTGGTCGAACTGCGCGTGCACGGCATCCCGGGCACCACGCCGGCGGCCCTCGTCGACGCCGTCGCAGCGGTCGACGTGGCCGGGGACGGCGCAGGCCGGATCGTCCGGCCCGCCGACCGGTTGCGCCGCCCGGCGCCCGGGGCGGTGCTCAAGGCCGACGGGCGGCCACTGGCGCGCACGTTGGAGGGCTACGTCTGGAGCGGCCTGACCTCGGGCGGCCCTGCGAAGGCGATCTGGGCGCTGCTGTTCCCGTTCTCGCTGGCGAACGTGTCGTCCTGGATGCTGCCGCCGGTGCCGTCCGGTAGCCGGACGGCCGCAGGGCTCGGCGTGTGCTGTCGCGCGCTGCTGCGGCTGGCGGCCGTGTTGCTGACCGTGCTGCTGGTCGTGCAGCTGGCGGCCGTGTCGCTGGACCTGCTGGCCACGCAGTGTCTCGCGCCGGGCACGCGGTGCCTCGGCGTGGTGCCGCAGTGGCTGCGGGCGCGGGCGGCGATCCGGCCGATCGTCGGGATCGCGCCGCTGCTGCTGATGGTGTGGGTACTGAGCGGCGTGTCACGGGTGAGCTGGACCGCGGCCGCCGACCAGCCGGCGCCACGCGTCACCGCGCGGGCCCGCAAGCTCGCCCGGCTGCCCGGCGCCGACCGGATCGCCGACCCGGACGCGCCCGCGCTGCGCACGCTGCACCTGACCGCGGCGCTGGCCGCGATCGGGATGACGGCGCTCGGCGGGCCCGGCGGGCCGTCCAGGGGCGGGTTCGCCGCGGTCAGTTGGCCGGTCTCGGTCGCGCTGCTGCTGGCCAGCCTGGCCGGCGCGCTGGTGTTCGGTGATCCGACCGACAGCCGGCCGGACCGGTCCGGGTGGCTGCTCGGCTTCCTGTCGCCGGTGCCGCGCCGGATCCTGCTGACCGTGGCGGTGCTGGTGGTCGCGACCGTGCCGGTGGCGACACCCCGGCTGGGCACCACGCTGCCGGGCACCGACCCGATGCTGACCGGGGTCACCATCGCCCTGGCCGGGACCTGCCTTGCGTTGGGCGTGTTGCTGCTGCCGGCCGCGCTGCTGGCGCGGCCGGCCTGGGCCGCGTTGCCCGTCGAACTGCGGCCGTGGGCGGGCGGGTGGCTGGGGGCGCCGTTCCTGGCGTTGGCGGCGTTGCTCGGCGGCGGCTTCGGCGCCGGGGTGGGCATCACCGTGCGGCAGGCGTTGGGCGGCCTGCCGTTGGCACTGCCGCACGGCTACGCGTTCCTCACCCTGTTGTGGGGCGTCGCGGCGGCGCTGGGCGCCGCGGCAGTCGTGGGCGTCGGCGGGTGTCTGGGCGCGCGTCGGCTCGTGCGCGGGGCGCGGGTGCCGCAGGAGGTCACGCTGCTGCACGCGGGCCGGTCCGCGGACGCGCGGGCGGCCTGCCCGGCGTGGCGGCTGGCCGGCTGGGCACGGCGGCACGCCTACCACGTCCTGTTGACCACGACGGCGGTGCTGGCGCTCGGCGCGGTGGTGTCGGCGGCGCCGTGGCTGCGGGGCGCGCTGCCGCCCGTCTGGACGCGGCCGCTGTCCGCGTTCGGCCTGGCCGCGCTGGCGTTCCTGGCAGGCGCGCTGCTGCGCGAGGTGTACGCGGCGGCCCGTCAGCCGGGCGCCGCGCGGCATCTCGGCGGCCTGTCCGACCTGGCGGGCTTCTGGCCGCGCGAGTCACATCCGATCGTGCCGCCGTGCTACGCGTTGAAGGTCGTGCCGGAACTGGCCGCGCGCGCCGCGGACTACCTTGCCGAGCCGAACACCCGGGTCGTGCTGGCCGCGCACGGCCAGGGCACGGTGATCGCGGCGGCAGCGGCCACCCGCCTGCTGGCCGGCCTCGCCCCACGGGACGCGCAACGGGTCGGCATCGTCATGGCCGGTTCGCCGTTGCAGTGGGCCTATCCGAGGGCGTTCCCCGCGGTGGTCCCGCACGACGGGCTGCTGGAACTGTTCGGCGACCTGTCCGGCCGCTGGCGCACGCTGGCGCGCGGTACGGACGTGCTCGGCGGCGGCCTCACGACGTGGCGGCGGCAGGTGTTCGACGGGCAGCTGATCGGTGTCGGCTTCCGCGACGACGGTACGTCCGGCGCGCTCGCTCCCGCGGTCGCCGGGCCAACCGGTGCGCTGGTACTGGGCGGTGATCACTGGCTGCCCGATCCCCAACGCGGCCCGTTTCCCGGCAGGCGGTGGGCGTCCGGGGTGCTGCGCCACGACGACTACTACTCGGATCCGGAGTGGGATCGTGCGGTGGCGTGCGCGGCGGGGATGGAGTCTCCGGTCGAGGTCGGCCGCCGGTCCACGGTGATTCGGCTGCCCGGATCCGGAATCGCGGCAGGCTAGCCCTGACTCGGCACTTGACGCATGCCGATATGGGCATATGATCGCGGCATGGCACGAGCAGCGACGACGTCGGACGTCTTCAACGCGATCGCCGAACCGCGGCGCCGGGAGATCCTGGTGCTGCTGCGGGCGGGTGAGCGGCCGGTGACCGAGTTGGCACGGGAACTGGAGATGACCCAGCCGCGCGCGTCCAAACACCTGCGGGTGCTCCGGGAGGTCGGGCTGGTGCGGGACCGCAAGGCAGGCAAGCAGCGCCTGTACGGCCTCGACGCCCGCGGGCTGCGGCCGGTCCACGAGTGGGCCGGCGGGTTCGAGCGGTTCTGGAACGAGAGCTTCGACCGGCTGGACGCGTACGTGCGGGACCTGAAGCAGGAAAGGCAGGAGGAGTAGCTGATGAGCGCGACGGGACGAGGAGCGCCGACGCAATCCGCGACGGCCGACCGCGAGATCGTCATCTCCCGGGTCATCGACGCCCCACGGGAGCTGGTGTTCGAGGCGTTCACCGAGGTCCGGCACCTGTCGCGGTGGTGGGGACCGGACGGGTTCACCACGACCACGCAGTCGTTCGAGTTCCACGTCGGCGGCGAGTGGGACTTCGTGATGCACGGACCGGACGGGACGGACTACATGGAGTGGATCTCCTGGACCGAGATCGCCCCGCCGCAGCGGATCGCGCTGCGCCACGGTGAGTCCCGCGACGACCCGAACACCTTCGAGTCGGTCCTGACCTTCGAGCCCGACGGCGCGGCGACCCGGATCCAGATGCACACGGTGTTCCCCACCAAGCAACTGCGCGACGAGGCGGTCGAGAAATACCACGCGATCGAGGCAGGCCAGCAGACCCTGAGCAACCTGGCTGCCTACGTCACCGAGATCGTCCGGACGGGGGTTGAGGGCTGATGGCCGGGAAAGTGTTCTTCAGCGTGTCGATGTCGCTGGACGGCTTCGTCGCGCCCGAGTCCGTGCCCGTCGAGGACCTCTTCTCGCCCGAGAAGCAGGACGACCCGGACGTGCGGCGCTGGATGGGGCAGTGGCGGGAACTGCAGCAGTGGGTCTTCCCGCAGCGGTTCTTCCGGGAGAACGCGAAGCTCGGCGAGGGCGGCGAGGAAGGGCGCGACAACGACATCGCGCGGGAGACGTTCGAGCGCACCGGCGCGAGCGTCATGGGCAAGCGCATGTTCGATGCCGGCGAGCAGTCATGGCCGGAGGATGCGCCGTTTCACACGCCGGTCTTCGTGGTGACGCACGAGAAGCGTGACCCGTGGACCCGGCCGGGTGGGACCACCTTCCACTTCGTCAACGACGGCATCGAGCCCGCGCTCGACCAGGCCCGCGAGGCCGCGGGCGACCGGGACGTCCGCATCGCGGGCGGCGGCGCGACGATCCTGCAGTACGTGAACGCCGGCCTGATCGACGAGTTCTCGGTCACGCTGTCGCCGGTGCTGTTCGGCTCCGGGGTCCGCCTGTTCGAGGGTGTTGACGCGGGCCGCGTGGCCCTGGAGCCGGTCCGCGCCGAGCCGTCCCCGAGGGTCACGCACCTGACCTACGCCGTCCGGGAGCGGTAGGCGCACGGCGGACGGTTCTCCTGCCGGGCTGCCTTGGTCCGGATCGCGACCGGTTAGCGCTCCGCTTTCAGCGGGCATTTCCACCCTGGGACCGATGTGGACGACAGCGCGTCATCCGTAGCATTTCGGTCATGATGGACGTGTTGGGGTGGTTGATCGGCATCACGATTGTGGTGTGGATCGCGGTCGAGATCGTGATGCAGGTGCGGCAGTACCGGATGGGCGGCCGGTCTGAGGTGACCGAATGGGGCAGCCTCGGCGTCATCGTGCTGTCGCTGGCCGTCGGACTTGTTCTCGCCCGGATTGCGGGGAGCGCGCTGCCGGGGTTGCGCATGCCGATGAGTGACGTTGTTGCACTGCCGCTGATGTGGCTCGGCATCGGGTTCCGGCTGTGGGCGATTCACACGCTCGGGCGGTTCTTTCGTGGTGTGGTGCACGTGCAGGCCGATCACGAGGTGATTCGGCGGGGGCCGTATCGGCTGTTGCGGCATCCTTCGTACGCGGGGGCGTTGGTCGCGGTTGTGGGATTGGGGCTGACGTTTCAGAACTGGGCCGCGTTGGTCCTTTACGTGGCTTGCGGGACCGTGGGGGTGTTGTACCGGATTCGGGTCGAGGAACGGGTTTTGCTGGCAGAACTGGGCGACGCGTACCGGGACTACGCGGCCACCACGGCCCGGCTGGTGCCGCACGTCTGGTGAGGCCTCAGGCGAAGCTGTTGCGTAGCAAGGCATCCGCGGTGGCTGTGTGGCCCGCGTCGGCCAGCAGGCCGGCCGGTGCGAGGACGTACCGCTGGTCCACTACGACGGTGGCGTCGCGCAGTACCGGTCGCAGTACGGGATCGGTCCGCAACCGGTCGGCGATCAGCGTGATCCGCGCCGGGTCGGCGTGGCGGAAGACGCCGCCGGACAGGATCAGCAGGTCCGCGCCCCTCGGCCCGAGCCGGCCGTCGATCAGGCGCAGGTGCCGTCGGGCGGCGAGTGTGGCGGCCAGGGCGGCCAGTTGGGTGTCCACCGGATCGGCGCCGTCCGGCACGAACTCGACGTGTTCGGATCGGTGGCGGACCGGGGCGGCGAGTTCGGCGGCCTCGGTGTCGGTCATGAGGCGTTCCGCGACGGCCTCGGTCAGCACGCCAACGGCCGACCAGCGCATGCCGATGTCGCCCTCGACCGTGCGCCGGTCCGGTGGCAGTGCCACGGCATGTGTCTCCGGTGCCGCGAGGTTCGACACGGCCGAGTAGACGTCGGTGGTGGCGCCGCCGACGTCGATCACGACGACCGCGCCTGGCCGGTCGGTGGCCAGGAGCGCGGCCAGTCGACCGACACCGGTGAGCACGGCCGCAGGCGTGACAGCGCGCACCAAACGGCGGAAGCGGGGCCCTCTGGACAGGCCCTTGCCGCCGATCACGTGGTCCAGGAACACCTCGCGGATCGCGGCCCGCGCCGGGCCCGGCGCCAGTTCACCGACGTCGGGCAGGACGTTGTCGGTGACCACGACGGTGCGCCGGGTGCCCAGCAGCAGGGTCAGCGCCTCCTGCCGGACGGCGGTGTTGCCGGCGAGCACGATCGGGCAGCCGATGCGGTTCACGGCGAGGCGATGAGCGTTGTGCAGCAACACTTTCGTGTCACCGCCGTCGGTGCCGCCGGCCAGCAGCAGCACGTCGGGCCGGGTGGCGCGCAGCGAACGCAGGCCCGGGCCGTCCAGTTCGCCCGACGACACGTGCACCACCTTGGCGCCCGCGGACAGCGCGACCCGGTAGGCGGCTTCCGCGCTGATCAGCCGCTCCTGCCCGACCACCGCGAGCCGCAGCCCACCGCCGGCCGACGAGCACGCCAGCACCTCGGCGGACCGGCCGTGCACCCGGTCGGTCACCTCGGCGATGCCGGTGAGCACTTCGGGCGGGGTGGTCGGATGCTGAGCGGTGCCCAGGACCGTGCCAGCCGACGAGACCAAGGCGGCCTTGGTCCACGTCGACCCCACGTCCAGACACAGAAAGTCAGCCATACCCGCCCGGTCAGCCGACGTGGATCGTGGACAGCTCACTGAGCGCGGCTAGCCGATCGAAGTCCACGTCGGTGTGCAGCAGCGTGGCCTGCTCTCGGATGCACACGGCTGCGATCAGACAGTCGATCGTGCTGCGGATCGTCACCCCCGACTCGCGCGCCGCCCGATAGAGCCCCGCCGCCGCCCGATAGTCGCTGATCCACTTGAGGTGAAGCACATCCAGGTCCAACAGAAGCGACTCAATCCGGTGCGCATGTTGGCGCGGGAGCCCTTGGAGTACCTCAGTAAGCACGATGTCTACCAGCGCGATCTCGCTTGGATTGTGCGACAGGTAGCCGTCGAGCAAGTTGACCTGCGGCGTGGTCGGGTTGGTGAGAAAGTCGATCCACACGCTGCTGTCCACCGCGATCATTCGCCCCACACCCGGCTGCGCCGCGACTCCATCAGATCGCCTTTCCCACTCCACAGTGCCGCGCAGTTCCCCTGGATCTTGCGCAGCCGCCAGTCGCGGATCGCGCGTTCCAGGGCGACCTCGATGGTTTCCTTCTTGGTGTGGGTGCCCAGGGCCGTCATGGCGTCGGCCATCAGGGTGTCGTCGATGTCGACGTTCGTGCGCACGAAATCACCTCCCGATGTGTATGACCTGACGCCAGCATACACATCGGGAGGCGCTCGTGTGTGTATCTACACGGCGGACCAGGAACCCTCGACGACCGGGCTGCGGCCGATCAGGGGCCGCCACCAGGCGCGGTTGTCGGCGTACCAGCGGATGGTGTCGCGGATGCCCTTGTCGAACTCGATCAGCGGTGCCCAGCCCAGTTCGCGGCGGATCTTGCTGGAGTCCAGGAGGTAGCGGCGGTCGTGGCCGGGACGGTCCTCGACCTCCTTCTTCAGGGTCTGCGGCAGGTGCAGCTCGTCCAGGACCAGGTCGGCGATCTCCTCGACGCTGGCCTCGATGCCGGTGCCCACGTGGTACGTCTCGCCGACGGTCCCCCGATCGAGAATGGCCTCGATGGCCCGGACGTGGTCGGAGGCGTGGATCCACTCGCGGCGGTTGTGCTTGGAGCGGTAGACCGGCAGCGGCATGCCGTCCAGCGCGTGCGTGGTGAACAGGGGCAGCACCTTCTCCGGGAACTGGTGCGAGCCGTAGTTGTTGCGCAGTTGGTGATGGTGATCGGCAGGTGGTACGTCTCGTGGTACGCGCGCACCGCGTGGTCGGCGCCTGCCTTGCTGGCGTTGTACGGGGTGCGCGGCGCGTACTCGGTAAACTCCGCGAACGCCGTCGTCGCGTCCAGCGGCAGGTCGCCGTAGACCTCGCACGTGGACACGTGGTGGAACCGGGCGACGCCGACCTGGCGGGCGGCCTCGCACAGCACCTGGGTGCCCAGCACGTTGGTGCGGAAGAACCGGCCGGGGTCCAGCACGGCGAGGCTGTTGTGCGACTCGGCGGCGAAGTTCACGATCACGTCGACACCGTGCGTGCGCAGGGTGTCCTCGATCGTGGGCTGGTCGCCGATGTCCGCGTGCACGAACGTGATCTCGTCACGGACCTCGGTCAGGTTGGTCTCGGTGCCGGCGTACGTGAGCGCGTCCAGCGCGACCACGGTGTCGTCCGGATGCTCCGCCACCCAGTACCGGAAACAATGCGAACCAATGAATCCGGCGGCCCCGGTCACCATGAGCGTCGTCATGGCCGCGACGCTACCGGGCCGCACCAGCCGGCTCAGCCCACGCCACCTCCTCGCTGGCGCTCGCCGGCCCATTCGCGAATGCACTGCGCTTGTTGATTCGCCCGCAAGCTCGCTCAGGCGGGATTCCGGTCCAGATCCGGTTCAAGGTAGATCAGTTGGGCCTGCGGCACCTTGGCCCGCACCCTGGCCTCCGCTTCGTCGATCGCCCTTGCCACCTCGCGCAGCGTGATGTCGGGTACAAGGGCGATCTTGGCGGCGACCAGCAGCTCGTCCGGGCTCAGGTACTGGGTGCGGATGTGGATCACGCGTTCGATCCGGCCGCCGACCAGTTCGCCGATGATGGTCGCGAGCAGGTCCGGATCGGCGCCCTCGCCGATCAGCAGCGACTTCATCTCCACGATCAGGGTCAACGCGATCACGCCGAGCAAGACGCCGATGGCGAGCGTGCCGACGCCGTCCCAGACCGGGTCACCGGTCAGCTGCGACAGGCCGACACCGCACAGCGCGAACACCAGGCCGATCAGCGCGCCGCTGTCCTGGCGAGTACCAGCGGCAGCTCCGGGATCTTGGCGTCCCGGACGAACCGCCACCAGCTCTCGTCGCGCTCCTTGTGCTCGCGCGACTCGCGGACCGCGGTGCGGAAGCTGAAGCCCTCCATGACCATCGCGAGCAGCAGGATCACGACGGCGACCAGCGGCGCCTCCAGCGGCTTGGGGTCGAGGACCTTGTGCACGCCTTCGTAGACCGCGAACACCGCGCCGAGCGTGAACAGCAGCAGCGCCACCACGAAGCCGTACAGGTACCGCTCCCGGCCGAAGCCGAACGGGTGCGCCTTCGTGGCGCGTCGCCTCGACGTGCGCCTGCCGGAGCGCCTGCGACCCGGCTGGTTTTGCCGCGGGCGAGACATTCGATTTCATCTCGGCGCATCCGCCCTATTGGCGGATGAAGCTGTACGCCGACGATCCCCGCGACCTGTCGCGCAGCCCGACGCTCGAGCATTTCCTGCGGCGATACGGCCAGTTCATCCGCAACTGCGCCGGAAGCCTGAAACGCGGCGGCAAACTGGCGATCCTCATGGGCGATTACAACGACCGCGAGGCCGGGTTCGTGCCGCTGGTCTACCACACCAAGCGGCTGGCCTTCGCCGCCGGGCTGCGCAGCACTGCACCGAATCATCCGGTTCAGCCACGGCAACAGCAGCTGCAAGAAGGTCTACCGATCAGCTTCATCCCCGGCCTGCACGACGTCTGCATGATTTTTGAGAAAGCCAACTGTATTAGCGAATGAGAACTGAGAGCAAAAAGGCATTGATGTCGAGGGAAGGGCAGGGTAGGACTTTTGGGGAAGAGTTAAAATTAGGTCTGCTGGCAATGTGAATCTTCAAGTGGCACAAATATTTGGCTGTGGATTTAATGCAGTAGCATGACCTTTTAATGCTGGAGAAACGAATCGTTAGTACTCTATCAACCCTACGTCACTGACGGCAAAGCAAAAAGCACAGGCGTTTTCCTAGTGCAGGAAGCTCTGTCAGTGAATCCTCACCAGATAGTTTCTGATTGATAGGATACTCTTTGAAAGGATCTTCCATTGGTTGTTCTTTACCATGAAGCCCTCCCTACGCACGCGACGGAGACTTGACTGGACTGTATTCAAAATGACGTCGATCCAGGGATGTTTTTTAGACCGAGGCATTGGTTTTCCTCATCGAGCATTAAAAGAAGCCCCCCATAAGCAGTCCAGAACCACCAGACAACAAGTCAACCGAGCTGCGGACATGGACGCGACTGAACTATCTTTAGTCTCCTAAATACTTTCTACATCCTTTCAGTGTCTACTATCTCATCCTGTCCTCCCATTTCTACTTTCCGAGTCCCATGCTACGAGCCTCCCACCTCCTCTCTAACCCTCATTCTTCTACATCATGGCTCCCCCAGATCACCCACCGCAAATAGCCCCTCACTCCCCGGTTCACCCCATATCCTTCAAGCGTCTTATTGCTCTCGAGACTCTCGGCCCAGACACATACCGCTCCATCACCCCTGCCTGGGCACCCGGCGGTGGTAACCGGGCCTTCGGTGGCCATGTCTACGCGCAGGCCGCATACGCTGCGGGCAAAACGGTGCCGAAAGGAATGATGCTGCATGTATATATGCCGCGCCCCCAAAAACCCCCCGGATTTCCATTCCAATCATTACCCCCGCTCCAGACAAAGCAATGTTCCGACTCTGATTTTGCAACTGTGTGCTACAGAACATAACGGGCCACTTCATCCTGCCCGGCCGTATCGACATACCCTTCATCTACCATATCTCGCGCACCCACACCGGCGGCTCCTACGCCTGGCGTCAAGTCTCCGCGCACCAGAACGGCAACCAGACCCCCTCCTTCATCGCCACCATCTCCTTCAAGCGCGCCGAAAAGCACGACGCGAGAAACGTCCCTATCGGGCACCAGTCTGAACCTACCACTTACCTCCGGAAGCAGTACAAGAGCGTCTTGGACGGCAAGGACCCAGAGACGCACCCGCACGCCCCAAGCGCCGACGCGCTCGTGTGGATGGGCAAGCCAAGGCTCGAGGGCAGTACGACCGGCGCATGGCTACCCGGCGTCGACATCAGAAAGGTAGACATGCTGAATTACAACGGGGTCATAGGCGAAGGCGGAGACGGGAAGGTCGGACGGTGGAGGCAACTAGCGTTCTACAGAATCATCACTGATGACGCGGACGAGGCCTACGAAAACGAAGAAGACGAATTGCGCCTCCACATCTCTGCGCACCTCTTCGCCTCAGACCGCAACTCGCTCTTCATGATCCAGCGCGCCTACGGCTACCAGGGTCGGGAAACGAGGCTGGGCAGTCTCGGCCACACAGTCATTTTTCACGGCGGCGCCGAGCGGTTGCGAATGGTTGATCCCCAGACGGGGCGGCGGAGGTGGTTTGTGCAGGAGGCGTGGACGAGCAACGGCGGCGAGAACAGGGGGTGTCATGAGAGTCGGCTGTGGGATTGGGAGAAAGGGGAGGTGGTGGCGACGACTGTGCAGGATGGGATGGTCAGGGTTAGTGCCCAGAAGCCCGGGATAGTGGCGAATGAGGATGGGGGAGGGGATGGGTGCAGACCAGAGCAGGAGGAGGGGAAGAGGGAGGAGAAGGGGAAGAGGGTGGAGATGGAGGGTGAGGAAGAGGGGGGGTCTGGTGGAGGGGAAGTTATGACACGGTAGTCAGAGTAGGTAATGCTCTTTCAAAAACATGTCCTCGTACAGACTTGGAGATTTTATACAGTTATCCTCGCAAGTGTATGATCTAGAGATCTATACAGTTTCATCCTCTAAGAAGTATCTTTCTCGAGATTTATACAGTATGCCGTACAAGCCCCAATTTCCAGGCATGATGCCTCCGGTTTTTTATCTTCCAAACAGCCCCTTTGCCCTACTCCACAGCCCCCTCCGCGGCGGCTCAACCTCGATTCCCTTCTCCCGTAGCGCGTCCGCCGCGTCCTGCCTCCTAATGTAGTACTCCTTGTTAGTCTCGCCTCCTTCAGCAGTAGCAGCCGCCCCTTCACTCGACCCTTCCGCCACCCTATCCTCTCCACGTTCAGCTTGGGGATCCAGTGCTTCGTACCATTGTGTAAGCTGATGTTTCGATTCCTCCAGCTTATCCCGATCCAGATACCCTCCACTACCCTTCTGGGCCCCAATAACATGCACGCTGCGGGATCGTGGTACGAGGAGCTCTTTGTCCCCCCTGCTACCATCCTCTTTCCCTTCGCAACGGCCATACGCTCGAGCTCCGCGTGGACGACCGTCTCGGGCCATCGCTCAGCGTACGCCGCGTCGCGTAGGTCCGCCCACAAGACTCGGACTTCCCTAGACTCCTCCTCATTCTTCACTGCGGCCCGGACAGCTGCTGCAGTTGCCAGCGAGTGAGTACTAGGTTCCTCGTCGATGCTCGCCTCACTTGGATCAGTGGAACTAGTCCCGGCAATCTGAGGTGAAGATTTTTCGCGTTCTCGCTTCCCTTGGGCCGTCGTAACTGCGTCTCCAGAACGCGACGCGGGTCCTTTTACTAGTACACGCTCTTGGTCTCGCTCTTCACCTGTAGCAACGTCTCCAATAATTCCCTCTTCCCGCTGCGTTAAATCCACTTTATGCCCACTCGG
>CAVPCF010000161.1:0-29550 GCA_963702275.1 Candidatus Melainabacteria bacterium
TTGGTCGGGCTGTCCGGCCTGCTCAGGGTCTACCGAGGCGCGATGACCGATGGCGAACCGGATTTCGGTCGTGCCGAACTGGTCGAGGCGATCAACGGGAGTGGTTTCGGCGACGAGCACCAGGGCTTCGGCGCGCTCGCCATGGCGCAGCTGATGAGCGCCAGCCGAACCGGCGACCGTGCGGCGCGCGCCGACGCACGCCGACTTTTCGGTATGGCGGATATGACTGCTCCCGACGACCTGGCGATGGTGTCGTTTGCCGATCTGCTGACCGTGCTCGACGAGTCGCTGGGCGATCAGCAGGCCGTCGTCTCCGCTGTCGACGCGACAATGCGCGCGGTCACGAGCCTGCCGGACACCTATCCCACCCGATCGTTCTTGCTGGCCGTAGTCGCTTCGTTGGCACGGCTGTACCAATCCGAGTCGCCCCACATCGAGTTGGCGGCGATGTCACCGATTGTCGGTGAATACGGCACCATGCTCGGCCAGTTGACGTCGACATTCCAGTTCATGCCGACCGTCGCGGACGCGATACGTCGCAATGACGCCCAGGGACTGAGTGCTGTCGTCACGCAACTGGAAGGGTTGGTGGCAACGGCAACCGGCCCGCCACGGCTGGCCGCCCTGTACCTGCTGACCTTTGGCTACTCACATCTCGCGGGCGGCTCGTCGGCGAGCCCGCGCATTGTGGACGCGACGATCCACTGGGCAACCGAGGCGATCGCGATGCTGTCGGGGCCGGACCATCCGCTCCAGGCATTCCTCGGTCTCTCGTTGGCGCGGGCGCTGCGGATGCGTGACGCGCCAGGGGATCGGGCGCGTAGCCGGTCGGTCGGCATGGATGTGCTGCGGTCGCGGGCGTGGTCGGCGCTGTTGCAGTCCGGTACCGAGGAGGCCATGGCAGCGGTGCGCGAGGCGGCCGAGGAGGCGCAGCTCGTCGCGGGCTGGTGCGCACAGGACAGGTCCTTCGACGAGCTCGTGCTGGCGCTGGACGCCGGTCGCGGCCTGGTGCTGCACGCGGCAACGACCGCGCGGACCGTGGCCGACCAGTTGACCGCGCTGGGCCGTGCGGACCTGGCCGAGGAATGGTCGCGGACCGGCGGGACCGGCAGTGCCGACCTGGCCGGGCCGTGGGCAGGCGGTTCGATCGCCGTGAGCGGCGATCTCCGGCACCGGGTGCTGCGCGTACTGGCCGGCGAAGGTGACCCCGTTTCCGGCAGCCTGCTCGATCCGCCGGACACCGACGCGATCCGGCGGGCACTGCTCGCGCATGGCTCGGATGCCTTGGTGTACCTGGTACCCGGCGGCGCGGAGACCACCGGCATGGCGGTCCTGGTGCCGGCGCGGGGCGACGCGTTCGTGGTGCCGATGCGTGAGCTGCGCAGCGATCCGGTCGAGCGCTACACCCGGGCCTACGCCCGACAGGACGGTGGCGGTGCCGAGGCACGCGCCGACTGGCGCTCGGCGCTCGACGACGTGATCGACTGGGCGTGGCGCAGCGCGGGCGCGGAACTGCTGGCCGCCGCCGCGGACCGGCTGGACACCACCGGGCTGCCGCGCCTGGTGCTCGTGCCGGTCGGCACGCTCGCGGTCGTGCCGTGGCATGCCGCGCGTCGGGTGCACGAGGGCGGCGTGCGCTATCTGGCCGAGGACGCGGTGGTGTCCTACACGCCGTCGGCCCGGATGCTCTGCGACGCGGTCGCCCGGCCTGCCGCGCGAACCGGCGCGTCGCTCGTGGTCGGGAATCCCACCGGGGACCTGGTGTCGGCGGGTGCGGAGGCGCGTGCGGTGCACGAGGCGTTCTACCGCGACGGTGGCTATCTCGGCCAAGGTGCCCGCCAGGGCCCCGGGTCACCGGACGAGGTGCTCGACTGGCTGGCCGACCGCACCGAGCGGCACACACTGCACCTGGCGTGCCACGCGCGAGCCGAACCCGCGGCGCCGATCCGGTCCAGGATCGTCCTCGCGGACCGGGCGCCGCTGCTGGTGAGCAGCCTGCTCGACCGGGCGCCCACCCACCGAATGGCGCTGGAGCGGGTGTTCCTCGCGGCGTGCACGACGAACGTGTCCGGCGCCGACCACGACGAGGCGTTCAGCATCGCGACCGCGTTCCTGGCCGTGGGTGCCCGGACGGCCTTCGGCTCGCTGTGGAACGTGCCGGACGGGCACACGTCGCTGCTGATGTTCATGGTGCACCACTACCTGAACGTCGAGCGCCGAGCACCGGCGGACGCGCTGCACCTGGCGCAACTGTGGATGCTCGATCCACGCCGGACACCGCCGGACACCATGCCAGACGAACTCATCCTGCACGCGGGCCCGTCGGCGGCGCCGAACGAGCCGGTCTCCTGGGCCGGCTTCACGCATCTCGGCGCCTGACCCGATTACGCGGCGAGGGTGGCGTAGCGGCCGTTGTCCTGGAGCAGGGTGGTGTGCGTGCCGGTTTCGATGACGTGGCCGTGGTCGAGTACGGCGATCTGGTCGGCGTTGCGCACGGTGGACAGGCGGTGGGCGATGGTGATGGTGGTTCGGCCCTCGGACAGGGCGTCGAATGCCTGCTGCACCGCTCGTTCGGTTTCGGTGTCCAGGGCGCTGGTGGCTTCGTCCAGGATCAGTACCCGCGGGTTGCGCAGCAGGGTGCGGGCGATGGCGATGCGTTGTTTCTCGCCGCCGGAGAATCGGTGGCCGCGGGAGCCGACCATGGTGTCGTAGCCGTCCGGGAGGCTGCTGATCAGGTGGTGGATCTGGGCGGCTCGGGCGGCGTCCTCGATGTCCGCGTCGGTCGCGGTCGGTTGGGCGTAGCGGAGGTTCTCGCGGACCGTGGTGTGCAGCAGGTACGTCTCCTGGCTGACCATGCCGACGATCTGGACCAGGTCGGCCAGGCGTAGCCGGCGGATGTCGATGCCGTCGATGGTGATGGCGCCGTGGCTGGGGTCGTAGAGGCGGGCGACCAGCGAGGCGAGGGTGGTCTTGCCAGATCCGGTTTCGCCGACCAGCGCCATCGTCGTGCCGGCCGGCACGTCCAGGTCGGCGTGCGCGACAGCGGCCGTGTCGGCGCCAGGGTAGGTGAAGTCGACCTGCTCGAAGCGGACGTGGCCGGCGACCATGGCCGGGTCGATCTCGATCGGGTCGGCCGGGTCGTCGATCTCGACGGGCAGGTCGAGGTACTCGAAGATCCGGGCGAACAGCGCCAGTGAGCTGATCACCGAGACGCTGGTGTTGAGCAGTCCGGTCAGCGGCCGGAACAGGGCGCTCTGCAGGCTGGTGAAGGCGATCAGGGTGCCGATGGTCATCGTGCCCGCGGTGATGGGCAGGCCCGCGGACAGGTAGATGATCGCGGGGATCGCCGCGAACATGATGTTCAGCCAGGCCATGCGCCAGCGCCCGGCGAGGCTGGACCGCAGTTCCAGATCGATCAGGAGGGCCGAGGACCGGGTGAACCGCTCGACCAGGGACGGGCCGGTGCCCATCGTCTTGGCGAGTTGGACGCCGTTGATCGACAGGCCTTCCTCGATGGTGACGTTGAGGTTGGCCAGTTCGCGCTGCTGCTCGGTGGTGATCGCGCGTCGCATCCTGGCCACCTTGCGGGTCAGGTAGGCCGCTGGCGGCATGACGACCAGTGAGATCAGGGACAGCCGCCAGGACAGCGCGGCCATGGCGACGGCGGTGGCGATGGCGGTGGTCAGGTTGGCGGCGATCGACGTGGCTGTCGAGGTCACCACGGATTCCATGCCGCCGATGTCGTTGGTGATTCGTGACTGCACCTCACCGGTGCGGGTGCGGGTGAAGAAGGCGATCGACTGTCGTTGCAGGTGGCCGAAGACGCTGGTGCGCAGCCCGTGCATGAGCTGCTGGCCGACCTTCGTGGACAGCCACGTCTGCACGACGCCCAGCGCCGAGGTGAGCGCGGCCACCGCGACCATGCCGGCCACCAACAACACCAGCAGGCGGAGGTTCCGGTCCGGTAGCGCGGTGTCGATCACGGCCCGCAACAGGAACGGGGATGCCAGGCCGACCACCGAGGACGCCACGATGATGACGGTGACGATCGACAGGGGCCAGCGGTAGGGCAGGAACAGGCGTCCGATCCGGCGTAACGACACCTCGCGTGCCTGCGCCTTCTCGGCCGCGGTGACGGACTTGGGGTTGCGGGGGCGGCCGGCTCTGCCGGCCTCGTGGTCTGTGTTGGGGGGTGCCAAGGGTGTGCCCTTCGTCAGGTTAATGAGGTAGCCTCACTATGAGGCTACAACAGGAACGATTGGTAGGCTATTCCCTGTGAGCGCGGAGACGACGGGAGATCGAGACGACTCGCTGTCCGACGCGGTCCGATCGGTAGCCCGCAGGCTGCGGCAGGCGTCGGCGGAGTCGCTGGCCCGCTGGGACCTGACCCCGTCCCAGTTCCGCGCACTGCGGGTGCTGCTGCGCCATGCGGCGATGCGGCCGTCGGAACTGTCCGAGCACCTGCGCATCGCGCCCCGCTCCACCACCGAGGTCCTGGACGGACTCGAGGCCAAGGGCCTCGTCGAGCGTCGGCCTGACCCGCATGACCGCCGCGCCACCCTCGTCGTCCCGACCGACCGCGGCACGGATGTTGCCGAGGACATCCGGTCGGCCAGCGGCAGTGAGGCCGAGCGCGTGTTCGATCCGCTCAGTCCGACGGACCGCGCCCAGCTCGCCCGGATCCTGCGCAAGCTGGTGGACTGACCTAGCCCAACATCTCGGGCGCTCCGAACCGGGCGATGCAGTGCCAGACGCGCTTGAGGGCCTGCTCGTCGTGTCGGCCGGCTCGGCACGCGTCGCCGATGACGCGGGGATCGAGGCGGTCGGCACGGGCCAGGGACAGGCCGAGGTCCACGAACTCGGGACCCCGGTAGTCGGGGTGCCGGCGCAGTTCGGCGGTGGTCAGGGCGAAGCCGGTGTGCCAGTCAACCGGGCAGGCCAGCCGGTTGGCCGCCGTCTCGATCGGGGTGTCTCGATAGCACGGGTCGAGGACCAGTGCCTCGACGTCCTCGGCGAGATCGACCACCCCATGCACCTGGGCCTCGATATAGTCGTCGAGCGGGTCCCTGTCGTCGGCCTCGGCCACCGCGATCAGCGTGGACAACCTGGACGCGGTGCCGAAGTGCGCCGGCTCGAACACGCTGTCGGGATAGCAGAACGTGGTGCGGGCCAGTGTGTGCGCGGCCAGTCGCAGGTGAGCCGAGCCGAAGCGGGGCGAGCCGCCGACCTGGCGTCGGTGGCGGTTCAGCGATCCGTACTTGGGCCGGTCGGTCGGTGGCCCGTCGTCGTAGGCCTCGGCGAAGATGCGACTCTCCCACCGCCAGCGGTCGCCGCCGGGGTATGCGGTCAGGCCGCCGTTGCTGGTGCCGGTCTCGAACTGCGACCGGTACACGCCGTCGCGGGCCATCAGTTCCAGGATCGGAGCGCCGGACACGAGGCGGTCGGGGTGGAAATGCAGTGTGACCCGCAGCGAGGGATCTACCGGGGCGCCGGTGGACAGGGTTGTGACGTGGGCTATGGCCACCGCCTGGGAGTGCTGCATGCCGGTAGTATCCACTCTGGGCTCGTTCTGTCCGCTGATTGGCCGGTCCACGTGATTTGGGCTTCTGCATCACCCCAATACTCTATTGTCGGTAACGGTTGTTGGTGGTTTGTCAAGGCTGGAAAGAGTACCTTGACAAACCACCAACAACCGCTTTAAAGCAGCCCGTATCGGGATGATGCAGAAGGACTGGGCAAACAACGGAATGCCGCGTGTTTAAGCTGGTCCCGGGAAGGCGGAAAGAGGCGCCTGGGTTGGGTGCCTGCTCTCGTTCGTCCGGCGGGTCGCGTTTGCTCGGTCGGTCGTGACTGGCCTGGTTCTGGGTATCGGCGACCACCACGGAATGGGACCCGCCGGACGAACAAGAGCAGGCTCCCAAACCAGGCGCCTCTTTAACCTTCGGTGGGACTTCGAAAGCCTCGTGGCATGGCCTCTTTGACCATTTCTTCCTGCTTTCCCCCGATCCAAAGCCGCACTTACAGCTTTTGGTGTTTGTCAAGGTACTCTTTCCCGCCTTGACAAACACCAAAAACTGTAAACCCACAATCAGGGATCGGGGAAAAGCAGGCGTGGCAAAGCCAGAGCGTGCCACCCAAACAGCGACCAAGCTCAGGCCAGGGCTAAGATCAACCCACGACTTTACCGCAGCCCCCACCCAATCCCGGGGGACGTCCCTGTTCCAGACTACCTTTGTCAAGCCCCGAAATGGGGGGTTACTGGCGAGTTGTGGATAGATTGATCGTTGTCCACAGATTCGGGAGTCGCTCGGCTGAGGACGGGATCGCCGAACAACACGAACGGTGCCCACGTCAGCAGTTCCTCGGTGGCGCTGTCCACCGCCGGCGTCGGCACGAGGCTCGGATCCAGTTGGACGTCCCGGCCGTTGCGGGCGCGGGGTTTCGCAGTGGCCGGGAGTCGACCGCGCAGCGCGGTTCGTGCGGCGTCGAGGGCGGCGAGCAGGTCGATCTCCGGATCATGCCACCTAAGACGCAGCTCATGGTGGAAGGCGACCATGAAGTGATAGGTCATCTCGTCGTCCACCGGCCACAGGGTCGCCAGTACCGATACCGCGCCTGCCTCCGCGGCGGCTCTGGCCACGCCGACCAACTCGTTGCCGTGTCGGGGGCCCACGATGCCGGTGCCACAACCGGAGAAGATGACCAAACGGGTGTGCCAGTTCAGTTCGGCCAGCACGTCGAAGGACACCCACTGCGCGTCGGCGAACAACAGCCGCGCCTGACCGCCGCGGCGGACGTCGCCGCGGCCGTGTACGGCCAGGTGCACGATGTCCAGGTCCTTGGCCAACGCCTGTCTGGTCGCGGCGAGCGTGCACCTGTCCTCGAGAAGTGCTTCGGTACCAAGGAGATCGGCCACCTCCGTGCACTCCTGTGCCGCCCATGGGAGGTTTCGGCCGGAGTCGCCGGCGACGAAGGAACCACCGGCGTGGCCGTCGGGGGTATGGCGGCGCAGGGCGGCCGCCGCCGGCAGGTATCCGATGGATGTCACGTCGCACCACGGTCGGCCGCCCACGGGGATGGTGTGCAGCGGCAGGTTGTGCAGGTACCGGTCCGGCACCAGTAGCACGCGGGCGCCCGCGGGGACGAACTGCTGGACGCGGGCCGCCACGTCCGCGAGCAGTGGGTCGTCGCGGCAGGTCCGCACGAGTTGCGACTCCCGCTCGCGGACGTCGGCGGTGCCGGTGGCAGCGAGCGAGGTGAAGTCGCCGGGGACATGGACCATCCGCAGGCCGTCGGCGGACACCACATAGGCCGTCATGCCGTCGTGGCGGGCGTCGAAGTCGACTAACACGGTGGCGGCGGTCAGGAGCTGCCGGGCCTCGGCCAGCGACAGCGGCACGTACGCCTCGGCGGACTCGGCCAGCTCGCGCACGTCGAGATAACGGCGTCCCTTGGTCTGCTGGAGCGCCTCGAACGCGGCCTCTGGCTGGTCCCGGCGCCGCAGCAGGTCGGCCAGCCGGGCGTAGACATCCGTGTACTCCCTGGCCACGTCCGCCCTGTTCTTGCCGGGCGGCACCCGCAGCCGGAGTTGTTCGCCGCATTCGGCGGCTCGGCGCAACTCGGTGATCGCGGCCTCGGGGTCGGTGTCGGCCAGGTGACTGCCCAGCGCGCGCCGTGCCACCAGTTCACCGCGCAACGGGAGGTCGCCGGCTTCGACCAGGTCGCGCAACTCGCCGAGCACGGTCTGCTGGGCACCCGTGTCGCCCAGTTCGGCGTACGACCGGACGAGCCCGGCCAGCCGGTTGCACAGTTCGAAAGGCAAGTTGTACCGGCGCGCGGACTCGACCGCTCGGCCGTAGTGCTCGACGGCGAGGCGGTTCGCGTGGAACTCCTGGGCGAGGCCGCCGATCAGGGAGTCGAGGGCGCCGCTGTGGTGCAGTTCGACCTCCTGCTCTTCCGGAGGTAGCCCGGCCGCCAGCACGACCTGCTCGTGCACGGCGGTCAGCACCTCGGCGGTGGCCAGCAGGCCCAGCGCGCCCAGCGGGTCGGCGATGCGCACATCGGCGCTGCCGACCAGGGACGCGAGTGTCCCCACGACGAACATCTCGGGCCGCGCGATGCCGCGCTCGGCCGACGCATGCCGCACTCGCATCGCGAGACCGACGGCCGCGTCGATCTGGCCGCTGTCGCCCAGCGCCGCCACCAGGTTTCCTTCGACGCGCAGCGCGAGGGCCTCGTCGCCGAGTTGCCTTGCGCGGGCGGCCGCCTCACCCAACAGCGCCACCGCCGCCGACCAGTCCTCGGACTCCTTCTTTCCCACGCCTGCCACGAACATGTCGTACGCCGGATCGGTCACCGGCAGGGCGTGCTGGCGGGCCGTTGCGAAACCGGCACGGTAGTGCTCGATCGTCCGGTCCCGCCGGGCCTGCTCGGCCGCCAGGTGGTACGCCGTCAGGAACGCGTGCTCCGCGGCCCGGTCGTCGCCGGACCGCTGATGGACCTGGGCGTGCAGCATCGCGTTCACCGCGCGGTGCTGGGCCGAGCCGTCCTTGATCAGAAGCTCGGCTTGGTCCAGGTATGTCAGGGCCTGGTCCAGTTCGTGCAGGCCGACCAGTGACGCGGCGAGATCGTCCAGCGCGATACCCAGTTCGACGCCTTGCACTCCGCCGTTCTCGAGTTCGCGGAGCACGTTCTGGTGTGCCGCCACCGCCTGGCGGAGATCACCGCGCCACGCGAACGCGATCGCCTGATTGAGTTGGATGATCGTGCGGCCGCGCTGGTTGGGCTCCCAGTCCAGGGCGCGCTGGTAACAGACGAAGGCCTCGTCGAGTTCGCCGGTGTCGCGCAGGAGGTTGCCCAGGTTGTCGTAGCAGACCGCCAACGGGACGGCCCGTTTCGCTGGCGTGGCCACGACGATCGCCGCACGGTACGCCTCGATGGCGCCCGCGTCGTCGTTCTGGCCGCGCCGCGCCTTGGCCACCAGCATCAGGGCTTCGATCACCCAGTCACCGTGGCCGAGTGCGTCGGACAGAAACCACAGCAACTGGCCCTCGTGGCCGAGCGCCGCCCAGTGCTGTTCCTCGGCCAGCCGCGCGCACCGCTCCCGGAGCGCTTCGCAGGCGTGCACAGCCAGGTCGAACAGCTGCTGTGCCGCACCGTATGCGCGCGGATCCGAACTGTCCACCGCGGACGCGAAGCTGTCCGTGTCCTCGCCGGTGAGGCTGGTGACGACGGTCAGCAGCCTCGGCAGCCGTGCCAGGACGTACGGGTCCGGTGGTGCCGCGGGCGCCGAGCGTTCCCACATCCCGACGGCGGCGGCCAGCGGCGCCGCCATGATCTCCTCGATCGGCACTATTTGGTGTGGATCGACGGTGTCGGTCATCTCCGGCCCCCAAGGTCGAACCGTGGCTGGTCCGGCACCTGTCGGATCGGGTCCCGGGAGTGACCCGTTACCGGAGTAACGCTGTGCCGCGTGGACCGACATCATGTGATGCGGCGCGCGTTGTTGATCGGGAGTCAGACCGGTGGCCTGACCGGTGTCCACGGCGACATCGAGGTGATGGACGACGCGCTCACGAAACTCGGCTTCACCACCATGCCGACCGTCGGCGCGGACGCCACGACGGACGAGATCGTGGCGCGCTACCGCGGGCTGATCCAGGACAGCCGGCCGGACGACGCGGTGCTGGTCTACTACTCGGGTCACGGCGGCCGGCAGCCCAATCCGTTGGCGGGCGCGGGTTCCACGTCGCCCACCTGGCTGCAGTACATCGTCCCGACCGACTTCGACGACCGGTCCGGCGGCCGGGCGCGCTGTGTGCTGGCCGAGGAGCTCAGCGCGCTGCAGGCCGAGTTGACCGGGCGGACCCGCAATGTCACTGTCGTGCTGGACTGCTGCCACGCCGCCCGGATGTCCAGGGGGAGTTCGGCGCTGCCCAAGGCGAACGGGCGGTTGGTGCTGCCGGCCGACGACCTGGCGCGGCGTTGGCGGCAGGTCGTCGGCCGACTGCCGGGCGCCGACGCGAACGCCGACGCCGTGCGGGTGGTCGCCTGCGGGCCGGACCAGAGCGCCTACGAGGACTACGACACCGGCCTCGGCGGCCGGCACGGCATGCTCACCGCCGCGCTGGTCGGCCTGCTCACCGGGCCGGACGCCACGCTGCTGACCTGGTCGGACGTCCTCGAGGTGCTGCGGCGCGCGTTCGGCGAGACGGTCGCGCTGCAGCGGCCCGAGATCGAGGGGCCCGCGGGCCGGCTGCTGTTCTCCTTGGATACCAGGGGTGGTACCGGCGTGTTGCCCGTTCGAGTGGTGTCGGGCCGGGCCGTGCTGCCGAACGCGGCCGTGTTCGGGCTCAGTCCCGGCGATCGCTACGACCTCACGGTGCCCGGCTCGGCGCGGCCGGTCTGCACCGCCGAGGTGGACCACCTCGACGGCGCCGACGGCGTGCTTCGGCTGGACGGCGTGGACCCGGCCACGCTGCCCGCGGGCACGTTCGCCTGGCCGGTCCGGGTCGCACTCGCGCGCCGGACCGTGGCGGTGCCGCCCGCGGCCGGCCCATGGCGCGAGCGGATCGTGGCCGAGCTGGCGCGCGACGCGCGGGTCGACGCGGTGGCGGAACAGGCCAACGCGGTGGCCGCCGTGGTGTTGGCGGACGACCACGTGCAGGTGCTGGACAGCGCACGGCAGCCGCTGTATCCACAGCCGGTCGCGGTCGACGACAAGTCGATCGGCCGGCTCGTCAAGGACGTGCGGACACTGGGGATTGCCGAGCAGGTGCGGAGCCTGCCGTCCGGCACGGGTACCGCGGCGCTGGCGTCCGATGTGGACATTCAATACGCGCGAGTGCTCGCGGACGGCTCGGAAGTCGCGCTGGTGTCCGGCGACCACCTGTTCGCGGGCGACCGGATCCGCCTGTCCGCGCGGAACACGGCGGCCGTCTCGCGTTACCTCAGCGTGTTCGACATCGGGTTGGCCGGCGCGGTGACGATGCTCACCACGTCCGAGCCCAGTGGCATCACCCTACTGCCGGATGCGCGGTACGTGCTGGGCGACCTGTGGTCGGGTGGCGCGCTGCCGTTGCAGTGGCCGACGGGGCTGCCGCGCGGGGAGCCCCGCGTCGAGACCCTGGTGACCATGGTCGCCGACCGACGGGTGGACGGGCTGCGCAGTCTCGGCCAGCCGGGTGTCCGGGCTGTCGACGCGTCCGCGAACACCCTGGAGCAACTGCTGGCCGGGCTCACGTCCGGCCGCCGGGACCTGGCGCCGCCGGGGCAGGCGGGCGTTCGCTGGCGGGTCGAGCGGTTCGACTTCCTGCTGCATCCCGACGCGCGGCCGGAGACCGATGAGCCGTCGTTCGAGATCGACGAGCGGCCGCCTACTTCGTTGCGGTACCTCGTGCCGCTGCGGAACCTCGTGCACCGCGGCGCTCCGGTGCCGGCCCGGGTCGCGGTCCGGCTCACCGAGCTGACGGTGCACAGCAACCGGTCGTTCCTGCGCTCCCGCGTGCGCATCGACACCATGGTGATCACGGCGGCACCCGCCGAGTCGGGCGGCCCGTACCGGGCGAACACGATGCGGTTCGACCGGATCAAGGATGGTGACAAGCTGCCGTTCGACCACGTGTTGATCTACGAAGGCCCGGTGGACCGGTTCCTGGACATCGCCGTCTGGGTGGCGAAGGACGACACGCCCGACACCAACCTCGCGGAGCTCTTCGCCAAGGAGACCGGCTCGAAGGAGGTCGCCGCCGCGTTGACCACGTTGATCGCACTGGCTGTCGCGGCGCCGGCGGCCGCGGTGGCGGCGAGTTCGGTGGCCGCGGTCGCGGTACTCGTCCGCACCGCGGCCCGGCTCGTCGACGCGGCGCGCGGGTCGAGCATCGGCGTCTACCGGACCACGCTGCTCGCGTACGAGAGCTTCGGCGCGACCGCACGGCACCCGGCCCAGGGACTGCTCAGGGCGCAGGACATGTCGTTCGCGTTCGAGGTGATCGACCTGACCTGAGCCTGACCACCGCCGGTTGCGTAGCCTCTGAGGCGATCCTGGAACTGGTGAGGGGGCCGGCAGTTGACCGCAACGCTCCAGTGGCTTCGCGTGTCCACGCGCGCGGTGCTGCCGGTACGGCAGAACCGGGAGCCGTTGACGGGGTGGCCCGCGCTGTGGCGACGGGCCGGCATGGCGTTGCCCGTGGTGTTCTTCGCGCTCTACTCGGCGTTCTCGCTGCTGCGCGATCACCACCTCGGCACCGCGGGCTACGACCTGGGCATCTTCGACCAGGCCGTGCAGTCGTACGCGCACTTCAACGCGCCGATGACGCCGCTGAAGGCACCGGGCTTCAACCTGCTCGGCGACCACTTCAGTCCGATCCTGGCCGTGCTCGCCCCGCTCTACTGGATCTGGCCGGACCGGCGGATGCTGCTGGTCGCGCAGGCCCTGCTGCTGGCGGTCTCGGTCGTCCCGGTGGTCGGGGTGACCGCGCGGAAACTGGGCCAGTGGGCCGGTTTCGCGGTTGGTGTTGCCTACGGCCTGTCCTGGGGCATCCAGGGCATGGTCGGCTACGACTTCCACGAGGTGGCCTTCGCCATCCCGCTGCTGGCGTTCGCCATGGCCGCCCTCGCCGAGAACCGCTACCGGGCCGTCGCGGTCTGGACGCTGCCGCTGTTGCTGGTCAAGGAGGACATGGGGCTGACGGTCGCGGCGATCGGGCTGGTGCTGGTGCTGCGGCGGCAGCGGCGCCTTGGCGCCGGGCTCGCGGTGGCTGGTTTCGGCACGTTCCTGCTGACCACACTGGTGATCATCCCGCACCTGGACCACCTGTTCCACACCTACCGGTACTGGAGCGTGGTCGGCTCGGCCAAGTCGAACACCGCGCCGGCGCCCGGTTTCGGGCAGTTGCTGCGGCTGCTGGTCGACCTGCCGCGGGACGCGGTGACGCCGACCGGCAAGCTGACCATGCTGTTGTGGCTGTTCGGGATCGTGGCGTTCGTGGTGTTCCGGTCGCCGTTGCTGCTGGTCGCCGTGCCGACCCTGTTGTGGCGGCTGGTGTCGACCAACCCGGCCTACTGGAGCATCGGGCAGGTGCACTACAACGCCGTGCTCATGCCGATCGTGTTCGTGGCGTTCGCGGACGCGGTGGCCGCGCTCCGGTCGGGTCGGTGGCGGCTGCTGCGCGGCTGTGGCCGGATCGCGGTGCCGGTGGTGCTGGCCGTCGCTCTCCTTGCGTTGCCTCGGTTCTCGTTGTGGGACCTGACGCGGGCGGCCACCTACCGGGCGGATCCGCACGCCGCCGCGGCCAGGGCGCTGGCCGGCCGGATTCCCAGCGGTGCCGAGGTATCGGCCAGCAACTACCTGGTGCCGCTGGTGGTGGACCGCGACTTGACGGTGCTGTTCCCGAACGTCCATCAGGTGCCGGTGGACTACGTGCTGGTGGACACGACCAACCTCTACGGCGTGCCGCTGCTGCACGACCAGCAGGAGGCGTACCTGATCGCGCTGCCCGGCCAGGGCTACCACCTGATCGGCCAGGCGGACGGAATCGAACTGTTCCAGCGCGGTCGTTGAAAAGATCGGCGGCCCGATGATCCACCGGGCCGCCGATCCAGGTATTACAGCGTGTCGACCAGTACGGCGCTGCCGGCCGGCACGGTGACCGTGACCTTGGTGCCGAAGACCGGCATCACGTGCGGTAACGGATGGAAGGCCCCGCTCGCGCTGACCGCGGAACCGCCGATCGTGATGGCCGTCGACCCGAGCGACGGGGCCGTCATGGTGAACGCGGCGGCGATGAGGGCGAACGACGGCAACGTGATGGTGGCGGTGACCGGGGTCGCGCCCTTGTTGTTCACGAACACGTTCCGGCCGACGCCCCACGAGGTGACGTCCGGCGAGCCATTGACGGACGCCGAGTGGTACGCGCCGGTGCCGGCCATGACCCAGAGCAGTTCGCCGTAGTAGACGCCCTGCACGCCGGTGACCGTGTTGCCGGCGAACGTGATCGGCGTGTACTTCGACGTGCCGCCACCGTGGAAGTTGATGCCGACGCCGTTGTGCGCGGCGATACCGGACATGTAGTCCAGCGACCACAGCGATGCGGCGGCCGTGTCACTGACACCGGTCGCGCCGCCGTTGAAGAACGAGTTGGTCTCGGTCATCCGCCACTGCCCGATCCCGCTGGCCAACTGCGCCTTCTGCATCGAGGCTTCGGTGGTCTGCAGGTGCCCGCCGGGGGCGTTGGAGGCCATCATCTCGGGGATGTTCGCGTTGGCGGCGCTGTCGATGTAGGTGTGGTCGGACAGGATCGTCAGGCTGTTGGCCTTCTGGTCAGTGCCGAACGCGGCCGCCCACTGCACCCCCTTGGCCAGGCCGGGTCCATCGAACAGCGCATCGGGCACGACCGCCTTGATCGCGCCTACATATTGGCTGAACGCGGCCTCGTATTGTGCTTGGGTGTCGTAGAAGTCCGGTTCGTTGCCGATTTCGAACGCCTGGAGGCTGTCGCCCAACGCCTGCGCGGCGAACTGCGCCTCGGACGCGGCGTTGGCCGACGTGTTGAGCTTCAGGTCGATGCCGTAGATGACCTTCCAGTGCGTGGCGCGCAGGAAGCCGGCGAGCTTCGTCACGTCGGACGGGGCGACCTCGAGAATGTTTCCGCCCGCGCCAGCGGCGTTCCAGTTGACCCGGTCGACCTGGTTGCCGCCGATGCGGATCACGTTCGGACCGAGCAGTCTGAACAGGTTGACCAGGTTCGTGTTGCTCGTGTCGAACAGGTCGGCGCCGACCTCGTTCTTTTCGTAGCTGAAGCCGGCGAAACCGTTGCCGACCTGGCTGCCCCGCGCCGAGTCCACCGACACGGTCACCGGGGTGCTGGTGGGTGGCGATGCCGCGAATGCCGAGGCGCCACCGAATACCGTTGCCGACGCGACTACCGCGGCTACGGCCCCCAGTGCGAATTTCCGCATAGCACTTCCTCCTTGTGGTGCCGAAAGATTGGGCGCTACGAGTAATTCACGTATATGAACATGTATTCCTACATGTCAACCGTCATATACATGACATCCAGCCGAAACGTAGCCTTGGGGGTCACGGCTGTCAACGGGCCGCGTGACGAGTCCGACCGATCGCTCGGCCGGTTGGTGCATCTGCCAACCTGAGACTTTCCACGGATGTCGGCACCGACCGCGAGGAGCACGCTGGTGGACGGGATCGCGGCGCTGACCGGCGTGCTGGCGGGCCTTGGCATGGGTTACGTGTTGCAGCGAGCCCAGCTGTGTTTCCACGCCATGTTCGACGGCGTCCTGCGGCGCCGGTTCCTGCTGGCCCGCGGGTGGCTGCTGGGTGTGGCCATCGCCTCGGTCGGCCTGTCCGCGCTGTTCCTGACGCCGTTGGGTGGGCGGCTGAATCAGGGGCTGCCGTTCGTGCCGGTGGCGAACGCGGTGGGCGGTCTGGTCATCGGCGTCGGCATGGCGATTGCCAGCAGTTGCGTGTCGGGCCTGTTCTACAAGCTGGGCGCCGGCATGCTCGGCTGTCTCTTCGGGTTGGCCGGCTGGGCGGGTGGCGAACTCGTCGCCCGCCGGATCGTGGTGCCGGGCCCGACGGTCCTGTCCGGCGGCACCGGGGCCACGATCCCCGGGCTGCTCGGCCTGCCTCGGTTCGTTGTCGCACTGGTGTTTCTCGCGGTCACCGTGGCCGTGCTGTGGCGCTGGCGGACTCGTGAGCGTCCGGAGCACGGCTGGCAGTGGGGCTGGCCGGCGACCGGCGTCGCGCTGGGCGCGGTGACCGTGGCGGGCTGGGTGTTGGCCGGATTGGGGCACTCGTCGTTCGGGCCCAGCACCGTCGGCGCGGTCGCGAGCATCGCGTCGGGCACGCCCAACTGGTGGCTCGTCGCGTTCCTCGTGGGGATCGTCGGCGGTGCCGCGGTGGCGGCGCGGACCGCGGGCGGGTACGCGCTGCGCGGTGAACGTCCGGTCCGTTACGTCCAGTTGGCGGTCGGTGGGTTTCTGCTCGGTGCGGGCGGCTGGATCGCGGGTGGCTGCAATCTTGGCCACGGCCTGTCCGGGGTCGCGCAGCTCAACGTGTCCTCGTGGGTGGTGGTCGTGGCCATCGTGGCCGGGATCGGCGCGACCCGCCTGGTTTCGCGGATCAGGTGAACGCCAGTTGCCGTCGGATGCGGTCGGCGTCGGCGGTTCTGTCCTGCGCTTCGTACAGTTCCAGCGCCCGCTGCCAGGCAGTGCGCGCCGCACCGTCCTCGCCGAGCGCGGTGTGCGTGTGGCCGAGGCGGTCCAGCGTGGCGGCTTCCTGGTAGGTGTGGCCGAGGTCGTGCAACACGTCGAGTGCCTGGGCGTAGTACTCCTTGGCCTCCGCGTAGTGGCCGAGTTGGCTGCCGATGTAGCCGAGGCTGTCCAGCGTGTTGGCTTCGCCGGGACGGCTGGCGTGGCGGCGGAACAGGGCCAGCGCGGCCGCGCAGTGCGCGCGGGCCTGCTCGTAGTCGCCCACCCGCGCGCTGTACCAGCCGACCGCGTTGAGTTCCCTTGCCTGCCACACCGGCCGGTCCAGCGTCTCGTAGAGCGGCAGCGCGCGGCTGGCGTGCGCCAGTGCCTGCCGGTCGTCGCCCTGTTGTTCCCATGCCCAGGCGAGCGAATGGTGGGCGTGCGCCTGGGCCGCCACGTCCGCTGCTGTCTCGGCCAGGGTCAGCGCCGCGTAGAGGTGCGCCAGGGCTTGCGCGTGCATGCCGGCGATGGCGCAGGCGTGGCCCAGGCGCCTGCGGGCCAGGATCTGGTTTGCCGGATCGTCCTGTTCCTGCGTCGCGGCAAGGCCGGTCGTCCATGCCGTGAGCGCGCCGTGCGTGTGGCCGCGTCGCCAGTGGAACGTGTCCGTCGTCCACGCCAGTTGCCAGACCGGCGAGTACCACCGGCGTTCGGCGGCAAGGCGTTGGGTGGCCAGCAGGTTGGGGTGTTCCGTGGTGAACCAGGCCATGGCCGCGGCCTCGTCGGCCAGGGTTTCCTGGTGGGCGCCGGGAACAGCGTCCCCGAGCTCGATCGGTGGCCGGTGGCGGTCCAGCAGCCGGTCGCCCGCGGACGCGGTGCGCAGGTAGTGGTCGACCAGCCGCCGCAGGCCGTCGGTGCCATCGGCCCTGTCTGCGGCGTACATCCGGACCAGGTCGTGCATCCGGTAGCGGCCCGGATCGGGCTGCTGCAACAGGTAGGCGTTCTCCAGTTCGCGCAGCAGCGTGCTGATCCGGGTCGGGTCCAGCGCGGTGAGGGACGCGGCGGCGTGCAGGCCGATGTCCGGCCCCGGCACCAGGCCCAGTGGTCCGAACACCGTTGCCGCGTCTGGGGACAGGGCCTGGTACGACCAGGACAGCACGGCCCGCAGATTGGTGTGCGGATCACCGCCGTCCAGTGCGTCCAGCGGGGCTTGGCCGGCTAGCGCGTCGGCCAGTGCGGACAGCGGGAAATCGGGATGGGCGGTGGCGTGCGCCGCGATGATGCTGATCGCCAGTGGCAGTCCCGCGCAGAGGGACAGCAGTTCGCGCACGGCGTCCGGGTGGGCTTCTAGCCGGTCCGCGCCGAGGTAGCGGGCCAGCAGTTCGTGGGACTCGGCCGCCGCGAGGACGTCCAGATCCAGCGCGTGCGCGCCGTGCCCGGTCAACAGCCCGGTGAGCCTGCGGCGGCTGGTGACCAGGGCGACGCACGTCGAGCTGCCCGGCAGCAACGGGGTGACCTGGGCGGTGTCGGCGGCGTTGTCCAGCATGATCAGCATGCGTTTGTCGGCGACCAGGCTCCGGTACATCCCGACCTGGGCGTTCAGGTCGGTGGGAATGGCACCGGCGTCGACACCGAGGGCGTCGAGGAATCCGCGCACCGCGGTCGCCGGGGACATCGGCTGGCCCGCCGGGTCGAAGCCGCGCAGATCGACGTGCAACTGCCCGTCGGGAAACCGGTCGGCGTGCAGGTGCGCCCACTGCAACGCCAGCCAGGTCTTGCCGATGCCGCCCGTGCCGCCGATCGCGGAGATCGCCATCGTCGTGCCCGCCAGCATTTCCGTGAGTGCGGCGAGCTCGGCGGTGCGACCGGTGAACAGTCGTGGTGGGGCCGGCAACTGGCGCGGCCGGGGGAGTCGTGCCGGTCGTGGGGCGTCCAGTGCCAGGTCTGCGGTCAGGATCTGGCGGTACAGCTTCTGCAGCGGGGGGCTCGGGTCGGTGCCCAGCCCGTCGGCCAGCAGTTCGCGCAGGCTCTGGTAGTACTGCAACGCGTCGGCTTGGCGGCCGCTGCGGTAGAGGGCGGTCATGTACTGGCCGCCGAGGCGTTCGTCCAGCGGGTGGGTCGCCACGCGGTCCGACAGCGCGGCCAGCAGTGCGGCGTGTTGGCCCTGGTGCAGCCGGATGTCGGTGAGGTCGAGCTCGACCGCGTGGCGTTCGTTGGTCAGGGTGGCCCGGACGGCGTTGATCCAGGGCGTGTCCAGGTCGGCGAAGGGCACCCCGCGCCACAGCCCGAGGGCCTGCTCGAACCGTGCCGTGCGGTCGTCGCCGGCCCTGGCCAGGCGCACCAGCCTGCGGAACTGATGGAGATCGACGGCCTGCTCGTCGACGTTGAGCTGGTAGCCGCCGCTGTGCCGGGTGATCGTGGCATTCGCCGCCGGGGCAAGTGCCTTGCGCAGCAGCGACACGTAGGTCTGCAACACACTGGTGGGCCGGTTGGGATAACGGTGCCCGGCCCAAACCCGCTCCACCAGCAGATTCGCCGACACAGTCCGGTTGGCGTCGATCAACAGCGTGGCGAGCACGCACCGCTGACGCACCGAGCCGATATCGGCGACCGCATTGTCGATACGCAATTCGATCTCCCCGAGCAGCCGAAACTCGACCATGCTTCGATCACCCTCCGGCGAGCCCGACCGTTCCCCCATATTCGGCTTGAATAGCCGATCCAGCGACCGGACTCAATATCTCCCGAAGAGTTGCACCGTTCGGTGGCGCCAGCTGATCCACACCCAGCAACGGCAGTGCCCACGCCGCCAAACTGCGATGAGGGCCGCGAAGGGGCGTCAGTCGGGTTCGCGGCCGTTGATCGGGTCGGGAGGGGGCATCCCACGGTCAGCGCGGTCGGGGCGTATAAGGTGCCCTGCTCATCGATAATGCGGTGTTCGGTCTGTGCTCCTGCGGGGATCGGCGGTCGAGATTGACCGGGGTGCAGTCCTGGAGCGTGCGCAGGAGTTGATCAGCCAACGTCCAGCGGATCGTCGTGGAGTCGTAGCGCACGCTATAGTCCCGCAGCAGGACCGGGGCTGGACGTGACGGCTGGTAGACCAGGCCCCGAACCCCGCAGACCGGGGCACGGCGGGCACGGATGCCCAGGTAGCCGCGACGCAGGGCAGGGCATAGCCGGGTGGCGACCGGCACACAGGACCGGCAGATCGGTGGCTCGGCCAGCTCGTCGTAGTTCTCCGGCCAGCCCTCCACCTCGGCGTAGTAGTCGGGCAGCAGCCACAGCACACCCTCGTCGTTGCGGTCGGCGGGTTGGCCGCAGACCTGGCACAGCAGCAGCCGCATGGCGCGTCGTTGGCGTCGGGAGTGGACCTTGCCGAACTCGGGGCGACCTTGGCCGTACCGGTCGGGTTTCCGGGTCCACAGGATGCCGTCACGGTCTCGGTCTGCGGCGGTCTCGTCCGCGAACGCGATACCGAACGGGTCGCACTCACCCGACGACCGCGCAACCCTGGGGTGGCGGACTGATCGTTGGGCTGAGTCGTATCGGTCATGGTCCGACGATGCCGGGGTATGCAACCCTGGAGGGACAACCCCAGGGACAATCCGATGGTGACCGGGTGGTGACGGTGAGCGAGCAGGGTGTCGGGAGGCGGTTGCGCAAGCTGCGCAAAATACGCGACCTGACACAGCACCAGCTCGCCTCTGGCGTGCACTTCTCGGTGTCGCTGGTGAAGAAGGTTGAGCAGGAGCGTGCCGCCCAGTGCGGCGCTCGTGGCCGCCGCTGCCCGCGTGCTCGGGGTTCGACCGGCTGATCTCTACGGTGCCGACGAGCGCGAGATCGCCGAGAAACCGCCCCCCGAGCTGGGCGATATTCGGTCGCTACGCAGCGCGCTGGATGCCTACGACGACCCCGAACCGGTCGGCGACCCACTCGACCTCGCCACCGCCCGGCGACGTCTCCAGAGCATCGGCCACAAGTTGGTCGGGCTGCGCTACGCCCATGCCGCTGACGAGCTACCGCCATTGCTCCACCACATCTACGTGCTGGCCGACCAGCCCGGTCACGCTGGTGAGCAGGGCCGCGCCGCGTTGCATGATGCCTACCGCATGGCCGCCACGCTGGCCGGCCGGTTCCGGCAGGGCGATCTGGCCGCCGTCGCATCCGAACGGCACGTCCAACTCGCGCCGCGCACGAACGATCCGCTTCGGGTGGCGATCAGTGCCTACCGACCAGACACCTTCAGCACGGTGACTACCGCACTGGTCTGCGCATCTGGAACGCGCCCGTGAACACCTCACCAGCACACCGGCCGGGCGCGCGGTCGGCGTCCAACTCGACGTCCGGTCGGCGGTGATGGTGGCCCGCGCTGGTGACACCGACGCCGCCGATGGCTACCTCAGCCACGCCCGCGCTGAAGTCGCCCAGTTCTCCCCGCCGCCGGACCCGTACTACAACATCGACGCCTCGGCGTTGAACATCGCGGTGCACTGGTGCGCGGTGCCGGTGGAGAACTACGACGCCGCCGAGTCCGTCCGCCGTGCCGGGCAGGTGACGGTGGTCGATCCAGTCCGACCGGAACGGGTTGCGCACCACCACATCGACATGGGGCGTGCCTGGATGCTGCACGGCGATCGTGGCCAAGCCCTCGCAAGTCTGAATACCGCCCGCCGGATCGCGCCGTTCAACACCAGGCAGCACCCCGCCGTCCGCGAGACCGTGTTGGCGCTGGCCGAAAAGGACCAACGCGTAACCGCGTCGCTGGCCGGCTTTGCCCGGTGGGCCTGCATCGATTTGTAGGTCCGAGCACGCGACACGAAGGTTGCAGCGCAACAAGCTCCGGGTCGTCCACAACAGTCAATCACTGGGGGCTTACGGCCCTCTCAACGTGTGCGGTGACAGACGGGCTTGAGCGGACGTTGGCAGGCCGCGCGAGCGTGTTATGGGTGTTTCCGCAGCGATGTCCGGACGGACCTCCGGTGGCTCGCGTCTGTAGGCCACCTGTGATCGGCTCTGCGCACCTGGCTGCGGTCCCATTGGGTTCACCGGAACATTCCAGCGGCCTGGCCGGTTGCGCCTGACATGACCGAACTCGCGGACCGCGCGATCGCTGCCCTTCACGTCGAGCACGACGTCCTCGTGGCGCTGCTGGCGAACCTCGACCGTGACCAACTGGACTCGCCCAGCGGAGCTGACGGCTGGACAGTCGCACAGGTTCTCTCGCACCTGGGAAGCGGCGCGGAGATCGGCCGGGCGCCGATCGCTCGGGCCGCGGGGGAATCCGTGGAGCTCGAGGACAATGGGACAATTTGGGCGCGGTGGGACGCGGCCAGCCCGGCCGATCAAGCTATCGGCTTCGTCGAGCACAACACGCGCTGGCTGGAGACTGTCGAGGCTCTCACGCCCGCGCAACGGTCGTCGCTGACCGTCGACTTCGGCTTCCTTCCCGAGCCAGTGCCGCTGGTCACCGCGTTGGGCATGCGCCTGAACGAGATCGCCAATCACGCCTGGGATGTCCGGGTCGCCTTCGACCCTGGCGCAGAGGTGAACGCCGACTCGGCGGTGGTTCTGGTCGATTTGTTCGCCGGGCCGCTCGGCTTCCTGCTGGGCTTCTACGCGAAGCCTGCCGAACTGTCCGAATCGGCCGTGGTCGCGGTGCCCGGCGGCGGCCTGGTGATCGAGGATGGGGTCACGGTGGTTGGCGGCCTGGAGTCATCGTCGGCGACGTTCCATGGCTCGCCGGGGGCGTTCATCAGGTTGCTCAGCGGCCGCCTCAAGGAGCCCCACGGCGAGGGTGTCACGGTGGAGGGCAACGTGACCCTCGACGATCTGCACCGGGTGTTCCCGGGTTTCTGACCGAACTTCTGCACAGTTGGGCAAGGGCTTTGACAGCGGCTCAGCCGGGTGTGCTCGGTACTCGGTCCAGGCAGGTTTGTCGTGCCGCGATGATGTCCGGGTCGTCCGGAGCCAGTGCCAGTGCCCGGTCCAGGTCGATCAGGGCTTCGTCCCAGCGTTCGTTGTTCTGGTAGGCGAATGCGCGGTTGTAGAGCGGCGTGGCGTCGTCTGGATTCAGGTCTACCGCGCGCCGTAGGTCCGCTATGGCCATGTCGGGGCGGCCGGTCGCGCAGGCCAGTGCGGCTCGGCCGGCCAGGGCGGCGACCAGGTCCGGGTCGACCGTGAGCGCGCGGTCGAACTCGGCCAGTGCGTCGGCGAAGTGTTCGTGTTCGGTGTGTACCTGTCCGAGTACGGCGTGCAGGTGCGCGTTGTCGGGGTCGCGTGTCAATCCTGCGGTTGCGTCGTTCGTCGCGGCTTCGAGGTCGCCTCGGTCGAGGTGGATGCCGGCTCGGTTGACGTAGGCGTCCACGAAATCGGGATCCAGTTCCAGTGTGTAGCTGAAGTCGGCGAGGGCACCGTCCGTGTCGCCGAGTTCGGCGCGTAGGTCGCCTCGGTTGTAGTACGCCTCGGGGAACGGTGGGGACAGGTTGATGGCCTGTTCGCAGTCGGCGAGGGCGTCCTCGTGCCTGCCGAGCCTACGGAGCAGCGCCGCTCGGTCGAAGTAGTACTCGGCGTAGTTGGCGTCCAGCGCGATCACCGTCGTGTAGTCGGCGACGGCGTCCTCGTAGCGGCGGAGGGCGGCGAGGACCTGCGCGCGGTTGTAGCGCAGCACCGACCGGTGCAGGGCGTGCTCGTCCGGCGCCAGTTCCCGGTCAAGGCTCGCAAGACAGTCGTCCAGCAGGTCGAGCGCGGCGGCCGGGTTGCCCTGGTGGAACTCGATGAGCGCCAACCCGTTGCGGTTGAACGCGCTGTTGAACGCGCGCGTCGCGGGGTCGGGCAGGATGCCGGCGATGGCGACGGCCTCGTTGGCCCAGGCGCGGGCCAGCACGTGGTCACGTTGGTCCGGCTCGAAATGCCTTGTGTAGAGCATGGCCGTGGCATAGGCCGCCTGCATGTGGATGCTCGGCGACGTGGTCTGCGTCCGCACGTCGTCGTAGAGCGGGAGCGCGTCCTGCGGGCGGCCGAGCGCGGCCAGCGCCGTGGTCATCCTGGTGGTGAACGTCCACCACTGTTCGAGGTCGGTGTCGTGGCTGACCAGCGCCCGGCCGCGCGTCCCGAAGTCGACAACGGCGTGGTAGTAGCAGAGGTCCACGCAGTGATCCAGTGCGCGCGCCAGCGCCTGTAGGCCGGCGCCGCCGGGATCACGGCCGTGTTCGCGATGGTACGGGATGGCGCCGATGATCAGTGAAGGCTCGCCGCGTGCGGCCAGTTCGTCGGCGCGGGCATCGTGCGACCGGGCCCGTTCGTCGTCGTCCAACTCCTGGTACGCCGCGATGGCGGCCGGATCGTCCGTCGTGCCGTCGCTGTCCACATAGGATTGTGCGAACTCGGTCGATCGGCCCGCGATGCCGTCTATCCGGACGCAGTACTCCTCGAGCGCGGGTTCCAGGGGCACCGCGGCCGGACCGGCGGGCTCGGTCAGCGGTCCGGTGCCGGTGGTGATCACCACGGTCAACAGCGCCGGGTCGATGCGGCGCACGAGGACGGCGAGGAACTCGCGGTCGGTGGGATCGGCCTCGTGCACGTCGTCCACCACGAGGGCACGCTGCTCCGCCCCGCGGGCCCGCAGGTGGTCGGCGAGGAAGTCGACGAGGCCGTGGGCGATCCGCAGGGTGCGCAGCCGGGAGTAGAAGCGGGTCCGTTCCCTCGGCACCGCGAGCGACGTCAACGTCTCGCGGGTGGCCGGCACGACGCCGCGCAGTTCCGGCGTGGTCGCCAGCACCTCGACGTTGTGCCGGATCACCAACTCGGGCACCAGGTCCAGCGCGTCGGGCACGATCTCCCGCAGCAGCGTGCCGACCGCCGTGTACGGGCCGCGCAGCCGACGATGCGCGTTGACAATGGCCAGCGCGGGTGGCAGCGCCAGTTCCGACCGGGCGCCGACGCGGTCGACGTGCAACGGTGCCCTGACCCAGTAATGTGCGGCCATGAAAATGTCCCCTATCCCACGACGTGCTGGAAGTTGGTCGTGCGCCGACGGTCGCGAATGTTCAGCGCCACGATCAGTAGAATCTGCGCCACGTTGAGGCCGACGAAGATGCCGGAGTCGAGCAGAGCGCCAAAACTGTTGCCAGGATGGAAGAATCGACCGAGCACGCCGCTCAGGAACAGGTATCCGGTCGGTACCACGACGATGACGAACGTCCCGATGGTCGCCAGGTATCCGGCGAGCATCAGCCACGCGTACCAGCGAGCCACCGCGCGGTCCGTGGGATGCCACGACGATTCGTCCGACAATGGCCGGCCCAACAACCGCCGAACGGCGTTGCCCAGCACGCCTTTGGCCACCGTGTGCAGATCAACGCACCCCAGCGCCGTGGTGGCCAGAATGTACAGATCCGTGCGCAGATAAAAGTACAACTGCCAGATCAATCGCAACAGTGTGCCGTAGGCCAGCGCTGTGCACAGCCTGCCGACGATGGACAGCGTGCCGTCGGGCATCCGGGTCACGGCGGCGGTGAGCACGAGCACGGCCATGACCAGCACGTCGGCCACCATTCCCGCGACGATCGGCAGGACGCGCCGCCGACGCGGCACCGTCACGAGGCCGTCGAGCGCGGTCTCGAACACGATGAAGTACAGCCGGTGCCCGATCGACAGCCGCGAACGGAGGCCAAGACGCCGCCCGGCCATGGTGTGGAACCACTCGTGCACAAGGAGAAACGGAAACTGGCCGACGAACGTGACCAATTCGACCACGGTGAAGGACCTGGTGAAGAACAGGTCCTGATAGTGCGGCACGAGCCGGGGCGACCGCACCATGGCGACGAGCGCGGCGGCCACCACCAGGCCGTAACCCAGCCACGCGGGCACGGAGAACAGCGCGCGACCCAGCCGCTGCCAGCGCACCGGCATCGCCGCCGCGGCCGGCTGGCCGTCGGCGCGGACGAAACCGAGCTCGTCGAGGGCGCCGAGCATGTCCAGGATGTCGACCTGTTCGCCGTAGGTCCGCTGGTACCAGTCGGCCGCCTCGCGTGGTGTCACGCCGCTCGCCAGCCTGCGGACCAGCGCCGCCCCGTCGGCGGGGAGCACCGCGTAGGAGTCGATGTCCAGTCGGCCGACGGTCACCTCGTCGCCGTCGGCCAGATACGTCAGCGGATGCAGGGCGACCGATCGGTCGAGGCTGTTGTCGTCCATGTCCACCCCCAGGAACGGTCGGGATCAGGCGTGGCGGACCACACCTGACCTACCGAGTGACCGAGAAATCAGACGGCCACGCAGCCGCCGTACAGCGGCTGCGCCGCACTGGTGAGACGGACCGAACCTGCCTTGCGGACCGTGATCTTCTTCATCTGCACACCTCCTCCTCGGTATCCGATCTCCACATCCGGCCGAACGGCGGCGAACGCGCAACCGGTCGCCATCGTGGTCCGACCCTGCACCACCGGCCGTTAGGGATTCTTTAGCCGTGCATGAATCGGCTGGTGGTGTGATGGCATGGTGTGGATGTGACGAATACGGTCGACGCACTTGCCGAGCCGACGCGGCCGGTCGGTGTTCGGTTCACCGGCTCGCTGTCGCTGGCGATGTTGGGGTTGTGGGCGGGATTCTTCGCACCGTTGCAGGTGTTGTTGCCCGAGCAGGTCGCCGCGATGGACCCGGTTGCGAAGGTGTCCGGGCTGGCCCTGGTCACCGCGACCGGTGCGGCCGTCGCGCTCGTGGTGAACCCGCTTGCCGGGGCGTTGTCCGATCGCACCCGGTCTCGGTTCGGCAGGCGAAGGCCGTGGGTGCTGGGCAGCGCGCTGCTCGGCGCGGTGGCACTGGTGGCGCTCGGCGCGCAGTCGACGCTCGCCGGGGTCGCCGCCTGCTGGTGTTGCGTCCAGTTGTGCCTCAACACGCAGTTGGCGGCGTTGATCGCCGCCGTGCCCGACCAGGTTCCGGCGCGGCAGCGTGGGCTCGTCAGCGGGGTGGTCGGACTGGCGCAGCCGCTCGGGGTGGCCGTCGGCGTCGCGGTGGTGAGCCGGGTCGTCACGTCGCCCGCCGTGGGTTACGACGTGGTGGCGGCGGTGCTGTTGCTGACCGCATTGGGTTACGTCGTCGCGGTTCGCGAACCGCCCCTGTCGGGGACGGCGCGCCTTGGGTCGTGGGTGGCCGGGTTCTGGGTCAGCCCGCGCCGTCATCCGGATTTCGCGCTGGCGTGGCTGAGCCGGCTGTTGGTGAATCTCAGCCAGGCACTGGGGATCGGCTACCTGATCTACTTTCTCCAGGACGTCGTCCGGCTGCCGCGCGACCAGGCGGCACAGGGGGTCGCGCTGCTGGTTGTCTGCTATACCGGCGCGCTGCTGCTGACGGTCGTGGCGGCGGGGTGGCTGTCCGATCGGCTGCGCAGACGTCGAGTCTTCGTCTTCGTGTCGGCCGCGGTGATCGCGGTGGGCACCGGCCTGATCGCGGTGTGGCCGACCTGGACCGCGGCCGTGATCGCCGCGGTCGTGCAGGGTCTCGGTTTCGGGGTGTACGTGGCGGTCGACGTCGCCCTGATCACGCAGGTGCTGCCGACGACGGCCAGTCGCGCCAAGGATCTCGGCATTCTCAACATCGCCAACACGTTGCCCCAGCTGATCGGCCCGGTGCTCGCCGCGACCCTGATCACGCAGACCGGTGGTTATCGCGGCCTGTTCGCGGGCGCCGCGGTTCTTACGCTGATCGGCGGCATTGTGGTCACGCGCATCCGCTCCGTGCCCTAGGGTGATAAACGTCGTTTACCGCAACTAGGGAGCATGCCTTGTCTTCGACGACGATCAGCGGAACGCCGTTGCCATTGCCGTTGCCCAACGAGAAGAAGTGCCCCTTCGGCCCCGTGCCGGAACTGACCGAGATCAGGCAGCGGGCGCAGGTGGTGCGGGTCGCCTGCCCGACCGGGATCGACGCGTGGCTGGTCACCAGCTACGCCGACGTGCGTGAGGTGATGGGCGACCCGCAGCGGTTCAGCAACCACTCGGGACAGGCGGGGCACATCCTGGCCAACATGCCGCCGACCCTCCCGCTGGAGGAGGGCGACTTCTTCCGCATGGACGGCCCCGACCACGTGCGCTTCCGCCGTGTGTTCGCGCCCGCCGTCTCCACCGTGAAGCGCATCGAGCTCTTCCGGCCGATGGTCCAGCGAACCGTGGACGAGTTGCTGGACGGACTTGCCGACATGACCGGCCCGATCGACCTGCACGACAGGTTCTCGAAGCCGCTCACGAGCGCGGTCATCGCCGAACTGCTGGACGTGCCCGACGCCGACCGGAACCTGTTCCGCCGCGCAGCCGAGACGTTGTTCAGCGGCAGCACCAATGCCGACGACCTGGCCGCGGTGGAATTCCCGCTGTTCGAGTACGTGTACGAGCTGGTGACCAAGCGCAGGACCGCACCCGGCGAGGACGCGCTGAGCGTGCTGGTTACCCGGGGCCAGGACGCCGAACGTCCGTTCACCGATCTCGAGCTGGTCAAGATGGCGGCCGCGCTGCTGGTCGCCGGCTACGACACGACGGCCAGCATGATCAGCTACGGCATGCTCGCGCTGCTGGACAATCCCGAGCAGTTCGCGCTCCTGCGCGACGACCCGTCCACGGTGCCCACCGCGATCGAGGAGATCGTGCGCCTGCTGGGCGTCAGCTCTGGCCTGCTGCGGGTCGCGACGGTCGACACCGAGATCGGCGGCACGCCCGTCGCCGCGGGCGATTACGTCGTGGTCGCGGTCCAGGCCGCCAACCACGACCCGGACGAGTTCACCGACCCGGCACACCTGGACATCACCAGGAAACACAACGCGCACATCGGTTTCGGCCACGGCCCGCACCAGTGCGTCGGCCAGCAGATCGCCCGGCTCGAACTGTCCACCGCGCTGGCCACGCTGGCCCGCCGGGTGCCGTCGCTGCGGCTCGCGGTGCCGTTCGGCGACATCGAGTTCAAGGTGGACACGTCCGTGGCCGGGCCGGTCTCGCTCCCGGTCACCTGGGACGAGGTGCTGCCTACCTTCAGCCGCTGACCTGCCGACGCGGCAGCCGCCAGTTGGGCCGCACGAAGTGGCACGTGTAGCCGTTGGGGTAGTGCTGCAGGTAGTCCTGGTGCTCAGGCTCGGCCTCCCAGAACGGCCCGGCCGGCACGACCTCGGTGACCACCTTGCCCGGCCACAGGCCGGACGCGTCCACGTCGGCGATCGTGTCCTCGGCGACGGACTTCTGGGCGTCGTCGGTGTAGAAGATGGCGGACCGGTAGCTGGCGCCGACGTCGTTGCCCTGCCGGTTCCTCGTCGACGGGTCGTGGATCTGGAAGAAGAACTCCAGCAGTTCCCGGTACGAGGTCACGGTCGGGTCGAAGACGATCTCCAGCGCCTCGGCGTGGTTGCCGTGCCTGCGGTAGGTGGCGTTGGGCACGTCCCCGCCCGTGTAGCCGACGCGGGTGGACACCACCCCCGGCTGCCTGCGCACGAGCTCCTGCACGCCCCAGAAGCAGCCGCCCGCGAGGATCGCCGTTTCACGTTGCTGGCTCATCCGTCCTCCGCTCGCCGTCGTGGCCGCGCGCAACGCCCGGCCGACATGTCCAACAACAACGTACCGGCGGAATTTGGTCCCGGCGCTGTCCTGTTGGATGGGGGCCGTGACCAGTTTCGCGATCGTCGGCTCCGGGTGGCGCGCCGAGTACTTCTGGCGCCTCGCCGCCGCACTGGACGGCCTGACCTGCGTCGGTGTCGTGTCACGCGCCAAGAAGGACCTGCCGGTGCCGGTCTATCTGTCCCTTGACGAGTGCCTCGCGGCGGCGAAGCCGGACTTCGTGGTGACCGCCACGCCGTGGGGCGTGACACCGTCGCTGGTGGCGGAGCTGGTCGGACGGGGTGTCCCGGTGCTCGCCGAGACACCACCCGCGCCCGACGTCGACGGGCTGCGCGCGCTGTGGCACCAGGTCGGGGACAGCGGACTGGTCCAGGTCGCCGAGCAGTACAGCCGGATGCCCGCCCACGCCGCGCGTATCGCGCTGGTTCGCGCGGGCGTGATCGGAAGCCCGACCAGGGTGGACGTCTCGTCGACCCACCAGTATCACGCCGTCTCGCTGATCCGGACCCTGCTGGGCGTTGGGCGCGGACCGGCCGAGGTGCGTGCCGTCCGGAAGACCGCGCCGCTGGCCGATCCCCTGACCCGCGCGGGCTGGGCCGACCCGGTCGAGGTCAGGCAGGCCACCACGACCATCGCCACCATCGAGTTCCGGGACGGCGGGTTCGGCCTCTACGACTTCACCGACAACCAGTGGCACAACCAGTTGCTGACGCGCCGCCTGCTGGTCCGCGGATCCCGGCGGGCGGCGGCGAGTGCC
>CAVPCF010000162.1:0-19940 GCA_963702275.1 Candidatus Melainabacteria bacterium
AGGCGAGCCTGGTCGCGCAGAGCCTGCGCAACCACAAGACGAACGTCATCGGGATCCTGGTGTCGGACCTGGAACCGTTCAGCACCGAACTGCTCAAGGGCGCGGCCGACGCCATCCGGGGCACCGGCTACGAACTCGTCGTCTACTCGGCGGGCGGCCGCGTCGGCGACCACGTCGGCTGGGAGCGCCGCTACCTGTCCCGGCTGTCGGGCACGCTCGTCGACGGCGCCATCCTGGTGACGCCGACGGTCGTCGACGTGCGCTACGGCGCGCCCATCGTCGCCGTCGACCCGCACACCGGACCGTCCGAACTGCCCACGATCGACTCGAACAACCTGCGCGGCGCGCAACTGGCCACCGAACACCTGCTCAGCCTCGGCCACCAGCGGATCGCCATGCTGACCGGCCGGGCCGACCTCCAGTCCGCGCGGCTGCGCGAACAGGGCTACCGGCAGGCGATGGGCGCTGCCGGCGTGCCGGTGGACGAGGAACTGGTGCAGGCCGGCGACTACGACCCCGACGTGTCCGCGACCTCGGCGCTGCGCCTGCTGAAGTCCGAACACCGGCCGACCGCGATCTTCGCCGCCAACGACATCTCGGCCATCGCCACCGTCTCCGCGGCGGCGTCACTGGGCATCCAGGTGCCGGCGGACCTGTCGGTCGTGGGCTTCGACAACGTCCCCGAGTCGGTGCTGAACTCGCCCCCGCTGACCACGATCCACCAGCCCATCAGGGAAATGGGCCAGTCCGCGATCGAACTGCTGATCCGGCTCATCAACGGTGAGACACCAGAAGCCGTCCACCTGACGCTGGCCACGAGCCTCATCGTGCGGCAGTCGACCACAATCCCTTACACAGCAACAGGAGCCACGTGACCCTCGAACGCGTCGCGGTCGACATCTGGCGTGATCCCGCTGCCCCACAAGCGGCGCGGGTGCGTGACCTCATGAGCCGCATGACCATCGCGGAGAAGATCGCCCAACTGTCCGGCATCTGGATCGGCATCGACACGGCCGGCACGGTCGCGCCGCACCAGCACGACAGCGCGACGGCCGTGCGCGGCTGGGACGAGCTGATCAAGGACGGCGTCGGCCAGCTCACCCGCGCGTTCGGCACGGTGCCGGTCGACCCGCTGGTCGGCGCGCGGGGCCTGGCGAGCGGCCAGCGGGAGATCATGGCGGCCAACAGGTTCGGGATTCCCGCGATGGCGCACGAGGAATGCCTGACCGGGATGGCTGCCTGGCAGGCCACGGTCTATCCGTCGCCGCTGTGCTGGGGCGCCAGTTTCGACCCGGAACTGGTGGCGCGGATGGGTGCCCGGATCGGGTCGCTGATGCGCAGGCTCGGTGTCCACCAAGGACTCGCGCCGGTGTTGGACGTCGTGCGGGACCTGCGGTGGGGCCGGGTCGAGGAGACGATCGGCGAGGATCCGTACCTCGTCGGCACGATCGGCAGCGCCTACGTGCGCGGGGTGGAATCGGCCGGCGTCGTGTCGACGCTCAAGCACTTCGTCGGCTACTCGTCGTCGCGGGCAGGGCGGAACATGGCGCCGGTGTCGATCGGTCCCCGTGAGGTCGCCGACGTGTTGCTGCCGCCGTTCGAGATGGCGTTGCGGGCGGGCGCGCGGTCGGTGATGAACTCCTACACGGACAACGACGGCGTTCCGGTGGCCGCCGACCGCGGGCTGTTCACGAAGCTGTTGCGGGACACCTACAATTTCACCGGCACCGTGGTGTCCGACTACTTCTCGGTGGCGTTTCTGCAGACGCTGCACCATGTCGCCGGCACGCCAGCCGAGGCCGCCGCGCTCGCGCTGGCCGCCGGCATCGACGTCGAGCTCCCGACGACCAATGCCTACGGCGATCCGCTGCTGTGCGCCGTCGAGTCCGGCGACGTGGACATCGCGCTGGTCGACCGCGCCGTCGAGTCGGTGTTGGCGCAGAAGTGCGAACTCGGACTGCTGGACGCGGGCTGGTCGCCGGAGGCGCCCGCGTCGATCGACATGGACGACGCGGAGTCCCGCTCGATCGCGCTGGAGCTGGCGCGGCGGTCGATCGTCTTGCTGCGCAACGACGGCGTACTGCCGCTGGCACCGAGCGGCCGCCTCGCGGTGATCGGGCCGCGCGCGGACGAGGCCGGCGCGATGCTCGGCTGCTACTCGTTCCCGATGCACGTCGGCGTCCACCATCCCGACGTGCCGATCGGCGTCGACATACCGACGGTGTTGGACGCGCTGCGAGCCGAGTACGACGTGACCTACGCGCAGGGCTGCCCGGTGCTGGGCGGTGACGACGCCGGGATCGCCGAAGCCGTAAGGGTTGCCGAAGCCGCCGACACGTGCGTGCTCGTGCTCGGCGACCGGGCGGGACTGTTCGGCGGTGGCACGTCCGGCGAGGGCTGCGACGCCACCGACCTGACACTGCCCGGCCGGCAGGCGGAACTGCTGGACGCGGTGCTGGCCACGGACACGCCGGTGGTGCTCGTGCTATTGGTCGGCAGGCCGTACGAACTGTCCAGGCAGGCCGATCGGTTGGCGGCGGCGGTGTGCGGGTTCTTCCCCGGCGAGGAGGGTGCCCGCGCGCTGGCCGACGTGCTGAGCGGGCGGGTGAATCCGTCCGGCCGGCTGCCGGTCAGCTTTCCCGCAACCGGGGCCAGTCAGCCGGCCACTTATCTGGCTGCCACGCTCGGGCAGCGTTCGTCGGTCAGTGCCGTCGATCCGACGCCGGTCTTCCCGTTCGGGCACGGACTGTCGTACGCGCCGGCCACCTGGGTCGAGGTCGTGCGCCGGTCACCCGCGCAGTGGCCGACGGACGGCGTGTGCCAGATCGCCGTGACACTCCGGAACGACACCGCCGTCGCGACCACCGAGGTCGTCCAGGTGTACCTGCACGACCCGGTGGCCGAGGTGGCGCGCCCGGTTCGGCAGCTGATCGCGGCACCCCGGGTGGCGTTGGCGGCCGGGCAGGTGGCCACGGTCGTGATCGACCTGCATGCCGACCTGACCTCGTACACCGGGCTGTCGGGACAGCGGCAGGTCGATACCGGCGATGTCGAGCTGCACGTCGGTTCGTCCAGTGTGGACATTCGGGCGACGCTGGCGGCCACGCTCACCGGCCATCGCCGCGAGGTCGGCTTCGACCGGATCACCGCGCCGACGATCACCCTGGGCTGAGCGCAGCTACAAATACGAAGCCAGGACCCACTCATCAGCTGTCGCCACCACATCCGGCCGCCGTAGCGGCCGGATGTTCATGCGGACACGCGGACCACCAGTTCGGTGTCCAGCACCAGGCAGGACGGCGCGGTGGACGTGCCGCGGATCAGCGCGAGCAGTTCCCTGGCCATCCGGGTGCCCATCTCCTCGACGGGCTGGCGCACGGTGGTGAGCGGCGGGTCGGCGTGCCGGGCGATGGGCAGGTCGTCGAAGCCGATCAGTGCCACGTCGTCGGGGACCCGGCGGCCGGTGCGGCGCAGTGCGCGCAGCGCACCGAGGGCCATCAGGTCGGACGCGGCGAAGATGGCGTCGACGTTGGGCCGCAGGTCCAGCAGGCGATGGATCGCGTGGTCGGCCGAGACCTGGCCGAAGTCGCCGTAGACCACCAGTCCCGGGTCGAACCGGCCCGCCTCGGCGAGCGCGGTGCGGTAGCCGTCGAGGCGGTCCACGCCGGGTGCCATGTCGCCGGGACCGGCCACGGTCGCGATGTTCATGCGGCCCGACTCGATCAGGTACCGCACCGCACGCGCCGCGCCGCCCCGGTTGTCTGCGTCCACATAGGACGCGCGGTTGACCTCGCCCCACACCGGCGGCCTGCCGGCCATCACGACGGGGACGTCGATCTTGCTCAGGTCGATCGGCCGGCGGCCGTGCATGCTGACGAACAGCGCGCCGTCCACGTTGCCCTGCCGCAGGTATCGCAGTGCGGCGGCCTGGTAGTCGGTGGTGGACCGGACGACCAGCAGCACCAGTTGCACTCCGACCGGGTCCAGTTCCTGGCTCGCGCCCCACAGCACACCGGCGAAGAACGGGTCCGAGAACAGCCGAGGGCCCTCCTCGCACACGATGAACGCGATGGAACCCGCGCGGCGCGGCCTGCTCAGCCGGCCGGCGCGCTGCCGGACGTACCCGAGCGTCGCCATCGCCGTTTCGACCTGGCGGCGGGTTTCCGGCCGTACCCGGGAGAAGCCGTTGAGCACGCGGGACGCCGTCGCCGTCGAGACGCCGGCCGCGCGGGCGACGTCGACGAGGGTCGGCGGTCCGCCGGGCACGGTCGGGCCATCGGCCGATGTCTGCTTTGACATGTCGATCACGGTCACCGTCCACCTCCGCCGGCTCGGAACGAATGTTGACGAGCTCGCCGTCACCAGGCTGTTACAGCATGGAAATTTATCACTTGTGCGTCAAGGGGCGTATGCGTAATTGCCGGCCACCGATGTAACTTACTTGGACTAGGTCTCGACCGGTAGAACGGTAAGCGGTTTCCGCCAGTCCGTCACCCGAGCGGCGCAGTGTAAATTTCCGGTGGCCGCCGATCGGACGGCCACCGCGACCTGGCGCTTTACCGATAAACGTCGTTTACACGTTGTCGCCCTGTCACCCGCTGCATACCGTCGGCAACTGTCCGGCCAGGACGAGCGCCCCAACAGGGAGTCGGCATGCGAAGGATTTCCGCAGGAAGCATGGCCTGGTGTGGCACGGCCGCGGTTGCCGCCGTGCTCACCACGATGCTGGTGACCGCGCCGCCCGGCGGCGCCACCGCGGCGCCGCAGGCCGGCGCCGGCTTCTGGCACACGAGCGGCAACCAAATCTTCGATTCGGCGGGCAACCCGGTCCGGATCGCAGGTGTCAACTGGTATGGTTTCGAAACTCCGGATGAGGTCGCGCACGGCCTGTGGGCCCAGGATTATCACACCATCGTCGACGACATCAGCAAACTCGGCTACAACACAATTCGCATCCCCTTCTCCAACCAGATGGTCGAGACGCCGATCGTCCCGCAGAACCTGACCTTCTTCGCAGGCTCCGGCCCGGTCAACACGGACCTCAAGGGCCTCAACTCACTCCAGATCCTGGACAAGATCATCACCGCCGCCGGGGCGGACGGGCTCAAGGTCATCCTGGACAACCACCGTTCCGAGGCAGGCGAGACGGCCGAGGCCAACGGCCTGTGGTACACCGCCGCCTTCCCCAGCGCGAACTGGGTGAACGACTGGGCGACGATGGCGAAGCGGTACGCCGGCAACCCGACGGTGATCGGATTCGACCTGCGCAACGAGCCGCACACCCCCGCGGGTGTCGCCTACGCGCAGGGCGCCACCTGGGGCACCGGCGACCCGAACACGGACATCCGGCTGGCCTACCAGAACGCCGGGAACGCCATCCTGGCCGTCAATCCGCAGGCGCTGATCTTCGCCGAGGGGATCAGCATGAATCCCGACGCGTCGGCCGCGAGCGGCTTCGACGGCACCTGGTGGGGCGGGGACCTGGTGATGGCGGGACAGTTCCCGGTCACGCTCAGCTCGCCCAACCACGTTGTCTACTCCGCGCACGACTACGGCCCTGTCCTGTTCCAGCAGACCTGGTTCAACTCGTCCACCACGCAGGCCAGCCTGTTCGGCGTGTGGAACAAGTTCTGGGGTTACCTGTGGGTGCAGAAGATCGCACCGCTGTGGGTGGGCGAGTTCGGCACCGGCAACGGGGCGACCGACGTGTCCGACACCACCCCCGGCTCGCAGGGCCAGTGGTTCAGCAGCCTGGTGGCCTACATCAAGGCCGCGCCGTCGATGGGCTGGACGTACTGGGCGCTCAACGGTGAGGACTCCTTCGCGCTGTTGGACAGCGGCTACAACGGGACGCCGGTGAGCGCGGCCAAACAGTCCCTGCTGCAGACCATCCAGTCCCCGCTCAGCGGCGGTCCCCCGCCGACCAGCACCACCGGCGCGACACCGACCAGCCAGCCACCGACCAGCGCACCCCCGAGCGCCACGTGCACGGCGGCGTACTCGGTGACGAACTCCTGGTCCGGCGGCCTCCAGGCGCAGGTCACGCTGACCAACACGGGCACAGCGGCCATCAACGGCTGGAATCTACAGTGGACGTTCCAGGGTGACGAGAAGATCAGCAACCTGTGGAACGCGACGTTCACCCAGACCGGCGAGCAGGTCACCGCGACGGCAGCGAGTTTCGACAGCACGATCGCGCCCGGCACGTCCGTGAGCGTTGGCTTCACCGCGAACGCCACCAACGCGGCCGCGCCGACCACCTTCACGGTCAACGGCGCCACCTGCGGCCACTGACATTCTGCGGCCACCGACATTCGTCCTCAACGAGGAGGTACATGATGAGACAACTCATCCCGCGAGCCGTCCGGCTGGTCGCCGGCGTCGCGGGTGGGGCGGCCCTGCTGCTCGGCGGCATGGTCGCCACGACACCGACGGCGGTAGCGGCGACGACGCCGCCGTGCCAGGTCGCGTACACGGTGACCAACTCATGGTCCACCGGCTTCCAGGGCTCGATCGACATCACCAACAACGGCGCCCCGGTCACCAGTTGGACGCTCGGCTTCAGTTTCTCGGGCAGCCAGACGGTCTCCAACGGGTGGAACGGCACCTGGACCCAGACCGGCCAGAACGTCATGGTGGCCAGTGCCGCCTGGAACGGCAGCCTGGCCACCGGCGGCAAGGTCAACGTCGGTTTCACCGCCAACTTCGCGGGTGGCACGAACACCAACCCCATGGCGTTCACCCTCAACGGCGTGGCGTGCAACGGCGCGTCCGGCACGCCGACGCCGACGGTCGCCCTGACCAGCCCGACCGCGGGCCAGACCTTCACCGCACCGGCGACCATCCCGCTCGCCGCCACGGCGAGCGAGGCGGGCGGCTCGATCAGCAAGGTGGAGTTCCTGTCCGGCACGACCGTGCTGAGCACCGCCACCACCAGCCCGTACACCTTCAACTGGACCGGCGTTGCCGCCGGCACCTACTCGCTGACCGCTGAGGCGTTCGACGCGGCCGGCGTCACGGCGGCATCGGCGTCGGTCTCGGTCACCGTCGGCGGCGGTGGGACGACCGGTGGCGGCGCGGCACCGCAGCTGCACGTGTCCGGCAACAAGCTCGTCGATGCGACCGGCAACACCGTCACGCTGCACGGCGCCAACCGGTCCGGCGCCGAGTTCGCCTGCGTGCAGGGCAACGGGATCTGGGACGGCCCGGTGGACCAGGCATCGGTCACCGCGATCAAGAGCTGGCACATCACCGCCGTCCGGGTGCCGCTGAACGAGGCGTGCTGGAACGCCGAGTCCTACGTGATGCCGCAGTTCGCCGGCGCGACCTACCAGGCGGCGATCAAGGCGTTCGTAAGCCTGCTGAACAGTAATGGCATCGTTGCCGAGCTGGACCTGCACTGGACCGACGGCGCGTACACCGGCAACTCGGCGGGCAGTTGCACGATCCCGGCCGAGGCACTGTGCCAGAAGCCGATGCCGGACGCCGCGCAGGCCATTCCGTTCTGGACCTCGGTGGCCAGCACGTTCAAGGGCAACAACGCGGTGATCTTCGACCTGTTCAACGAGCCGTTCGCCAGCCGGGCCACCGGTGACACCACCAGCGGCTGGAAATGCTGGCGCGACGGTGGCACCTGCAACGGCATCTCGTACCAGGTCGCCGGCATGCAGTCGATGGTGAACGCGGTCCGGTCGACGGGCGCGACGAACGTGATCGCCCTGGGCGGCGAGGAGTTCTCCAACGATCTGACCCAGTGGCTGGCCTTCGAACCGACCGACCCGGCCGGGAACCTGGTCGCCGCGTGGCACTCGTACAACTTCAACACCTGCTCCAACCAGTCCTGCTGGACGAGCCAGGTGGCACCGGTCATCGCGAAGGTGCCGCTGATCGCCGGTGAGATCGGCGAGAACGACTGCGCCACCGGTTACATCACCCCGTTGATGACGTTCCTGGACTCACAGGGCGCCAGTTACCTGGGGTGGACGTGGAATGCCTGGAACTGCTCCACCGGGCCGTCCCTGATCTCCGACTACACGGGTACGCCCACCGCATTCGGGGCGGGCTACAAGGCGCACCTGCTGTCGCTGCCGTAGCCGCCCTTCCCGGACGCCCCCACTGTCGCTGCAGCCCCGTGCGGTGGCAGTGGGGGCGTTCTTTAGTCCACAAGGGATTACAGGAAAGTGTAAATTACATCAACCGGGGTTCGTAAGTTTCCCAACACGTGGCTATTTCCGCTGGTCGGCGCCGTGTCGTCGACAGTGGCCACAATCGCCGATTTCCGTCCCGTGTTTCCGTCATACGCTGGCGCGCGGATCGGATTCGGTTCACGTCCTGTCAACGTCGAGAGGAGAATCCGACATGAGATTCGGCCAACCGCCGCGCGCGTCACGACGCGCGCTCGTGGCGGCGTCAGCCGTGGTCGTCGCGGCAGGCCTGACCGCCGTCGTGGTGTCCCAGGCAAGCGCCGCCAGCAGTTGCACCGTCGCGTACCAGTTCCAGACCACCTGGAGCACCGGTGCGACGGTCAACCTGAACATCACCAACAACGGCCCGGCGATCACATCCTGGACCGTGGGATTCACGTTCCCCGGTAACCAACAGGTTTCCAACGGATGGAACGCCACCTACACCCAGACCGGCGAGTCGGTGACGGCGGCCAGCCTGAGCTACAACGGCTCACTGGCCACCGGTGCAAGCACCAGCACCGGTTTCAACCTGTCCGTCTCGGGCACCGACACGGCGCCAACGGCCATCACGCTCAACGGCCAGGCGTGCAACGGTGGCGGCAACCCGCCGCCCACCACGACAACCGCACCGCCGCCGACCACGACCACCGGCGGAGGCACGACGACAACGACGCCGCCGACCACCACGACCGCACCGCCCACCACGACGTCGACAGGAACCGGGAACCCGCCGCCGCACCTGACCAACCCGTTCGTCGGCGCGAAAGGCTACCTCAACCCGGACTACACCGCCGAGGTGTCGGGGGTCTCGGGTGGTGCCCTGGTGTCCAAGTGGTCCACCGGTATCTGGATGGACAAGATGGCCGCGATCGCCGGTGGCAACGGCCGGTTAAGCCTGACGCAGCAGATGGACAACGCGCTGGCACAGTCGGCGAGTGGTCCGGTGACCATCGAGGTCGTGATCTACGACCTGCCCGGCCGCGACTGCGCCGCACTCGCGTCCAACGGTGAGATTCCGGCCACGACGGCCGGGCTCACCACGTACGAGACCAACTACATCACCCCGATCGCCAACATCTTCAGCCAGCCGAAGTACGTCAACAGCAACCTGCGGGTCGTCACGATCATCGAGCCGGACTCGCTGCCCAACGCGGTGACCAACACGGGTCTCGCGACGTGCCAGGCATCGGCGCCGCTGTACGAGAGCGGCATCGAGTTCGCACTGAACAAGCTGCACGCGATCCCCAACGTCTACACCTACATCGACGCAGGGCACGCGGGATGGCTGGGCTGGCCAAGCAACCTGCCGCCCGGAGCGCAGGAGTTCGCGAAGGTCGCGCGGGCAACCACCGCCGGTTTCGCGAGCATGGACGGGTTCATCAGCAGCACCGCGAACTACTCGCCGGTCACCGAGCCGTTCCTCCCGAACGCGACCCTCCAGGTCGGCGGGCAGCAGCTGAACTCGGGGTCGTTCTACCAGTTCAACCCGTTCCTCGACGAGCACTCCTACGACATCGCACTGAAGAACCAGCTCGTGGCGGACGGCTTCCCGAGCACCATCGGGATGCTGATCGACACCTCCCGGGATGGCTGGGGCGGCCCGAACCGGCCGACGGCCCTGAACTCCACCCCGACCACACCGGACACCTATGTGGCCGCGAACAAGATCGACCAGCGGTCCTTCCGTGGTGACTGGTGCAACCAGAACGGCGCCGGTATCGGTGCGGTGCCGCAGGCGCAGCCATTCGGCGCCTCCGACGCCATCGCCGCGTACGTGTGGATCAAGCCTCCTGGCGAGTCCGACGGTGACTTCCCGTCCGCGACGCACGCACACGGCGACCCGCACTGCGACCCCAACGGCACCAACACCGACAACCCCAACGGCACCGGCAACGTGCACCCGACCGGATCGTTCCCGGGCTTCGACATCCCGGCCGGTCAGTTCTTCCCGGCTGAGTTCGCTCAGCTCGTCGCCAACGCATTCCCGCCGCTGTCCTGACCGAACCCGCCTGACCGGCCCGCCGCTGTCCGCGCGGGCCGGTCAGGCACTCCATCGTGAGTCCAGAAAGGAGTCAGCCGTGATCGCAAGGACGCGATGGGCGGCAGTGGCGGCGCTCGGCACCGCCATCGCCAGTGCCCTTGCGCTGACCGTCGTGGCGACCAACGCCGATGCGGCGACCACGACGCTGTGCGCGCTGCAGACGGCACCGGCCATGGGCGGGGCCTACACCGTGCAGAACAACGAATGGGGCTCCAGCGCATCGGAATGCATCAACACCGACGGTAACGCCGACTTCGCGGTGGCCAACTCGGCCATCGCGAACTCCACCAGCGGCGCGCCCGGCGGCTACGCGTCCATCTACAAGGGCTGCCACTGGGGTGCCTGCACCCAGAACAGCGGCATGCCCATCCAGGTGGCCGCCATGCACCCGGGCACGGTGACCACGAACTGGAGCACGACCCAGCCGGGTAGCGGCGCCTACGACGTGGCATACGACATCTGGTTCAACCAGACCCCCACCACGCCGGGCCAGCCCAACGGCACCGAGCTGATGATCTGGCTCAACCACAACGGCCCGGTACAGCCGTTCGGCTCGAAGGTGGCCACCACCACCGTCAACGGCGTGTCGTACGACGTGTGGTTCGGCACCCAGGGCTGGAACACGGTGTCCTACACGATGACCAACCCCACCACGTCGGTCAGCAACCTGGACGTGGACGGCCTCGCCGCGGACGCGGTCAGCCGGGGTTACCTCCAGAACTCGTGGTTCCTGATCGACGTCGAGGCCGGCTTCGAGATGTGGCAGGGCGGCGCGGGCCTGGCCACCAACTCGTTCTCGGTCAACGCCAACGGCGGCGGCACCAACCCGCCACCCACGACAACCACGACCGCGCCACCACCGACCACCACCGGCTCGTCCGGCGGCGGCTGCTCGGCGGCGTACTCGGTGAGCAACAGCTGGGCAGGCGGTTTCCAGGCAGGTGTCACGGTGACCAACACCGGGACGGCACCGATCAACGGCTGGAGCCTCGGCTGGACGTTCCCCGGCGACCAGAAGATCAGCAACATGTGGAACGCCGGTTTCACCCAGACCGGCACACAGGTACAGGCCACCAACGCCTCCTACGACGGCGCCCTCGCACCGGGCACCGGCACCTCGATGGGGTTCACCGCCACGTCCACCAGCGGCAGCGCGACTCCCACGATCACCTGCACAACGCACTGAAAGAGACGTGGCCAGATGCTCCACCTGTTGCGCCGGCTCGGCTTCTACGTACTGACCGCGTGGGCGGCCGTGACGGTGAACTTCTTCATCCCGCACCTGATGCCGGGCGATCCGGTGCAGAACCTGATCGCCCGGCAGCAGGGCAAGTCCAGCCCGCAGGCGGTGCAAGCACTACGGGTGCAGCTCGGCCTGACCGGCGACCAGTCGCTGCTGACGCAGTATTTCCACTACTGGGGCCAGCTCTTCCACGGCAACCTCGGCGTGTCCACGAGTTTCTTCCCCGCGTCGGTGTCCAGCGTGCTCAGCTCCGAACTGCCGTGGACCATCTCGCTGGTCGGCGTCGCGACCGTGGTGAGCTTCCTGACCGGCACGATCGTCGGCATCGTCGTGGCGTGGCGGCGTGGCTCGTGGCTGGACGGGGTACTGCCGGTCGCCACGTTCTTCCAGGCGGTGCCGTACTTCTTCTTCGCGCTGCTGGTACTGATCCTGCTGGGCAGCGACCTCGGCGCGTTCCCGATCAGCGGCGGTTCGGACCAGGGCATCGACCCCGGACTGAACGGCCCGTTCATCGCCAGCGTGCTCTACCACGGGTTCCTGCCGATGGTCACGATCGTGATCAGCTCGATCGCCGGCTGGATCCTGGGCATGCGCAACATGATGGTCACCACGATGGACGAGGACTACGTCCTGGTCGCGCAGGCCAAGGGCCTGCCGACCCGTCGGGTGATCGGCTACGCGGCCCGCAACGCCATCCTGCCCAGCGTGTCGAGCTTCTCGCTGTCGCTGAGCTTCGTGGTGTCCGGCGCGTTGCTGACCGAGATCGTCTTCTCCTATCCCGGCATCGGCTTCCAGCTGCTGCAGGCCGTGCAGGCCGAGGACTTCCCGCTGCTGCAGGGGATCTTCCTCGTCATCACGTTCGCCGTGCTGGCCGCGAACCTGTTCGCGGACGTCGTCTACGCCCTACTCGACCCGCGTACCCGGCAGGAGGCCTGATGGCGATCGAGACCCTGACCCCACCGGAGGCGGTGCTGGCACCGCCGGCCGGCCGCCGCGTGGTGCGGCTGCCCAGGTCCCCCAAGATCCTGCTCGGCCTCGGCATCCTGCTGTTCTTCGTGGCCCTGGCGATCTTCGGGCCACTGCTCGCGTCGCAGGACCCGACGGCCACCACCGCCGACCTGCTGCAAGGCCCGTCCGCGGCGCACTGGCTGGGCACCACGCAGTCCGGCCAGGACGTACTGTCCCAACTGCTGATCGGGGCACGCAGCACGGTGGTGATCGGCTTTCTCGCCGGCACCATCGCCACCGCGCTGTCCGTGCTGATCGGGGTGAGCGCGGGCTACTTCGGCGGCCTCACCGACGACCTGCTGTCCATGCTCACCAACGTCTTTCTGGTCATTCCCGGCCTGCCGCTGCTGATCGTGCTCGCGGCCTACCTGCCGCCGGGCACCGGGTCCAACTCGTTCGTGATCGCGCTGATCGTGAGCGTCACGGGCTGGGCGTGGGGGGCGCGGGTGCTGCGGGCGCAGACATTGTCGTTGCGGCGCCGGGACTATGTGGCGTCGGCGCAGGTGATCGGCGAGCGGCCGTTGCGCATCATCGGTGCCGAGATCCTGCCGAACCTGACCGCGATCGTGGCGTCGTCGTTCGTGTTCACGGTCCTCTACGCGATCGGCACGTTCGTCGCGCTGGCGTTCCTCGGCGTCGTGGACCCGTCGCACTGGAGTTGGGGGTCGATGCTGTTCTGGGCGGAGGCGGACAACGCGGCACAGGTCAACGCGTGGTGGTGGTTCCTGCCGCCGGGCATCTGCATCGCGCTGCTCGGCACGTCGTTGGCGCTGCTCAACTTCGGCATCGACGAGTTCATCAACCCGCGGCTGCGGGCGGCCGGCCTGACCCGCAAGGCGGCCCGCGCGGCCGGCCTGCCGCGTCGGATTCGCTTCGGCCTGACGCCGTCGATCAGCAGGGGGGTGCCGCGGTGACGGATCTCGTTCTGGACGTGCGCGCGCTGAGCGTGGACTACGGCATCGGCGACAACGCGGTGCACGCCGCGGCAGGCGTCGACCTGGCGCTGCACCGCGGCGAGGTGCTGGGGCTGGCCGGCGAGAGCGGTAGCGGAAAGTCCACATTGGCCTATGCGCTGACCCGGCTGCTGCGGCCGCCGGGCGTGATCACCGGTGGCGAGGCGTGGTTCCACTCGGCCACCGACGGCGAGGTGGATCTGCTGGCCGCCGACGCGGAACAGCTGCGCAGGCTGCGCTGGTCGGAGATCGCGGTGGTGTTCCAGAGCGCGATGCACGCGCTGAACCCGGTCTACACCATCGGCCGGCAGCTCACCGACGTCTTCGAGGTGCACCGCCCGGAACTGGGCAGGGCCGCCCGCCGGGCCAGGGCGGTCGACCTGCTGCGGATGGTCGGCATCACCGGCGACCGGCTGGGCAGCTACCCGCACGAGCTGTCCGGCGGCATGCGCCAACGCGTGATGATCGCGATGGCGCTGGCCCTGGAACCCCGCGTGGTGATCATGGACGAGCCGACGACGGCGCTGGACGTGGTGACCCAGCGGGAGATCCTGGCCGAGCTGATCGGCCTGCGCGACCGGCTCGGCTTCGCCGTCCTGTTCATCACGCACGACCTGTCGCTGCTGATCGAACTGGCCGACACGATCGCCGTGATGTACGCGGGCCGCCTTGTCGAGCGGGCGCCGGCCACGTCGCTGTTCCGCGCGCCCCGCCACCCGTACACGCCGGGGGCTGGTCAACTCCTTCCCCTCGCTGCACGGCGAATGGCGCAAGATGGCCGGCATTCCCGGCTCGCCACCGGACCTGCGCCGGGTGCCGGCCGGCTGCCCGTTCCACCCGCGCTGCCCGCACGCGTTCGACAAGTGCGCCACCGACGAGCCGCTACTGGTCGAACTGGGCCCCGGCCGGGCCGCCGCCTGCTGGCTGCACGAACCCGGGCACACCCCGCCCGCCGAGCTGGCGCTGCCGGAACCGCTCGTAGGAGAACTGTCATGACGGATCTGTTGGCGGCACGTGGCCTGACCAAACACTTCACGGTCCGCGAAAAGCGCCGTCCGCTGCGCAGGGCGGCGCTGCGGGCGGTCGAGGACGTCACGCTGAACCTGGCTGGCGGCTCGGTCACCGCCGTGGTGGGCGAGAGCGGCTCCGGCAAGTCCACTTTGGCCAGAATGCTGGCCAGGCTCATCACGCCGACCAGTGGCGACGTGCTGCTGCGCGGCGAGCCGATCCCGGCGGGCCGGGACTACAGCCGGCAGGTCCAGTTGGTGTTGCAGGACCCGTTCTCGTCGCTGAACCCGGTGCACAGCGTGCGCTACCACCTGGCGCGGCCGTTGGTCATCCACCGGATGGCGGGCCGTGGCGCGGCGCTGGACGCGGCCATCGTGGCACTGCTGCGGCGGGTCGCGCTGGACGAGAGCTTCGCGGACAAGTACCCGCACGAGCTGTCCGGCGGGCAGCGGCAGCGGGTGGCGATCGCCCGCGCGCTGGCCGTGCGGCCGCAGGTGCTGATCGCGGACGAGCCGGTGTCCATGCTCGACGTGTCCATCCGGCTCGGCGTGCTCAACCTGCTCGCCGACCTGCGCGACACCGAGGGCCTGGCGATCCTGTACGTCACGCACGACATCGCGTCCGCCCGCTACCTCGCCGACACCATCGCCGTGATGTACGCGGGCCGGGTGGTCGAGTCCGGCCCGGCCGCCGAGGTCACCGACCACCCGGCGCACCCCTACACGCAGTTGCTGCTGGCGGCGGCGCCCGACCCGGACCGGGTGCGGCCGCCCGAGGTGGCCGGTCGGGGCGCGCCGCCGAGCCTGGTCCGGCCGCCCGCCGGGTGCCGGTTCCATCCGCGCTGTCCGCACGCGATGGACATCTGCCGAAGCACGGTGCCGCCCGCGCTACTCGTCGCGGCAGGTCACGAAAGTGCCTGCTGGCTGCACAAATCCGTCGGAGCTGACGAGGAGGCCGACTGAGTGCACCGGAAGCAGCGGTGCTGACGCAAGAGAAAAACCGAGGCCGGCACGGGGGCCGGCCGGGAACACCTGGAGTCATTTCATGTTACGCAGGTTTCTAACCGGCGCACTGGCGATGTCCGCCGTACTGGCGGGTGTCGTCGCGTGTGGTACCGGACACACCACGGCAGCCAGTGGCAACAACTCGACGCTGGTCATCGAGGACAACCCGGTCTCGCCGTTCACCAGGGACTTCAACCCCTTCGACAACAACGACACGGCCTTCGAGGTCAACGCGATCGGCATGGTCTACGAGCCGCTGCTGCAGTTCAACTCCATGAAGCCGGGCACCGTCTACCCGTGGCTGGCCAAGTCGTACTCCCTTGACAACGGCGGCAAGCAGGTCACGTTCCACCTGCGCTCCGGCGTCAAGTGGAACGACGGGCAGGCATTCAGCAGCAAGGACGTGGCGTTCACGTTCAACCTGTTGCTGCAGAACAAGGCCATCAACACCAACGGCATCCAGCCGACGAACATCAGCGCGCCGGACGCGAACACCGTGGTGCTCGACTTCGCCACACCCCAGTACACCAACCTGTTCTACATCGGCTCGACGTACATGGTGCCGCAGCACATCTGGAGCACCGTGTCGAACCCGTCGACGTGGCACGACACCGACCCGGTCGGCACCGGCCCGTACAAGCTGGCCAAGTTCAGCTCGCAGGGATTCACGCTGTCCAAGACCAACGCCTACTGGCAGCAGGACAAGGTGCGGATCGCCAACCTGAGCTTCCCGTCCTACGTCGCCAACAACACCGCGAGCCTGGCACTGGCGCAAGGCCAGATCGACTGGGGCGGCAACAACATCGCCAACATCCAGAAGACGTTCGTCGCCGCCGACCCGGCGCACAACAAGTACTGGTTCGCCCCGGTCAACGTCGTCACACTGCAACTGAACACCACCAGGGCGCCGCTGAACGACGCCGCGGTGCGCAGGGCGATCAGCGCCGGCATCGACCGCAACCAGCTGTCCACCATCGCCGAGACGAGCTACGAGCCCGCCGCGACGTCGTCCGGTGGCCTGCTGCTCAAGGGTGTCGACGACAAGTACCTCGACCCGACGCTGGCCAACGACCTGACCCAGGACAAGACGAAGGTCACCTCGATCCTGACCGCGGACGGCTTCAGCATGTCCGGCGGCAAGTGGACCAAGGGCGGCAAGACGATCAAGTTCACCATCGAGGACCCGTCGTCCTATTCGGACTACTTCGAGGGCGCGAGCCTGATCTCCCAGGAACTCAACGCGCAGGGCTTCGACACCACGGTCAACGGCACCACGCCGGACACCTGGACCACCGACTACAACACCGGCTCGTTCGACGCCACGATCCACTGGGGCAACCAGGGCCCGTCGCCGTACTACCAGTACGACAACTGGCTGGACTCGAACCTGACCGCGCCGATCGGCCAGCCGGCCACCGGCGACCAGTCCAGGTTCAACTCGCCAGACGCCCAGGCGGCGCTGGCCCAGTTCGCCAACAGCAACGACAACGCCACCCAGACCGACGCGCTGAACAAGCTGCAGCAGATCGTCGCGCAACAGGCACCGGTGATCCCGCTGCTGTACGGCGCGTCGTGGGACGAGTACAGCACCAAGAAGTTCACCGGCTGGCCGACGCCGGAGAACCCCTACATGAACCCGACGCCGAACTCGCCGTTCATGGAATACACCGTCCTGCAACTGACACCGGTGTCCTGACCGACAACTGACCGGGTACCGCGCCGCGCACCCGGCGCGGTACCCCCCGCATGGGGAGATCACAACATGACCGTCACACGGCAGGCCGTCGAGCCGACCGCCCTCGCCTTCCCGACCGGCTTCATCTGGGGTGCGGCGACAGCCGCCTACCAGGTCGAGGGCGCCGCGGCCGAGGACGGGCGGACACCGTCCATCTGGGACACGTTCGCGCGGCGCCAGGGCGCCATCCGCAACGCCGACTCCGGGGACGTAGCGGCCGACCACTACCACCGGTACGCCGATGACGTGGCGCTGATGGCCTCGCTCGGCCTGTCCGCGTACCGGTTCTCGCTGTCCTGGTCGCGCATCAGACCGGGTGGCACCGGTCCGGTCAATCCGGCCGGCCTCGGCTTCTACGACCGCCTGGTGGACGAGCTGCTCAAGAACCACATCGATCCGCTGGTCACCCTGTACCACTGGGACCTGCCGCAGGAGCTGGAGGACGCGGGCGGCTGGGCCAACCGGGACACGGCCTACCGGTTCGCCGAGTACGCCGAGTCGGTGGTGGACCGGCTCGGCGACCGGATCCGGATGTGGACGACGCTGAACGAGCCGTGGTGCTCGGCGTTCCTGGGTTACGCCGCCGGGGTGCACGCGCCCGGCCGGCAGGAGCCGACCGCCGCACTGCGGGCGGTGCACCACCTGCTGCTCGCGCACGGGCTGGCCATGGCCGTACTGCCCGGCCAGCGTTCGATCGTGCTCAACCTGCACTCGATCCGGGCCGCGAGCCCGGAAGACGCGGTCGCGGCGCACCGAATCGACACCCTGGGCAACCGGATCTTCCTCGAACCGATCATGCACGGCTGCTATCCACCCGAACTGGCCGATCTGACGGACTGGTCGTTCGTCCAGGACACGGACCTGGCCGAGATCTCCCGCCCGATCGACACGCTGGGCGTCAACTACTACACGCCGACCGTGGTGGCCGCCCGACCGCCCGGCGCGCCCGCGGTCCGCGAGGACGGCCACGGCGGCGGCGCGTCCCCCTGGATCGGCGCCGAGGACGTCGACTTCCTGCGACCGCCCGGCACCCGCACCATGATGCAGTGGTCGGTGGACTCCACCGGCCTGTACGACGTGCTGGCAAGAATGGGCCGCGAGTACCCGAACCTACCCCTGGTGGTCGCCGAGAACGGCGCGGCCTACGACGACTACCTGGACCCGAGCGGCCGAATCCGGGACGTCGAGCGGATCGACTACCTGCGCACGCACCTGGCGGCAGTGCGCAGGGCCATCGCGGACGGGGTCGACGTGCGGGGCTACTTCGTCTGGTCGCTGCTGGACAACTTCGAGTGGTCCTACGGCTATTCGCGGAGATTCGGCATCGTCTACGTCGACTTCGCCACCCAGCGCCGCTGGCTGAAGGACAGCGCCCACTGGTTCGCGGGCGTAGCCGCCGCCAACGCACTACCGGACTAACCAATCCGAACTGTTCGAAGGGAGTGACATGGTCAGGTCTCGCACAATGAGGTTCGGGGCCAGAGCCCGCCTGTTGGCCGCGGCGGCACTGGCGGCCACGGTAGCCCTGCTGTTGTTCCAGACGCCGGCCAACGCGCTCAACCTGACCGGCACCCCCACACCGGTCACCGGCAACGCGACGTTCTTCAGCGGCCTTGGCTCGCCGTACGGCGGCTGCGGCCTGCCACAGGCAAATCTCGATAGCCAGGACTTCGTGGCGCTCAATGTGTTCAACACGCCAGGCGACTACAACGGCCACCAGCGCCCGGTGCCACCAGCGATGGCCAGCATCCTGGGCATGTTCGACAACGGCCTGAACTGCGGCAGGTTCGTGCAGGTCACAATCGGCGACTTCTGCACCGGCACGAACGACGGAGCCCCGAACCAGCCGTTCTGCCGCAACGGTTCCTTCGTCAGCGACCAGTTCAACGGCGCCACACTGACAATGGAGGTGGCGGACAGTTGCGCGGACTCCAACGCATGGTGCCGAGACGACCCGTTCCACCTGGACCTACACCAGGATTCCCTGAGCCGTTTCATGCTCAACGGCGCGCCAACAACCGGCCTGCCGAACAAGTGGAACAACCGCCACATCTCATGGCAGTTCGTGCCGGCCCCCAACTACACCGGCGACATCCAGATCGGTTTCCTACAGGGCGCAGGCCCCTTCTGGGGCGCCGCGTCAATCTCCCACCTCCCCAACGGAATCCACGGCGTCCAGTTCTTCAGCAACGGCACCTGGCAGAACGCGACAATGGACAGTGACATGGGTCTGTCATACGTCCTGCTGCCGACCACAACCGGCGGCACACAGTTCCAGATCCGGGTAACGGACGCATCCGACACACTGATCAACAACGGCCGGGTGTACAACTTCAGCCTGCCGGCGTCCTGCGCGCCGCAGTGCGGTCCGCCGTACAACCAGATCAGCTACACGACCACCGCAGGCGGCACGGGCGGTACCACGACGACCACCCCGCCACCGACCACCGTTTCCGCAGGCGGCTGCACGGCGACGGAGTCGATCACGAACAGCTGGTCCGGCGGTTTCCAGGCCAGTGTCACGGTGACCAACACCGGAACCACCCCGATCAACGCATGGACCGTCACCGGCAGCTTCCCAGGCACCCAAACAGTCACCAACTCATGGAACACAGTACTCACCCAAACCGGCCAACAACTGACCGCAACAAACGCCACTTTCAACGGCACAATCCCCCCAGGCAGCAACACAAGCTGGGGCATGACCGCCAACGGCACCAACCAGCCCCTAACCAACCTGACATGCCACCCATGACGACGGA
>CAVPCF010000163.1:0-24892 GCA_963702275.1 Candidatus Melainabacteria bacterium
CCCCGATCGCCTTCATTGTCGGACGGGCGCAAAGCTCGCCGATCTCTCTGCACCCGCGCCGGACTGGCGCGCCCATGCGATTGCAGGAGGTCGGGCGACAGGGCGTCGACGATGCGCTTCAGCGTGTCGTCGTCGGCGTCGACGCTGAGCGCGACGATCTGTCGCCCGTCCCCGGGCTTGGCGCCCGAGCGCGCGCGCGGTCGCCCAGTCGATGTGGCGAGGCTCTTCGAGAAGAAACGAAGCCGACCATGTCGGCGCCCGGCTTCGAGCGCGGCGTCGAGGGTGGCACGCCGTGGAGAGGCCGCAAATTTTGACAATGGGCGTCATCGGGCGCTTCTTTCGGTCAAAGCGCCCGCGCTGTCAAAGGAAAGCGGATGCGTGGCTCAGGGGTTGGGCGGCTGAATTGTGCGACCTCGCCGCGATGCCCGTGCTGCAAGACACGAAACCCCAGCCGCCACCATCGCAACTTATGACACAGTAAAATTCAGAAGGTGGAATGTAATCGTGCGGACTGGGTCCTAAGGGCGAGATCCAGGACCGGAACATGGCATTATGCAATCGTGCTCTAACGTCCTTACCAGCGACGATCTTGATCATTGCGATCCAATTCTCGGGTTCAAGTCCGCTCAAGGCATTGCTGTGCCGTACTTGTCCGGCAGCTGCAACCGGAGGAGACGGGGCGTGATTCCGCGATTCCGGGTGGAGCGGGCGGTCGCCGAAGGACATCGTGTTGCAGGAAATCCTGTCCGGTTCGGAGCAGCACAAGACCAGCATCCTCGAGCCGATCAGGGATCAATTGAAGAGCAAATTCGGGCGTTGCACACTCGCGCCGCGCGTATGCCCCGCGCCATGGCAGGCGGTCACACCGGCATTGTAATTGCAAGGATACTGCCGGCGGATTTTTGGCTCGGCCGCCCATGACGGCTGCCGCAGAAAGGTGCAGCCGTGCCTTATCTTCAGTCAGCATTGGGCGTGGGTGAAGCCGCGCCGGCTCTCACCGCTGTTCGCGCGAGTATTTTTCCCACCGGAAACGAGGTCCGGGCCGCGGCACCGAATCGCACGCCACTTGGTTGGCACGGCGCTTGCGAACTGCCGGTCGGGCGACATCGGAGATCGACATGAGCCGAGCGGCCGACTTGGAACTCGCCTCAGTTGTGAAGCGCTACAGCGATACCGTGGCGGTGGACCACATTGCGCTGAAGATCAAATCCGGCACCTATTGCTGTTTGCTGGGGCCATCCGGCTGCGACCCGGCTTCTGGGGATTCGAAGCCTTCCACCAGGACGAACTGGTTGGGGGTTTCGAGGCTGCTGGACCATTCGAAGAACAGGTTGCCCGGTTCCGCGCGTACGGCCTCGGTGAATTCCCGCACCCTGTCCAGCCATGAATCAGCGTACTCCGGGTGGACGGTGAACTTGACGACGATGAGGATCATCAGCCGAACCTTTCAGTGCAGCACGGGGCGACCCAGTGGCAGGGCAGGGCCGCCGGTTGCCTGGGATGTGGAGCCGAAGTACAGATACACCCCGACCGCCGCGAAGGCCAGGACCACGACGCCACCGACTTTAGCCAACGACGCCGAGCCCTGCAGCGTGCTGATCAGAACAAGGGCCAGCGCCACGTCGATCAGCAGGAACAACGCCGTGAAAGCGACCGGAAGGCGCAGCGTCGCCAGTGTCAGCATCACGATGATCACGAGCCACGAGATCAGGAACAGGCCCTGGGTGGACGTGGCGGCGGCGGCCGTGACGCCGAACCAGTTGTGGGTCAGGCCGAGCACCAACACCGCGTAGCTCCACCAGAAGCCGGTGAAGATGCCGAACACGCTGGCCACCGCCGACTGGTTCAGGAAAGCCGCCCACACGGCCGCGACCATCAGGCCAACGCCGGTGGCGGCCAGGATGATCGGCAGGGACGCGCCGACCGCCGTGGCCGGCACGTAGCCCACCAGGACGAGGCCCAGGGCGATCGAGCCGACGATGAAGCTCGGCAGGCCGATCTGCATCGGGTCGCCGGCGGGCGCGGCGGCGGGTGCTTCGGCGGCGGTGTGGCGGGCTGTCTGCTCTTCAACGGTTGTCATGGCACAGTCTCCTTAGTTCAGCTGATCAGCAGTCCGACAAGGCCCAGTACCAGCACGGTCGTGCTGGCGTGCAGTGCGGGCACGGCATTGCTGCGCCACCACCGCACCCTGGCCATCAGGTGCGCCGGTACCAGGCCGACGACCAGCCAGCGCAGGGCCGTGCGACATGCGAGTACGGCCAGCGTGCCGGTCGCGCCGAGCACCGTGGCCGCGATCGCGAGCAGGTGCGTCATCCGATCGCCTCCACCAGCAGATAGGCGTTGAGCACGATGATCAACAACGCGACACCCGCCGCCACCACCGTCGTGACAGGACGGTTGACGAACGAGCCCATCACGTCGCGGCGCCGGGTCAGCAACACCAACGGCACCAACGCGAACGGGATGCCGAACGACAGCACCACCTGCGACAGCACCAGCGTGTCCGTGACCGGCAGGCCCAACGCCAACACCGTCAGCGCGGGCAGCATCGTCACGCCCCGCCGCACGAACACCGGCACGCTGCGCCGGATGAACCCCTGCATCACGACCTGCCCGGCATAAGTCCCCACGCTCGAGGACGACAGCCCGGACGCCAGCAGCGCCACCGCGAACGCCAACGCCGCTCCCCCACCGACCAGCCGACCGAGATCGGCATGCGCCAACAGGATCGGGTCGCCATCGGAAAAACGCATCAGGGAAGCGGCCACCACGAGCATGGCCATGTTGATCAGACTGGCCGTGCCTAAAGCAATGACCACGTCCATTCGCTGCGAGCGCAACAGTTCGCGGCGGGGCACCGACGTGCGGGTCTTGGTGAGCGCGGAGTGCAGGTAGATCACGTGCGGCATCACGGTGGCGCCGATGATGCCGCACGTGAGCAGCACGCTGTCCGACCCGGCGAACCCGGGCACCAGGCCGGCCGCGACCTCCGTCGAGGAGAACCCGACCAGGAACACGTCGTACGCGAACCCCAGGAACACCACGCCGAACAGCGCCGCAATGGCCAACTCGAACCGCCGGTAGCCGCGCCGGTCCAGCGCGAGCACCACGAACGCGACCACCGCCGTGATCACCCCGGCCGCCGGCAGTGGCACGCCGAACAGCAGGTTCAGTCCGATCGCCGCGCCGACGAACTCGGCCAGATCCGTTGCCATGGCGACGAGTTCGGCCTGCACCCACAGGCCGCGCGACACCGGGCGCGGGAAGTGCTCCCGGCACAGTTCGGCCAGGTCACGGCCGGTCGCCACGCCGAGTTTGGCCGACAGGTACTGCACGAGCATGGCCATCGCGTTGGCGACGACGATGACCCAGAGCAGCGAGTAGCCGAACCGGGCGCCCGCTGTGATGTTGGTGGCGAAGTTGCCCGGGTCGATGTACGCGACCGCAGCCACGAACGCCGGGCCGAACAGGGCGAGTGACGGCCGCCGCGAAACGATGGGCGGTGCCTTTTCCCAGCCATCCAGCCCAGGTGGGCGAACCGCGGGGTCGCGCTTGAGCACCGCTGCCACCTCCGTTCCACGGCGAACGTCCGAGCAGGATCAGGCAGACGACGGGCCGAGTCCGAGCGACTGCGGGGTACTGGCGTCGGGCGACGGCTGGTGCAGTCCCTCGTCCAGCGGGCCGAACTCGGTCATCAGGGCCGCGCTGCCGCCCCACGGCGTCTGTTCCTCCGCGATCAGCGAGTTCGTCGTGAGCAGCAGACCGGCGACGGACGCGCCGTTCTGCAGTGCCGCCCGGCACACCCGCAGCGGATCGATGATGCCCAGCTCGATCATGTTCCCGTAGCGCTCGTGCAGCGCGTCGAAACCCTCGTCGTCGGCCAGTTGCCTGGTGCGCGCCAACACTTCCCTGGCGTTGTAGCCGGCGTTGCTGGCGATCAGGAACGCCGGTTCGGACAAGGAGCGCCGTACGATGTCGGCGCCGGTCGCCAGGTCACCCTCCAGGCCGAGGTCGGCCAGCACCTTCTCGGCGTGCAGCAGGGTCGCGCCCCCGCCGGCCACGATGCCTTCAGCCATGGCCGCCCGCGTCGCGGACAGCGCGTCCTCCACCCGGTGCTGGAGCTCCTTGAGCTCGGCCGGCGTCGCGGCGCCGACCCGGATCATCGCCACCTTGCCGGTGAGCGCGCCGATCCGCTCGGTCAGCACGTCCTCGTCGACACCGAACTGGGCGCGTTCCAGCTCGGCCCGCAACTGGTTCACCCGGAACTCCACGTCAGCCGGCGAACCGGCGCCGCCCACGATGGTGGTCGAGTTCGCGGTGACCCGGACCTGCCTTGCCCGGCCGAGCTGGGCCAACGTCATGGTCTCCATGGAGAAACCGGACTGCCGGGACAGCACCGAACCGCCGACGATCGCGGCGAGGTCCTCCAGCTTGTGCAGCCTGCGGTCGCCGAAACCGGGCGCCCGGATCGCCACGGCCTGGAAATTGCCGTTGATGTGGTTGTGCACCAGCATGGACAGCGCGGTGCCCTCGACGGTCTCGGCGATCAGGACCAGCGGGCGCGGCGCGCGCATGATCTTGTCCAGGACCGGCATCAGCTCCTGGACCTTGGTGACCTTCTCGCTGCACATCAGGATGTACGGGTCGTCGACAACCGCCTCCAGCCGGCCGGGGTCGGTGACCAGGTAGGGCGACAGGTAGCCGTTGTCGAACTCGAAGCCCTCCACGAAGTCCACGCTCATGCCGATGCGCTGCGACTCCTCGACGGTGACAACGCCGTTCTCGCCGACGGTGTGCAGTGCCCGCGCGATGACCGCGCCGACCTCGTCGTCGTCGTTCGCGGAGATCGCGGCAACCCTGGCGAAGTCGCGCTCGGAGGCCACCGGGTGCGCGGCCTTCTCCAGGTGCTGGACGAGCAGGCCGACGGCGTGGTCGATGCCGCGCTTGATCAGTACCGGGTTGCCGCCCTCGCTGATCACGGCCATGCCCTCGCGGATGATGGCCTGCGCCAGCACGGTCGCCGTGGTGGTGCCGTCGCCCACCACGTCGTTGGTCTTGATCGCCGCCTCCTTGACCAGTTGCGCGCCCATGTTCTCGAACTGGTTCTTGAGGTGGATCTCCTTGGCGATGGTGACGCCGTCGTTGGTGACCACCGGCGATCCGGTGATCTTCTCGATGATCACGTTGCGGCCCTTGGGGCCCAGCGTCGATGAAACGGCGGCGGCGAGCTTGTCGACCCCGGCGAGCAGCAGGTCGCGGGCTTCCGAGCCGAAGCGCAGTTCCTTGGCCATGATGCGTGCTCCTAGGGTGTGAGGATGGCGCGGCCACGAACGCGGCCCGCGTCCAGATCGGCCAGCGCGTCGAGTGCGGCGTCCAGCGGGTACTTCCTCGTGTGCAGGGTGACCTTGCCGGCCTGCGCCAGCACCATCAGTTCGACCAGGTCGTTGTAGGTGCCGACCAGGTTGCCGATGATGTTGCGCTCGGTGGAAATCAAATCAATCGTCGGAATATCGATATTGCTGCCATAACCGATCACATAATGCGAGCCACCCCGTCGGGTCATCGCGAACGCGTCCTGTTGCGCGCCTTGCTCGGCGACGAAGTCCAGGACCACCTCGGCGCCCTGGCCATCGGTGAGGTCCAGGACGGCGTCGACCTGCTTGCCGTCGGCCAGGACGGTGTGGTCGGCGCCGAGTTTCGCGGCCAGGTCGAGCGCATCGGGATTGTGGTCGACCACGACGATCGTGGTGGCGGTCAGCGCGGCCAGCGACTGGATGCCGATGTGCCCCAACCCACCGGCGCCGTTCACGACGCACACCGTGCCCGGGTACAGCAGCGGCGCGGCCTTGCGCACGGCGTGGTACGCGGTGATGCCGGCGTCGGCCAGCGCGGCGACATCGGCCGGCTGCGTGCTCGGGGCCAGCTTGATGCACGCGCGGGCCGACGTCAGCAGGTATTCGGCCATGCCGCCGTCGGTGTTGATGCCGGGGAACGAGCCGTTCAGGCAGTGCATGTCGTCGCCGGCACGGCAGGCGTGGCACAGGCCGCAGGTCGGCGTCGGGTGCAGGATCACGGTGTCGCCGACGGCCACATTGGACACCGCTGAGCCGATCTCGTGGACCCAGCCGGCGTTCTCGTGGCCGATCGTGTAGGGCAGGGTCACGCCGGACTTCTCGGCCCACTGTTCCTCGATGATGTGCAGGTCCGTGCGGCACACGCCGGCACCGCCGATGCGGACCACCACATCGAACGGGTCCTTCGCCGTCGGCTCCGGCACGTCCTCGATGACGGGCCGTTGATGATAGGTGTGCAGCCGAACCGCCTTCATCGCTAACTCTCCTCCGTTGTCGCGTAACGGACCCGCAGCATGCCCCGGCACACCGCGGAATTGGCTTCCTGGCTGACACGCGTCGTCCGCGCCAGCCCCAAGTGCAGTCGCATGCCGGGCGCGGCGACCGGCTGGCCGGCGAACGGCTCGACGACCAGCGGGTCGGTGTCGGCGTGCGGCAGGCCGAGTTCACGACGGCGGTCGCGCAGCCGTTCGCGTTCCGGTCCGGCCGGCGCGTCACCGAGCGTCAGTCCGGCGAGGTCGACCAAACTCGTGCCGTCGGCGATCATGGACCGGCAGACCCGGTCCGTGCCGGCAAGCAGGGCCTTGCGCAGGAAGTCGGCGCGCAGGTCGTCCAGTTCGTTCGCCGCCTCACCGTCGAACGACGCCACGAATCCCGCCCGTGCTGCGACGCCCTTGTTGATCACGTCGGCCGCGAAGTGGTCGTCCAGCTGCACATCGATGCTGGTCACGCCGGGTACGGCGCTGATCGCGTCGTAGGCGTCGGCGACCATCAGGTAGGCGAAGTTGGGTGCGCAGAAGTACGTGGGCAGCCGCAGCCGAGCCACGGCCGCCCCGCTCTCGGTCACCGTGCAGTGCGACACGAAGCCCAGGTCGGTCAGTGGTTCGTCCAGCTCAGGGTCGCGCACGGTGCCCAGCGCCGCCCAGACCGCCGCGTCGAGCGCGGCAGTCTGGCCGGCGAATTCGGTCGTACTCATGAAGGCACGCCGACGGGTTCGACCTCCGGCGCGGACACGTCGCACTCCGGCGGCACCTTGATGTCGTACAACCGGGCCGCGTTCAGGCCGAGGATCTTCTTCTTGGCCGTCACGCTGAACTGGGAGTAGTCGCTGAACTCCTCGCCGCTGGGCATCTGCCAGTCGACGAACCCCTCGACCTGCCACTTCGGTTCCCAGATGGCGTAGTCGGCACCGAACAGCATCCGGTCCTCGCCGAGCCAGAACATCAGCTCGCCCATCACCTTCGCGAAGAACCGCGGCCGCGCGTGCATCAGGCCGCCGATCACCACGGACAGCCCCGCGTACACGTTGGGCTCCTGCGTCGCCATGAAGCAGAAGTCCTCGATCCTGGGCAGGCCGACGTGCTCCACGATGAAGTTGAGATCCGGGAAATTGGTCGCGGCGTAGTCGACGTCGGACACGTCGAACGCGTCCTTGTCGAGCGGCCAGATCGTCGGTCCCTTGTGGACGTGGATGTTCCTGATGCCCAGCTCCTGGCACTTCTCCAGATACCGGGCCGCATCCGGGGACTTCAGGCTCCAGCCGCGGGAGTCACCGCGCCACTCGGCCGTGTAGAGCTTGGCGCCCTGGCAGTGCCACCGCTTGGCCCGTTCCGCCAGGTCGGTCAGGCCGGCGTCGCCCTCGCGCGGGTCCCAGTTCGTGTTGACGATGAACCGGCCGGGGTGCCGTTCGGACAGCGCGCCGTTGACCTCGGTGGTGTTGAAGCCGTTGGTGTACCACTGACGGAGGTTCGTCGGCTGGAAGATGGCGACGTCGACGTGGCCGTCGGAGAACAGGTCCCTGATCATCGTTTCTTCGTCGTACTTCTGGAACTTCTCGATCGGCCAGTGCGTTTCCGCCGGGCCGAGGCCCTGATAGGCGTGGAAGCACTCGATCCAGCCCTTGGCGAACTCCTCCTGGCCGGGCACCCAGTTCGCGGGACTGGCGTCCCAGAAATGGGTGTGTCCATCGACGATGAAATACTTCTCGCCGTCCTTCTCGTACACGATTCCTCCCGGGAGTTACGAACGGGCGACGAGGTCGAAGTCGAGGAACTCGGCCGCGTCCTCCGGGTTGGCGAACATGATCGTGCGGTCGTCCTCGTGGATCATCCGGCCGTAGTGCGTCGACATGCTCTCCTCGAACTCGGCCGCGTTGAACCAGCCCTCCTCCTCACCTGCCGCCTCGTCGATCTCGGCGTAGACGACGTCCATGCGTCCCTTGGCATCGACGCGGATCATCGAGGGCAGCGGCATGACGGTGACGTTCTCCTTCTTGCTCATCACCTCGGCCACGATCGCGCCCACCTGGTTGTTCATCAGCGTGAAGCCGCACATGTTGGACGCCGTGTTGTTCTGCTTGAACGGACTTTCCGCCGTTGTGAAGGTGGTCACTGGGCCAGCTCCTTCGGGGCTTGCAGATCGAGGTCGGAGAGAATGCCGCTGAAGCGGCTCTTGGCGCGGTCGAGGCCGTCCTCGAAGCGCGGCGGCTTGGCGTCCGGCTGCGACCACAGCGGCTGCAGGGTCCGAGCCGCGGTGATGCAGCGCGGCACCCACGTCGACAGCCACTGCTGCATGATCTTCTTGTTGTGCTCTGCGAACTCCTTGTCGTTCACCAGCAGGTGGAACATCGGCTTGGTGTAGCGCAGATCGCGCTCCGCGTAGTCGAACTCCTCCGCGCCGATCAGGGTCGGCGTGATGAAGTCGCCGTTGGACGGGGCGGCCTGCTGCACCAGGTTGCTGCGGAACAGCTCGCCGACCAGCGGCTCGAACACGACGTTCGCCGCGAAGATCGCCTCGCACCAGTCCCAGATCCCGGTCAACTGCTCGGCCACGGTCCGCACGCCCACCCACGCGGGGTCGGAGTTCCACGTCTCGATGTGCGCGGAGCCGTCGAAGGTCGGGATCTCCTCGCTCAGCGTCAGGTTGTACAGCGCCAGGTCCTGGGCCGCGCGGATCCGGTGCATGCTGTTCACCGAGATGGCGTTGTTGTGCATGTTCGTCGGCGCCCTGCGGTTGGCGTTGGCGAACAGGTACAGCCCGAGGCCGTGGTCCACGTGCATCCACGCGCCGACGTGCTGCGCCACGAACTGCACCCAGTTGGGGTTCCACTGCTCGAACGCCTTGGACTGGCGGGCCGCGTCGATGTTCTGGTTGAGCTGGCGGACCACGTTGGAGTTGTAGCGGTAGAGCGTCAGCTCCCATTCCTCGTTGGGGTCACGGAACTCGTGCCAGCCGTGCGCGGGCCAGTCGTAACCCTTGCCGCCGGAACCGGGGCCGCGCTCGGGCACCGGCCGGTCGGAGCCCCACGCCTTGAGCGCCGTCCACTCCAACGGGTAGCCGCCCTTGCCGTCGGCGAACCCGTACAGCCAGCCCTGGGCCAGGTAGTGCCTCGGGTCGGGCTGCACCTCGACGGTGACGTCCTCGTAGTGGCTCTGCTTGCGTTTCTGCGGGACGAAGTAGTTGAACCGGCGCGCGTCCGAATCCGGGAACACCTTGGCGCCGGCCTCCGCGTCGGTGAAGGCAGGCTTGGGCACGCTGCGTTCTGGTGCTGTTGTCATGATGTCAGCTTTCGTCTACGTCACCGGTTGTGGTGAACTTGTCGTAGAAGATCCGCTTGTCCGCCACGCCGAGCGCGGGCAGCAGTTCCATGGCCGCCTCCACCATCGGTGGCGGTCCGCACACATAGGCGTCCGCGCCGGCGAGGCTGGTTTCCCGCCGCCGCAGCACATCGGTGATCAGGCCGACCTCGCCGTCCCAGCCGTCCGCGTCGTCCGGTTCGGACAGTGCGGGCACGTACGTGAAGTTGGGCAACGTGTCCGCGATGGCGCCGAGTTCCTTCTCGAAGCACAGGTCCCGCCGGCGGCGGGCACCGTAGTAGAAGGTCGCCTTCCTGTCGATGCCACGCTCCGCCATGGACCGCAGCAACGACAGGATCGGCGCCATCCCGGCGCCGCCACCGACGAAGACCAACCCGGCGCCCGGCGCGTCCCGCAGTGTGAACACGCCGAACGGCCCCGTGATCTCCAACCGATCACCGACCGCGACTTCGGCATCCAGCAACTCGGAGAACAGGCCGTCCGGGTAGACCTTGATGACGAACTCCAGCAGTCCATCGGCGCTGGAGGTGTTGGCCATGGAGAAGGAGCGGGTGGCCTGGTGGCCCGGCACGGTGAAGTCCATGTACTGCCCGGGGAAGAACTTCACCGTGACCGGGTCCACCAGCCGGACCACGAGGTGGCGCATGTCGTGCGTCACGTGGTCCTTCGCGACGACCTCCACCACCGCCTGCTGGATCGGCAGGCCCGAGCGGATCATGTCCTCGTCGTAGTTGATCAACTCGATGGTCAGGTCCTCGTACGCGTGTGCCCGGCAGAGCAGGGTGTAGCCCTCATCCTTCTCGTAGTCGGGCAACGCGAACGTGGAGTAGCGGTCGTGCTCGACGTCGTCCCCGTCGAGAATGAACGACTTGCACGACCCGCACTGACCTTCCTTGCAGCCGTGCATGAGCATGATGCCCTGCTCGGCCGCTGCCCGCAGGATGTTCTGGCCCTCGTCGGCCTCGATCTCGATGCCGACCGGCTCGAAGCGAATTCTGTGCTTCTCGCTCACGTCCACTCCAATCCGGTCGGTCATCGATGATCAGGAAGCGGCGCGAGCCGGACGGCCTGCCGGGCCCTGACGGTTGTAGTCGGCGACGAAAGCTGCCCGGTCCGTGTCGTTCATCTCGTTGAGGATGACGTTCGGGCTCAGCAGCGGCGGGCACCTGCGCAGGTGGTCCAGCGTCCACATCTTCTTCGGGTCCAGATCCAGATGTGGCTGCGCGACAAGGGTCTTGCCGTCGTCACGGACGTAACCCATGTCGGACACGACGTCGGCCCAGTTCCAGCCGTGGTAGAGGGTCTCCCACTCGCGGGAACCGATGAGCTGGCCCATGTTCGGCGTCTGGCGGCCCTGGTAGGTCGGCCGGAACGCCTCCGCGTCGGTCCAGCGGCAGGCCTCGTGGCAGTACGTCCGCCACTGGCCGTCCACCTTGTCGACCACCATGTCCTCGCGGACAAGGCACGGCACCATGCAGGTCCAGCACCGGTGCGGGTAGACGTAGTCGACGTCTTCCAGCGCGATCGGGTTGTGGCCGTTGGGCACGGAAAGGCGGGCGTAGTTCTCCCACCACTTGCCGTACTTGTCGTACCAGCCTGGATACTTGTACTCGAACCACTCGAAGTCCTTGTCGGTCATCGGGTCGATTCGCCAGTAGTTGGCCAGCCAGCCGGTGGCGAAGAACTGTGCCACCTCGTGCACGTAGCCCTTGTTCCAGATCTGGTTCCAGGCCTCCTCGATCAGGTCGTGCGGAATCGTGAGGCCGTACTTCTCCAGTGGGACGAGGTAACTGCGGTAGTAGTCGTCGTAGATCCAGCGACGCCACATCTCCGCGTAGCTCTCCCGGTCCTTGCGGCGGTCCTTCGTGCCGTACTCGATGAAGGTGCCGATGGCCGCGTCGACGACGCGGTGGTTGTTCCACCACGCGTAGCGCAGGTCCCGTTCCAGCAGTTGGTGATTGCTCTCGTCGGACAGCGCCATCAGCAGGGTGGCGTAGCCGTTGCTGATGTGCCGCGACTCGTCGGACTGGACCGAGTGGAAGACCGTCGGCAGCAGGTAGTCGCCGTTGGCGGCGGCCTCGGCCGGCATGGCGACGAACAGCGTGTTGGTGAACGCCGTTTCCGCGACGATCGTGAGGTAGATGCTCGCGGCGGTGATCGCGTCACCAGTAATAAAGCCCTCCGCGAACTGGCGGCCGATCGTGCCGCAGTAGTCGTTCTGGAAGTTCCGCAGGCTGGAGTTGAAGCCGGCGGGATCGATGTAGTTGTTCATGTAGAGGCGCTTGAGGTTCTGCTGGATCGTGGAGTGCCGAACCTCGTCGATCATCTGGATTGCCTGGCCGTTGTGCAGTTCCGGGTTGGGCACGGTGCGGAACAGCAGCGGCATGGCGCGGGCCGCGGAGATCTCCGGCAGCGGGATGATGCTCAGGAAGAGCTTCTGCCATTCCAGCCAGCGTTCCTGCACCTGGCGGAACATGTTCCCGCGGATCGCGCCGTCCTCCGCGCCGTACACCCGGTGGTCCTTCTCCTCCTGCATGGGGAAGTACGACCGGAGTACCTGCTTGAGTGGGTCCTTCTTCTTTGCTTTCTGGAAGGTGTAGTCGGTTCCGTAGTGTGACACCGGCTCGTGATAGACCGGCTCCCAGGAAAGTTCCTGGATCTTCTGGTGGGCTTTCGCCACACTCTGGCGGCTCATGATCACTCCTTACCCGCCGGTTCCCGACGGTGACTGCTACACCAGGGATTACAGCGCGGATACACTCGCGTTCCGGTCTCAATATGAGACAGTCGCGGCACAATCGATCATGGTTGATCGAGCAAGGTGTCCCGGAGTTCCGCGAGGTGGTCGCGGATGTCCTGCGTCGCCCGGGGATCGGCGTCGACGAGCGGCGTGACGCCCAGCGCGCGCAGCAGCGCGGCGGCAGGTTCACCCGGATGTCCGGATTCCCCGAGCGTGGGATGGAGGCCATGCTCGACCAAGTGGTGGAACACGAGGTTGACGATGGTCCACGGGTTATAGGTCTCCTGGGTCATCTGACACCTCCGTACGCCCCATGAGACCGCTGGCGGACGGGTCGGGTTGTCTCAATTTGAGACAGCATCGGCGGGAGCACCGGCCTACCCTGGCCGGTGCGGGCGGTAGGAGGTCAACGTGGACGAGACCGGGCTGGCGCGCACCAGAATCCGCTTCCTGACCAGGGAGTCGATCGAGCCGGACCAGGTTCGGGACGCGATCCTGGCCTCGTGGTGGCGGTCCCGGCAGTTCCACGTGCCGGCCGACCGCATCGACCTGCCCTACGTACGGGACCAGGACCTGGACACACCGTTGATCCATGCCGCGACGTCGGTCCTGGAGCGCCTGGGCGACCAGCTCGACGGCCAGCCGATCAGCATCATCCTGACCGACCCGACCGGCGTCGTGCTGAGCCAGCGCACCGGCGATCCCGACCTGCACCGGCACCTGGAGCGGGTGGAACTCGCGCCCGGTTTCAGCTACGGCGAGCAGTTCGTCGGCACGAACGGAATCGGTACCGCCCTCGAGGAGGGCAGGCCGACATACGTGTTCGGGCACGAGCACTACGCGGAGAACCTGGAGGACCTGGCCTGCGCCGGTGCGCCGATCCACCATCCGATCTCCGGCAAGACGATCGGCGCGCTCGATCTCACCTGCTGGCGCAAGGACGCGGGCCAACTGCTCATCGCGTTGGCCAGGACGACCGCGGAACAGATCCGGCAGGCGCTGCTCACCCACAGCAACGTCCGCGAACTGTCGCTGTTCCAGGCGTACCTACGGGCCTGCCGCCGGACGACCGGCATCGTGATGGCCTTCAACGATGACATCGTGATGATGAACGACCAGGCCCGCAAGCTGCTAGATCCGGCGGACCAGTCGGTCCTGCTCGGCCACGCCACGCAGGCGTTGTCCGAAGGCCGCGAGGCCACCGCCACGGTAGCCCTGCCGACCGGCGGCAAAGTAAGGATGCAGTGCCGCCGAGCCGCGGGCCACCACCGAGGCGACACCGCGGGCGCGGTGCTGACGGTGAAGCTGGTCGAAACGGACGAGAGCACGGAGTCGCGCGCCGTGCTGCTGCCGATGTTCCTGCCCGGCGTGGTCGGCTCGGATCCGTTGTGGCTGCGGTGTTGTTACGACGTGGACGCGAGCTGCGGCCGAGGCGAGTGGCTGCTGCTGGCCGGCGAGCCCGGCGTCGGCAAGTCCACCCTGGCCAGGTGCGTGCACCAGCGACGCCACCCCACCGCACGGCTGCACAGTGTTGATGCGGTCAACGCGGGCGACGTGGGCTGGATGGCGGATCTGCGGCGCGACCTGATCGAGGACCCGGTGGACGCGCTGGTCATCCGCCATCTCGATCGCCTGCCGGCCGCCGCCGTGAGCGCCGTGGTCGCGGTGCTGACCGAGGCTCGCGCCGCCAAGCGCCCCCCGTGGGTGGCGGTCACGCTCGAATCCGAGACCGAGTCCGCGAACCAGGAGTTGCTGGCGTTCTTCCCCAGAACGGTCCGGGTGCCACCGCTACGCCAACACGCCGAGGACGTGCGCGAGCTCGTGCCGCTGTTCCTGTCGAAACTGCGCCACGGCAGCCAACTCACGTGTTCGCCGGCCGCCCTACACCTGCTGATGCGAGCGAGTTGGCAAGGAAACGTGGCCCAGCTGCACCAGGTACTCAAGCAGGTGGCCCGCCAACGCCGCACCGGCCCGATCCAGCCGAGCGACCTACCAGCCGAATTCCGCACGGTAACCCGGCGCCCCCTGAACCGCCTCGCATCAATGGAACGCGACGCGATCGTCCGCAGCCTGGAAGACGCCAAGGGCAACAAGGTCCGCGCGGCCCAATTCCTGGGCACGTCGAGGGCAACGCTGTACCGGAAAATCCACGAATACGGCATCGTCCTACCAGACCGCTGACCGCCGATCAGTCGTTGTCTGGCCGGCGTTTGGAGGTTGACCGCAAGATGATCTGAAGGACCCGGCGGGCGTCTTCACGACGTTCCCGAGATTTCGCCCAGATCGCGGTCAACACGGCTGACCACAGCGGAACCGCCAGGACGACACAATACACGACAGCCGCTTCCAAGGCCGGACCTTGCCCATCAATCACGCTCTTGCCGATCGGTACCAAGCATTGATCCTGTCCGAGTAGACTTGATAGTGTTCGAACACCTCCAAGTCCCCTGCTAAGGTCACACCATTGCGTTGCGACTCCTCGAAATTGTAGCAAGGGAATACAGTAACGGTTGTTTGCGGGAGACCGCACACGGAATCACCGAGAACGGCACCTACCTCGTCCGAGGACGGGCCGCCGCGCCACGTGACAGTCGCGCCCCTCGCCTCCGTGTTACACCGAATGCCATGCGCGCCACGCCACAGGTGATATCGCCGCAGGATAGCACTCGCCTGAATCGTCAGATTGCAATCAAGCAGACGAAAATACCATGAAATCCAGCACAGACTGTCGTCGCTCCAATCCAACTGAGTAAGCGACTCGGTGCGTTCCCTACTCGCGACCCAACGGCTATCTGCAACGTTCAAGAGTCGCACTCGTCCTCGGGTACTGTCGACCGGCGCGTCCAACAGTAGTTCGAGGTGGTTCTGATCGGCTCGAAGCCGAACGCCATACTCACCGCCGCTGGTGTCAGACATCCCGCGAGAACCGCGTCCAGCACGTCGTCAACTAGGTCGAGAGACGTGAGGTCAGCACCCGGTCGGACGCTGGTGACAAGTGAGGTGCTCGGGCGCTGGAGTTTAATCGCCGCGCCCATCAGGGCCCAAAGTACTTGCGATTCCAACAATCGCTGGCCAAGTCCGGCTGCGGCTGGTATGAGCGGACCGGGTTCGGCGGCCAGGTGGCGCCGGGCGACGCCTGGTCGTTCTCCCGTGCATCGGCAGCGTTGAAGGACACGGTCGGCGCGAACGGTGACCAGTGTGCTCATGAACGACCCTCCGCGGCACAGCCCGGTCTGCTCCGCTGAGATCGTCGTGGTACAGCGATCGGCGGCACGTTTACCTCGGTACACGCCCCAGGGCGTACTTGGGAGGTGCTCGCTCCAACCGGGTTCGGAGGGACCTCATAGGCAGCCGTACCACCTGCCGCCAGATGATACAGCAGCGCGAGAACGGGGTAGCGTCGCCACGCGCACGGCGGTGCCGAACGGATCATGATCGGCTGCATTCATCCGTTCGGTGCCAATCCATTGACCGCATTGACCAGAACCGGATTATCCGGCACCGTCGACTGGGAAAGACGACGCAACTCCATCCCGTAATGGTGAGGAGCCCGCTCGTGCATGCAGTGATCGCCAGCCCGTTTCTGGAGGACTACCTGATCCTGCGGCCCGGCAGCGTGCAGGGTGTGAAGATCCCGTATCGGTACTGGCACCAACTGCGGCAGGTACCCGCAGGTGGAGCATGTCCGATGTGGCTGAGCGACGTGGTGCGCCGACGCTGGCCCGACCTGGATCTGGCCGCACGGCCGCTGGCCGACGCTGTCCTGGTACGCACACCGTCGCCGTACGGGTACGGGCGCGCCTCCTACGAGCTGAATCTGGGCTGCAACTACGACTGCGAGCACTGCTACCTGGGCTTGAAGAAGTTCGAGGGCCTGTCCTGGCCGGACCGTGCGCGGCTGCTCACCATCATGTCCGACGCCGGGGTGCTCTGGCTGCAGCTCACCGGCGGCGAACCGCTGATCGACAAACTGTTCACCGACGTCTACGCCCGCGCGTTCGAGCTGGGAATGATGCTGTCGATCTCATCCAACGGCTCCCGGCTCGCCAATCCCGCGATTCTGGATCTGCTGACCACGCGGCCGCCGTACCGGCTCACGATCAGCGTGTACGGCGCCACCGCCGAGTCCTACGATGGGCTGACGCGACGCCGGGGATCGTTCGCGAAATTCTCCCGTGGTCTGGCCGCCGCGCACGCGGCTGGGCTGCCACTGAACCTGAACCTGATCGTCACCCAGCACAATGCCCACGAACTCGACGCGATGCGCGCGCTGGCCGAACACTACGACCTGCCGCATCACGTCTTCTCGAACATGTCCCCGACGATCTACGGTGGCGCGGAGAGCCTTCCGGCGCAGTCGCAGGAGTACCTGCGCAAGCGCAAGCCGTTCACCGGGTGCAGCGCCGGACACACGTTCTTCCACGTCGATCCGCACGGCATGGCCAGCATCTGCAAGGTCGGCCGTGACCCGCAGATCTCGCTGATGTGCGAAGGTCTCGACGGCCTGGCCCGGCTGGGCGGCATCGCCGACGGGCTGCTGTTGCGGCAGGGCGGTTGCACCGGCTGCGGCCTGCAAGGTGCATGCGGCACGTGCATGCCGCTGGTCACCTTGTATCGGAAGGCCCGGGCACCACTCTCGGCGTACTGCCAGCACTGAGCGGAAGGGGAACAAGACCATGACCGCTATCCCGGTGGAGATTGAGCTGCGGCGCCCGGCCACCGACGAGATCGAACTCGTCGACGACCTGGACGTGCTCGTCGAGTCGTCGAAGTGTAGCTGCAATGCAGGCGACGACAACCCGTACTGACGGCGGCTCTACCGGCGTGTCTCGCCCGGCGGTATCGCCGGTCCGCTGCCGGGCCGGTAGCGTTCCGCCATGCGATTCCGGCCGGACTGGCTGCGGCGGGTGCTGCACGTCCCGTATGTCCCGACTCTGGGGCCGGTGCACCCGGACGCGGTGTGCGCTGAGGTGTTCGACGAGGTCGTCGCCGCCAGTGCGACTGGTCTGAGCCTGCCCTTCGACAAGGACCGGCGCTGGTCCGCACACAAGAACGAAACGGTGCTGGCCGACGAGATCATCCACGAGCCCGGCGCCACCGTCATCCCGACCTGGTCGCGACGCCGCCACGGGACGATCAAGACGTACTTCTACAGCGACACCGCACCCGAGCCCGCGGTTCTGCGTGCGGCGACGCGCCGCTGGTGCGATATCTACGGCGCTCATACCGGCCGGGTCATCTGGTTTCACCCGGAAAACCCCGGCACCACAAGCACGATGACGACCCGGATCCTGCTCAAGGTCTTCGGCGATCAGCCGCGCCCTGCGGTCCCTATGGGCACCACCCGGATCGTCGACCTGGACACCTGTCCGTCTGCGGTGCGGGACACCTTCGCCGACTTCGCCGGTCACCTCGTCGACGCAGGGTTCGGGTTTCTGCACCGCCGTTGGAAGACCACCGAAATGGACGGACCAATCCTGCTCGCCGTCGTCGATCACCGGGTGATCGGCGCCATCGGCCCGCTGTGCACGATGGCTGATCGCCAAGGGGTCGCGGTGACGCTGCCGCAATACTTCGGAGTTCTACCCGGATACCGGAGGCACGGGCACGGCCGCGCGTTGTGGCGCCACGCCGCGGAGTGGAGCGAGCACCACCACGCCGCCTACCAGCTACTCCAGGCACCCGCCGGGCAGCCGTCGGAGCGCCTGTTCTGCTCAGAAGGTCTCACCACTCTCGGGTTCGCAACCGCGATGCCGGCATGAACACCCGCTCCGCCGCGCGGGTCATGCGCAACACCCGGCTACCTACCGACTGGGACGACCTGCCCCGTGGCGTCCGCGACGCCATGGCATCCGAAACCGGCCCGATACTGCGGATACACCCCATCAGCGCCGGCCTGAACTCCAGCATCGCCGCGCTCCTGGACACGACGGTGGGGACCATTTTCATCAAGGGGCTGACCAATGACCATCCCCGCGTCGCCACCCAGCGACGCGAAGCCGAGATCAACGAGCATGTCGCCCCCGTTGCTGCCCGCCTGCTGTGGCAGATCGACCGCGACGGCTGGAATGTCCTGGGATTCGAGCACCTGCACGGCCGACACGCCGATCTGAGTCCTGGCTCCGCCGACCTGCCCAAGTTGGCCACCGCGTTGACGCGTCTCGGTCAACTGGGCGCCCCGGACCTACCGTTGAAACGGCTCGAAGACCGCTGGGCCGGGCTGGCCGAGGACCGGGCGTTGGCCTTGTTGGCAGGTGGGCATGTGTTGCACACCGATCTGAATCCGCACAACATCCTCGTCAGTGAGGACGCGCGCATCGTCGACTGGGCGTGGCCCACTCTCGGCGCCGCCTGGATCGACCCCGCGTGTGCCGCGCTCTGGCTGATCGCCGAAGGCCACACACCCGCGGCTGCCGAAGCCTGGGCCGGCCGAATCCCGTCATGGGCCACCGCCTCCCGCAGCGCCATTACCGCATTCACCGTGGCCAACTGCCGGCTGTGGGAGCAGATCTCCCAGGATGACCCGCAATCCTGGAAACATCAGCTGCATGCCGCCGCTCAAGCATGGGCTCAATACCGGGCAGACTTGGCGATCCACTGATCGCGCAACGGTTCCGGATTATGCGGTATCTGCAACAGTCTATCGGGTGAATGCGGAATTCGGCTGGATCTGATTGTCTTGGAGACAATTGATCTGACGAGTTCGGGAGGGCGCATGGGCAGCACTGGGCCGCAGAAGCTGGTCACCGTGGTGTGGAGTGGGTTGGCCGCGGAGGTGCGGCACATCCGCAACAGTTGTGACCTCAGTCTGGAGGTTGTCTGCGACCAGCTTGGCTGGCAGCAGTCGAAATTGTCGCGGATGGAGCGCGGGCAACAGTGCATCTCCGCCGCTGATCTGGCCTCGCTGCTGGTGATCTACAAAGTGATGGGCGCCGAGCGCGCTCGGCTCCTGCACCTGGTGGAGCGCCAGGACGAGCCCGGCCGCTGGATAGTCGAATCGTCCGGGGCGCCGACGCCTTTGAAGCGTCTCGAGGCTGAGGCGACCTCGCTCGTTAACGCCCAGCTTGTGCGGATGCCCGGTCTGGTCCAGACAGCCGAGTATGCCCACGCGCTGATGCAGGCTGCGGATGTGCCGCCTGAACTGGCTGACGCATTGGTCAAGACGCGACTGGAGAGGCAGCTCATTCTGGCCAGGGCCAAGCCGCCCAAGCTCGACATCATCCTGGACGAGACCGCACTGCGCCGGGTGGTTGGCAGCGATGCGATCATGGCTCGGCAGTTGCGAGCTTTGCTGGAGGTCGCCGATCGTCCGAACGTGCGATTGTGGGTCGTACCCTTTGGGGTGGGCGGACTTGTTGGATTCGACTGCTCGTTCTACGTGATCAACTTCCCGCATGACGAGTCGGTCGTCCAACTGGCCAGCAAGAGATCGGACGTCTACCTTGAGAGCCAGGCAGAGATCGATTTCTTCCGCGACTACGCGGCCAAACCTGGGCAAGGCTGCGCTGGATCCGATCAAGTCCGTTGCGCTCGTTGCTAATATAGCCAGGGGGTACGAGCGGGAGTGAGAGCTGATGAGCGATCTGACCTGGCGGAAGTCAACCTACAGCGGCACCACTGAAAACAGCGAGTGCGTGGAGTTAGCGGTGCACGGTGCGGTACGGGACAGCAAGAACCCGGCCGGTCCGGTGCTCTCGGTGGACGTGACCGCGCTCGTGGCCGCTGTCAAGGCTGATCAGATCGCTTGAGCTGGCACTTCGGGACCGACTGACGGATCAGCCGGTCCCGAAGTCGCCCACGCTACGTTGCGTAGACCTGGAACTCGGAGGCCTGGCCTGCGGGCCATCCGTTGTTGGCAGTGAAGTTCAGGCGCACGAAGCGTGCCGTCGCGGCTGGGAACGTGATCGTGGCTGTGTTGCCGGTGGCCGGGTTGAACGTGTAGCCGGCCGAGCCGACTATCGTGGTGAAGTTCGATCCGTCCGTGCTGCTGAGTACCGACAGCGTTTGCGTCCTGGTGTTCCATGCGGTGGCGGGCGGCAGGTTGAGCACGATTCGTTGGATGCTCATCGCGGCGCCCAGGTCGACCTGGAGCCATTGTGGGAATGCGTTGTTGGCGGATTCCCAATAGGTGTTGGTGTTGCCGTCTACCGCGTTGCCGCTGGCGTAGATCTGGGTGTGGCTGCTTTCCTGCGTCGGCCGGTTCGCGGCCAGGTTCGTGTTCGGCGGTGGTGGTGGGGGCGGTGGGGTGCCCAGGACCGGTTGGGTGGGGCGGGTCGGGGTCAACGCGAGTTGGCCTTTGAGCATGCGGCCGCCGTCGTTGGTCAGGCGTAGGTAGTAGTCCGACGAGCAGGCGGTGCCGTCGGCGTCCAGCGCCAACAGTCCTGAGCCGGCCGGGACTCCGCTCTGAGTCTCGGCGGTTTTGGCGATCTGGTTTCCTTCACCGTATTCGTCGAACATCGAGATGTAGATGCCTTGCGCGCCAACGCGAACCATATTGTAGAACTGGTGCCACATGAAATCGCCGTGTGCGCGTTGGTTGCCCGATACGTCACCCGGTAGTACGCACGGCTGGTAGTCGATGCCGTTGGCGTTGCAGTCGGCCTGGTCGCCCACGTTGAACTGGTTGAAGACGTTGTCCGAATCGGCGATGTTGCCGATCGCGCCGACCATCCACGGTGAGATCATGTTGAACGCGTGATACGTGCCAAGGAAACCCGACTGCGAACCGCCGACGCCGGTGCGCCATTCCCTTGGCACGCCACCGATCACATAGCAGCCCTGACCCTTGAAGAAGTTGATCACGTCGAGGCAGGCGGCCGCGCTGAACGGGTGGTTGGCGTCGTTGAACCCGAAACCCCAGATGCACACCACCGGCTTGCCGTTCTGGCGTGCATAAGCCGGGGACGCCGTGTGGGCGGACATTTTGGAAGTCCAGTCGGTTTTGATCTCCGACTGCATATTGGTCCAGCCGGTCACGTCGTACATGATGTAGAACTTCCGGCCGAACTGCTCGGCCGACGAACGGACCTTGGCGGCCATCGCGTCCCGGGTCGGGCCTTCCGAACTGTTGGGGTTGAAGCGTTGCAGCGCCGCGGTGTCGCAGCCGTTCTGCTGCATCCACAGGAAATGCGTGTCCACGGTCTGCTGGTCGAACGACGAGAACAGGGTCGCGGGCTGGCCGTTGTTCAGGTTCGAAAATGCGGTTTGGAACGTCGTCGAATACTCCCGCATGTCCGGCCAGGCTTTGATGTTGGTGTTGCTCGGCGACGGCGGCTGGCCCCAGTTCTGGCTCCAGTGCCACCACGCGTTGATCGGGGAACCGTCGCCGATGGCGGCGAACCAACCCTGGTAACCGACGGTGATCTTGCCGACCACGTCGCCCGTGGGGCTGGCCGCCGACGCCGTGCCGGCGCCGGCGACCGCCCGGATGGACAGCGCGCCGACGGCGGTGGCGGCAAGAGCTGAACCGATGAAGGTCCGACGCGAGACTGCCATCAGGTGTCCTCTCCGTTGAGGCAACAAGCTCGTTGGCCCGGAGAGTAGTGACACCGACATATATCCGCAATATTGTGTTAATATTGCGCAATTTTGCGGTTTTGAGCTGCAAAAATCAGATCATCCCGGCGGAGACCTGCCAGAGTCGGGCTGCCGCTTCGGGGTCCAGGGCGTAGGCGGCCACACCGCCGGTTTCGCCGGGCACATTGGGCAGGGCCTCGTTGCAGTCCTCGAAGTACCGGCCGCCGACGCCCTCGACCAGCGGTGATGTCGCGAGCAGCACGGAGGTCGCGGCGCCCTGTTCGGTTGTCTTCCAGCTGATCGCGCCGCGGTAGTTGCCGCGCAGCCGGGCGAGTTCCTCGGCCGAGACGTAGCGCTGGAGGTTGGTCTGGATGCCGCCGGGGTGCAGGGCGTTCACGGTGATGCCGTCGTCGGCCCAGCGGTTGGTCGCCTCGACGGCGAACAGGACGTTGGCGGTCTTGGACTGGCCGTACGCCAACCACGGCTCGTAGGCGCGGTCGCGGAAGTGGATGTCGTCGAAGACCACCGGCGAGCGCAGGTGCGCGAGCGAGCTGACGGCCACCACGCGTGCGCCGCCTGCCTGGGCGAGCGCGTCGTGCAGGCCCGTGGCCAGCGCGAAGTGGCCGACGTGGTTGGTGGCGAACTGGAGTTCCCAGCCGGCCGCCGTGCGCATCTCGGGCGACGCCATCATGCCGGCGTTGTTGACCAGGATGTGCAGCGGTCCGTCCCACGCGGCGGCGAAGGCCACGACGGACGCCAGGTCGGCGAGGTCCAGCGTGGCCACTGACACCTGCTTGTTGCCGGTGCTCGCGATGATGTCGGCGGCGACCTGGTCCCCCGCGTCCGGGTTGCGTGCCGCGATGGTGACCTCGGCGCCAGCGCCGGCCAGCGCCCGCGCGGTCTCGACGCCGATGCCGGACGCGCCACCGGTCACGATGGCGCGACGGCCGGTCAGGTCGATGCCGTCGATCACCTCGGCCGTGGTGGACTCGGCACCGAACGGTGTGGTGATGCGTGTCATGGTGCGTTCCGTTCTGATCGGTACGATAGGAACCGGAGGCGGCTCCGCTAAGCTCCACACTAACCGGAGGTTGCTCCGGTTAGCAACCCGCAGGCGAGGAGGACCAGTGTCGGCTCGACCACTCCGCGCCGACGCCCAGCGCAACCGCGACCGACTGCTCGAAGCCGCCGTCCGCGCGTTCTCCCAGGACGGCGCCGACGTAACCCTCGAGTCGATCGCGAAGGACGCGGGCGTAGGCATCGGCACGCTGTACCGGCACTTCCCGACCCGCGAGACACTCGTGGACGCGGCCTACCAGAACGAACTGGCACGCCTGTGCGACGGCGTGACGGACCTGCTCGCCACCATGCCGCCGGACGCGGCCACGCGCACCTGGATGGACCGCTTCTTCGACTACATGGCAACGAAACGAGGCATGGCTGATGCGTTGGGCGCCCTGATCGCGTCCGGCGGCAACCCGTACGCCAACAGCAGGAACCGCCTGACAACGGCGATCGCCACACTGCTGAACGCGGGCGCCGCCGCCGGCACCATCCGGCAGGACATCGAGGCGGACGACGTACTGGCGAGCCTGAGCGGCATCTCCATGGTGGGCGAGCACACACCGCGCGACGCCGCAGGCCGCATGCTCAACCTACTGATGGACGGCCTACGCAACGGAGCCGAAAACCCCTGATCCCAGACTTCGGCCATGGGCCGATTCGGACATAATCTGATGCCGAAGCCAAGCGTGCCACCCAACAGCGAGCACTCCAAAGCGACCCAGCCGCCCGCAGAAAGAGGCAGCCCCCGCCATTCCCAGGGGGCGTCCCGATTCCAATCTACCGCTTGTCAAGTCTCAAATGGGTGGTTACTGGGTAGTTGTGGATAACAAAATTTCTGTCCACAACTTGGCCGGTTCTCCTCACGCGACGCGGATACCAGGCTGTGATTTCTCGGCGTGGCGTGGTTGTCGCCGCTCTGCTTGGCCGTGCCCACGATGACCAGTTCGAGCAGGATGCCATGCGAGGCCGGGCGGTCGCCGAGGGCGTCGAGCCCTCGCAGGCGGCGACCGCCCGGCTTGTGCGGTGGCCGCCACGCGAGCGTGGCGGCCACCCAGCGACACTGCCATTAGATGTCGCTGTGGATCAGGTGAATTCGAGAGATCGGGAAGCCCGTAAAGAACGCGGCGGAATCAGGAATTATGCCGCCATGTGGTCCCTATAAGAAAAGCTGTCCTGATCGCCCAGGAACTGGTGACGTCAGGTGAGCTCGATGAGCGGGAAGGAGCGGTGACGCCGGGGTGGCACCAGGAAGTTCTGGCGTCGGGTCGCGGTCAGGAACCGCTCGAGGCCGTTGTCGGCGAACTGGACGCCGCCCGAGGTCCCGTTCGGGTCGTTCGGTTGCCCGAACTGCTGGAACAGGGGCTGGGCGCCCGCGCTGTTGCGGAGAGTGCGGAAGAAGTCCGACGTCGGCACGAAGATGAGGAACTCGAGTTTGAACTGGTTCGTTCCGGCGGGTACGGGAACCGAGATGCTGGGCATGTCGGGATGAGTCTGGAACGCGGGCACGTCCAGACCGTCGAAACCAGGACCGTCCATCCGGATGTGCAGCGGGGTTCCGTCCGCGGCACGGGAAGTCTGTTGCAGGGCCGATTCGTGGCCGAGCCGCTGCTGGCCGTTGAATGTCTTGTTGGGGTCGTTGTTGGTGGTGAGGGTGGCCGCCCCGTTGGCGTCGATCGCGCCCAGTCGGGCGGCGTCGGTGCCCTGGAAGACGTTGTTCACGAAGGCCGGGCCGCCGCCGTTGGTGAACTCGTCGGCGTTGGGTGCCACGGCAAACCCTGGAAACCGCTGCCGGTCTGGTTGGAACGGAACATGTACTGCACGCGCTCGGTGAACGGCTCGCCACCGCCGCGGTCGGGTCCTGGGCGGCCGTCTGATAGAACTGGTAGAGGTCGTCGATGACGTGC
>CAVPCF010000164.1:0-8012 GCA_963702275.1 Candidatus Melainabacteria bacterium
CACCGCGCCCCAGCCGAGCTCGTAGCCGACCAGGTAGAGGATCATGAAGATCAGGGTCAGCGCGCCGAGGGCGCCCTTGTTGTGCACGTTCAGGATGACCCAGCCCGCGCCCAACAGCGTGACCACCATGATCACGTTGCCGATCAGCAGCAGCGGCTTGCGCCCCCACCGGTCCACCACGAACACCACCCACGCGGTGAACAGGAACTTCGTGACGCCGAGCACCACACCGGACAGCAGCGCGGCACTCGTGGCGAAGCCCAGCGTCACCAACATCGTCGGGAAGTAGGCGTTGACGGCGTTGACACCGCTGAACTGCTGACCGACGGCCAACAGCAGGGCCACGATGAGCATCGGCCGAATCCACGGCGACGCCAGGTCCCGCCACCGCGACTGCTGCTCGGTGTCCAGCCGGACGATCTCGCGGATGCTGGCCAGTTCGGCGTCCACGTCCTCGGTGCCGTGCGAGCTGACCAGCACGGACCGGGCCGCGTCCTCGTGGCCGAGCTTCAGTAGCCAGCGCGGCGTCTCCGGCATCCTGGCCAGCCCGATCAACAGGATCACGGCCGGCACCAGGGCGCCGGCGAGCATGGCGCGCCAGTTGGCTGAGTCGTTGAGGAAGTAGCTGGTGAGGAACGCGATCAGGATGCCGAGCACGATGAAGATCTGGTTCAGGGCGGAGATCGCGCCACGCAGCCTGCTCGGCGCCAGCTCCGACAGGTAGGTCGGCACGGTCGCCGACGAGAGGCCGACGCCGAGGCCGATGATGAACCGCGAGATCGTCAACAGGGCGAGGCTGGGGGAGAAGGTCGCGGCCAGCGTGCCGATGATCACGACCACCGCGGCCACCATGATGCTGCGCTTGCGGCCCAGCCGGTTGTTCGTCTTCGACGCGATCGCCGCGCCGATCATGGCACCGACCGAGATGCTGGCGGTGACCATGCCCTTCTCGAAACTCGTGAGGTGCCAGACCTTGGCGATGAAGACCAGGACGCCGGAGATCACACCGAGGTCGTAGCCGAAGAGGATGCCACCGAGGGCACCGAAGAAGTACAGGGTCGTTCTGCTGATATGCCGCTGGTTCGGCGCCGTCGCCGCTTGCGTCACGCTGAATCGCCTCGTTTCGTGGACTGGCCAGACTCCGGCCAGGTGGGAGCCCGTCATGCCCAGTGGGCCTGCTGGGATCGGCTGGGGTAGCGGACGTGAGTCCGCCTGGTTGAACGCCCCGGTCGGCCGCCCGGCGGGTTGGCGAGCGAGAGTGGCGAATCAGCCGCGCGCGGTCTGCGGCTGCGCTTGGTTCCGGTTACTGGTCGGTCTGATCATCAACCTCCACGAACGATGTATCTCAGGTATGGCGTCTGATATATGATCGTAGGGCGGACGCCGACAGTCAACGGTCTTGGACCTAACGTCGACGTAACGCCGACTTCACTTCGACACGGTCCACCCGTGACACTGCGACGCGAACGGGACGGCGAGATATGCCCGAAATGCTGAGCCTGCCCGCTTCGCGCACCGAGTTGGTACTGGAGGAGATCCGCAGGGCGATCCTGACCAGACGGCTGCTGCCCGGTCAGCCGCTGGTGGAGATGGAACTGGCCAGCCAACTCGGCGTGTCCAAGACCCCGGTCCGCGAGGCGCTGAAGATCCTGTCCGGTTCCGGCCTTGTCACGTTCAGCCCGTACAAGGGCGCGTCGGTCCGGGTGGTCGACCGATCACTCGCCACGGCCGTGTACGACGTGCGACTGCTGCTGGAACCCGAGGCCGTCGGCCGCGCGGTCCGCAACGAGGCCGGTTTCGCCGCCGCCGCGTCCGCCCTGGAGTCCGCGGCCGTCGCCATCGAGTCCGGCGACCACGCCGAGCTGAGCCTGCTCAACCGGGCGTTCCACCAGGCCATGTACACCGGCTGCGGCAACCCTTTGTTGATCAGCGTCCTGGACGACCTGCGCGACCGCGCCGCCCTGATCAGCGTGGTCGGCTGGGAAACCAGCCCCAGCTGGGAAATCGAGTGGCAGGAACACCAGGCGATCCTGGCCGCCGCCACCGCGGGCGAGGACGACCGGGCCACCGAACTCACCCGCCGACACATCCAGGGCTTCCTGGACCGCCTTGTCGACACTATGGAACTCCCGGCGTCCTGACCGTATTGCTCCACCTCGGACGAGACGGTGGCCGAAATCCTCGATCGAGCGTGGACCGAAGCCGGCGTGCCGTGATCAGCCGGGGATCTCCACGACACTGCCGGTCAGCCTGGCGTGCTCCGCCGCGAACACGATTCGGTGGGAGGCAAGGCTTTCCCGGGCGCCGGACAGGATCAGGGTCGGGTCACCGTCGCGCAGTGCGTTGACGAATGCCGTGGTGAGGCCCTGGTCGCCGCCGTCGTGGGTGTCGAATGTGGCTGTGGTGGTTGGCATCGTGTCGATCGACTCGGTGTGTTGGGTGTGGAAGTCGTAGATTCGTAACCAGCGGCCGTCGCCTCGGATTTCGCCTGTCGTGCCGAACAGGGTTGTCTGTCGGGACTCCATTGGCGTGAATGCGCTGAGGGTGAAGGACGCTGTCGCGCCGCCCTCGTATTCGACGTTGACCACCTGGTGGTCGACCACGTCGTTGTCGCACGCGTAGACGCAGCGGCCGTATGGGCCTTCGCGCAACGCTGTCTCCAGGTCGGTCGATGTCATCGTCGGCGCCACTATTCCGGTGAAATACCGCTGTGGGCCATCATTGTCCAGGCCGGCTCGGTAGATCCGGGGCGCCGAGTACGGGCAGTCCGGTTCGACCGGGCAGGTCACGCAGCGGTCCGTGGCGCCGGCGGGTGCTGCTTCGGGGCGGAAATGGCTCAGCGAACCGAATGACGAGACCCGCGCCGCCGGTCGGCCGACTATGTGGGACAGCCAGTCCAGATCGTGGCACGACTTGGACAGCAGGAGGAACGTCGACTCGTCGGTGCGGCGCCAGTTGCCGCGCACGAACGAGTGGGCGAAATGCCAGAAACCGATCGGCTCATGGTGTTGCACCGCGACCAGTTCGCCGATCCGGCCGCTGTCCAGCAACGACTTCACCGCCCTGGTGTACGGCGTGTAGCGGAGCACGTGACACACCGCCATGGTCACGCCGGCCCGCTCGACGGCAGCCACTATCTCGGCGCAGTCCGCCTCGTCGGTGGCCATCGGCTTCTCCAGCAGAATGTCGTAACCCGCGGCCACGAACGCGGTGGCGGCCGCGACGTGATCGGCGTCCTGTGTGGCGATGATCACGGCGTCCGCGAGTCGTCCGGCGGCCAGCATGTCCTGCCAGTTCTCGTACACGGCAGCCGAACTGTGCCGGTCCGCGAAGGCCTTCCGGTGATGGGCGCGCGGCTCGGCGACCGCGACGATCTCGGCGGACCCGGCCGCGAGGTCCGCATACCTGCTGCCACGACCGCCCGCGCCGGCCACCGCGATGCGCGGCGGGCGGCCGAGCGGAATACCGATGTGGCTGGTCAGGTTCGTCGGTGTCGTCATACCTGGAGATCATGCGTGACGGCGGGACCGGCGGCTAGCCTACGGCGGAGGCACCCGACCCAGAAGGGATGGCAAGTGAACACGCTCAACGCCCATGCCGCGCTGGAGGAGGCGAAGGCGGTCGTGCGGCGCCCGGACTTCCGGCGGGTCGTGGTCTTCGGCGTGCTCGCGCTGGCCGCACCCGGGGTCTACTACGCCCTCGGCGGCCTGGCGGCCCAGGACGGCAAGCGGGTCGGCGTGTATTTCGCCATCGGCGGGTGCGCGGTGTTCGGACTGCTCGCGGTGCGCAGCGCGGCCAACGAGGTGGCCCGGCTGGTGCGGGCGCGTGGCGGCGCGTCACCGGCCAACGTGCTGCGCTGGATCATCACACTCGGCGGCTACCTGATCGTGGTGGTCGAGGTGATCACCCTGTTCGGCGTGCCGGTCGACCGGTTGCTGCTGTCCGGCGCGATCACCGGCGTGATCGTCGGCATCGCGGCCCAACAGTCGCTCGGCAACGCGTTCGCCGGACTGGTGCTGCTGTTCTCCCGCCCGTTCATGGTCGGCGACTACATCACCCTGCGCTCCGGCGCGCTGGGCGGCCAGTACGACGGCGAAGTGACCGCGATCACGCTGATGTACACCCGACTGGGTACCGCGGACGGGCCGATCTTCCTGCCCAACTCGGGTGTCCTTGCCGCCGCGTCCGGACCGCGCGCCAGGCCGGATCCCATCGAGCCCATCGTGCCCGCGAAGCCCGTGCCGCCACTTCGCCGCGTGCCGGCCGTGTCGCAGGGCCGGGGACGCCGGGCGCGCTGACCCGGCTCGTCGTGTCCCAGGGCCGAGGATGGTGGGCGCTGATCCGGCTGTCGTGTCGCAGGGCTGGGGACGCCGAGCGCTGACTCGATCCGTCGTGTCGCAGGATCGCGGACGCCGGGCGCGTTGACCCGGCGTGTCGTGTCCCAGAGCCGGGGACGCCGGGCGCTGACTTGGCCCGTCGTGTCGCAGGGCCGGGACGGTGGGCGCGCTGAGCTGGTCCGTCGTACCGTGATGCCGGTGGAACTTCCCCGGCCGGTTGGCTTTGTGCTCGGCGGCGGCGGCAGTCTCGGTGCCGTACAGGTCGGCATGCTGCGGGCGCTGGCCGAGCATGGGCTGACGCCGGACCTGGTGGTCGGGACGTCGGTCGGCTCGGTGAACGGGGCGTTGCTGGCTGCGGATCCGCCCGGTGCCACGGCGCGGCTGGCCGCGATCTGGTCGGTGATGACCAGGGCGACGGTGTTCCCCGGCGGTCCGCTGGCGCAGTTGCGGACGTTGCGGCGGCATCGAAACCACCTGTTTCCCAACGACGGGCTCGCGGTTGTGCTGACCAGGGCGTTGGGGGAGTTCACCGATTTCGAGTCGCTCGCACTGCCGTTCGGGACCGTCGCGGTGGACGCGGCGACCGGGCATCCTGTGCTGCTGCGGTCCGGTCCGCTGGTGCCGGCGATCCTGGCCAGCAGCGCGATTCCGGGGATCTACCCGCCGGTGCGGCACAACGGCCTCGTGCTCTACGACGGCGGGGTACTGGCCAACGTACCGATCCGGCAGGCGCTGGAACTGGGCGCGCGATCGCTGGTGGTGCTGGACTGCGCGTTCCCGGGGCACCTGCCGGACGTGCCGCGGACGATGGCCGAGACGCTGATGTTCTGGGCCACGCTCGGCATGCGCAACCAGGCCGTGCTGGAGGCGGAACTGGCGGCTCGCGACGTGCCGGTCCTGTACCTGCCGGGACCGCCGGTCCGGCCGATGACGCCGCTGGACTTCAGCCACACCACCGAGTTGATCGCCGACTCGTACGCCGCCGCCAACGCATTCCTGGTTGACATGAGCCCGGCGGGTGCGGGCCTGACCGGGCCGGGACTCTACGGTCAGCCGGGCGGCGCCGGGGACGGTCACGGTGCAGGTGGGGTCCGCTGACTGGCGGGCCTCCGTTCTGGTCCAGTGGGCTGCTGGTGGCTCTCCGTTCTGGTCCGGGGCTGGCTGGTGGGTCTCTGTTCTGGGTGCGGTGGGCTGGCTGGTGGTCTCCGTTCTGTCGGGCGGGTCTGGGCTTGTCTGGTCGGGTCTGCGGGTCGAGGTCGGGGGTCTGTTGGTGGGTCGAGGTTGCGGGCTCCTGTTGGCGGGGTCGGAGGGGGGGGGGCGAGCGCGGGCTGTCTTTTCTTCGCTGAACGAATGGGACCGGGTGGTTTGCTCCCGGGTTCGCCAATGATCACCTGGTCGGGTGATTATCGCTGGTGGGGAGCGGTGTCCGACGTTCCAGTTTAGCCGTGGGCCAGCTCGCACAGGCGGGCGGCGACCTGTTCGTCCAGTTCGTAGTGATCGGGGCCGATGCGTCGGCGCGGTGCCGCGTGTACGTCCTGGACCCCGGTCGCGGCGATCACCTCGAGCATGTTGTCCGGCCGGACCCTGCCGCAGGCCATCACCGTCAGGGTGCCGTGCCGAACCATCGCGGCGAGCAGCGCGACGCCCTCGGTCGCGGTTGGTGCCGCGCCGGAGGTCAACACTCGTCGTACGCCCAACTCGGACAGGCGATCCAGGGCGGCCAACGGGTCGGCACAGACATCGATCGCGCGGTGGAACGTGAACTCACGACCGCCTGCCGCATCGATCAGCGCCGACGTCGCGCCGGCATCCACCGCACCGTCGGCGGTCAGCGCCCCGGACACCACGCCGGCCGCGCCCAGCGAAACGGCGTGCGCGACGTCCGCCGCCATCGAGTCGACTTCCGAAGCGGTGTAAGCGAAATCGCCACCGCGCGGCCGAACCAGCACGTGCACCCGGGCACATCGGGACACCGCCGCCGCGATCAGGCCGTGGCTGGGTGTCAGGCCACCGACCAACCCGGCCGAACACAGTTCGATCCGGTCGCACCCGAGAGCATCCGCCGCGAACACCCCGCTCAGCGTGTCGACGCTCAGTTCGATGTTCACGTCACGATGACGACGTCCAGGGTGCGCGGGCCGTGCACGCCTTCCACCCTGTCGAACTCGATGTCGCTGGTGGCCGACGGGCCGCTGATGAACGTGATCGGGCGGACCGGGTCCAGCCGGGCGATCGCCTCCGGCACGGTGCCGACGATCTGATCGGCCCGCACCACGCACAGGTGGTAGTCCGGCACCAGGGTGATGGCGCGGCGGCCCTGGTCCGGGCCCGCGTCCAGCACGATCGTGCCGGTTTCGGCGATCACCAGCGCGCATCCGGTGAGCACGCCGCCCACCCGGTCCAGGTCCGGGATCGACAGCGGCTCGTCCCGCCACCGGACGCCCTCGATCCGCCAGGATGCGGGCACACCGGCCGGTATGACCATGTCCCGGACGCCACGGTCGGTCAGCACCGTGCGCAGGCAGTCGATCAGATCCGTCGTCCGGTGCACTGTCGCGCGGTAGTCGGCGATTCGCTCGGCGGCCAGCGCAACCAGGTCGCCGACGTCCCGGCTGTGGTGGTAGTCACGGGGGATCGGCGCGGGTCGTGGCCTGCCGGCGACGGCGGCCTCGATGCGGGCCAGGATGTCGGCTCGGGAGTCAGGCATGGGTGCGCTGCCACCATGCTCGGAACGATTCGGCAGGTGGCACGGGCGCGTCCCGGCCGCTGGTCCACTTCGCGCCGGGGCCCGGTAGTCGGCTGAGCTTGCCGTTGCGCGCCAGCAGTCGGGCCAGTGAACCGACCTTCTGCGCCGCCTCGTAGCGGTGCGGTTCGCGCAGGACCCAGGCCAACGCGGCCATGCCGATCGCCTCTGGGGTGCGCTTTCCCTTGGCGCGCACCACTTCCGCGCGCAGGTGGGTGAGTACCTCCGGGATGTTGATCCGGACCGGGCACACCTCGTAGCACGCCCCGCACAGCGACGACGCGAACGGCAGCGACGCGGCCTGCGGGTCGTGCGGGTCGCCGGACAGTTGGGGCGCCAGGATCGCGCCGATCGGGCCCGGGTAGACCGATCCGTAGGCCTGGCCGCCGGTTCGCTCGTAGACCGGGCACACGTTCAGGCACGCCGAGCAGCGGATGCAGCGCAACGCCGTGCTGCCCACTTCGTCGGCCAGGGTCGCGGTGCGGCCGTTGTCCAGCAGCACCAGGTGGAACCGCTGCGGGCCGTCGCCGGGGGTCACGCCGGTCCATGCGGACGTGTAGGGGTTCATCCGCTCCGCGGTGGACGAGCGGGGGAGGAGCTGCAGGAAAACTTCAAGGTCCGACCACGTGGGCAGCAGCTTCTCGATGCCCATCACGGTGATCAGGGTGTCCGGCAGGGTCAGGCACATCCGGCCGTTGCCCTCCGACTCGACCACCAGCACCGTGCCGGTGTCGGCGATCGCGAAGTTCGCGCCGCTGATCGCGACCTTGGCGGACAGGAACTTGCGGCGCAGGTGCCGGCGGGCCGCCTCGGCCAGCGCGCGTGGTTCGTCGTCCAGATCGACCGGCACGCCCGGCATCTCGCGGCGGAAGATCTCCCGGATCTCCGCTCGGTTGCGGTGGATGGCCGGCACCAGGATGTGGCTGGGCCGG
>CAVPCF010000165.1:0-52606 GCA_963702275.1 Candidatus Melainabacteria bacterium
CCTTCTCGTACTCGTCGTACGGGGTGGCGCCGCTGTTGGTCCAGTGCATCACGGCGTCGAAGTTGCCCGTGTCGACGTTCTTGGTCCAGACGTCCTGGTTGGCCTTGTCGATGCTGGCGTTGATGCCGATCTGGGACACGTTGTCCTTGATGATCGCCAGGTCGGTCTGGTAGTCCGACCAACCGGACGGGTCGGACAGGGTGAACGTGACCGGCTTGCCGCTCGAGTCCATCAGGGTGTTGCCGTTGAAGGTGAACCCGTTGTCGGTCAGGAGCTTCTTCGCGCCTGCGACGTCGACGCTCACGTTGGTGTTCTTGTACTGCGCCGAGATGAACGGCGTGCCAGCCGGGGTCGGGATACCGGTGATGTTGGTGACCACCGGCTGGAAGTAGCTGGCCTCACCCTGGACGAAGATGTCCTGGCGGTTGACCACCATGCTGATCGCGCGGCGCAGGATCGGGTTGTTCAGCGGGGCCTTGGTCGTGTTCATCCACAGTCCGTGCACGCCCAGCGTGGCCGGCTGCCAGATCTGGTAGTGCGCCGGGTCCTTGCTGGTGTAGACGGCCTTGACGTTGGGGATGAAGACGTAGCTCCACTCGGCCGCGCCGGTCGCCAGTGCCGTGGTCTGCGCGTTGTTGTCGTTGTACGACGTGTAGCGCAGTTCCTGCACCTTGGGCAGCGCCTGCCAGTAGCTGCTGCGGACGTGCAGCACGACGGTCTGCGAAGTGAACGACTTCAACGTGTACGGGCCGGTGCCGACCGGGTTCGTCACGGGGTCCTTGGTCGGGTCGCTCATCGTGGACCAGATGTGCTTGGGCACGATGAAGGTGCTCGTGAGCGCCTTGTACTGGTTCACGAACTGCGAGGAACTGAAAGTTACAGTGACGTCGTTGCCGTTGACGGTGGCGTCGGTGATCGGCAGCGCGTTGGTGTTCAGCGCCGCGTACTTCTTGAGCAGCAGGTAGGTGAAGGCGACGTCGTCCGGGGTCATCGGCTGGCCGTCGGACCACTTCACGTTCTGCCGGATGGTCAGGTCGAGCGTGGAGAAGTTGTTGGACCACTTCCATGCGGTGGCCAGCCACGGCTTGCCCGGGTCGGTCGGCTTGATCATGTTCATCATGACAAGGGGCTCATAGATCTGGAACTTGTAGCCCAGCGACGAGCTGGCTGACGAGCTGATATACGGGTTGTTGTTGTCCGTCTGGGGCCCGTTCGGCATGCCGATGTTCAGCACGCCGCCCGGGTTCGACGATGCGGTCGTTGACCCGCCGCTACTGCACGCGGCGAGCATGGCGACCGCCATCGCACCGCTGAGTGCGAGGGCGACGCGGTGGTTGACGCGCATGGATCCTCCTTCATGTCCTGCTGTTCAGTCCCTGCATGACGGTCAATGTCGTGCATGACGTTTGCAAGCGTGGAGCTGCTGTCCGGTTCTGAGAGCGCTCTCAGTAATTTATTGGGCCCGATCGTACGCCAGGCCTGGTCGCCGGCAAGGGGATCGCATATCAATCCGCAATCGACTTTTCATGCCGCCGTCGTCGAAGCCCGGACGATCAGGCTGGTGGGGATCACGTTGGGGGTGTCGGGTAGCGGTGTGCCCGCGAAGAAGCTCATCAGCATGCGGGCCGCGGTCTCTCCCATCTGGCGCAGTGGTTGGTGCACCGTGGTCAGCGGCGGGTCGGTGTGCGCGGCGAGCGGGATGTCGTCGAAGCCGACAACCGCGACATCCCGCGGCACGTCGAGGCCTGCCTCGTGTGCCGCCTTGATGGCGCCCGCCGCGGACAGGTCGTTGTGCGCGAACACGGCGTCGAACGGCACGCCGCCGGCGAGCGCGTCGCGCACCGCGAACCGGCCGCACTCGAAGGTGAAGTCGCCCTGTGCCACCAGTTCCGGTGCCAGCGGGAAGCCGGCTGCCGCGAACGTGTCACCAAAACCGGACAGGCGCTGCTGGGTGCAGCCGAAGTTGTCCATCCCGGTGATCACGAGCGGGCGGCGCCGCCCGAGGCTGAGCAGGTGTCGGGCGGCCTGGGCGCCACCGGTGTGGTTGGTGGTGGTCACCGAGGGGAACAGCGGTTGGTTGCCACGATCGTCGATCAGCACGATGGGCAGCCCGTGGTGGTGCAGTTCGGCGATGTAGTCGAGGGTGCCTTCCGGTTCGATCACCAGCAGCCCGTCGAACGACTTCGCCGAGACCTGCGATGCGAACTGGCGCATCGACTCCTCGCCGCGGTTGCACGTGAACAGCAGCAGCCCGTACCGGTTGGCCTCGATGATGTCGACGGCGCCCTGGAGCACCTCGCCCATCCACGGCCAGGTCAGCGATGGCACCAGCATGCCGACGATCCGGGTCCGACCCCGCGCCAGGCCGACCGCGCGTGCGCTGGGCACGTAGCCCAACTCGTCGATCACCCTGCGGACCCTGGCCGCGGTGGCCTCGCCCAGTTCGCCCTTGCCGTTGAGCACCCTGGAAACGGTTGTCTTGCTGACGCCTGCCTTGGCCGCGACGTCGGCGATGGTGATCGGCACGGTCGCCCCTTTCGGCAAGAGTCCATTTCGGGCTGCTGCGGCGTTGCGGTACCGGTTGCGGAAGCGGTTCCGCCGCCGAGTCAACCGGAGTGAGTTCGGTCACGTCAATCACGGACAGGTAACAAAGTTAGCCTAAATTTAAGACGTTAACTAGCAGTAGTCGGTCCTGGTTGTCGGTCTCTTCGGTGCTGTGACCAGCAAATTTCTGTAATTTTCCTGGTGACCGGCGATGTCGGCGGGTGACCCCGTGTAACAGCGCGGACCGTAACGGTCGGCTCGCCCAAGTGCGACATTGTGGACGGTTCGGTGTGTCGGCCCCGGTGATCGGGAGGGCTCCCGGCCGTGGGCGGTCATCATGTGCGGGCGGTGTCCGGTTGGTGGTGCACAATTTCGCTGCCGCCCGTTGCCGGTGGAGGTGCCGGGCTGTCTTGTGGGGGCCGTATGTCTGATTCGTCGTCCGTGCTGGTGCCGGGGCGTCACCAGCACCTGTTCTGGATCGCGTTGCTGCTGGCCACGGCCGTGACGCTGGCGGGCGTGTCGGTCGCGATCGGCGCCTATCAGGGCGCAGCTGATCCGGCGACCGTGCTGCGGGCGTACTTCTCGGCCGTGGCGTCCGGCGACGCGGCGGGCGCGCTGGGCTACGGCGACCTCCCGGCAGGCCGCCACGACCTGCTCACCGCCGACGTGCTCGCCGCCCAGAACGCGGTCGCGCCGATCACCGACGTGACCGTGCTGCACGTCCAGCACACCGGCACCGACAGCGCAACGGTCGATGTCGGCTACACGCTGGACTTCCCGTCCGGCCCGACGGTCGTGCTCGACAGCGTGCCGATGGTCCGGCTGCGACACGACTGGCAATTGGTCCGGTCCGCGGTGCGGGAGCAGGTCGACCCGGGCAACGGGAGCACACTGGCCACGTTCGCCGGCGCCGTCGTGCCCACCGGCGACTACGCCATGTTCCCGGGCGCGGTCCCGATCACGTACCACACGCCCAACCTCGATGCGGATTCCTCGTCGCGGGCCGTGCGGTTCGCCGGCACCGGTGAGATGCAGGTGAACGCCGAGGTCAGCGCGGCAGGCCGCAGGGCGATCGCACCGGCGGTGCAGGCGGCACTCGTCGCGTGTCTGGCCGGCAGGGGCAGTCCGCAGCCGCTGTGCCCGGTGCCCGATCCGTCGACCGCGGTGCCCGGTTCGCTGCGCGGCCGGGTGACCGGCAGGCCGGGGGCCGCGTTGGAACTTGTCGTGACGTCGTCGGACGGGGCGATCGACATCAGCGAGGAGGCGGCCGTGAGCGGCACGTACCAGTCGTTGGACGAGAACAACCTGACGAGTGCCGTCACCGTCAAGTCGGTCGGGCTGCGGGCGCACACCTTCGCCACCACACCCGGCAAGATCATGTGGGCCACGTCGTGAGGGCCATCGCGATCGGCATTGCCGCGCTGTTGCTGTGCGGCCTCACCGCGACCCCAGCCGCTGCCGCGCCCGGCCCGCCAGACCATCCAGAGTGGTGGTTCGACTCGTGGAACGTGCCCGGCCTCTGGGCAGAAGGCGCACGCGGCCAGGGCATCGTCATCGGTGAGATCGACACCGGCGTGAACGGCAGCCTGCCGGAACTGGCCGGCAATGTCGCGGCCGGCACCGATTTCGGCAGCTTCGGCGGCGACGGCCGCACCGACCGGGACACCGACGACTTCGGCCACGGCACCGCGATGGCGTCCCTCATGGTCGCGCACGACGGCCAGGACAACATCCTGGGCATCGCGCCGGACGCGCGGATTCTGCCGATCGCGGTCCCGATCACCGGCACCACCGACGATGCCGGCGACAACGCGGGCGACCTGCTGCTGAAGGCGATCCGCTGGGCGGCCGACCACGGCGCGAAGATCATCTCGATGTCGCTTGGCAGTCCACGCGACCCGGGCGTCAGCAGGTCCTGCCCGGCGCAGCAGCAGAGCACCGTCGACTACGCCCTGTCCAAGGGCGCGATCGTGGTGGCGTCCGGCGGCAACTCCGGCGACGCGGGCAGCCCGGTCGAGGAGCCCAGCGTGTGCCTCGGGGTGGTGTCCGTGGGGGCGGTGGACTCGTCCGGCGCGGTGCCCGTCTGGTCGTCCAAACACCCCTACCTGACGGTGAGCGCGCCCGGCGCGAACGTGCCGAGCATCGGCCGGATCCCTGGCGAGGCGTTCTTCGGTGACGGCACCAGCCAGGCGGCCGCGATCACGTCCGGTGGCCTCGCGGTGATCTGGTCGAAATATCCACAGTTGACGGCCCGGCAGGTGGTGGCCCGGCTACTGGCCACTGTGGACGGCAAGCAGGCCACCCGCGACTCGTCGGTCGGCTACGGCCGGATCAACATCGGCGCCGCGGTGAACAGCAACGTGCCCACCGACGCGCCGAACCCCGTGTTCGCCGCGGCCGACCCGTTCCTGGCACAGGATGCCGCGGTCGCGGCGGCGCCGGCAGCGCCCAAGGTCCGGCCTGCCACGTCCCGGACCACGTTGCCCGGCGATTTCGCCGTCGGTCCCGCGCCGAATCCGTTGACCTCCGGGCCGGGGCTCGCCGGGTTGATCGGCGCGGCGCTCGGGTTGGCGTGTCTGGCTTTCCTGGTTGTCGGGGCGACGCGTCGTCGTCGCGCCGCTGTCGGGTCGTTCGATTTCGATCCACCGACCGTGCCGCTGAGACTGTCCGAGATATCCGGATCGGGAGATGTGTCCGAACGGGGGGACGAGTGATGGTGGACCGGGCCGGGCGGCGGTTGATCTCCAGCGGGTTCGCCATGGAGGACGCCGTGGGGTACTCGCGGGCCGTCGTCGACGGGGACTGGGTGCACGTGTCGGGCTGTACCGGGTTCGACTACCGGACGATGGCCCTCTCGACCGACGTGCGGGAGCAGGCCGTCCAGGCGCTGGACAACATCGAGGCCGCACTCGCCGAGGCGGGCGCCAGCCTCGCCGACGTGGTCCGCGTTCGCTACCTGCTGCCCGACCGGGCCGACTTCGAGCCCTGCTGGCCGGTGCTGCGGCAGCGGTTCTGCGACGTCCGTCCGGCCGCGACCATGATGGTGTGCGGGCTGGCCGACGAACGGATGTTGATCGAGATCGAGGTCACGGCCCACCGGACCTGACGTAGGTTTCATCATCAGTTCACCCGCCGGGAGTCAGATCGGCACGCTGACCACACACGGTGTGCTCATCGTGGCGGTGTGCGCATCGCAGTCGTCACGGAATCGTTCCTGCCCGCGATCAACGGTGTCACCAACTCGGTTTGTCGGATCCTTGAGCACTTTCAGGCGTGCGGCCACCAGGCGTTGGTGATCACGCCGGGGCCGGGACCGGCCGAGTACGCAGGCCACCAGGTGGTCGCGGTGCCCGGCATCGCGTTGCCCGGTTACCGGTCCTTTGTGCTCGGCCTGCCGACCGCCCGGCTGGAACAGATCCTCAGGGACTTCCGGCCGGACGTGGTCCATCTCGCCTCGCCGGTGTCCCTCGGCGCGGCCGGTGGCGCGGCCGCGCGCAAGCTGAACGTGCCCAGCGTCGCCGTGTTCCAGACCGACGTGGCCGGGTTCGCCCGCCGCTACGGCTTTCGCGGCGCCGACCGGGCCATCTGGGCCTGGCTGCGCCACGTGCACCGTCAGGCCGACCGCACCCTGGTGCCCTCCACCGCCACGCTCGACCAGTTGCACCGGCGCGGCATCGAGCACCTGGCGATGTGGCGCCGCGGCGTCGACACCCACCGGTTCGATCCGGCGCACCGCAGCGCCGAGCTGCGTCGCAGCCTCGTCGGGCCGGGTGAGACGCTCGTCGGCTACGTCGGTCGGCTGGCCGGGGACAAGCGCGTCCGCCTGCTCAAGCACCTCGCCGACTTACCCGCTGTGCGGCTGGTCGTGGTCGGTGACGGGCCCGCGGCCGGCCGGCTGCGGGCCGAACTGCCCACCGCCGAGTTCCCCGGCTTCCTCACCGGCCGCGAACTGTCCACAATGTACGCAAGCCTGGACGTGTTCGTGCACACCGGTGCGGACGAGACCTTCTGCCAGGCCATCCAGGAGGCGATGGCGTCCGGCGTGCCGGTCGTCGCGCCCGCCGCGGGCGGCCCGCTGGACCTGGTCCAACCCGGCCGTACCGGCCTGTTCTACGACCCGGACTCGGTCCACGGGCTGCGTACCGCTGTCGGGCACCTGGCAGGCCAGCCGGAGCTGCGCGCCGCCTACGGACGCCGGGCGCGGGCCGCCGTGATCGGCCGGACCTGGCAGCGGGTCGGCGACGAACTGCTGCGCCACTACGCCGAAGTACAGGACGTCATGGTGAAGAAGGCCGGATGAGAATCGTCCAGCTCGCCAACTTCTACTCGCCGACCTCCGGTGGCCTGCGCACCGCGGTCGACACCATCGGCCACGGCTACCTCGCCGCAGGCCACGAGCGCGTGCTGATCGTCCCCGGCCGACACGCGACCGAGACCGAGAGCGACGCGGGACTGGTGATCACGTTGCCCGGCCCGCCGGTCAGCGGCGGCTACCGGATGGTCGCCAGACCGTCGCACATCCGGCGGGCGCTCGACCGGCTGAACCCGGATTCCGTTGAGGTGTCGGACAAGGCGACCATGCTGAGCGCGGGCGACTGGGCGCGGGCCAACGGCAGGGGCGCCGTCCTGTTCTCGCACGAACGCCTCGACACGTGGCTCGCGGCCCGCCTGCCGGCACTGCGCGGCCCTGCGCTGCGCGCCGCGATCCGACGGTGGAATCACCGCGCGGCCGGCCGGTTCGACACCGTCGTCGTGACATCGGCGTTCGGCGAGGCCGAGTTCCGCCAGCTCGGCGTGGCCAACCTGCGTTGGATCCCGCTCGGCGTCGACCTCGACACCTTCCGGCCGCGCGCCCGAACCGAAGCGACGACGCTCCGGCTCGTCTACGCGGGCCGGCTGTCCCCGGAGAAGAACCCGGCCGCCGTGATCGAGGCGGTAAGACTGTTGGCGCCCAAGATAACCCTGGACGTCTACGGCCACGGCAGCGCACTGCCCGCGCTGCGCCGGCAGGCACACGGCCTGCCGGTCACCTTCCACGGGCACCTGACCAGCCGCGCCGACCTGGCCGCCCGCCTTGCCGCGGCCGACGTCGCGTTCGCGCCGAGCCCTGCCGAGACGTTCGGACTGTCCGTGCTGGAGGCGCTGGCCTGCGGCACGCCCGTGGTCGCGGCCGACACCGGGGCGGCGGGCGAACTGCTGGCCGACGGGGCCGGGGTGGCCGTACCGCCGACACCGCACGGCATCGCGGAAGGCGTGCTGTCCCTGCGGAAAACGGCGAACAGGACGGCGGCCCGGCACCGTGCGGAGTTGTTTCCCTGGTCTGCCACGATAGATGCGATGCTGGAGCTGCACGCCGCCGTGGTGCACGGCTGCGCGGTCCGAACCGGGAGGTCGCGGTGATCGTTGGAGCCGAGCTGTACGACGGGCGGCGGCCGATCGCCGCGCACATCTCGGTGTATCTGTTCGCGGTGGTCCCGTTCGTCGCGTTGCTCGCCGTGGTCCCGATCGCGTGGGGTTGGGGCCTGTCCTGGCTGGATCTCGGGCTGGCCGCCACCTTCTACACGCTGACCTGTCTCGGTGCCACGGTCGGCTTCCACCGTTACTTCACGCACAGCGCGTTCAAGGCGCGGCGCTGGTTACGGGTGACGATGGCGGTCATGGGGAGCATGTCCGTGCAGGGCCCGATCCTGCACTGGGTCGCCGACCACCGCCGCCACCACGCGTTCTCCGACCGCGACGGCGATCCGCATTCGCCGTGGACGTTCGGCAGCTCGCCCGCCGCGCTGGCCAGGGGGTTCTGGCACGCGCACATGGGCTGGATCTTCGAGCGTGACCTGACCAACCAGCGCCGGTTCGCGCCGGACCTGTTGGCGGACCGCGACATCCGGATCGTGCACCGGCTGTTCGGGCTGTGCACGGCCATCACCATGTTGGCGCCCGCGGTGATCGCCGGGCTCGTGACGTGGTCATGGTGGGGCGCGGTGACCGCGTTCTTCTGGGCCGGGCTGGTGCGCGTCGCGTTGCTGCACCATGTCACCTGGTCCATCAACTCGATCTGCCACATGGTCGGCAGGCGGCCGTTCGCGGCACGGGACCGGTCGGCGAACTTCTGGCCGCTGGCGATCCTGAGCATGGGCGAGTCGTGGCACAACCTGCACCACGCCGACCCGACCTGCGCCCGGCACGGGGTCCGGCGCGGCCAGGTCGACGTGTCGGCCCGGGTGATCTGGCTGTTCGAGAAGGCGGGCTGGGCCTACGACGTCCGCTGGCCGACCCCGCGCCGCCTTGCCAGGATCTCGTCGGCCTGAACCGGCTTCGGCTGAACCGGCTTCGGCTTGACCGCGGCGCGCAGCAGGACACCGAGGGCGTAGGGGACGAGGTCCCGGCCGCGCCGCCACAGCCACGGGATTCCCTTCCACACCAACCAGGCCAGCCGGTCGACCCGACTGATCGGGCGGCTGCCGGCGCACTCCGCCGACACCGGTGCCGCGACCACGACGCCTGCCGCGGCGAAGGTGTCCGCCAGCGCGATGGCCAGCATCCGGTGGCCCTGTTCGGACGGGTGCAGTCGGTCGACGCTCCACGTCGCCGGCAGGTAGGTGCCCGGCAGTTCGCCCAGGTCCACCAGACCGGTCCGGTGTCGCAGCGCCACCGTGTCCACCACGCCGTTCAGCGTGGTGATCCGGTCGGTGAGCGCGCGGCGTAGCGGTCCCGGCAGGCGGAAGACCCGACCGTGATCGTGGTATCGGACGGTGATGACCAATGCGCCGAGATCGGTGAGTGTGGACACGACGGTGTCCAGGTCGTTGTGGAGCCGTCCGGCGTCGAAATCGGACCGGAGGGTGTCGTTCATCCCGGCGAAGACCACGGCCGCGTCCGGCCGGGCGCGCACCGCGAGCGGCAGCTGTTCGGTGCGCAGGCAGCCGAGCCGGGCGCCGTTGCGGGCCACGTTCACGAGGCGGGCGCCCAGCGCGTCGGCCAGCAGCGGCGGAAACCCCCGCCAGCCACCGCCGACGACCGGATCGCCGACGCCGACGCCGATCGAGTCACCCAGCACGGCGAGCGTACGCACCGTGCGGCGGACCGGTAAGTCCGATGTGTGCTGGTGTGCGGACACGTCTCCCATGATCCGCACCATCGGCCCACGAGGGGTGAGAACGCGATGGCCGTACGGCAACCACCGAACGAAAACTCGGTGCTCGCCGTGTCCGAGGGTGTGCGTAGAGTGCGCATCAATTCACCGGATGGGGGTCCGAGGGGGAAGTGGGATGAGGAACTTCGCGCTGGACCGGACATACCTCCGGGGCCAGGTCGAGCTCAACGAGCGCTATACCGGCCGCATCCGCCGGATCACCATCACGGGCCTGGCCCTGCGCGGCCTGGAGTGGCGCCCCGGCCAGCACGTCCGGGTGCAAGTCGGCGGCCCGTTGCGCACCTATTCCATTTGGGACTACCGAACGGACACGATCGACCTGTGCGTCCTCGACCACGGCGACGGCCCCGGGATCCGCTGGGCGAGGACCGTCCGGCCCGGTGAGGAGGTGGTGTTCACCAAGCCGGCTGGCAAGCTGGTGCCGCGCCAGGGCGCCTACCATGTGTTCGTCGGCGAGGAGACCGCGTCGGTCGCGTTCGGCCCGATGGCCAGGGCGTTACCCAGCGGCGCCCCGGTGTACGGGGTGATCGAGGTGGACGGCCCGAACGACCGGCTGCGGTTACCGGACACGGTCGTGTGGTCCTACCGTTCCGGCGCGCCGGCCGTGGCGTCGGGCACCCTGGTCACCGAGGTCAGCAGGTTGAAGCTGCCTGACGAACCTGGTATCGCTTATGTGGCAGGGGAACTGCGGACCGTGCAGGCGGTGCGGAAGCACTTCGTGCGCGATCGTGGGTGGCCCCGCCGGTCGATCGTGATCAAACCGTTCTGGACGCCTGGTCGCACCGGGATGGACTAGGGCGGTCTTCTGTGGACAGCTAATAAGTTGTCCACATCTTGTCCGTAGGTCCCCCTTTTGGGGCTTGACAACGGGTAGTCTGGAACAGGGACGTCCCCCGTGGAGTGGTGGGGGCTGCCTGTGTGTGGGCGGTCGTTTGCTTCGGTCTTTGGCTGGGCGGTCGATTTCCGCTTCTGCGTCACCCCGATCCCGTATTGTCGTGAAACGGCCTTGGGGGTTGTCGAGGCGGGAAAGAGTACCTTGACAAACTCCCAAGACCGTTAAGAGCGGCCAGGATCGGGGTGACGCAGAAGGACTGGGCGAACGACGGTATGCCGCGTGGTTAGGCCGGGTCCCCTTAAATGGGCGCACCGGTTGGGAGCCTGCTCTGGTTTGTCCGGCGGGTGGCGTTCGCTCGGCTGGGCCCGCCTCGGTCGGGAGCCCGCTCTCGTTCGTCCGGCGGGTCACGTCTGCGTCTGGGTCTGGTCTGCCTGGCTCTGGGCGAGCGACCACCACCAGCGGCCACGGCCCAGGGAACACCACTGAACGGGACCCACTGGAGGAACGAGAGCAGGTTCTCAACTGGGGCGTCAGCAACCACCACCGAACAGGACCCGCCGGACGAACAAGAGCGGGCTCCCAACCGAGGCGCCTCTTTCGGTTCAGAGGGACTTCGAAAGCATCGTGGCATAGCCTCTTAACCATTTCTACCTGCTTTTCCCCGATCCAAAGCCGCACTTACAGTTTTTGGTGTTTGTCAAGGTACTCTTTCCCGCCTTGACAAACACCAAAAACTGTAAACCCACAATCAGGGATCGGGGAAAAGCAGGGCGTGGCAAAGCCAAAGGGGCCACCCAAAGAAGCGTCACAGCCGAGGATCGACCGGTTCAGACTCCAGAGCCAGCACCGCGAAAACACACTCATGCACCCGCCACAACGGCGCACCATCCGCCACCCGAGTCAACCCCTCCAACCCCAACGCATACTCGCGCGACGCAAGAGAACGCTTGCCCCCCAAGTTCCGATCGCGCAAGCGATCCAGATTGGCAGGCTCCGTATAGTCCGGCCCATAGATGATCCGCAAGTACTCCCGCCCGCGCACCTTCACACCAGGCTGGGCGAGGCCGCGCTTACCCCGGGTCAGGTTGGCCGCCGGTTTCACGACCATGCCCTCACCACCACGACCGGTCAGTTCCTCCCACCACCGCACACCCTCGCCCACCGACGCAGGGTCAGTAGTGTCCACAAACAGCCGGCGCGTAGTGGCGAACAGCTCGCCGTCAGCGGCGACCAGACGGTCGGCCAGCGCAAGATGCCAGTCGTGACCGTGATCATGGTACGTTCGGCCCTCGCTCGCCAGCAGCTGGAACGGCGCGATCCGGACACCGGCCAGTCCGGACGTCGGCCAGCAGTACGGCCGATAGGCAGCGCGAAAAGCGGCCGCGTTCCGAACGCGAGAATCCGTGCGCGCCAACAGATCCGTGACGTCGACACCCCGGTCGACGGCCGCCGCGAGTGCGCGTGAGGCGGCCGGCAGCGCCGCCGCAGCCGCCGCGCCGACCGCCGCGTACTGGTCCACGATCAACGACTGGGCCTTCGCGCTCCACGGCATCAGCTCGGCATCCAGCAACAGCCAGCCCGTGCCCAACTCGTCCCACAACCCGGCCACCGTCACGGCATCCCGGACCCGACCAATCAGCCGGCTGTCTCCGAAGAACGGACGGCCGGTCCGGGTGACGACAGCACCATCACCCTCGATACCGAACCGGGCAGGCGCGACACCCCCATCCCGGCAGACCAGCAGCACCGCCCGCGAGCCCATGTGCTTCTCCTCGCACAGCACGGCCCCGACGCCGTCCTCGCGAAACCCGGCAAACGCCTCGACCGGATGCTCCAACACGTCCCGCCGGCGGGACGTAGCGGTCGGCGCCATGGTCGGCGGCAGGTACAGCAGCCACCGCGGGTCGACCGCGAATCGGCTCATCACCTCGAGCGCGGCGGCGGCCTGATCGGCGCGGACCGTCACCCTTCCATGGTGTTCGGTCTCGACGATCCGACGGCCGGACACGTCCGACAGGTCCAGAGTGTCCGGTTCGCGGACCGGGGATGCGGGGATCAGCGGGCGCACCGGCTCGTACCAGACCTGGTGTGCCGGCACCGCGACGATCTCGCGTTCCGGATACCGCAGCGCGGTCAGCGCCCCGCCGAACACGCAACCCGTGTCCAGGCACATCGTGTTGTTTACCCACTCGGCATTCGGCACCGGTGTGTGTCCATAAAGGACTGTGGCGCGACCGCGATACTCATTGGCCCACGGATAACGCACCGGCAGGCCGTACTCGTCGGTCTCGCCGGTCGTGTCGCCGTACAGCGCGAAACCGCGCACCCGGCCGGACGCGCGGCCGTGGTAGCGCTCAGGCAGGCCGGCGTGCGCGACGACCAGCCGACCACCATCCAGCACGTAGTGTGCGACGAGCCCGTCGCAGAACTCGGTCACCGCTGCCTGGAAGTCGGGGGGCTCGTTGGCGAGTTGGGCGAGCGACTCGGCCAGTCCGTGGCTGACCTGCACCTGCCGGCCGCGCAGTGCGCGCAGCAGTTTCTGTTCGTGGTTGCCGGATACGGCAAGGGCGTCGCCCGCCGCGACCATGCCCATCACCAGCCGCAGCACACCCGGCGTGCTCGGGCCGCGGTCGACGAGATCGCCGACGAACACCGCGCGCCTGCCGTCCGGGTGGTGCGCGCCGTCGGCGGTCACCGCGTAGCCCAGTTTGCCGAGCAGTTCGGCCAGTTCCGCGTGGCAGCCGTGCACGTCGCCGATCACGTCGAACGGGCCGGTCTCGGTGCGCAGGTCGTTGCGCAGCGGTTCGACCACGATTCGCGCCGCGGCCACCTCGGCCTCGTCGCGCAGCACGTGTACCCGCCGGAAGCCCTCCTTGGCCAGGAACTTGAGCGAGCGGCGCAGGTCCGCGCACTGCCGGCGGACCACCCGCGCGCCGAAGTCCCGGTCCGGCCGGTCGGCGTTGCGCCGCACGCACTCCGACTCCGGGGTGTCCAGCACGATCGCGACCGGCAGCACGTCGTGTGCCCTGGCCAGCGCCACGAGCGGTGCGCGGGCGCCGGGCTGCACGTTGGTCGCGTCGACGACCGTGATCCGGCCGGCCGCCAGTCGCTTGCCGGCCACGTAGTGCAGCACGTCGAACGCGTCGGGAGTCGCCGACTGGTCGTTCTCGTCGTCGGCGACCAGACCACGGAAGTAGTCGCTGGACAGCACCTGGGTCGGCGCGAAGTGCCTTGCCGCGAACGTCGACTTGCCGGAGCCGGACGCGCCGACCAGCACGACCAGCGCCATGTCCGGAATCCTCAGCTCGGTCATGTCGCCCTCTTCGTGAACTCGGCCAGTTGGGTGGGCGGCCCCACTTCCGGATCGTCGTCGCCGACGGGTAGGTGGCGGACCTGGTAGCCGTGGCGCTGCGCCACGGCGTCGGCCCAGTGGGCGAACTGCGCGCGTGTCCATTCGAACCGGTGGTCGGGATGCCGGAAGTGGCCGGCGGGCAGGTTCGGGAATCGCACGTTGTGCTCGACGTTCGGCGTGGTCACCACGACCTTGGCCGGTGCGGCGGCACCGAACACCGAACGCTCCAGGGCGGGCAGCCTGCTCGGGTCGACGTGTTCGATCACCTCCATCAGCACGGCCGCGTCGTAGCCGGCCAGCGTGGTGTCGGTGTAGGTGAGGGCGGACTGGCGCAGCGTGATCCGGGCCAACTGCCGGTCCCCGAGCCGGTCAAGGCGTTTCCGCGCCTCGGCCAGTGCGCCCGCGGACACGTCGATGCCGACGATCTCGGTGAACCGTGGCTCGGCCAGCAGGTCCCGCAGCAGCGCGCCGTTGCCGCAGCCCAGGTCGAGGACCCGGTGGGCGCCTGCCTCGGTCAGCACCGCGAGCACGGCGGCCCTGCGGCGCTCGGCCAGTGACGCGACCACGGGGGCGGCCAGGGCGTTGTCGAGGTCGTCGGTGTCCAGGTCGTCGGACTCGGCGAGCCGGGCCAGCGCGGACCGGACGTAGGCGTGCTGGTGCGCCAGGTAGCGGTCGCTGATCAGCCGCCGGTCCGGGTGGCCGGACAGCCAGCCGTCGCCGGCACGCAGCAGCTTGGCGACCTCGTCCTCGCCGACCCAGTAGTGCTTTCCGTTGTCCAGCACGGGAAGCAGCACGTACAGGTGCTTCAGCGCGTCGGCGAGCCGGTGCGTGCCGGTCAGTGTGAGCGTGACGTACCGGGAGTCGCCCCAGTCCGGGAAGGCCGGGTCGAGCGGGATCGGTTCGGTGTCGACCGTCCAGCCGAGCGGTTCGAACAGCCGGTGCGCCAGGTCGCCGGGCACCGCGGGGATTTCGAGCCGCAGCGGGATCGGCCGGGCGGCCAGGTCGGGGTGGCTGTCGCAGCGGCCTGCCATGGCGGTCCGGAACACCGAACCCAGGGCGACGGCCAGCATCGAGCCTGCCGCGTAGGGCCGGTCGTTGACGTACTGGGCCAGCGCGAAGCCGCCGTCCTGCCGGCCGCGCACCAACCCGATCGGGTCGATCTCCAGCAGCAGCGCCGCCGTGCACTCGTCGGCGTCCGCGCGCGGGTAGAACACGTGCGCGGTGCCGGCGGCGATGGTGAAGGACTGTGCCCTGGCCGGATGTTTGTGCAGCAGGAAGCCGAGATCGGTGGCGGGCCGTTCGGTGGTGGTCATGGTCAGCAGCACGATGGTCGAGTATTCACGATCGGATCGTCCGGTTCAGGTGAATATCGCTGACGCGGCCGTGTGACATATTGCTTGGTGTGGTGTCCGCTGATGTGGTCGTCATCGGTGCCGGCATGGTCGGGGCGGCGTGTGCGTACTACTGCGGCGCGGCCGGGCTGGCCGTGACCGTGGTGGAGCGCGGCTCCGTGGCCGGTGGCACCACTGGCGCGGGCGAGGGCAACGTCCTGCTGTCGGACAAGGCACCTGGTCCGGAACTCGACCTGGCCCGGTGGTCGGCCGACCTGTGGCGGGACCTCGCCGCCGAGCACGGCGCCGCCTTCGAGTACGAGGCCAAGGGTGGCCTCGTCGTGGCCGGTTCCTTGCCGGAGCTGGCGGCGTTGCACGACTTCGCCGACCGGCAGCGTTCGGCCGGCGTGGTGGCCGAACCGGTTGCCGATCTTGCCACCTGTGAGCCGGAGCTGGCGCCGGATCTGGCCGGTGGCGTGTTCTACCCGCAGGACGCTCAGGTGCAGCCGATGCTCGCCGCCGCGCACCTGCTGCGACTGGCCCGCGACCGTTTCGGCGCTACTTTGCTGGTCGGCACCGAGGTGCTCGGGGTGACCGGGGACGGGGTGCGGACCAGTTCCGGAGTTGTTTCGGCCGGTGCCGTGGTCAACGCGGCCGGGGCGTGGGGTGGCGCGGTGGCCGAGTTGGCCGGGGTGCCGGTGCCGATCCTGCCGCGGCGCGGGTTCGTGCTGGTCACCGAGCCGTTGCCGGTGCTTGTTCGGCACAAGGTGTATGCCGCCGGGTATGTCGCCGACGTGGCCGCGGACAGCGGCGGGCTGCGTACGTCGGCGGTGGTCGAGGGCACTCGGTCGGGCACCGTGTTGATCGGCGCGAGCCGGGAGCGGGTCGGGTTCGACCGGACTGTGTCGTTGCCGGTGTTGCGGTCGCTGGCCGCCGGTGCTGTCGCGTTGTTTCCGTTTCTGGCTCGGGTCAACGCCTTGCGCGCGTACTGCGGGTTTCGGCCGTACTGCCCGGATCATCTGCCGGTGATCGGCGCCGATCCGCGTCTGCCCGGGTTGTGGCACGCGTGTGGCCATGAGGGTGCTGGCATCGGCCTCGCCCCGGCGACCGGCGCGATGCTGGCCGCCCAGATCACCGGCGCCACGCCTTTCGTTGATGCCACGCCGTTTCGGGTCGATCGGCTTGTCGCATGAGCGATCAGGTGGAGTTCGACGGGCGTTCGTTGCCGATGGAGGCCGGGCAGAGCGTGGCCGCCGTGCTGCTCGCCGCCGGCATTCGATCGTGGCGTACTACGAGGGTGCTCGGTCGGCCGCGTGGGGTGTTCTGCGGTATCGGCGTGTGCTTCGACTGTCTGGTGACGGTCAACGGAACGCCTTCGGTGCGCGCGTGCGTGACCGAGGCTCGACCGGGTGATGTGATCAGCCGTGCGGTGTGACGTCGTGGTGATCGGGGCCGGGCCGGCCGGCTTGGCCGCCGCCGCGGCCGCAGTTGGCGCGGGGCGGTCGGTCGCGGTGGTCGACTTCGCTGATCATCCTGGCGGGCAGTACTTTCGGCATCCCGCTGGTGGTCCGGTCCAGCCTGCGCTGGCTCGGTTGCTCGCGGCTTGTCGTGGGGTGCGGTTCCTGACCGGGCATCGGGTGTTCGCGGTTGAGTCCGGTTTTGTGGTGCACACCCAGCTTGGGCAGGTGCGTGCGGACGCGGTGCTGATCGCGACCGGGGCCTACGACCGGCAGGTGCCGTTTCCCGGCTGGGAGCTGCCCGGCGTGTTCGCGGCCGGTGGGGCGCAGGCGTTGCTCAAGGGACACAAGGTGTTGCCTGGCAAGCGGATCGTGGTGGCCGGTACCGGGCCGTTTCTGCTGCCGGTCGCGGCTGGGCTCGCGTCCGCCGGGGCTCGAGTTGTCGGTGTGTTCGAGGCCAACGATCCGATCCGGTTTCCTGGTCTGGTCGCTCGTCATCCCGGCAAGGTCGTCGAGGCGCTCGGTTATCTCGCGGTGCTGGCTCGGCATCGGATTCCGTTGCGTACCAGGCATCGTGTGCTCGCGGCGCATGGTGACGACGAGTTGTCGGCGGTCACCGTCGCCCGGGTGGACCGGTCGTGGCGGCCCGTGCCGGGGACGGCACGGCGGCTCTCGTGCGACACGCTGGCCGTTGGGCACGGCTTCACGCCGCAGGTCGAGTTGGGTCTCCGTTGGGCTGCGCGAGCCGGTTGGCCGCCGACGGCAGCCTGGTGCTGACCGTGGACGATCGGCAGGCCACGAGCGTGCCCGGCGTGTTCGCGGCGGGCGAGGTGACCGGGGTCGGCGGTGTTCGGCTGGCCATGGCGACCGGTGCGCTGGCCGGGCTCGCCACCGCGGGGCTGGTCAGTGCTCGGCTCGCCCGTGCGCGGGATCGGCACGCGGCGTTCGCGGCGGCGTTGCCGTTGATGTACCCGGTGCCGGACGGCTGGATCTCCTGCCTGGCCGGCGACACCGTTGTCTGCCGGTGCGAGGAGGTGCGGTTCGACGCGATCCGCACGGCCGTGACCGAACTGGGCGCCCGGGACGCGCGGGCCGTGAAACTGCTGACAAGGGCCGGGATGGGCTGGTGCCAGGGCCGGATCTGCGGCCAGTCGGTGGCGAGCCTGACCGGCACGCCACCGACCGCTGAGGCAATCGCCGCCATGGCGCAACGGACGCTGGCACAGCCGGTGCCGCTGGGTTTTCTAGCAGAGGAAGGGAACTCGAATGACTGAGGTGCCGTGGCGCGGCGTGATCGTGGCGACCGCCCTGCCGTTGCGGGACGACCTGTCGGTGGACCTCGACCGGTACGCCGAACACGTCAGTTGGCTGCTGGCCAACGGTTGTGACGGCGTCTGCCCGAACGGCTCGCTCGGCGAGTACCAGACACTGACACCGGCGGAGCGGGCGTCGGTGGTGCGCACGGCGGTCGACGCGGCGGGCGGTGACCGGGTGCTCGCCGGCGTGTCGGCCTACGGCTCCGATGAGGCGGCCCGGTGGGCGGCACAAGCTGGCGAGGCCGGCTGTCGAGCCGTGATGTCGTTGCCGCCCAACGCCTTCCGTGCCGACGACGAGGCTGTTGCCGCGCATTTCCGGGCGGTGGCGTCGGTCGGCCTGCCGGTGGTCGCCTACAACAACCCGCACGACACGCGGGTCGACCTGAGCCCGGAACTGCTGGCCCGGTTGCACGGCGACGGCCTGATCAGCGCGGTGAAGGAGTTCAGCGGCGACGTCCGCCGCGGCTACCGCATCGCCGAACTGGCCCCAGAACTGGACGTGCTGATCGGTGCCGACGACGTGGCGCTCGAACTGGCGATGGCAGGCGCGGTCGGCTGGATCGCCGGCTTCCCGAACGCCCTGCCGGTCGAGTGCGTCGCCTTCTACAAGGCGGCCACCAGCGCCGATCCGCCGGCCGCGCTGCCGGCCTACCGGCAGCTGCATCCGTTGCTGCGCTGGGATTCCCGGCCCGAGTTCGTGGAGGCGATCAAACTCGCGATGGACATCGCGGGCCGATACGGCGGACCGTGTCGACCACCGCGACGGCCGTTGTCGCCCGCGTTCGCGGACGAGGTCACGCGCGCCATGGGGCGTTTGTAGATGCGGTCGCGACATGTTTACCACGCGGTCGACTCGCACACCGAGGGCATGCCGACCCGCGTGATCACCGGGGGTGTCGGCGTGATTCCCGGTGCCACGATGGCCGCCCGCCGAGAACACTTCATGGCACATTCGGACCACGTCCGCACATTGTTGATGTACGAGCCGCGCGGCCACAGCGCGATGAGTGGCGCCATTCTGCAGCCGCCCACCCGTCCCGACGCGGACTGGGGCGTGTTGTTCATCGAGGTGTCCGGTTGCCTGCCGATGTGTGGTCACGGCACCATTGGCGTGGCCACGGTGTTGGTGGAGACCGGAATGGTGCCGGTGACTTCGCCGGTGACGACTGTTCGGCTGGATACTCCCGCCGGATTGGTCGTCGCGCGGGTTTCTGTGGTGGATGGTGTGGCTCGTTCGGTGACCATTCGCAATGTGCCGTCGTTCAATGTCGGCCTTGATCGGGTGGTCGCCGTGCCCGGCTACGGTGACGTTCGGTACGACATGGCTTTCGGTGGGAACTTCTATGCCATCCTGCCGTTGGCTTCGGTGGGCCTGCCGTTCGAGCGGTCGGCCGGGCAGCGGATTCTCTCGTGTGGCCTCGCGGTGATGGCGGCGATCAACGCCGGTGACCGGCCGGTTCATCCGGTTGATCCGGGCATTGCCGGATGCCATCACGTCCAGTTCGTCGCGCCGGGTTCGGATGCGCGGCATTCGCGTCATGCGATGGCCATTCATCCCGGCTGGTTCGATCGTTCGCCGTGCGGTACCGGGACCAGTGCTCGAATGGCTCAGTTGTCCGCGCGTGGCGAATTGGATCTGGGGGAGGAGTTCGTGAACGAGTCGTTCATCGGGACCCGGTTTGTCGGGCGACTGGTCGAACGGGTCGAAGTGGGTGGGGTGGCGGCTGTCGTGCCGGAGATCACCGGGCGGGCCTGGATCACGGGCACGGCTCAGTATCTGCTGGATCCGGAAGATCCGTTCCCGCACGGGTTTCAGCTATAGGGTTTGTTCGAGGGCTCGTTTCAGGTTCGCGACGTTGGTCGGCATTTCCTTCTGTGCTTGACGGCGCACGATCAGCGGGACCAGCACCCTGCCGATGCCGTGCCCCTCGAAGTCGACCGCGATGGTCAGTCGGGACTTGGTCTCGGCCAGCGGTGCCACCGTGACGTCGACGGTGGCGCGGATGGGCCCGTCGATACCGCGCACCCCCCACGTCCTCGGTGGGTCGACGTGCGTCAACACCGAAGTGACCGGCCGTTCGGCCCCGCCGATCCGTCGGGTGGTCACACACTTGGCGCCCACCTGCGGTGTATCGGCGTCGTCGAGGTGACCGTCGACGACGCCCGACTGCCACTCCGGAAACCGGGTCGGGTCGGTGGCGTAGGCGAAGACCTCGTCGGCGGGCCGGTCCACTTCGACCGTGGCGATGATCGGTGACATGTCAGCTCTCCTGTTCGAACAGGGCGGCGTAGCGGGCCAGGTACAGCGGCCAGCCCTGGTCGCCGTCGACGCCGTCGCCGACCGACTGCCAGCCGGGACCGTGCCGGTCGAGGTTGCGGTGTTCCAGTTCGACCCGGGTGCGGTTCGGGCCATCGGCGACGAACCGGACCTCGACCTCGCTGGTCAGTTCCTGATCTGTCTCGATCTGCCACTGCGGGCCGATGTCCCAGCTGAACACCACGCGGTCCGGCGGTTCGTAGGCCAGGATGCGTGCCCAGTGGCACTCGCGGCCGTCGGTCGCGCGGTCGTAGATGTGTCCACCGACGCGCGGCTCGAACACCGTCTCGGCGATCGGCGCCTGCAACAGGTTGTGTTCGGGTGGCTTGAAGTCGCCGAATCGTTCGGTGAACGCCGCGAAGGCCTGCGTGATCGCCGCGTTGACCACGACCTGCTTGCGGACCACCGTGGCCTCGGTTCGGGTCATGGGTTTTCCTCCGTCGTGTGTTCGGCGACGTCGACGTAGCCGACCAGCGCCCGCTGCCAGAAGGTGTCGAGCTGGTCACGTAACGCGGCCACGGCTGTCGGGTTGAGCCGGTAGATCCGCCGCGTGCCGACCGCTTGTTCGCTGACCAGGCCGGCGTTCTTGAGGATCTTCAGGTGTTGGGAGACCGCGGATCTGGTGACCGGCAGTTGCGCGGCGAGTTGTCCCACCGCCTGCGGTCCCTCGGCGAGGCGGCTGACGATGGCACGCCGGGTGCCGTCCGCCAGCGCGCTCCAGCCGTCTCCCGCTCGGTCAGTATCCACTAACGGTTAGCGTTCACTAATAGAGCTGTCCGGTCAAGCCCCAACGCCACGCATGGATACTGTGTGAGCTGTGGAGTTCCTTTATCGAGTTCTCGCCACCGCGGTCGCGGTCTGGGTGGCCACCTTCGTGCCGGGTATCAACCTGCTCACCGCGTCGACGGCGGCCCAGGTGGGCACCCTGGTCGGCGTTGCCGTCGTGTTCGGCCTGGTCAACGCCGTGCTCAAGCCGATCGTCAAAGTGGCTGGGTGCGTACTCTACGTGCTGACCTTCGGCCTGATCGGCTTCGTCGTGAACGCCCTGCTCTTCTGGTTCGCCTCGTGGCTGTCCGGGCGGCTGGGGCTGCCGTTCCAGGTCACCGGGTTCTGGCCGGCCTTCTTCGGCGCGATCGTGGTGGCCGTGGTCGGGTTCGTGCTGGCCATTCCGCTGCACCTGCGGGTGATCCGGAAGGTGGTCCCGAGCCGCAGGTGAGCGGTAGTCACCCGTAACGTCCGCCCGAGCTCGGCCGATGGGGATAAGGTAAGGCTACCCATGGTCGGACGATGACGGGAGACGCCGTGTGGGCTGATGCTGTGCCCAACCTCCTCATCGGCCTGCGCGAAGGGCTCGAGGGCGGCCTGGTGGTCAGCATCCTGCTCGCTGCCGTGCGTCGCAGTGGCGCGAGCACCCGTCCGGTCTGGCTGGGGGTGCTCGCGGCGCTCGCGCTGTCGGTCAGCTTCGGCGCCGTCCTCACGTTCTCCCGGTCGGCGCTGTCCACCCGCGCGCAGGAGGCGTTCGGCGGCATTCTCAGCGTGGTCGCCGTGGTGCTGGTGACCGCGATGATCTTCTGGATGCGCCGCACCGCCCGCAACCTGTCCGGTGAGCTCAACGCCAGGGTGGACTTCGCGCTGAAGCTGGGTGTCGGCGCGCTGGCGGCGACCGCGTTCCTGGCGGTCGGGCGGGAGGGCCTCGAGACGGCGCTGTTCCTCTGGACGGCCGTGCAGGCGTCCGGCGAGACGGTCGTTCCGCTCATCGGCGCGGCGATCGGCGTGGCCGTGGCCGTCGGGCTGTGCTGGCTGCTCTACCGCAGGGCGATCCGGATCAACCTTGGCGTGTTCTTCCGGCGCACCGCGATCCTGCTGGTCGTCATCGCGGGTGGCGTGCTCGCCTACGGCCTGGGCGAACTCCAGGACGCCACGCTCCTGCCCGGCCGTTCCTGGCTCGCGTTCGACCTGACCAACACCATCGGCGCCGACTCGTGGTGGGTCAGCATCATCCGCGGGATCACGAACCTGACACCCGCGATGACTTGGCTGCAGGTCGTCGCCTTCGTCGTGTACATCGCCGCCGTGCTCCTGGTGTTCCGCCGGGCGGTGGCGCCCGCCGAGACCCCGGCCGCGCCCGCCGGGACGTCGCGTATTCCCGCGATGCTGCGGCGCAACCGCTGGGCGGCCATCGGTGCCGCGGTGCTCGTCCCGGTGCTGGCCGCGGGCCTGTTCGCCCTGTTCACGGCGGGCACAGCAGCGGGCACCGGGAACACGGTGACCGTCACGGCGTCGGCCTGCGCGCCCGAGTTCACCGCGCTGACGCCGGGCAGCCAGAGTTTCACCGTGGTCAACAAGTCCGGTCACAGCGGCAAGGTCTACTTCGTCCAGTCGGCGGGCGGCGGCGCGATCGGCGAGTTGGAGAGCATCGGCCCCGGCACCCGGGAGACCATGACGGTCACCGTGGCCGCCGGCAGTTACGCGTGGCACTGCCAGATGTCCGGCGTCCCCGCCCTGACGTCGGCCGCCGTGCGGACCACCGGCGGCGGCAACGCGGCCTTCCCACGGATGTTCGCGGTGCCGCCACTGCAACCCAGCGAACTGGACGTGCCGATCAAGCAGTACCAGACCTATGTGGCCGGTCAACTCGTGACGCTGGCGGGCCAGGTGGCCGCGTTGAACTCCGCGATCGATGCCGGCGACCTCGCCGCGGCACGCGCCGCCTGGCTGCCCGCGCAGCTCACCTGGGAGCGGGTCGGCGCGGCGTACGGCAGCTTCGGCGACCTGGCCGACGCCATCGACGGACTGCCGCAGGGCCTGCCGCTCGGCGTCGACGATCCTGGCTTCACCGGCCTGCGGCGCCTGGAATACGGCCTGTGGCACGGCAAGCCCGCCGCCGGCCTTGCGCCGGTGTCGGCCCGGCTGACCCAGGACGTGGCGAGCCTGCAGGACAAACTGCCATCGCTGACGGTGAACCCGAAGGACATGCCGATCCGGCTGCACGAGATCCTGGAGGACGCGCTGCGCGACCACCTGTCCGGCATGAGCGACCAGGGTGCCGGCAGCGGCTACGCGGAGACACTGGCCGATGTGGACGGCACCCGCGTCGTGCTCGGCGAACTCCAGTCCCTGATCAACGAACGCAAGCCGGGCCTTGTCGCCGCCGTGACGCCGCAACTGGACGCGCTCCAGGCGACTCTGCAGGCGGTCCAGCACGACGACCCGACCACGGCGCCGGTCGCCGAGCGGCAGCGGGTGAACGCGGCGGTCGACCAGGTCCTGGAGACGATCTCGCCGGTGCCGGACCTACTGGAGATCGGCGCCAGCTGAGAACTGAGGATGACTCGATGGATCTGAGCAGGCGCAGGTTCCTGCAGGGCACCACCGCCGGTGTGGCGAGCAGCGCGCTGGCGGGTGGCCTGCTTGCCGCTGGCGCGCGGGCGGACGCCGCCGCGACCAACGGCGGGACGGCGGCGGCGGTGCCCGCCGTGGTGCCCTTCCACGGCCCGAACCAGGCCGGAATCCTCACGCCGCAGCCGAACTCCGCGATGTTCGCGGCGTTCGACGTGACCGCGAAAGACAAGGCGGGGCTCGTCGCTCTCTTCCGGACACTCACCGAACGGGTCCGGTTTCTGACCGCCGGTGGCACGCCGGTGGACCTGGGCCTTGCCGCGCCGCCGTCGGACAGCGACATCCTCGGGCCTGTCGTGCCGGCCGACGGGCTGACGGTCACGCTCGGCGTCGGCTCGTCGCTGTTCGACGAGCGCTTCGGCCTCGCCGCGCGCAAACCGGCGAAGCTCAAGCCGATGACGGTGTTCCCCAACGACTCGCCCGATCCCCGGTGGTGCCACGGCGACCTGATGCTGCAGATCTGCGCGAACAACCAGGACACCGTCCAGCACGCGCTGCGCGACATCGCCAAGCACACCAGGGGCGCCATGCAACTGCGCTACCGCATGAACGGCTTCCGCTCGCCGTCCCGGCCCGCCGGCACGCCGCGCAACCTGATGGGCTTCAAGGACGGCATCGTCAACCCGGCCCTGTCCGACGCGGACAAGCTGATCTGGGTGCGGCCCGACGCGGGCGAGCCCGCATGGGCGACGGGTGGTTCATACCAAGTGGTCCGGATCATTCGGATGCTGGTCGAGTTCTGGGACCGGGTGTCGCTGAAGGAGCAGGAGAACATGTTCGGCCGCAGGCGGGACAGCGGCGCCCCGCAGGACGGGGAGAACGAGTTCGACACCCCGAACTACGCCGCCGACCCCGCCGGCAACACCATCCTGCTGTCCGCGCACATTCGGGTGGCGAACCCGCGTACGCCCAAAACGGACGCCAGCCGGATCTACCGCCGTGGCTACAACTACGACGCCGGTGTCGACCTCAATGGGAACATCGACGTGGGCCTGCTGTTCTGCGCCTACCAGCAGGACCTGGAGCGCCAGTTCGAGGCCGTGCAGATCCGCCTGCTCGACGAGCCGCTGGTGGACTACATCCAGCCATACGGCGGCGGCTACTTCTTCGGCCTCCCCGGCGTCGCCGACCAGCAGGACTGGTTCGGTCGCGGCCTGCTGTCCTGAACCCGTTCCGCTGGGCGGAACGTCCCTGGGTGAACCGGGCTAAGGGGACGTGATCGGCAAATGACCGACACGGGCCCATTTCCACGGTTGAATTTCGTCCGGCAACCGCGCCGTGTGCGATCGGTCGCGCTGCGTATTACGATGTAATGACAAACGTCATCCCTTGGGTCGTGAACATGGATTATTTAGGGTTGCGGCCGTGAGAATTTCATAGGGATCCGGTTGGATCCTGTGCAATGGGCCATCAGCGGTCCAGTACGAACCCGGGAGTTTCACATGCAGGCAGGTCTCCTTCCCAACCCCGCCGTGCCCGACGCCGGTCCAACCGACCCGGCGTCCGGCATGGACGTACGCATCACCATCCTCGACGGCGATCTCGGCGCGGTCGTCACCCCGTCCGGCACCCCCACGGCACCCGGTCCGGACGCCTTCTGCTGGCCCCCCTGCGTCGTCTGCGGCGCCTCGTAGTCGACAACCAATCGAGACAACTTCATGCTGACGGCGGCCGGGGTGCACCGGCCGCCGTCAGTACTGTTCTGGAGGGCGCATGACCGACACCGACCGCGCGCGGGTGCCTCGGATCCGCCGGCACCTCGGCGTGTCCGTGGTCCGGGGTGAGGGCGTCTACCTGCTCTGCGAGCACGGCAGCGCGGTACTCACCGACCGGCTCGCCGAACGCCTGCTGCCGTTGCTGGACGGCCGGCACGACCTGGACTCGGTGGCCGCCGCCCTGGCGCCGGACCTGCCGGCCGACACCGTGCGGCGGGCGGTCGCCCAGTTGGTCCGGTCGGGACAGGTGGTGGAAGTGGCCGCCGACAACGATACCGACGGACGTGCCGCCGGCTACTGGGAGTCGCTCAACCTGCACGGCGACGACGCAGCGGCCGCGGTGGCCAGCGCGGCCGTGCGGCTGACCGTCTTCGGCGACGTCGACGACTTCGCCGCCGTCTTCCGCACCGCGGGCCTGTGGGTGACCGACGAGGCCGCCGACGACGTGCTGGACGTGGCGCTCACCGACGACTACCTGCGCCCCGGCCTGAGTGCGTTCGGCGAGGCACAGCGCGCGGCGGGCCGGCCGTGGCTGCTGGCCAAACCGGCCGGCGTGATCGGCATCGTCGGCCCGCTGTTCGTGCCGGACGGCGCCTGCTACCGCTGTCTCGCCGTCCGGCTGCGCGGGCACCGGCAGGCCGAGGACTACCTGGAGAGCCGACTGCCGGGCACCAGGGTCGCCCCGCCGGTCGTGGACATCCCGGCGACCCGGCTGCTGGTCGCGGGCGCGGTCGCCACCGCGGCCGCGCACTGGCTGGCCGGTCATCGCCACGCCAACGCCCACGACGTGCTGCGGATCGACACGGCGAGCCTGCGTACCGAATGGCATGCGCTGGCTCGCCGGCCGCAGTGCCCAGGGTGTGGCGACCCGACCCTGGTCACGGCGAACATGTCCCGGCCGTTCGAGATCACGTCGCGGCCCAAGGTTTTCTCGGCAGACGGCGGCCATCGGTCCCGAACGCCTGAGGACATGCTGGCCACCTGGGGCCACCTGGTGGACCCGGTCACCGGCGTGGTGCCCGCGCTGACGTCGATCACCACCGGGCTGCCCGGGATCCGCGCCTACGCCTCCGGCTACAACCGCGCGCTGCGGGTCACGTCGCTGCGCGCGCTGCGGCTGGGCCTTCGGGCGCAGAGCGCGGGCAAGGGTGTCACGGACGTGCAGGCACGGGCCAGCGCACTGGGTGAGGCGCTGGAGCGCTACAGCGCCGTGCACGACGGCGACGAGCCCCGGATCACCGCGAGCTATGCCGATCTGGGTGCGGACGCCGTGCATCCCAACGCCGTCATGGGGTTCAGCGACCGCCAGTTCGCCGACCGCGTCGCCATCAACGCCCGGCAGCTCCCGTTGCAGACCGTGCCTGAGCCGCTGGACGAGCGGGCCGCGCTGGAGTGGACGCCGATGTGGTCGCTGACCGAGCAGCGCGCCAGGTACGTGCCGACGTCGCTGCTGTTCTACACCTACCATCGGACCGGGCCGACCTACGCGCTCGCCGACTCCAATGGCTGCGCCGCCGGCACCAGCCTCGAGGACGCGGCACTGCAGGGCTTCTACGAGCTCGTCGAACGGGACAGCGTCGCGCTCTGGTGGTACAACCGGCTGCGCCGCCCTGGCGTCGACCTGGACTCGCTCGGCGAGCCGTGGACCGACACGATGCGCACCGAGTACGCCCGGCTGCACCGCGACCTGTGGGTGCTCGACCTGACCGCCGACCTGGGCATACCCGCCGTCGTGGCGTTGAGCAGGCGGGTGGACAAGCCGGCGGAGGACATCATCATGGGCTTCGGCGCGCACCACGACGCCCGGATCGCCGTGCTGCGCGCGATCAGCGAACTGAACCAGTTCCTGCCGTCGGTCGCGTTCACCACGGCCGACGGTGCCGGCTACCGACAGCCGGATCCGGTGGTCAGCGAGTGGTGGCGCACCGCGGCAGTGGCCGACCTGCCGTATCTGGTGCCGGACCCGACCGTGCCGGCCACGCGGGTGTCGGACCTGGCCCTGCCGACCGGCGACGACCTCGCGGCGGACCTGACCGCGTGCCGGGACCTGGTGCGCGCCAACGGCATGGAACTGCTGGCGCTGGACATGACGCGGCCGGACATCGGCCTGCCGGTGGTCAAGGTCCTGGTGCCGGGCCTGCGGCACTTCTGGAGCCGCTACGCACCCGGCAGGCTCTACGACGTGCCGGTGCGGCTCGGCTGGCTGCCCGCGCCGCTGGCCGAGGACCAGCTCAACCCGGTCCCGATGTTCGTCTGACCGCGGTCTCGTGGACGCAACCGCATTTGCCGCCGGCACCGGCCGTGCCATTCCGGTGGCCCGCGCTGAGACAACTCATTTGCAATGCGCATTGATTTGGCCGTTTTGACCGAACACCCGGGCGCGGTCGGTGGTCGGCCGGCCACCCAACGTTCGAATTGCGTGGACCGGTACCGACAGTACTGTTACCGATGCATTTCCGTGATTGTCCGCCGAAGAATGGCCGAATGGAACAGCGTCGGCTGGTTGCCACCAGACGGTGCTAACTTCTACTCACCGATGGCACGGCCGACCAGGACAGGAGCGGCGATGAGCGAGATCCGCACGGTCCTGGCCGACGGCGCGGTCGCGGTCCGCAACACCATCGCCCAGCTGCTCGCCCTCGAGCCCGACATCGACGTGCTCGGCGAGTACGGCGACGGCCACCTGGCACTCGGCGCCGTCCGCGAGCTGCGGCCGGACGTCGCGGTACTCGCCGTGGACCTGCCCGGCCTCGACGGCATCGCGGTCGCCGAGGCGATCGCGGCCACCGACACCAGGGTGCTGATCCTGTCCAGCATCACCGCGTCCGGCGCCTGCCGCAGAGCCATGGGGGCAGGCGCCATCGGCTACGTCGCGAAGACCGCGCCGTCGCAGCTGTTGGTCGCCGCGGTGCGCGCCACCGCTGCCGGGGTGCGGTTCGTCGACCTCGACATCGTCGAGGAGGACTCCGTCGACGACGACACGGCAGGCGACCTCGCCGGTCACCGGAGCCGGCGCGCCCCGCTGACCACGCGCGAGCGCCGGGTGCTCAGCGCGGTGTCCCGGTGCCGCTCCACCAGGGAGCTCTGCGAGACCGTCGGCCTGCCGCAGGAGATCGTCGGCATGGTGATGTGCACCCTGCTGGCCAAGACCGGCGGACGGGACAGGTTGGACGCGGCGCGGATCGCGACCACCCGGGGGTGGATTTGATCGAGTCGGCCTGGACCACGCAGGCTCGGTGGGAAGTGAGGTCAGATGAGCGCGCTCGGCACGGCATCCTCATCCGCTGACGGCGCCCGGCTCCGGTCGGTGTTGAGCTGGCTGCGACGTCGGATCCGGGTGGCCCCGGAGGGCGGCCACCTGGTCGGCATCTTCGCCCTGGTCTGCCTTGCGGCCTACGGCGCGCTGGTGGCCAGCCAGTCGATCGAGGTCGTGCAGCTGTATCCCACCGTGGCGCTGCGGGAGTTCGGGTTGGTCGGCTGGCTGGTGTGGGCCGCCAGTTACGTCTGGTCCATCGTGCGGGTCCTGCGTGGGCGTCGGCACGTACGGAGCACGCAGGTCGTCGCCGTCGTCGGCCTCGTGTGGTCGATGGTGCTGTTCGTGGTGATGGGCGCGCCGTTCGCCGCCCCGCCCGCGCTGAGCTTCTCGGTGATGCTGCTGTGCCTGTCCGGCACGGTGCGCGGTGTCGGTTCGATCGTGTTGCTGCTGGTGTACTTCGGCCTGACGCTGCGGGACTTCACCGGGGTCGCGGACATCAGGAAGAGCTCGTTGAACTTCGGGTTGACCGCGCTGATCTTCTACTCGATCCCGCGGCTGGTGATCTTCGCGGGTGAACTGGCGGACACCAGGTCGGAACTCGCCCTGCTCGCGGTCAGCGAACAGCGGCTGCGCTGGGCCCGCGATCTACACGACACCCTCGGCCACGGGCTGTCCGTGGTGGTGCTGAAGCTGGAGTTGGTGGAACGGCTGTCTGGCAAGAACCTGGAGCGGGCGCTGGGGGAGCTGCGGGACGCCCGCACCCTGCTGCGCAATTCGATCGGCGAGATGCAGACCGTGGTCGCCGGCATGCGGGATGTGTCGCTGCGCGGCGAGATCGCCAACGCCTGCACCATTCTGAACTCGGCGGGCGTGCGCACCGACACCGACATCGCACCCGTCGTGCTGGACAACGCCGTCGCGGAGGCGCTCGCCTGGATCGTGCGCGAGGGGTCGACGAACGTGTTGCGGCACAGCGACTCCACCCACTGCGACATCTGCCTGCGGGTGGACAGCGGCCGCGCGGTGCTCAAGGTGACCAACGACGGGCCCGCGATCCCGGTGACCACGGCATCGGGCGGTCACGGCATCCGAGGCATGCGCGAGCGGCTCAACGCACTCGGCGGCCGGCTCACCGCGAAGTCCGAAAAGGATGGTGGCTTCACGCTGGAGGCCAGCGTGCCGCTGCCGACCCAGTCGAACGGGACGGACCAGTCCCTGATCGTGGACCAGTCGCCGGCACCCGTCGAGGTGGACCGTTGACAGAGTTGGCGAGTGAACCGAATGACACGATTGCTGGTCGGACCGTGGTGATCAGGGTGTTCCTGGCAGAGGACCAGGTGATGATCCGATCCGCGTTGGTCTCGCTGATCGAGCTGGAGAGCGACCTGGAAGTGGTCGGCGTGGCGGGCCGGGGTGACCACGCCGTCGAGCGGATCGTGGAACTGCGGCCGGACGTCGCGGTGCTGGACATCGACATGCCCGGCGTGGACGGCCTGACCGCGGCGGCCCAACTCGCCGAACGCGTGCCCCGGTGCGCGGCGCTGATCCTCACGGCGCTGAACAAACCCGGCATGCTCCAGCGTGCCCTGCAGGCCAACGCGCGTGGGTTCGTGGTCAAGCACGCGCCCGCGGAGCAGTTGCTGGCCGCGATCCGTGGTGTCGCGGCCGGCCAGCGCGTCTTCGACCCCGCGTTGGCCGTTGCCGTGCTCGAGGCGGACATCCCGGTGACCCAACGGGAGCTGGACGTGGTTCGCCTGGTGGCCGAGGGCGCGTCCGCGCGGGAGATCGCCGGGCGCCTGTTCCTGTCAGAGGGCACCGTGCGCAACTACACGTCCAGCCTGATCAACAAGTGCGGCGCGCGCAACCGCGTTGACCTGGTACGGATCGCGTTCGACCGGGGCTGGCTGTAGCGCGGCCGTCCGAACGGGCGAACCCACACTGGGCTGTCCCACAGAGCGGACCCGGGTGTCCGGAGTAGCTGGATGTCGCTAGCGTCGGCACGGGAACCAGCCATACGGGAGAGGCCATGACAGCAGACACGACAGGGTGGTCGTTCGAGACGCAACAGGTCCATGCCGGCGCCGCGCCGGATCCGACCACCGGCGCGCGGGCCACACCGATCTACCAGACGACCTCGTTCGTCTTCCGGGACACCCAGCACGCCGCCGACCTGTTCAGCCTGGCCGAGCCGGGTTCCATCTACACCCGCATCAACAACCCGACCCAGGACGTGCTGGAGGCGCGGGTCGCCGCGCTGGAGGGTGGCGTCGCGGCCGTCGCGTTCGCGTCCGGTCAGGCCGCCGAGACCGCCGCGATCCTGAACCTGGCGGGCGCGGGCGACCATCTGGTGTCCAGCGCGTCGCTCTACGGCGGCACCTACAACCTGTTCCACTACACGCTGCCGAAGCTGGGCATCGAGGTCAGCTTCGTGGACGACCCGGACAACCTGGACGACTGGCGCGCCGCGATCCGGCAGAACACCAAGCTGCTGTTCGCCGAGACGCTCGGCAACCCGCGCGGCAACGTGCTGGACACCCGCGCGGTGGCCGACGTGGCGCACGAGGCGGGCGTGCCGCTCATGGTCGACAACACCGTGCCGACGCCCTACCTGCTGCGGCCGATCGAGCACGGCGCCGACATCGTGGTGCACTCGGCGACCAAGTACCTCGGCGGGCACGGCACCGCGATCGCCGGTGTCGTTGTCGACGGCGGCACGTTCGACTTCGGCGCGCACGCCGACCGTTTCCCCGACTTCTCCGAGCCCGATCCCAGCTACCACGGCCTGCGGTACTGGGAGGCGCTAGGCCCCGGCGCGTTCGCCGCGAAACTGCGGGTGCAGGGCCTGCGCGACACCGGCGGCGCGATCGCGCCGCTGACCAGTTTCCTGATCCTGCAAGGCATCGAGACGCTGTCGCTGCGCATCGAGCGCCACGTGGCCAACGCGCAGGCACTGGCCGAGTGGCTGGAGCGGCGCGACGAGGTGGCGGCCGTCTACTACCCGGGGCTGCCCTCCAGCCCGTGGTACGAAGCGGGCCGCAGGTACCTGCCCAAGGGTGCCGGCGCGGTCGTGTCGTTCGACCTGCACGGCGGCGCGGCGGCCGGGCGGGCGTTCGTCGACGGGACCGAGCTGTTCAGCCTGCTGGTCAACATCGGCGACGTGCGCAGCCTCATCGTGCACCCGGCCAGCACCACGCACAGCCAACTGTCCGAAGCGGAACAGGCCATCACGGGCGTCACCCCGGGCCTTGTCCGGCTGTCGGTCGGCATCGAGGGGATCGAGGACCTCAAGGCCGACCTGGAGGCCGGCTTCCGCGCGGCCAAAGCGGCGGAATGACCGATCCCGACGATCTCCCGCCAGCCAGTGGAGCCTGGCGGGAGGGTGATCCGGTCGGCCGCCGCCAGTGGTTCCACGCTTCTCGGCCGTTGCGGTTGGAGTCCGGTGTGGAACTGCCGGAATACCGCATCGCCTACGAGACGTGGGGCACCCTGGCCGCGGACCGGTCCAACGCCGTGCTGGTGGAGCACGCACTGACCGGCGACAGCCACGCGGCAGGCTCGGCCGGTCCTGGCCATCCCACGGCCGGCTGGTGGGACACGATGATCGGGCCGGGCCGCGCGCTGGACACCAACCGGCTGTGCGTGGTCGTGCCGAACGTGCTCGGCGGCTGCCAGGGCAGCACCGGCCCGGCGTCCCCGGCGCCGGACGGCCTGCTGTGGGGCAGCAGGTTTCCCTACGTGACCGTGCGCGACCAGGTCGCGGCCGAGGCGGCACTGGCCGACCACCTCGGCATCGACACGTGGGCCGCGGTGCTCGGCGGATCGATGGGCGGCATGCGGTCGCTGGAGTGGGCTGTCGACCGGCCCTCGCGCGTGACCGCCGCGCTCGTGCTGGCCGCGCCGGCACGGTCGTCGGCCGACCAGATCGCCTGGAGCTGGCCGCAGCTACGGGCCATCGAGTCCGATCCGGACTGGTTCGGCGGCGACTACCACCACCTGCCGCGCGGCCGCGGCCCGCACGTCGGCCTCGGCATCGCCCGGCGCATCGCGCACGTCACGTACCGCGGCGAGGAGGAACTGCGCATCCGGTTCGACCGCCAGCCACAGCCCGGCGAGGACCCGACGCGCGGCGGCCGCTACACCGTGGAGTCCTATTTGGACCACCACGCGTCGAAACTGCTGCCCCGCTTCGACGCCGGCAGTTACGTCACCCTGGTACGGGCCATGAACAGCCACGACATCGGCCGCGACCGCGGTGGCGTGGCAGCGGCACTGCGCCGGGTCACCGCACGCACCCTGGTCGCCGGCGTGACCAGCGACCGGCTCTACCCACTGCCGCAACAGGTCGAGATCGCCGACGGCATTGCTGGCACAAGCCAGGTACGGGAGATCGACTCACCGTACGGCCACGATGCCTTCCTGATCGAGGCCGACCAGATCGCCAAGTTCGTCGCCGAGTTGCTCACCCGCTGAGGCCACCTACGTCGGGTACCTGCTTGTAGTCATCAGCGCCCAGCCTGCTTCCATGCGTGCGCGAACTCCTTGTAGAGAAACCGCTGCACCGAGGTGCCGGAACCCATCAACTGTCGGCCGGCTTTGCGCGCGCCGAGCCATAACCCACTCACTTTCGGCATGCCCGGCACACTCTCCGCGACAGACGCGACACCGTTCACCAGATCGCGTTCTACCGGCGACACCTCCACCTGCCGGATGCCGAGACGTTCCAGTAACTCGCGCTTGGCGCCGTCGATGTCTCGAACCAGACGCAGATAGTCTTCTTGACCAACGCACTGCTCGATCGCGTGCCGCAACCCGGCCGCCCGGTCCCGGTATTCCAGAATACGTCCGGTGATCAGCTCTATCCATGCGTGCTCCGCGAGTTGGCCGACCTCGTCCGCCTTCCAGAGACGGCCGCCCAGCAGTGGAAGTTCCAGTTCTACCAGTTCCACTCGATGTGTCTGACTTTCATCCACCAGGCTCGCGAGCGACCGCTGGATACCACGAACAGCTTTGATCACGTCGAGAACAATACTGGCGGTCACGCCGTCGCGGGCAAGATCGAAGGTAATCAGAAAGTCCCGTCTCATGGGATGCGACTGATACAGCAGTCCGGCGGAGTCGGCTCGCGCCCGATACTTCAGGCCACGGGCGAGAGTAGCGGCGACATAGGGTTCTTCGCCAGCCGGGTAAATCTGCTGTAACGCGCCCTGAAGTACGATGGCAGCGGCTCTGGCCCATACTCCGAAATTGTCCTTCTCGATTCCGTCGGTCGTATCGATGCGGACCCGGTGGCCGTCGGCGGACCGGACCTGTGCCGCCTGGAACTCGGCCCAGCCGCGGATTCTGGCGGACAACGAGTTATGCATGCCGACTTGCTCGCGATCGCACACGATTGTCTGTTCGATGAACTGTGCGAGTGCCTTGTTACCCTGCCAACTCTGCAGGTCGGACAATGTCTGCTGCTCCAGGTCCGCCGCACGAGGTGTCACGACCATATCAAGCTGTAGCGGCTGCACCAGCCCAGCGGACATCAAGGTCTGGAGCAGCCACGGCCGTCGTCCGAAATCTTCCGGACGCGGCGTGGACAGCGTCGGATGCGCGACGAGCACCCGTGTCATGAAGATCAACGACTGGACCAGTTCCACGAACGCCTGCCGCGCAAATGGATCGCCCGGCTCGGTGAGCTTGTTGCTGGCTTTGATGAACTCCTCGGCACCGATGACCGTGGTGACATCGAGGAGTACCGCAGTACGCCGGAATGAACTCAGTTCGCGATCGTGATGAACCATTTTACTGCTTCCGGTGCGCCCAGCACGGTCGAGTCGAATGTTGGCTCAGGTTGTGCGAGAATCTCGCTCGACACCGGCGTGCGCGGATTTCCGGCGAGATCACGACTGTCGGCTCCGGCGACCGCGCCGAGGCAGAGTCCGGCAAGCCCGTCCCAGATCTTCTGCCGAGGCCGATAGAACAGATCGAATCGGGGCGAGCCGGCCGCTTCTCCGGAGATGTCGAGAGCTGTGCGCAGCATGTCCAACGTCTGCGATGTGGTCCGTGTCTTCAACCTGTAACCGGAATCTGTCATCGCCTGTTCGAATGGCCGGGGAACGGAGCCCGAGCTACGTGTCACGGACGCCTCCCGGCCACTCCGACCGTTCGGTGTCGCAGCAACCCCGTTGACTGTGACCGTCCCCGTTAACTGGGACGCGACAACGACGATCGGCGTCCGTCCGGTGCCCAGTTCCGGGGCGATAATGAGAGCTTCCAAGGGTTCGCCGTGCTCGATGACACAGATGACGCTACAATATTCCACGCGGTCCGGTCGTACGAACTCGGCCGTGCCGTCAATAGGATCAATTACCCAGATTCGATCGGTCGGCGATCCGCCAGCTGGCCTCGATGAATCGTTTCCGGACTCCTCGGCGATGATTCTCGCCGATGGATCGAATGCACGGATCCGATCGACGATCAACTTCTCGACAGCCAGATCGGCTTCGGTGAGCAGCGTGCGGTCTGCCTTCTCCACAACGTCGATCTCGTCCAGCCGGCGCCGGTAGCCGAGCAGGGCGGCTGCCAGATCGCGCGACAGACTCGGCAGGAGTGCGTCGAGAACCATCCTGGGCACTCTCCCAACAGGTAGGGGGCGCGCTCCTGCCATTCTTGCACGGCTGGCTAGAGCCAGCCCTTGCGGCGGAACACGAGGTACAGAATGCCGGACAGGACCACGATCAGCGCGGACGACGTGATGAAACCGTGCTCCTGGCCGAATCCGGGGAACGGCACGTTCTGGCCGTAGAAGCCGGTGATCGCGGTGGGCACCGCGATGATCGCGGCCCAACTGGTGACCTGCTTGGTGATCACGTTGAGCCGGTTGCCCTGGATGGTCAGGTGCGTCTCCAGGATGGTGGTCACCAGGTCGCGGAGGGACTCGGTCCATTCCGTGGCGCGCAGGACGTGGTCGTAGACGTCCTGGAAGTACGGCATCATCTGGTCGCTGATGGCGTGCACGTCCCGGCGCATCAGGGTGTTCACTACCTCGCGCATCGGCAGGACCACGCGGCGCAGGTTGACCAGGCTCTTGCGCAGTTCGAAGCTGCGCCGCTGCACGTCGTTGTCCCTGGGCCGCTCGTCGAACAGCAGGTCCTCCAGTGCCTCGATCTCCTCGTCGAGTTCCTGGACGGTCTGGAAGTGTCCGTCCACCACGAAGTCGATCAGCCCGTAGACCAGGAAGCCGACGTTGTGGTGCGCCAGGTCAGCGGCGCCGTCCCAGCGTTTCATCACACCCGCCACGTCGAAACGGTCGTCCTTGCGGACCGTGACCAGGGCCATCGGCGTGATGAACGCGGCGAGTTCGCTCAACGCCAGCTCGCCGGTGTCCCGGTCCAGCCAGACCGAGTACATGCTGAGGAAGTCGTGCGTGCGGTAGTGGTCCAGCTTGGGCCGCTGCCGGTGCTCGACGGCGTCCTCGACGGCCAGTTCGTGCAGGCCCAACTCCTCCGCGACGACCTTCAGGTCCACCGTGTCCGGCGCGCAGAGGTCGACCCACACGACGTCGTGCTGGTCGAGGTGGTCCGACAGTTCCGCCACCGGAAAGTTCTCGGCGACCAGTTCTCCATCGCGATACGCCCTGGTGCGGGCGATCCGGTCGATCGTCGCGTCGGAACCCTCACCCATGCGGTGAGAGTAGTTGGGCGGTTTCAGCGGCCGCCGCTGACGTCCAGCAGGGCGCCGGTGACGAAGGACGCGGCAGGCGACAGCAACCACAGGATCGCCTCGGCCACCTCCGTCGGCCGGCCGCCGCGGCCCATCGGCACGGTCGGCGCCAGCAGGGCGATCCGGTCCGGTCGGCCCGCGCCGGCATGGATGTCGGTCTCGATCAGACCCGGCCGCACCGCGTTCACGCGAATCCCGTCCGCCGCGACCTCCTGCGCCAGGCCGACGGTCAACGTGTCCACAGCCGCCTTGGCCGCCGCGTAGTCCACGTACTCACTTGGCGACCCGAGCACCGCGGCCCGTGACGACACGTTGACGATCGCGCCGCCCGCCGTCATCCGCCGCACCGCCGCCCGCGCACACAGGAACGCGCCAAGGATGTTCACGTCGAACATCCGCCGCAGCCGATCCGTGGCCAGATCCGCGACCCGCGACTGCGGCGCGACGATCCCGGCGTTGTTCACCAGTCCGGCGAGTGGCCCCAGTTCACCCGCCCGGTCGAACAGTCCCTCGACCTCGTCCTCCACCGCCACATCCGCCGGGTGCGCCAACGCCCGCACGCCGTGCGCCCGGCAGTCGGCGGCGACCCGCTCGGCCGACGCCGTGTCGTCCCGGTAGCCGACGCACACGTCCCAGCCGCGCTCGGCGGCCAGCCGGGCGGTGGCCGCCCCGATGCCCCGACCACCACCGGTCACGATCAGCGATCCGGTCATGCGGCACAGTATTCAGTTGGCGGTCAGGCCGATTCCGTCCGGTACGGCGCCGACGGTGACGGCGGTGCCCGGTGTGCCCGTGGCGACCGCGACCGGGCGGATGTCGTTCGCGTTCGAGTCGACCACCCAGGCTGTGGTGCCGTCCGCGGTGAGTGCGACCGCGTAGGCGCCCGCGCCGGTCGGGATCAGGGCGCCGACGGCGTTGGTGGCCGTGTTCACCGGCAGGATGCCGCCGTTCGCCGTGGTGACGTACAGCGTTGTCGGCGTGATGCCGAGGCCCGACGGTGACGTGCCCAGCGCGATGGTCGTGGTGACCGTTCCGGTGGCCGCGTCGATCACCGAGACCGAGTTGCCGCCGGTGTTGCCGACGTAGACCTTGCCGCCGCCGATGGAGATGCCGAACGGTGCCGCGCCGACGGTGACCGTGCGCACGACCGTCCTGCTGGTCACGTCGATCTCGCTGACCGTGCCGTCACCCTGGTTGGGCACCCACAGGTCCGCGCCGTCCGGCGAGATGCGCATGCGCTGCGGGTTGGTGCCGACCTTCACCGGGGTGCCCGCGATGTGCGTTGCCACGTCGATGGGTTGCACGGTTCCGTCGCCGAAGTTGCTCACCCAGACCGTCTTGCCGTCGGGGGTGACGGCGACGTCCGCCGCGACCGAACCGACCGGCACCGTGGTGATCACGTGGTTGTCGGACGTGTCGATGACGGTCACGTTGTTGCTGTTGTTGTTGGCCACGAACACCTGCGTGCCGTCCGGCGTCACGACCTCGCCGTCCGGTCCGCTGCCGACCGGGATGGTCGGGCCCGCGGTGCCGGTGCGCCGGTCCACCGGGGTGACCGTGTTGTCGGAGAAGTTCGACACGTACGCGGTCGGGATCAGCTCGCCCGGTTTGGCCACCGTGACCAGGACCTGCGTTGTCGCGATCACCGCGCCGTTGCTGGCTCTCCCTGCGATCGCGACTTCGTAGAACCCGGACTGGGTCCCGGCGGCGGCGGTCACGGCCAGCGGGGTGGCCGCCGTGGCCCCGGCACTCGCGGTCACGGTGGCACTGGACGGTGTGAAGATGATGCCCGGCGCGGTCGCCGTCCACGTCACGATGGCCGGCTGGCTGCCCAACGTGTTGTCCACCAGCACGTTGACGCTGGCCTGGCCACCCGCGGCCAGCCGCAACTGGGCCGGATCGGTGCGCAACTGGGCCCGGGTGGTCGGCGGGAAGACGACAGGGCCGGCGCCGAACGACGGCGGTGCGTCGGTGGCGGCGGTGCCCCAGTTCTTGTTGGGCTGGCTGGAAACCGTGAAGTCCAGGCGCGTCGTGCCGGCCAGCGGCAGCCAGGTGTGCGTGGTGGTGTGGCCGTTGACGCGGAGGCTCTGCACGTACGGATTCGCGTCGCCCGCGCCGGGGGCGTTGATCTGGATCTCGCGGCCCGCGTCGATGGTGATCCGGTCGAACAGCGGGGTGCCGACGACCAGCATCGGCACGCCCGGCGTCTGCGGGTAGATGCCCATCGCGGACCAGACGTACCAGGACGACATCGCGCCGAGGTCGTCGTTGCCCGGCTCGCCGCCGGGAATCGGTTGGTACAGCTGGGACATGATGCGCCGGACGGTGGCCTGCGTCTGCCACGGCGCGCCCGCGCTGTCGTAGGCCCACGGCACGTCGAAGTTCGGTTCGTTGCCCTGCCAGTCGAACGGGGCGTTCGGACCGGCGTTGAGAGACGTGAAGAACTGGTCCAGCCGGGCCCGCGCGGCCGCGTCGCCGCCCATGCCCTTGATCAGTGCGGCCAGGTTCTGCGGCACCATCCAGGTGTACTGCGCGGCGTTGCCCTCCTGGAAACCGCTCTGGCCGAAACCGCCGCCCGTGGCCAGCGGGTCGCCCGGCGGGAACGCGCCGTTGGCGTCTCGTGGCCGGATGTAGCCGGTGGCCGTGTCGAACAGGTTCGTCCAGTTCTGCGACCGGCCGGCGAACCGGCTTGCCACCGATTGCTGACCGGTCGCCGCGGCGAGGCGGGAGATCGCGAAGTCGGCAACGGCGTACTCCAGGGTTTCCGACGCGCCGTTGGGCACCGGGGAGATCGAGTCGGCCTGGGTGTTGGGCACGTAGCCCTTGGCCAGATAGGCCGGGCCCTGCGGCCGTTCCAGATACCAGCCCTGGCCTGGTGGACCTGTGCCCTCCGCGCCGTGCACCATCTCGGTCAGCGCGTGTTGTACGTCGAAACCCGTTGCGCCGAAGGCATACAGGCCGGCCAGGATCGGGTCGGCGGCGTCGCCGTTCATCACGCCCGCCTCGCCGTTGGCCACCGGCCACTTCGGCAGCCAGCCCATCTGGTCGCCGTCGCGCAGCAGGGACGCGCCCATGTCGCTGGCGATGCCCGGGTCCAGCATGGCCAGCAGCGGGATCTGCGAGCGGTAGATGTCCCAGCCGGAGAAGTCCGCGTACTGCGCGTGGCCGCGGGAAACCGCGTGGATCTGGTTGTCGAAGCCGATGTACCGGCCGTCGGCGTCGCTGAACAGACTCGGGTGCAGCAGCGAGTGGTACAGCGCCGTGTAGAAGGTCTGCTGCTCGGCCGTGGTGCCGCCGTGCACCCGGATCTTGTTGAGTTGCCGGTCCCACGCGGCCCTTGTCGCCGCGGCCTGCCGGTCGACGTCGAAGTGGGCGTTCTCTGCGGCCAGGTTGGCCGCCGCGCCCGCCTCGCTGACGTAGGACAGGGCGACCTGCATGCCGATCGTCGGGTTCTTCGACGTGTCGAACGTGACGTAACCGCCCGCCACTACGCCGGAACCGGTGGTTGCCTTGCCGCTCAACGGTTCGCGGGCCGGTACCTGGCCACCGCGCGCCGCCATCGACGTGCTGCCGGCCCGCACCGCCGCCGTTGCCGTGCCACCCCAGGTGCCGGTCGCGGTGAACGGCCTGCTGAACCGGGCCGTGAAGTACACCGTGTACGAGTCGGGCTGGCCGCAGAAGTGGCCGCTGGTCACCGATCCGGCGATCTCGTCGGTCCCGATGGTGTGGAACGTGGCGCCGGACGAGCCGTTCTGGCTGCCGGCCACCTTCACCAGCAGTTGCGCCTGCGTGGTGCGCGGGTACGTCAGCCGCGCCACCCCGGTACGCGCGGAGGCGGTCAGGTCCACACCGACCTGACCGCCTCCCGCCCCGACACCGACGTCGTATCGCCCGGGGCTGGCCTGTTCACCGGTGTGCGAGAACGGTTCGCTCGCCCCGCCCGGATCCGCGGGCACCGCACCGGCCAGCGGAAGGAACGGGATGTCACCGGTGATCGGGCAGCCGACCCCGGACAGGTGGGTCAGGCTGAACCCGGTGATCTGACTGTCGGTGAAGAAATAGCCGCCCCCCGCGGGGCGGCTCGGCGTGTCCGGGCTGAACTGCACCATGCCGAACGGCGCGGACGCACCGGGAAACGTGTCGACGTTGCCGACGACGCCACCGCCGCTGCCGGTGCCCGCGAACGGGTCGACCAGCGCGGCCGGATCAGCGGCGCCTGCCGGGTCGACGGCGTGCGCGGTCAGGCCGGACAGGCCCGTCAACAGGGCCGTGACCAGGGCGGTTCCGGTGTAAAGCAAGCCGGTCCGCCTTCGTGACAACGTTGTCAACTTTTTCGGCCCTTCGTGCGCACGACAAAAGGGAGTGGCGAAGGCTTTCTAGCACCTTCGCCACTCCCTAGGTAAGACCCGAACAGTCGATCAGCCTGCCGGCGGCGGCACCGGTGTGGTCGCGACGTTGTCGAGCTGCTCGGCGGCCGGTCGGATCGGGAACAGGTCCCCACCCGGCTCGACCGGCACCATGGGCAGTGCCGCCTTGGCGTTCTTGTCACCGGCGTTGGCCGCCGCGTGCAGCACGTCCAGCGCCGCGTACTGGAAGAACGTCAGGTTCTGGTACGGCCAGACCGTTGGCGACAGGCCGTGCGTGGCGACCGGGATCACGAAGTCGACGGCCTTCATGATGCTGCCGCCGGTCGGCGACGTGTAGTGCCACAGGTCGACCCCGACGTGCTGGCCGATCTGCGCCATCCTGGTCAGCGCGACCAGGTTGAAGTTGCTGTAGTGCCAGCTCAGTGTCCTGAGGGTCTCCAGCGGCTCCTGGCCGGTCGGCAGGATCTGCGTGTTGATCCGGTTGGTCTCGGAGCCGATGACGATGCTCTTGGCCAGGTCACGCTGTCCGGTGTAGAGGGCGAGCGCGGCGGACATCATGTCGTAGAACGTGCCGTGGTTGTTGGTCTGCGAGTCCTCCGACGCGCCGTTGGAGCTGGTGCGCAGCCAGGTCAGGAACGCGCTGTCCCAGGTTTGGATGGCGGCGTGGTCGGCCCTGGTCCAGCCGGGGGCGCCCGAGTCCAGGATGGCGGTCGAGTCGACCACCTCGGTCAGCGCGTAGGAGAACTCGATGATGCCGATGCCGCGGCCGTCGACAAGGCACGGGATGCCCTGCGCGAAGGACAGGTTCGGGTTCTGCGCCGTCGCCGGGTTGGTGAACCAGGTGCGGATGTCCAGTTCGGCGCGCTGCGAGTACCTGACGTCACCGGTGTAGTACCAGGCGAGCGTCAGGTTGTAGATGTCGGCGAACGCCGCGATCTCGCTCTGGTGGTCCGGAATGGTGTCCACGACCGGGTTCCGCTGGCCGTCCCGGTTCACCATCGGGCAGCCCCACGGGTTGCTCGCGGTCACCGGCTGGGTCGGCCAGTAGAACGGGGCAAGGCTCAGGTAGTCGTGGACGTTGCCGCTGGGCGGCAGCGCGGTCTTGGCGGTGACCGTCCACGGGCCCGCGGTCAGCTCGGTGTTGGCCTGGGTGAGCAGGTTGGACAGTGACGTCCGCAGGGTCTTGTTGCCCAGCAGCAGGCCGAACTGGTTCGCCCGGAGCTGCGAGCCGTCCAGCACGACCGTGGCCGGTGCCTTGAGCGATATTCGCAGCCCAGGGGCTGCCTGGCTCGCGCTGGCCGTCGTGGTGAGGCCCACGGTCGTCGCCAGGGCGAGCGCCACCACGGTCAGTGAGGTGGCCAAGGAACGAGATTTCATAACACCGCTACTCCATTCATATATATGAACAAGAGACAGCTTGATGAACAGATACTATGTATGCGGCAAGGTTCGGACAACAGTCCGTTCGGCGTCACCTCAGCTTGTCATGCCATTCTGGCTGTTGAGGGTGCTCAACAGGCGAAGGCGGCGGAATGGCGATACGACGGTGGCTGATGGCTGGGGCGGGCCTGCTGGGCGCACTCTTCTGGATATTGCGGGACGTACCGATCGCGGTCGGCGCGCGCACGAGGCCGACCGACCGGGTGCGCAGGTCGCCGCAGTACCGGGACGGCGTGTTCCACAACGCGGCCCGGACGACCACGATGTCGCGCGAAGGCATCCGCGAGAGCCTGCGTGACCTGGTCTTCGGCAAGCAGCAACGGCAGCCGGTCGGCGCGGTCCCGCTGGTGCGCCCGACCGAATCGACCACGGCGGGCCTGCACGTGACCTGGTACGGGCACTCGTCCGCGCTGGTGGAGCTGGACGGCGCCCGCGTGCTGTTCGACCCGGTGTGGGGGGAGCGGGTGTCCCCGTCCGCGCTGGTCGGGCCACGTCGGCTGCATCCCGTGCCGGTACCGCTGCACGAACTGCCCGCCCTCGACGCGATCGTGATCTCGCACGACCACTACGACCACCTCGACCTGCCCAGCGTGCGGACGCTGCTGCGCACCCAGACGGCGCCGTTCGTGGTGCCGCTCGGCGTCGGCGACCACCTGCGGCGCTGGCGCGTGCCGGCCGACCGGATCATCGAACTGGACTGGTGGGAGGACACGCACCTCGCCGGCCTGCGGCTGGTCGCGACGCCAGCGCAGCACTTCTCCGGCCGCCTGTTTCGTCGGGACGGCACCCTGTGGACGTCGTGGGCCGTGCTCGGCCCGACCCGTCGCGTCTTCTACACCGGCGACTCCGGCTACTTCGACGGCTACGCCGAGATCGGCGCGCGCTTCGGCCCGTTCGACGTGGCCCTGGTGCAGATCGGCGCGTACGGCCCCGGCTGGCCCGCCATCCACATGACACCGGAGGAGGGCGTCGCCGCACACCTGGACGTCCGGGCCGACGTGCTGATCCCGGTGCACTGGGCCACGTTCAACCTCGCCATGCACGCCTGGACCGAACCGGCCGACCGGGTGTGGCGAGAGAGCAAGGCACGGGACGTCCACCTGGTCGTGCCCCGCCCCGGCGAACGAATCGACATCGACGACCCGCCCGCCGTCGACGGCTGGTGGCAGGCCCTGTCCTAGTCTCGTTCGGCCCGGTGGGGACGCCGCACGGGGCCGAGCCGGCGTGGGATACTGAGTCCATGTCCACCAGGGAGGACGTTCATCGTCTTGTCGACGCCGTGCCCGATGAGCGGCTCGCCACGCTCAGCGAGATCGTGCGTCTCGCTTCCGGGTCTGCCATGACGTGGGAGCAAGCCCTCCGACTCATCGAGGTGTTGCGCGGCGGTTCGACTCCGGTCGGCATCGCGGCCGAACCGGTCCGGAGGTTCGCCAGCGCCGGAACGTTGTCGGCCGAATCTGATCTGGCCGAGCGGTCGGAGGAGATTCTGCGGAGCGAGCCCGGAACGGCCGCATGATCCTGGTCGACACCGGCCCTATCGTGGCGTTGATCAACGACCGCGATGACCGACACCACGAGTGCCGGACCCTGCTCGAACGGCTGTCCGGCCCGCTGCTGGTCCCGGCCACCGTGGCTACTGAGGTCTGTCTGCTGTTGGAACGCCGGCGCGGTACGAACGCCGAGTTGGCGTTCCTGGAGGACGTTCGAACCGGCCACTTCACGCTGATCGAGTCCTTGTCCGCCGACCTGCACCGGGTTGCCGAGTTGGTAGCCAAGTACGACAACCTCCCGTTGGGTACGGTCGATGCTTCGGTGATCGCCCTGGCCGAACGGCTGGGTATCAGCACGGTGCTGACTCTGGACCGCCGCGACTTCACCGCGGTTCGTCCAGCACATGTCCCAATGTTGACACTGCTGCCCTGAACCGAGGCCGACCCGGACCGACCCGTGCGATGAGAGCCGGATCGTAATCGGCGACCGGTGCGATCCCGTACTGCAACGCGTACTCGGCGCGTACGATTTACGAAGCCGAGGATTGCGCAACAACTTGCGCAGTCTGCCCTATAGTTGCGTGCATGGCGCGAAGACTTGCGGAAGTGGCGAAGAAGGTCGGCGTCTCCGAGGCGACGGTCAGCCGGGTGCTCAACGGCAAGCCCGGCGTGTCCGAGGCGACCAGGCAGGCCGTCCTGACCGCGCTGGACGTGCTGGGCTACGAGCGCCCGACGCAGCTCCGCGGCGAACGCGCCCGGTTGGTCGGGCTCGTCCTGCCCGAGCTGTCCAACCCGATCTTTCCGGCGTTCGCCGAGGTGGTGGGCGGTGCCCTTGCCCAACACGGGTTGACGTCGGTGCTGTGCACGCAGACCTCCGGCGCGGTCAGCGAGGCCGACTACGTTGCGCTGCTGCTGCACCAGCAGGTGTCCGGCGTGATCTTCTTCGGCGGCCGCTACGCCGAGGCCGAGTCCCCGCACGACCACTACGACCTGCTCACCGAGCGCAACCTGCCGACGGTGCTGCTCAACGCGGCCATCGACCACCTGGACTTCCCCCAGGTCAGCTGCGACGACGCGGTCGCGGTCCAACAGGCGATGGGCCACCTGATCGCGCTGGGCCACGAGCGGATCGGCCTGGTACTCGGCCCGCCCGACCACGTGCCGTCACGACGAAAACTGTCCGCCGCCCGCCAGATGGCCGTGGCCGCCGGTATCGACCTACCGGACGAACACGTCGAACACACCCTGTTCTCGGTCGAGGGCGGGCAGGCCGGCGCGGCGAGACTGCTGCAACGGGGCATCACGGGCATCGTCTGCGCGAGCGACCCGCTGGCGCTAGGTGCGGTCCGCGCGGTACGCAGAAGGGGCATGTCGGTCCCGAAGGACGTTTCGGTCGTGGGCTACGACGACTCGTCGTTCATGAGCTGCGCCGACCCGCCCCTGACCACGGTCCGCCAGCCCATCGAGTCCATGGGCCAGGCAGCCGTCGAGCTGCTGGTCAAGGAGATCGCCGGCGTACGGGTGACCCACGCGGAGCTCCTGTTCGAACCAGAACTGGTGGTCAGAGGCTCAACCGCCCCCGTAGCGGGCATGATCCGAACCCGCGCGGTCGGCCAACCCGCCGTAACAGCGTAAGCAGCACAAACAGGCCGGGCCGGACGCACAGCGCGTCCGCCCCGGCCTGAAGCTGTGTGCTCAGAACGGTGACAATCGGACGTAGCGTCAAGTGTGACAGTCATTTTTTTGCGACTTTCGATCGACATATTGCGGTGATCTGTCTAGCGTGGTTGAGTGCTTCCCATCACAGCAAGCCCCACCTGGTGCGAGACCGAGCGCGGAAGTACGCCCGGCCGACCCCAGTCTCCGAAAGGGTTCCCGCCGATGAGAACCGCCCAGTTCCACAGGTTCGCCGCGCTGGCGCTGGCCGCCGGTGCGGCCGTGTCCGTCCTGGCGGCCTGCACTTCGTCCAACTCAGGCAGCACCGCAAGCGGCGGCAAGGTCTCCATCACGGTCAACTGCGAGCCGCCGACCAGCGCGCCGATCGACCGGAAGGCGTTCGTCGCCGACATCGCGGCCTTCGAGAAGGCCAACCCGAACATCACCATCGTGCCCAAGGACGAGTTCCCCTGCGACGACCCGAAGACGTTCGACGCCAAGCTGGCCGGTGGCCAGATGGAGAACGTCTTCTACGTGTACTACACCGACGTGGCGCACGTGGTCAGCAACGGCCAGGCCGCGGACATCAACAAGTACGTCAGCGCCGTCAACGGCCTCAACGACATCCAGCAGTCCACGCTGAACGTGTTCAAGGGCCCGAACGGTGACTACTACGGCCTGCCCAAGACCAACTACTCGATGGGCCTGCTCTACAACCGGGCGCTGTTCACCCAGGCAGGTCTCGACCCGAACAAGCCGCCTGCCACGTGGGACGACGTCCGCGCGGACGCCAAGAAGATCGCCGCGCTGGGCAACGGCACCGTCGGCTACGCGGACTACAGCGCGAGCAACGAGGGCGGCTGGCACTTCACCGCCGAGCTGTACTCGCAGGGCGGCAGCATGGTCTCGTCGAACGGCAAGCAGGCCGCGTTCAACGACTCGCAGGGCAAGGCCGTGCTGACCACGCTCCAGCAGATGCGCTGGACGGACAACAGCATGGGGACCAAACAGCTGCTGACCATCCCGGACGTGCAGGCCATGATGGGTGCCGGCAAGCTCGGCATGTACATCGCGGCGCCGGACAACCTGCCGACGCTGGTCAAGCAGTACCAGGCGTCCTACAACAACCTGAGCATCGCGCCGATGCCGGGCAACAACGCCACCCTGCTCGGTGGTGACGGCTACATGTTCAACGTCAAGGACACCCCGGACCAGATCACCGCCGGCATCAAGTGGCTCCAGTTCGAGAACCTGACCCCGGGTGTCGGCCAGTTCAACTACCAGCGTTCCGCCGCGGCGGGCTCGCCGGTCGGCCTGCCGGAGCCGGACCTGTGGAAGGGCGCCACGGCGAACACGGACGACCAGGCGAAGGCCAAGTACGCCAACGTGCCGTCGCAGAACTACGACCAGTTCTCCAACGCGATGAAGACCAAGCAGGGCAAGATCGAACCGCCTGCCGCCCAGCAGATCTACTCGGTGCTGGACAGCGTGATGTCCGCGGTCCTGACCAACCAGGGCGCCAACATCGACCAGCTGTTGTCCGACGCCGCCAACAAGGTCAACTCGTTGCTCGCCAATCAGTAGTTGACGATCGGTAGTTGACGAAGGGTTGAGGACGATGGTCGTCACGACCGAGCTGGCTGCCGCGCCGGAGGTGACTCCGGCCGGCGGCCGCCGGGCTCCCCGGCGCCGCAGCCGGAAGCTGGGCACCAACCTGACCGCGTACGCGTTGCTCGCCGGTGGCGTGCTCTGCTTCGCGCTGTTCTCGTGGTACCCGACGGTCCGGGCGTTCCTGCTGGCGTTCCAGCACACGAACTTCGTCGGTGCGTCGCACTGGGTCGGGTGGGCGAACTTCAATCGCCTGTTCGGCGATCCGGAGTTCGTGGCCGCGTGGCGGAACTCGTTCGAGTTCACCGGCGTGGCACTGGTGCTCGGGTTCGGTGTGCCGTTCGTGATGGCCGTTGTCCTCAACGAACTGCGTCATGCGAAGACGCTGTTCCGGCTGCTGGTCTATCTGCCCGTGATGATCCCGCCCGTGGTCGTGGCGCTGCTGTGGAAGTGGTTCTACGACCCGGGCAACGGCCTGTTCAACGAGGCACTGCACGCGCTGCACCTGCCGACGTCGTCGTGGACCAACTCCACCAGCACCGCGATCATCTCCCTGGTGCTGGTGGCCACGTGGGCGAACCTGGGTGGCACCACCCTGATCTACCTCGCCGCGCTGCAGAACATCCCGGCCGAGCTGTACGAGGCGGCCGAACTGGACGGCGCGAACATCTTCCAGCGGGTCCGCCACGTCACCATCCCGCAGACCCGCTACGTGATGCTGATGCTCCTGCTGCTGCAGATCGTGGCCACCATGCAGGAGTTCACAACGCCGTTCATCATCACCGGCGGCGGCCCGCAGGACGCCACCGTCACGGTGCTGTACCTGATCTACAAGTACGCGTTCGTCTATCGCGACTACGGCGCCGGCTGCGCGCTGAGCGTGATGCTGTTCATCTTCCTCGGCATCTTCTCCGCGATCTACCTGCGCCTGACCCGCAACACCGACTGACTGTGGGGTGACGACCGTGTCCGAAGCCAGAACCCTTGCCGACCGGGGCACACGTTCCCTCGCATCGCCGATGGCACTGCGCTCGACCAGGGGCCGGATCACGTACTGGGTCGTGTTCTGCGGCATGCTGGTCGGTTTCCTGGTCGCGTTCCTGTTCCCGATCTACTGGATGATCACCGGCGCGATGAAGTCGACGCCGGAACTGGTCAGCACGCCGCCGACGTTGGTGCCGCACCAGTTCCATCCCGGCAACTACGCCACCGCGTGGTCGGACATGAACCTCGCGCAGTACCTCACCAACACCGTGATCCAGGCCGGTGGCGCGTGGGTGCTGCAGATCGTGCTGTGCACCGCGGCCGCGTACGCGCTGTCCAAGCTCAAGCCGATCTTCGGGCAGGTCATCCTCGGCGGCATCATCGCCACCCTGCTGGTACCGACCCAGGCGCTCGTGGTGCCCAAGTACCTCACCGCGCTGGACGTGCCGCTGATCCACGCCAACCTGCTGAACTCGCCGTTGGCGGTCTGGCTGCCGGCGGCCGCGAACGCGTTCAACCTGTACCTGCTCAAACGGTTCTTCGACCAGATCCCGGACGACCTGATGGAGGCAGCAGGCCTGGACGGCGCCGGTCCACTTCGGACACTCTGGTACATCGTGCTGCCGATGGCGAGGCCGGTGCTCGGCGTGGTGTCCATCTTCGCGGTGGTCGCGGTGTGGCAGGACTTCCTGTGGCCGTTGCTGGTGTTCACCGACGGCACCCAACAACCGATCACGGTCGGCGTGGAACAACTCGCCGGGAACCTGCCACTGAACGAGACACTGGCGGCACTCGTACTGGCCAGTGCGCCACTCGTGGCCGTGTTCCTGATCTTCCAGAGACATATCATCGCCGGCCTCGGTGCCGGCAGCATCAAGGGCTGATCCGAGTACGGCGGACCAGCGTTCACCTCCATTCCCCATGACGTCCCGGAAAGGACTCGCCGTGGCCGACGAACCGACCGACCGCTGGTGGTGCAGCGCCGTCATCTACGAGATCTACGTGCGCAGTTTCGCAGACGGCAACGGCGACGGAATCGGGGACCTGGACGGTGTCCGGGCACGCCTGGGCTACCTGGCCGACCTCGGCGTCGACGCGTTGTGGTTCACGCCGTGGTTCCCGTCGCCGATGGCCGACGGCGGCTACGACGTGGCCGACTACCGTGACGTGGCACCGATGTTCGGCACGCTGGCCGACGCGGAGAAGCTCATCGACGAGGCGCACGGCTTCGGCATCCGCATCATCATCGACGTGGTGCCCAACCACTGTTCCAACGAGCACCCCTGGTTCCAGCGGGCACTGGCGGCCGCCCCCGGCTCGCCGGAACGGGAACTGTTCTGGTTTCGGCCTGGGCTCGGCGAGCACGGCGAACTGCCGCCGAACAACTGGGCGTCCATTTTCGGCGGCCGCGCCTGGACGCGCACCACCAACGACGACGGCACACCCGGCGAATGGTATCTGCACCTGTTCGACCCGGGACAGCCGGATTTCAACTGGAATTCGCAGATCGTGCGGAACGAGTTCGAGGACATCCTGCGGTTCTGGTTCGACCGGGGCGTCGACGGCATCCGAATCGACTCGGCGGCCCTGCTGATCAAGGACAACGACCTGGCCGACGCCGACCTCACCGGCGGCCCCGGAGCCGGCCACGCCTACGCCGACCGCGACGGCGTGCACGACGTGTACCGGTCATGGCGCCGGGTGGCCGAGGAGTACCCGAACCGCGCGCTGATCGGCGAGATCTGGCTGCCCGACAGCGAACGGTTCGCCCGGTACCTGCGCAGTGACGAGCTGCACGTCGCGTTCAACTTCGAATTCCTCTGCTGCGCCTGGGATGCCGACCTGTTGAGATCCGTTGTGGACAATACGATGGCGGCGCACAAGCCGGTCGGCGCGCCGGCCACGTGGGTGCTGTCCAACCACGATGTGGTCCGGCACGTCACCCGCTACGGCCGCGCGGACACGTCGTTCGACATGGCGGACCGGCGCATCGGCGCGCCGAGCGACCTGGCACTGGGGGAGCGCAGGGCGCGGGCCGCCGAGCTGCTGACGCTCGCGCTGCCCGGCGGCGCCTACATCTACCAGGGCGAGGAGTTCGGCCTGGCCGAGGTCGAGGACCTGCCAGACGACGTGCGCCAGGACCCGTTCTGGCTGCGCTCAGGCCACACCGAACCCGGCCGGGACGGCTGCCGGGTGCCACTGCCGTGGTCGGGCAGCCAACCGCCGTTCGGCTTCAGCGGCGACGGCGCGGTCCCGCCGTGGCTGCCGCAGCCGAGCAGTTGGGCGGACCGGACCATGCGGGCCCAGGCCGCGCGGCCGGACTCGATGCTGACGCTGTACCGGGAGGCGCTGCGGCTGCGCCGGACGCAACCCGAGCTCGGCGACGGCCCGATGAGCTGGCTGCCCGCCGAACCCGGTGTGCTGGCCTTCGCCCGCGGTGCAGGCGGTTTCGCCTGCGTGGTCAACCTGTCCGGTTCGCCGGTCGCCCTGCCGGCGGGCGAACTGGTGCTCGCCAGCGACCCCGTCGTCGACGGTCAGTTGCCGCCGGACACCACGGCCTGGCTGCGGATCGCCTGAGCCGTCCCGGCTTGCCGAATCGCCCCGGTGGGGGCAGCCGTGGGCCGGGACGTGCGATCCACGTCCCGGCCCACGGGAACTGCCACCACACCCGTTGGGGCGCGCACCCCAACCGGATTCGCCTGTCCCCGAGGAGAGGCGCTTGCCCATCATGTTCACCGACCGGAAGGGCGGCAATCGAGCCGGCGCATCGTTGACCGGATCGAGACGTGTCGCCGCCCTCCCGCCATCGACTCGGCAACCGGGTGTCGGCCGGTTGGTGCTGGACCTCGCGCCGGACACGGCGTGGGGAGCGCGGACACAGACCCTGTCGGTACCGGCAGCACGACTGGTTCCGCGCTCAGCACGATCACCGGTTCGGCCGTGGACGCGCGGCCGAACTCCACCGCCGACACCGCGTTGCCGGTTGGTCAACCGTCGGAGGCCGCTATCGGTTGACCACGGTGTGGTCGGCGGTCGGTGTCCCCGGCCGCCGGCCACCTGCGGCGGTGAGTCGCGCTACGGGCAGACACGCCAACTGGCGACGTGGCCTCGGGTGCCGACCCCGATGTCGTCGACGGCGCTGAACCCCTGGTTCTCCTCGAGCACCTGTCCACTGGAATTGTAGAACGTGGTGGGTGCGTTTCCGGTCTGGTTGTTGATGACCGAGCCGAAATTGGCGAATCCGGACGGCAGGCCGATATGCGCGCCAGCATGGCAGCTGATCTCCATGTGTGGCGTTCCGGTGAAGTGTGTGCCCGGGTAGATACAGACGAACTGCGATGGGCAGTTCGGCAGGGCCGCGGGTCGCTGCGCCGCGCTGAGGTGCGTGGCCGTATTCGTGGCCGATGTCGCCGACGCCGTTCCGGTCGAACCGGCAATGCAGAGGCCGGCGAGTACGGGCAGCGCCAGTACCGCGACGGCGTTGCGTCGAAGTCGCTGCGTCGAAATGTTCATCGAGTGGTCCCTTTCATTGGACGAAGTCGAGCGTTCGCACGCTATGCACCGCGGTCGATGCGGCACCACAGCTGCGCAGGGCCGAACGGTCCAGCGGATTCCACGGACGGCGTTGACCTGGTCAAGGCGATCTCGCGTGCGGTTGGGCCGTGCGGGTGAAGTCGTTGGGAAGCACCTGCGGGGACACGGTCGCGGACGTTACGGTCGCCGGCGCGACAACCGGCTGCCAAGCCGGAGGACAGGGGGATATTCGTGGCACAGGCCTGGGGGCACCTGAGGCGCGTCCGACATCGAATCCGGCTGTATCACGTGATGATTCCGGTCGGCATCGCAACGCTGCTGTTGACATTGTTGGTGGCATTGTCGAGCAACCTGTCGATTCTCTCCGTCGCCTGTCTCGCGCTGGCAGGCGTACAGGTGACGCTGGCGTCGGAAGCGGCGCGACGAAGCGATACGCCGGCGACACCGACCGCCGACACGGCGGCCAGGTTCGCGGCGGATCTCAAACGGCGGCTGCTGACCGGGCGATTCCGCACGGTCAAGTCGTTCGCCAACAACCCGAAGATCACCGGCCTGAGCCGGAGCACCGTGTATTCGGCGTTCAGCGGTACCCGACTGCCGACAGAGCCGACCGTGCTGAGCCTGTTGACGGCGATGGCCGGCACCACCGAGGCCGAGGTCCGGACGTGGCTGGAGCGCCGCACCCGGCTGGCCGACGAGCCGGACCGGACGCCGCGTCCGGCGTGGGCACTGGCCGGCCTCGCGGTCCACATCGCGCTGCCGATGGTCGCGCTGGCTGCCCTCGTCGTGGCGGTCGTGGGCATGGTCCGGCGTCCCGTCGAGGCGTCCGTGCCGGCGGCGAGCGCCTGTCACGCCCAGAGCTGACCTGCGCGCGTTTCAGGTGCAGGCGCGCGTCACCAACACCGAGGGACAGGGCACCTACGTGCGGATCGCGCCACAGGTGAACTGCCACACCGGATTCCTGGCCGACGGTGACGCGGTCACCGTGGTCTGCCAGGAGCTGTACGGCCCGCGGATCAGCGACACCTATTCCGGCGCGGTGCTCGACTGGCCGGTCTGGGACAAGCTCAGCAGCGGAGCGTACGTGTCCGACCTGTACATCAGCCTGCCCAAGGAGCAATACGTCGACGAAGACAGGACATAAC
>CAVPCF010000166.1:0-52250 GCA_963702275.1 Candidatus Melainabacteria bacterium
CAAGCATCGTGAAGACGACCTTGAGCTTGGCGGCCCGCAGCATCGCCTGGTCGATCACCGCGCAGGCGGCGGCGTCCATGTAGGCGTCATCCAGGTCGCGCCCGAGCGTGGTCACGCGGGTGAGGTCCTTCTGCAGGAACTCAGGCACGGCGGAAACGGGCACCGTCGCGACCTTCGCCGCTATGCCGGCATCATGCGGCGGGATCACCTGTCCGCCGTCGACGAAGTACGCCTTGAACCCGTTGTCGTGGGGCGGATTGTGGCTCGCGGTGATGACGGCGCCGGCGTGCGCCTTGAGGAAGCGCACCGAGAAGCTCAGCTGCGGGGTCGGCCGAGGGCCGTCGAATATGAAGGCCTCGCCGCCCAGGCGCACCCAGATCGAGGCCGCGAGCTCGCAGAAATGCCGCGAATAAAAACGCACGTCGTACGCGATGACCAGGCGGGGGACGCCCGGGTCGCCCTTTGCGCGCAGATACTCCTTCGTGTACCGGAAAAGCCCGATCACGGCCCTCCCCAGGGTGAAATCGTTCAGCATGTTGCAGCCCACCGCCGCATGCTCAGGCATGCCGAGCTGCCCGGGCGTGCCTGTCTCGGCGGCCGTGGCGATCACCCCGATCGTCCGGCCGCGTATGCCGCCGGTCCCGAACTCGAGCTCCTTGTAGAAGCGGTCGTTAAGCTCCCCCCAGGCGTGCCCCGCGAGCAGCTCGGAGATGCTTTCCTGCGCCCAGGCAGGGAGCCCGGCCTCCAGGTACGAGGCGATGTTGGCGACCGACGCAGGCATGAGCTTGCCGATCAGCACAGCCGACTGGAGCTCGTCCGTCGGAGTCATCTCGGCGGACTATCCAGGCAGAGGCCGTCCATGACCGTGGGCTTCGGGTCCAGGCGGGACCAGCTCTCCTTGAAGGTGTCCTCGTCGTAGCCGAACAGCGGCGAACCTCCACGTTGAAATCGAGTTTCCCGGGGACTTCCGCCCCAGCCGCCCGAAGCCAGCGTCCGAAGTGGGCCACCTCGTCGGCGCGGCAGGTGGCTGGCGAATCCACCCCCTCGGCGTTCTTGACCGGCGAGAAGTCGTCGGCGCGGCTCGTCTCGACGACGACCGGCTTTGCCGCCGAAGGCAGCGCGTCGAAGACGAACATCTCGAATTTCACGCCGTTGGCCTTCTCGGGCTTAATTTCCCTGCCGTCGGCGTCGATGGTCGCGATCTTCTTGTCCGCCCTGTGGAAGGGCAGCGCGCCGGCGCCGCTGGCCATCCTCCGGATGAACTCACGGTTGATGGCGTGAATCGCGATGCTGCCCGCCTCATAGCGCAGCGCTCCCGTCGCCGGATCCCTCTCCTTCTGCAGGGACATCGGAAGGTCGGAGTACTCGATCACGACGAGCTTGCCCTTGCGGATGCAGAAGTGGCCGAGCTTCTCCTCGGGGTAGGCCTTCGGCACCGTCTTGCTCGACATCTCCGAGCCCGTGGTCACATGCCAGCCGATGAAAGCCGGGTCGATGCAGCGCACGAGCGGGTTGTCGACCTGGAAGAAGCTGAGGGTGTCGATCCCCTCGGAGGCCATGAGGTCCAGGGCACCGCTCCGGTCGAGGGCGCGCAGGGAGCCGCCGTGGCCGTCGGGCGAAAGGGCCAGCGACCCCTTCGTCTCCAGGAGAATCTTCCCGGAGAAGTCGACCGCCGGCATCCGTCCCTGGCGGAAGAAATGGACGCGGCCGGGATCCAGGCCGAAGTGCCGATTTTCCCGGAAGTAGGATTCAGTCGCCTCATGGTTCGTGTGGCTCGTCATGATGAACCAGTGAAGCGGCCGGCCATATCGTATTCCCGCCGCCATGAATCCGCCGGCCGGTAGCGTCGAGTTCCCACACCCGGGCCGGCGCTTCCTTGGCGTGCAACTCGGCCATACGCCAGTGGTTGAACGGCTTCCCCCCACGCATGGTGTCGCGGAAGTGAACCATCCAGTTGTCCTCGGAGTACACGTTGCCCATGGCCGTGGTGTATACCGCCCTCAGCCATCACCGTGTGCGCTTTGCCCAGCAGGCTCTTGCATATCACCGTGGTCTGGCTCCTGCCTCGTGCGCCGCGATGGCGGCGCGGAGGCCCGCACCGCCGGCGCCGATCACCACGACGTCGTAGGCATGCCGTTCGTAGTCGGTCATCAGATGCTCCTGCCAAAAATAACGTGAGGAAAATCACTTTTACGCCAGCACTACCCTTACGCCCTTAGGGATTTTACTTTAACCGAAGAATATCTGATCGCTAGATCTTACCCTGTTAGAATAATTGTGAAACTGCGGCCAGGGGGCGAACATCGCCCGCAAACTACTATGCGCTACGCGGTCATTTTATAATCATCCTACAAGACCCAAAACCACTGCTTCAAATTTTACCAAGCCACGCCCTAGATTTTACTGAGATTATAAAGGTTATATAGATAGGAAAGGGCTCCCCAAACAGACGCCGATTTGCGACTATTCGACCAGCAGCAGCGTCACCAGGAGTCGGCCGACCCGACCGTTGCCGTCGACGAACGGATGGATGGCTTCGAACTGGTAGTGCAGACACGCGATCGTGATCAACGGCGGCAGCACGTGTTCGGCGTGAACATACTTTTCGAACGCGTCAAGGCACTCCCACAACCGTTCCGGTGGCGGCGGGATGTAGGTCGCGGTGTCGAGCACACAGCCAGGCGCCCCGATCCAGTTCTGTGACCGGCGAAACTCCCCAGGAGTCGCATGGCCGCCGCGAACGTCGGTCATCAGGATCTGATGGGCCTCACGGAGCAACGACAGGCTCAAGGGCAGCCGGCGGTTGGGATCGAGCACATGGTCAAGCGCCGACACATAGTTCATGACCTCCTGCACGTCCGAAGCGCTGCCATGTGCGGCATGGTCCACCTCGAACAGCACGAGATCGGAGAGCGTGGCCTGGGTGCCCTCGATGCGGCTGGACAGGACCGCCTCTCGGCGGACCATGCCCTGGGCCAGCAATCGGGTGTTGGCCAGCGTCCGACCGATCCCGGCCAACTGCCCGACCGAACGGTCGGCCGACGACAGCGCACCTACCAGGTCCGCGTCGAACCGGAGTTCGGGCGGTAGCGGAGGCGGCACGAACGCCCGGTAGCCGCGCTCAGCATTCACCAGGCAAGCCCGCTGACCGACTGCCAAATCCTCGATCCGCATCGATACCTTGCTCCATCGCCGCACGTCTTGTGATACCTACAGGCATCATAGGTATCACAAGACGCGCGGCGATGCGAGTTGAGTATCACTCGTCCGCGACATTGGTGGCCTCGCCGACGACCCGGCCCCGATCGGCGCACTCTGCCACCAGCGAGCGCATCTGCTGCTCTTGCAGATGGGGCAAGGTTGGCAGCTCGGCTAGCTTGGGCACGTTGCGCCGACTCACGGGGGCCTCAATGACCGCATTGCCCGATTGGATGTCGCACGCGGACGGCCTGAACGTCGCGGACCACGACGCGCTGTCCGAAGAAATCTGCCGCCGCATCGAGGTCATCGACGGAGCCGTCGTCGTGAATGTGGCCCCGAGCCGGCGACATCAGCACATCGCGTGCCGATTCGCCGGTGCACTGGATGCGGCCATCGGCGAGCGATTCGCCGTGGCCATCAATGTAGATCTCCGACTGCGGGATGCTCCGCTGCTCAACCGCAGGCCTGACATCGTGGTCTACGACGCATCACTGCCGGATGACGCCGTGCTCCGGCCGGAGAACTGCCTGCTCGTCGTCGAAGTGATGTCGCCCGGCTCGATCACTGCCGACCAAACCCACAAGCCCGCGGAGTACGCAGCCGTGGGCATCGAACACTTCTGGCGCATCGAGCAGGAGTGCACACCGACCGTGTTCCGCTACCGCATCAACCCGACCACGCAGCTCTACATGTGTGCCGGTATCGACACGGAAACCGTGGCCGTCACCGACCCGGTCAAACTGACAGTCGTTCTGGCCGATCTCTACTAGAGACCGGCCAGAACGGCGACGTCAGACGCGGACGGTGGTTCGTTGTTGGCGCATGGCGTGTTCGACCAGGGTGATCAGGATCTGCTTGGTCGACTCGCGGTTGCGGGCGTCGCAGGTGACCACGGGGACCGACTGGTCGATGGTGAGTGCCTCCCGGACGTCGTTCACCCGGTGGTGCAGCACCCCCTCGAATCGGTTGATGGCCACGATGTAGGGCAGCCGCCGGTCGTCGAAGAAGTCGATCGCGGCGAACGCGTCGGCCAGTCTTCGTGTGTCGACCAGGACCACCGCGCCGATCGCACCGCGCACCAGGTCGTCCCACATGAACCAGAACCTGTGCTGGCCGGGGGTACCGAACAGGTACAGGATCAGGTCCGAGTCCAGCGACAACCGGCCGAAGTCCATGGCGACCGTCGTCGTGGTCTTGTTGGGTGTCGCGGAAAGATCGTCGTGACCGATGCTGGCGTCGGTCATGACCGCCTCTGTGGTCAACGGGACGATCTCCGAAACCGATCCGACCAGCGTCGTCTTGCCGACGCCGAAGCCACCCGCCACGACGATCTTCGCCGAGGTGGTTGCCTTCCGGCCGCTCGGTGCTGGTTGTGGCGCACCGCGCGAACTAGAGCCTCCGAAGACCACTGAGCACCCTTTCCAGGAAGTCCATGGACGGCCGATCACCGACGACCATCCCACTGGAGTGGATGACGACCAGCCCCATGCCGGCCATGTCACCGATCAGAACGCGGACCACGCCGAGCGGCAGCCGAAGATGCGCGGCCACCTCGGCCACCGACCTGGTGTCCATGCACAGCTCGCAGATGGAGCGGTGCTCTGGCAACAGGGCATCCTCGGCGTCCCAACCGCGGTCGCTGGTGGAAACCAGCGCCTCGATCGCCAGGTCGTAGTCCGAGCGGGTTCGACCGCCGGTCCGCGTGTACGGGCGGACCAGGGATCCGGTCTCGGTGACCGGATCCGGCGGTATCTGCTGCGGCGGTACTGCCGGCCGCTGCCAGGCTGAACTCCCCCGGTCATGCGCAACCAGACCCGGTTCACCGAACAGATCGGCTCCGGGACCGCCGAACAGGCCGTTCCGGTAGCCGCTGATATCGAACCGGTTCGGTATGTCCGTCCCGGCGTGGTCAGCGGGTTCATAAAACTCGCCGTCCGCCATCTCGCTGTGCCCTCGCTCCCCAGCACCTGGTGGGTGATCGTTCAGGACGTCCAGTACCTGATCAGGAGCCTCGCTCACCGCGATCGGCTGTGCCTGCTCACGCGTTCCGTCATCCCGGCGATCCTCGTCGTCTTCGGTGTCGTCGTCGTACAGATGAAACCCGTCCGCGGCCCAGCGCCGATAGTCGAACCGGTCACCCATTCGTTCGCCGCGGCGGTGGCCGCGATCCGGGGTCATCTCGTACTCACCGCCGGTCAGTAACGCGTGGTTCTTGGTCTGCTGGTCATCTGCGCACCGCACCCTGCAGCTGTGCCCGCAGTTCCGGTGTCATCTGCTGGCCGACGCGTTCGACCAGCAACGTCATCTCGTAGGCGACCAGACCGATGTCGCAGTTGGGCGCGGCGAGCACGCCGAGGCAGGAACCGTCGCTGATCGACATCAGGAACAGGTAGCCCCGGTCCATCTCGACCACGGTCTGGTTCACGGCGCCCGCCTCGAAGCACCGGGCCGCCCCCTGCGTCAGGCTGACCAGCCCGGACGCCACGGCGGAGAGCTGTTCGGCGCGGTCGCGGGGCAGGCCCTGCGATCCGGCGAGCAACAGGCCGTCCGCCGAGACGACCACGGCGTGGGCAACGCCGGGCACTCGACGTACGAAGTCAGTGATGAGCCAGCCGAAACTCCCTGGCTGCTGTACGGACGCTGTCACTCCTGCTCCTCGTCGGCACGATGCGCGGATAGATGGGAAGCCTCGCCAGAATATGCCTCGATCAACGTGTGGCGACCGCGACGTAGGCCCTGCTGGAAGCTGGACATGCGACCACGTACCGCGTCCGCGGTGCGCGGTGGCAACGAGGGTGGTGCCATGGTGGCCTGCCGGCCGCGCCCGCCACCACCGGCCGGTTGGCCGTTGTCGTCGGGTCGTGGTGCCGCCGAGCCGGGCACCAGGTGTGCCTTGGGCACCCGTTTGGGCAGGCCGGCCGTTGTGGTTTCGGAGACGGGCGCGAGCAGCGCTTCTGCGCGCTGCCAACCCTCGTCCGCCGGAGTCTGCCACGCGTCGGCGTCGCCGTTGCTCTCGGCATATGAACTGCCGACGCCGTTACTGACTGTAGTGGCAAGTCCGTTTCCGTTGGTTCCGTGCCCGTTGTCGGCCTGGGGGGCACGGTCGGACGTGCCGAACCCGAGCGCGGCGCCGGCACGGCCGGGCACCCGGGTGGGCAGCGGGCCGACGGGGTCCTGCCGGCCGTTGGTGACCGGCTCCGCGACCGGTGGCGGCTCGGGGGCCGATACCGGTGCCACCGGTGCGGTGTCGTGCGCGCCGTTCGCGGTCTCGTGCGTGCCGTTCGCGGCCGCGGCGGCCGCCGCGGCACCTGCCTCGTCGGCGCGGAACCACTGGGAGAGCACGGCTTCGTAGATCGGCAGTCGTTCGGTTGGCGCGTCCACCTCCGGGCGGGACGCGGCCGACGTGGGGATCGGCGCCGGCCACGGCTGCTCGCCGGGGTCGATCGGCACCGCGTCCACCGCGGTGTGCGCCTCCCACAGCGACGCGGCGTTGCTCGCGGTGGGTTGTTGTGACTGCGCAGGGTGGAACTGCTCTGCCGTGGCGTCGGGCTCGAGGTTGCCGGACGGCTCGAAGTCGCTCGCCCAGAACGACGTGGCCGGTTCCCGCACGCCGGACTCCTCGGCCGCGCTCACCGGTGCCCGCTGGACCGTGGCCGCGTCGTCCCTTGCCGACCGCGCGGACGCCAAGCCGAAGGCGCCCGCGATGCCGGCGGCCGCGGTGGCCGCGCCTGCCAGCTCGCTGTCCACCGGGATGGGCGACGGTCCGACCGGCGGGAACGTGTCCCCGCCGATGGCAGGAGCGGGGGCCGGGGTGAGCTTGTCGCCGGTGCCCAGCGGGCCGCCCTGGTCCTCGCCGGGCCGGTGGACGAGCTCCTCCGGGATCACGATCAGCGCCACGGTGCCGCCGTCGATGTCCTCGTTGGCACGCAGCTTCACGCGGATGTTGTGCCGGCGAGCCAGCCGCGCGACCACGTACAGGCCCATCCGCCGGGTCACGCCGACGTCGATGTCCGGCGGGTTGGCCAGCCGTTCGTTGGCCAGCCGGACGTCGTCCTCGCTCATGCCGACACCGCGGTCGGTGATCTGGATGGCCAGCTCCCGCGACCGGGTCCGCGCGATCCGCACGCTCACCCTGGTGTTGGGCTCCGAGTACGAGGTCGCGTTGTCCAGCAGCTCGGCGACCAGGTGGATGAGGTCGTTGACCACGCGGCCCAGCACGGACGCGGCAGGCGGCGCACCCACGTCGATCCGGGCGTACTGCTCGACCTCGGACACCGCGGCGCCGACGAGCTCGCCGATCGGCACCGGCCGGCTCATCCGCTTGGCGAGGCCGCTGCCGGAGAGCACCAGCAGCGACTCGCTGTTGCGCCGCATCCGGGTGGCCAGGTGGTCCAGCTCGAACAGGTTGGCGAGCTGGTCGGGGTCCTGCTCGTCCTTCTCCAGCCGGTCGATCAGCGCGAGCTGGCGTTCCACCAGCGCCTGGCTGCGGCGGGACAGGTTGATGAAGATCGCGTTGACGTTGTCGCGCAGCACGGCCTGTTCCGCGGCCAGCCGGACGGCCTGGCCGTGCACCACGTCGAACGACCTGGCGACCTCGCCGATCTCGTCCGCGGTGAACACCGGGACCGGTTCGACGGCCTTGTTGGACGCCTTGATCGGGTCAGGGTCGGCCAGGATCCGCTGCACCGACTGGGGCAGCTTGGTGCGGGCGACCTCCAGCGCGCCGGACCGCAGCCGCCGCAGCGACTGGACCAGCGACCTGGCCACCATCAGGGTCACCAGGAACGCGATCAGCAGCGCGCCGGCGAGGATGCCGCCGTCCTGGAAGGCCTGTGCCTTCGCCGCCGATCCCAGGCTGTTGGTGAGGGCCTTGAGCTCGGAGTTCAGGTTCAGCTCCGCGTCACGCAGCAGGCCTGCGGAGCCGTCGCCCGCGTCCTGCACGGTGGTCGGCTGCACGTTCGGCGCGGCACCGAGGTTCGCGTCGGCGCGGGTCTGGATCTGGGTCAGCAGTTGGGCGCGGGTGTCCACCTCGGGACCGGTCACCGTGTCCAGGTACATCTGGCGGTCGGCCGCGGACGCGCCACTGTTGAACGAGCTGATCGACGCGGCGAACTCGGCGTTCGCCGAGTTGAGCTGGTTCTCCGTGCCGGGCAGGAACGTCCACGGGGTCGACGTGCTGCCGTCCGGGTTCTTCACCGTGGTCACCGTCATCATCAGGATGGCGTTGGCCCTGGTGAACTGTTCCTTGGCCTGGCGGAGGTTGAACAGGTTCTGCGCCAGCACGTCGACCCGCTGGTCGGGTGCGCTGGAGAAGAGGAACTGGCTGCCCTGCAGCAGCGCGTCGAGAATCTGGTTGTACCCGGCCAGCACGTCGACCTCGGGGAACTTCGTCCCGCTTGCGAACGCGCGCAGCGCGGTGAGGTCACCGAGCGAGCTGATCATGTTGTTGACGGTCAGCTGGGTGTTGGCGTCCAGGTTGCCGTCGGTCGCGGCCAGCTGGCGGAAGGACTCGATGGCCGCGTCGACCTGCGCGGTCGCCGCGCCGCCGGTCGGGCTGCCGGAGGCGCCGCCGGATGTGACGAACAGCGTGGTCTGCTCGCGTTCGCGCTGGACGCTGTCCATTACGTCGGACAGCGAACTGCCCAGCGCGAGCTGCTGGTCGATCCGGCTGTAGACGCCCGCGTTCTGCAGCTGGGTGGTCACCCGCAGCGCGCCGAGCGCGAGGGCGGTGACCAGCGGCACCAGCAGCACGATGAGCAGTTTCCAGCGCAACCGCCAGTTGCGCAGTCGCCAGCGGCCCGACGGTCCTGGTCCGGCGCCGGTCCGGAACGGGACAGGGTCCAGTCCGCTCCGGACGGGGGGCACCATCCCGACGGCGCTGTTGGAGCTGCCGGAGTCGCTCATGTCGCCGTACGGCCTGCGGCCGGCCTGTGGGGACGGGGGGTAGCCGTCCTGCCGCGTCTTACCTGGCACGCCTAGCACACTCCCGCGTCAACGCTACCGGACGAACCGGACAGAAAGGGGCGCGCGACCGCGGCGGCGGTCGTGGCTGGTGTTGCCGATGTCACGTTTTTGGGTAGTCCGGGTACGGCGACACGGGGCGCACGGGCGAAAGTTACCGCGGCCAGGACCGGAAAGTCTGTTTCGCACCATGCGTCGACAACCGTGTCGGCAGTCGTCGCGGCGCGAACGGCCCCGCTCATCTGGTCACTCCTTCACCTGGTCACCTCTCCGCGACGACCTTCGTAGCCCAGGTAGCTCCGACGCCCCCAACTCGCGCGCACAAGAAGGTATCGAATGTCACCTGCAATGTCAGCCCGGAGGGGCTAAAACCACGGCGAGTGGACACGTTCAGTGCCAGTCGACCGCAAGAGCATGGCATCTTCACCCCGTGGAAGCCACTACCGGTTCACGCCCAGGTGGTGGGTCTCACGCTCAGCAACCGACGGCGGTGTCGGTTTTCGCTCAGACATCCGAACTCTCGGTATCTACCCGACCACCCGCCGGATACACGCGCCCGACGCTATCCGACTGTGATCCGCGTCCGCGCCGCGCGGTGGCGCATGCCGTCAACCGGTCGTTTGCCGCCGGTGATCCCATCTTCGCCCGACTGACGAACTCCGCCATCGGCACGGAAGTTTACGAAGGAGTCACCATCTGAAAAGAATTCTAGTGAGATGATCATGGAACGAACGGTGAATCCGGCCGGCACCCGGTCGTGCAGGTCCGGCACGCTTCGTGACAGGTGTCGGACGCGCTTGGTGGATCAGTATCCACCGAACAGCCGAGCGAATTGGACCAAGAGGTCTACTTGTGTACTGATGGTAGGCTCCTGGACCCGTTGGGTGTCATCAATCAAGAGGCCTGAGTGGCACGAAACGTTGACAGTTGACGGTTCGGCGTCAGGTGCAGAGTGTTACCGGCAGCGACACGGCAGGACAAACCTAACGGCGAGGACCAGGGTTCATGGCACTGCGAGGAAACGCACTCGCGCACTCCTTCGGTACTGCGGCGACGGAATATGACCGGCTGCGTTCCAGTACCCCAACACCCGCTGTCGACTGGCTGGTCGGTGCCGGAATCACCAATGCGGTCGAACTCGGCGCGGGCACGGGGAAATTTTCCAGAATGCTGGCGGAACGAGTACCGGAACTCTATCCGATCGAGCCGGACGAGCGCATGCGCGACGTTTTCGCGAACTCGTGCCCCGGATTGTCCGTACTGGCCGGCACAGCGGAGAGAATCCCACTCCCGGACGCTTCCGTCGATGCGGTCTTCTCCGCCGACGCATGGCATTGGTTCGACCCGGAAAGCACCTACCGGGAAATCGCGCGGGTGCTGCGCCCCGGCGGTGTGCTGGGCGTGTCCTGGAACCTGAAGGACACGTCCGTACCCTGGATAGACGAGCTGTTCGCCGTGGTGCACGATGCCCATCCGCCGGGCGCCTTCACGTTGCCTGAGAACACCGCTTTCGCCCCGCCGCTGCGGCACGTCGTCGAGTGGACGCGGCCGATGAGCCCCCAGGACCTCGTCGCATTGCTGGGCACCTACAGCCCGGTACTCGCGATGTCCGAATCCGACCGGGCGCGGCTCTACGACGCGTCGCGCGAATACATCGACAAGCACCCCCAGCTCGCCGGCCGAGAACTGATCGACGTGCCGTTTCGCACGGTCTGCTGGCGAACCCAACTGACCACTGGCAACGATGCCACCGATCGCGGCGGAGCAGGTCCGGACCAATGTCACACAAATGTCCAGACCTGATCCGAACCGTCCGGTTTCGGGACCACTCCCGAGCCGGACGAGCTCGTTCGCACCACCCGTCACTCTGAGTAACACGGCAACCATCCACGGCAACGCACCCCGCAAAGGACACATGACCATGGCGCTACGCCCCAGTGCCGCCGCGACCCACGTCCCGGCCAAGGCCGGCCAACACGGCACACGCAGACTGCGCCTACTCGGCGCCGCCGCGCTCGCCCTGCCGGTACTGCTGCTGGTATCCAGCTGCAGCCTGCTGAACGGCTCAAGCAGCTCGTCAGGCAGCGGCAGCACCACGTCGGCCGGCCCGCTCGAGCACCCCAACCTGACCGTCGGCGCGCTCGCGGTGACCGACTCCGTCCCGCTGGAGATCGCCCTGCAGAAGGGCTACTTCAAGCAGGAGGGCCTCAACGTCAAGATCAAGATTATCGTATCGGGCACCGTGGCCGTGCCGGAGGTCGACGCCGGCACCGAGGACATCGGCCAGAGCAACTGGGCCACGCTGTTCGCGGCACAGGCCAAGCACGTGAACAACTTCAAGATCGTGGCCGACTCGTCCGAGGGCCAGTCCGGCACCATGTCGCTGACCACCTTCCCGGGCTCCGGCGTCAAGACGATCCAGGACCTGGTCGGCAAGACGATCTCCACGAACGCCCAGTCCGACGTGCCGTACCTGGCGCTGAAGGCGATCCTGAAGGCCAACAGCGTGGACATCAACTCGATGAAGGTCATCGTCGTGCACCACCCCGACACCCAGCAGGCGCTGACCAACCACACGGTGGACGCCGCCATCCAGTTGGAGCCGTTCAAGACCCTGACCGCCGAGAAGATCGGCGCCCGCCCGGTGGTCGACCTGTTCGGCCCCGGCCCCGCGGCGAACCTGCCGATCGCCGGCTTCTTCTCCACCGCGAAGTTCGCGGCGGCGAACCCGAAGACGGTCGCCGCGTTCGCGCGCGCCCTGGAAAAGGGTGCCGCCGACGCGACCAACCGGAAGCTGGTCGAGCAGACGATCCCGACCTTCACCACGATCGACAAGCAGACCGCGTCGCTGCTGGACCTGCCGCTGTACCCGACGTCGCTGGACGCCAAGCGGTTGCAGCGGGTCGCGGACCTGATGCAGCAGTTCGGCCTGCTGCAGAACCACCTCGACGTCTCGACGATGGTCGTCGCCACACCACCAGCGCAGTGACATGGCGCGCTGGCGCGCGCGGGTTCTGCCGCCTTTTCGCGGCGTCTTCTCCCCTTCCACTCGCTTCGCTTCGTTCCAGGGGAGAAGACGCCGCGGCGGCCGAACCGTGGTGGCCGGCTCTGTGACTGAGCGGGCTCCTTCCTAGGCTTTGCAACCGCTGACTCGAACAGCGAGGACAGGATGCGCAAATCCGTCCGTGGCATGATCGGCCTGTTGATCTTTCTGTGCCTGTGGCAGTTGGCCGATCAGCTGAAACTGATGGACCCGACGTTCGTGCCGGGGCCGATCGTGGTGGCCGGCCGGATCGGCCAACTGTTCGGCCAGGCGGAATTCCGCGTCGACTTCGTCGCGACCGTGCTCGCCTGGCTGATCGCCATCATCACCGCGACCGCGATCGCGGTGCCGCTCGGGCTGCTGCTCGGCAGCCTGCCGGTGCTGCGCAGCGCCACCAGCGCGGTGGTGGACCTGCTGCGGCCGATCCCGTCGGTCACCCTGATCCCGCTGGTGCTCACGGCGTTCGGCGACGGGGCCCAGGTCAAGATCATCCTGGCCACGTTCGCCTCGATCTGGCCGATCCTGTTCAACGTCATCTACGGCCTGCGCGAGGTCGACCCGCTGTTCGTGGACACCGCGCGGGCGTTTCGCACCACTCGGCTGCGTACCGCGCTCACCATCCGGCTGCCCTATGTCACGCCGTTCGCGCTGACCGGGATCCGGATGTCCGCGGCGATCTCGCTGGTGGTCATCGTCAGCACCGAGTTCCTGAGCAACTCCGGCATCGGTTTCGGCTCGTTCGTCGTGCTCAACGGCGAGCAGTCCGGCGACATCCCGATGGTGATCGGCGGTGTGGTGGTGGCCGGCATCCTCGGCGGCCTCGTCAACGCCCTGTTGCAGGGCGCGCAGAACCGCTGGTTCTCCTGGGCCAAGGAGGGCGCGTGATGTTCGCCAACAGCAAGCTCGCCGCCTTCGTCCAGCGCTGGCTGGTGTTCGCGATCTGCGTGTTGCTCTGGCAGTGGGCCGCCACCGTCACGAACAACGTGGTGTTCCCCACACCGCTGGCCATCGTCAGGAAGGCACAGCAGCTGTGGCTGAACGGGCCGGCGAGCCAGTTGTTCCTCGGCAGCGGGATCAACAAGGACGTGCTGCCCAGCGTCGGCAGGCTGGCCGGCGGCTGGGTGATCGCCAGCGTCGCCGGCATCGTGATCGGCATCGCGCTGGGCCTGGTGCCGGTGCTCGCCGACTACGCGAGCACCGTGCTCGCGTTCATGCGGGCCGTGCCACCGGTGATGCTCGTGCCGGTGTTCTTCGTGCTGTTCCGCATCGGCACGCCGATGCAGCTCGCCACGATCGTGTTCGGCTCGATCTGGCCGGTGCTGCTCAACTCGGTGGACGGCGCCCGGTCGGTCGACCCGATCAAGGCGGACACCGCGCGGGCCTACCGGATCGGCAGGGTGCGCTGGATCACCTCGGTCGTGCTGCCGGCGGCGTCCCCCAAGATCTTCGCCGGGCTGCGCATCAACCTGGCGTTCGCGCTGATCCTGATGGTCGTCGCCGAGCTGATCGGCAGCCCAGACGGCCTCGGCTACCAGATCGCCAACTCCGAGAACACGTACGACTACGAGACGATGTGGGCCGGCATCGCGCTGGTCAGCCTGCTGGGCTTCGTACTCAACCGGCTGCTCGTCGCCGTCGAGAACCGGGCGCTGGCGTGGCACCACTCCACTCGCCTGCTGGAAGGATGACGCGGCCATGCTGGACGTGATCGAGCTGGGCCATACCTACGGGACGGGCGCCAAGGCGCACCTGGCGATCGACGAGGTGTCCTTCCGCGTCGACGCGGGCGAGATCGTGTGCGTGGTCGGTCCATCCGGCTGCGGCAAGACGACGCTGCTCAAGTCGGTGGCCGGCCTGCACAAGGTCGCCAGGGGCCAGATCCACCTGCGGGGCCGCCAGGTCCACGGGGTGCCCGGCGATCTCGCGGTGGTGTTCCAGGACTACAGCCGGTCACTGTTCCCGTGGCTGAACGTGGCGAGCAACGTGGAGTTCCCGCTGCGCGGCACCTCGCTGAGCCGGGCGCAGCGACGGGCACGGTCGGCCGAGGCGCTGGCGTGGGTCGGCCTCGCGGACGTGGCCCGCAAGCATCCGTGGGAGCTGTCCGGCGGCATGCAGCAGCGGGTCGCCATCGCACGGGCCCTGGCCTACCGGCCCGCGCTGATGCTGATGGACGAGCCGTTCGCCTCGGTGGACGCCCAGACAAGGGCCGATCTGGAGGACCTCGTGCTGCGCGTGCGGACCGAGCAGGACATGACGATCCTGCTGGTCACCCACGACATCGACGAGAGCGTCTACCTGGGCGACCGGGTACTGGTGCTGTCCGAGTCACCGACCACGGTGGTGGACACCCTGAAGGTCGATCTGCCAAGGGAACGGGACCAGATCATCACGCGCGCGTCGACGGAGTTCGTCCGGCTCCGCAGTGAGGTGGCCCGCCAGTTGCGACGCTGACCCGCCACGCTTGGCACACTGGTGGGTGAGATGTCACCTGGAGGGGAGCCCGCGTGTCCGACGGACCGCTGATAGTTCAGTCCGACAAGACCCTGCTGCTGGAGGTAGACCACCCGCTGGCGGACGAGACCCGCACCGCCATCGCCCCGTTCGCCGAGCTGGAGCGCGCGCCCGAACACGTACACACCTACCGGGTGACGCCGCTCGCCTTGTGGAACGCCCGAGCCGCGGGCCACGACGCGGAGCAGGTGGTGGACACGCTGGTCCGCTACTCGCGCTACCCGGTGCCACAGCCGCTGCTGGTGGACGTGGTCGACACCATGGCCAGGTTCGGCAGGTTGACGCTGGTCAACAACCCCGCACACGGACTGGTCATGGCCACCTCCGACCGAGCGGTGCTCGAAGAGGTGATGCGCAACAAGAAGATCAACCCGATGCTGGGCGACCGGATAGATGAGGACACGGTCCTCGTACACCCCAGCGAGCGCGGCAGGCTCAAGCAGGTCCTGCTCAAGGTCGGTTGGCCGGCCGAGGACCTGGCCGGTTACGTGGACGGCGAACACCACCCGATCGCCCTGGACGAGAGCGACTGGCACCTGCGGGACTACCAGCGCAGGGCCGCCGACACGTTCTGGGCCGGTGGCTCCGGTGTCGTCGTACTGCCCTGCGGTGCCGGCAAGACGCTGGTAGGCGCGGCCGCGATGGCACTGGCCGAGGCGACGACGTTGATCCTGGTCACCAACACGGTCGCCGGCCGGCAGTGGAAGCGCGAGCTGGTCGCCAGGACGTCGCTGACCGAAGAGGAGATCGGCGAGTATTCGGGCGAGCGCAAGGAGGTCCGCCCGGTCACCATCGCCACATACCAGGTGATCATCAGAAAGACCAAGGGAGAATACCGACACCTGGAGCTGTTCGACTCAAGGGACTGGGGCCTGATCATCTACGACGAGGTCCACCTGTTGCCGGCCCCGGTCTTCCGGATGACGGCGGATCTCCAGTCCCGCCGCCGCCTCGGCCTCACCGCGACGTTGGTCCGCGAGGACGGCCAGGAAGGCGACGTGTTCTCCCTGATCGGCCCGAAGCGTTACGACGTGCCATGGCGCGACATCGAGGCACAAGGTTGGATCGCCCCCGCCGAGTGCATCGAGGTCAGGGTCACCATGACCGAGGCCGAACGACTCGGCTACGCGGTGGCCGAACCCGAGGAGCGTTACCGAATTTGCTCGACGGCCCGCACCAAGATGCCGGTGGTGCAGTCGATCCTGGACCGCCACGAAGGCGAGCCCACGCTGGTAATCGGCGCATACCTGGACCAGTTGGACGAGCTGGGCGAGGCGCTGAACGCCCCGGTGGTCCAAGGTTCGACAAGGAATACGGAGCGAGAGAAGCTGTTCGACGCCTTCCGCAAGGGAGAATTGCGGACCTTGGTGGTGTCCAAGGTGGCCAACTTCTCGATCGACCTCCCAGAAGCATCGGTAGCAATCCAGGTCTCCGGCACGTTCGGCTCACGCCAGGAAGAAGCCCAACGACTAGGCCGCCTACTACGCCCCAAGGGCGACGGCCGACAAGCCCATTTCTACTCAGTAGTGTCAAGAGACACACTGGACACGGACTACGCAGCACACCGCCAACGCTTCCTGGCCGAACAGGGCTACGCCTACACAATCATGGACGCAGACGACCTGTTGGGCCCGGCTCTGCCCGAGATCGACTGATCACAACTCAGCAAGCACAGCATCCGAATAAACCGGCCAGACCCGCTTGGCCCACTCCCCAAAAATCCGATCAGTCAACACAACACAAGCAACCCCAGCCACCGGATCAACCCACAAAAACGTACCAGACTGCCCGAAATGACCAAAAGTCGACGGCGAATTGGACAGACCAGTCCAGTGCGGACTCTTGTGGTCACGCAACTCGAACCCAAGCCCCCAGTCATTGGGCCGCTGATGACCAAGCCCAGGCAACACCCCAGTCAACCCAGGAAACGCAACAGAAGTAGCCAAGGCCAAAGTAGACGAAGCGATCAACTGAGGAGCCTGCAACTCAGCAGAAAACCGCACCAGATCAGCACAGGTAGACACACCACCCGACCCGGCAGACCCGACCAACGAAGTAGCCGCCATACCCAACGGAGACAACACAGCCTCACCCAGATATTCCGGAAACGGAATACCCGAAGCAGCAGCCACAGTGGACGCCAGAACCTCGAAGCCAGCATTGGAGTAGAGCCGACGATCACCAGGAGGAGCAACCACCTTGTGCTCGTTGAAAGCAAGCCCGGACGTATGCGCGATCAGATGCCGCACGGTAGACCCAGGCGGCCCAGCAGGCTGATCCCACTCAACAGCCCCCTCCTCAACCGCGACCAGAGTGGCATACGCGGTGAGCAGCTTGGTCACCGAAGCCAACCCGAACGACCGATCCTGCGGCCCGTACGAACCCAGCACCGAGCCACCGGCAGAAACAACCGCGGTAGCCGCCGACTCGACCGGCCAGTCCCCGACCACCCGAACGCTGTCCATGCGAAGAAGGTACGAGACAGCGACGAGACCGGCGACCATGGGTCACCCATGTACACCAGTCGGGTAGCCCCGAAAGTGATCATCGCCCACTGGTTGGCCACCGTGGCGATGGGTAGCCACCCCGAAGATCCACCGGACCGGGCATAACCGTTGTCACTTAACGTGTACCAGCCCGATTCTCCAATGAGTGAATTACCCATTCCGGCCAGCGGGCCACAGGGGCACCGTGCTTACGATCTGCACGCAATTCTTTCCGATCGAATTCGACTCGTGAGGAGGATTTCATGTCCCGCAGGTGGCTCGTCTACCTACCACTGGCCCTGACCCTGGCCGGCACCGTCGTACTGCCGACGGCCGCGTTCGCCGCCGGGCACGACACCCCGCCGGCACCAGCGTGCACCAAGGACACGCAGCAGGTGAAGGACCTGACCACCGCCGTGACCACCCTGGGCACCGCGGTCGCCGCGACCACACCTGACCCGACCGCGATCAGCCAGGCCGCCGGTGATGTCTTCAAGGCCGTCACCGCAGCTCAGGACGCTGGCTGCCTGCCGGCACTGCCTGCATCCCCGCCGCCCGCCGCGACACCCCCACCGCCGGCCGCCGCGCCGACGGCCCGCCACGACGCGGGCAAGTGTGCCGCGGACACCGTGCAGGTGCTGACGGCGACCCTGGCCCAGATCTCCGCGGGCACCGCCGCCACACCCGACCCGGCCGCGGTGCTCAAGGCCGCGGGCGAACTGGCGACCGCGATCACCGCGATGAACACCGACACCTGCCTGCCGGTGAGCCTGCCGGTGCCGACCGTGCCGACGCCACCGGCACCGCCGACACCGCCGGCTACCTGAAATAGTTTTCACCTGATCGGTGTGTCGGCTCCCCGGCACACCGATCAGGTATTTATTTCGCCTTTCACAAGAACCAAAATGCGACGATGGACCGCATGGACCGCTCATGGGCGAGGACCGCACGAATCTACGCGGTGCCGATGCGCACCCGATTCCGCGGCATCACCGTCCGCGAGGGCGCCCTCGTGCACGGCCCGGCCGGCTGGGGCGAGTTCAGCCCGTTCCTCGACTACGACGACCACGAGTGCGTCCCATGGCTCGCATCGGCCGCCGAGGCGGCCACGATCGGCTGGCCGGCACCGGTGCGGGACCGGATCCCGATCAACTGCACCGTGCCGGTGGTGCCGCCCGAGCAGGCCAACGAACTCGTCCGCGCCGCCGCCTGCGGCACGGCCAAGGTGAAGGTCGCCGACCCGGGCACCCCACTGGCCGACGATCTCGACCGGGTGGCCGCCGTCCGGGACGCGCTTGGCCCGGCAGGCCGGATCCGGGTGGACGCCAACGCCGCCTGGGACGTGGACACCGCCGTGACCGCGATCCGGGCGCTGGACCGGGCAGCGGGCGGACTGGAGTACGTCGAGCAGCCCTGCCCGAGCGTTGCCGAGCTGGCCGACGTGCGGCGCCGGGTGGACGTCCGGATCGCCGCGGACGAGTCGATCCGCCGGGCCGATGACCCGATGCGGGTCGCGCTGGCCGGGGCGGCCGACATCGCGGTGATCAAGGTGGCGCCGCTGGGCGGGGTGCGCCGGGCGTTGGCCATCGCGCAGGCGTGTGGACTGCCGTGCGTCGTGTCGTCGGCGGTGGAGACCAGCGTCGGGCTGGCGGCCGGGCTGGCGTTGGCCGGTGCGCTGCCCGAGCTGGACTTCGCCTGCGGGCTGGGCACCGTGACGTTGCTCACTACGGACGTGGTGGCCCAGCCGTTTCAGCCGGTCGACGGCTGGCTGCCGGTGCCAGGCACACCGCCGGAACCCGTCGCCCTGACAGAGGCCGACCCGGCGACCACGGCCCGCTGGCGGGACCGGCTCGACCGGGTGCTGGCGCTAGCGGCGCCGTAGCCTGCGGATCAGCAGGACCAGCAGGATCACCCCGACCAATGCCGGAATGAGTCGTTTCGCGACCGACGCGCCCGCGTAGTCGAGCAGGTCGATGGCTTCGGTTTCCGACGCGACCGGCGCCGGTGCGGGCGGCTTCGGTGCGGGCGGTGCCGGCTCGGGTGCCGGTTCCGGTTCGGTGACCAGTTGCAGCCGGGGTGCCGGGGCCGGTTCGGCGGGCAGTTCCTGAGCGGGCGGCAGTTCCGCGGTCAACGCGGCGCCCGGCGCCTCGCCGTTGGCGGGAGCGTCGGCCTTCGACCGGGTCGTGGTCTTCGCGCTGGTTCGCCGCCGGGTGGCCGGTTTGGGCTTGACCTGCGGCGGGGGTTCCTCCGCGGTGTCGTCCACGTCGGCTTCGTCGGCGACGGGGGTGGGCTTCGGAGCCTTCGGCGCGGGGGCCGGCGCGGGTGCCGGGGTGGCGGCGACGCCGTTCGCGGTGCCGAGCTTGCCCGCCAGGCACTCGGCGAAACTGTCCAGGATCTTGCCGCCGACCTCGACGATCATGCCGCGGCCGAACTGGGCGGGCTTGCCGGTGACGGTCAGGTCCGTGACCACGGTGCCCTTGGTGCCGCCCGGCTCCTCGGTCAACGTGACCGTCACCGTGGCGGCGGCGGTGCCGTTGCCACGGGAGTCCTTGCCGGCGGCCTTGATGACCACCCTTCTTGCCTGCTCGTCCGTTTCGAGGAACTGGCCGGAACCCTTGTACAGCAGCGAAATCGGGCCGACCTTGACCTTGACGCCGCCGCTGAACTCGGACCCGTCGACCTCGGTCAGTGTCGCGCCGGGCATGCAGGGTGCGACACGTTCCGGATCGATGACCGCCGCCCAGACGACGTCGGGTGGCGCCGGCACGGAGAACTGGTGCTCCAGTCGCACGGTTGGCCTCCTCGCTCGTTGCGTGCCACCAACATAGTCGGGTGCGCGAGGCCGACGTACCACTTCGGCCCCGCGCACCCGAGGAGTCAGTTGGCCGCCGCGAGCACCGCGCGTGAGGTCAGGACGGTTGCCAGGTGTTTGCGGAACTCGGCGTCGGCGTTGCCGTCCTCGGACGGACTGGTGCCGACCGTGGCGTGGGCCGCGGCCGCGCGGACCGAGTCGGCCGTCGCCGGTTGGCCGATCAGGGCCTGTTCGACCGCGGTGGCCCTGACCGGGATCGAAGCCATGTTGGTCAGGCCGACCCTGGCCTGCGCGAACGTGCCGTCGACGACCCGGACCGCGGCCGCGACTGCCACGATGGACCACGCCTGGGCCACCCGGTTGAACTTCTCGTAGTGGGCGCCCCAGCCGGTGTACTTGGGCACCCGTACCTCGACCAGGATCTCGTCGGCGGCCAGCGCGGTGGTGAACAGGTCGACGAAGAAATCCGCCGCGGCCACCGTGCGCCTGCCGGCCGGTCCGGCGATCACCATCTCGGCGTCCAGGGCGAGTGCCGGCGCCAGCAGGTCACCGGCCGGGTCGGCGTGTGCCAGCGCGCCGCCGAACGTGCCACGGTGGCGGATCTGCGGGTCGGCCACCGTGTCCGTGGCGGCCGCGAGCAGGGCCGCGTGCGTCTGCACCAGCGGGTCGCGCTGCACGTCGTAGTGCGTGGTCATGGCGCCGATGACGAGCGCGTCGCCGTCCTCCCGGACGCCACGCAGCTCGGCGACCTTGCCGAGGTCGACCACGACGGTCGGCGCGGCGAGGCGCATCCGCAGCACCGGCAGCAGGCTCTGGCCGCCGCCCAGCACCTTGGCGTCCTCGCCTGCCGCGACGAGTGCCTGTACCGCTTCCTCCACTGTGGACGGTGCGACGTAGTCGAACGCGCCGGGGATCACTTGGCACCTCCGGTCGATTCGTTGATGGCACGCCAGACCCGCATCGGCGTGCACGGCATCTCGACGTCGGTCACGCCGAGGTGACGCACCGCGTCGACGATCGCGTTCACCACGGCCGGGGTGGACGCGATGGTGCCGGCCTCGCCGACCCCCTTGACGCCCAACGGGTTCGTGGTGGCCGGGGTCTCCGTGCGGTCGGTGGTGAACGCCGGCAGGTCCACCGCGGAGGGCAGTAGGTAGTCGGCGAACGACGCCGTGGTCAGCGTCCCGGACTCGTCGTGGACCGCCTCCTCGTACAAGGCCTGGGCGATGCCCTGCGCTAGACCGCCGTGCACCTGGCCGTCCACGATGAGCGGGTTGACCACCTTGCCCACGTCGTCCACGCACACGTACGAGCGCAGCTTGACCGCGCCGGTCTCGGTGTCCACCTCGGCCGCACACAGGTGGGTGCCGTGCGGGAACGAGAAGTTCTCCGGGTCGAACGTGGCGTCCGAGTCCAGTGATGGCTCCATGCCGTCTGGCAGGTTGTGCGCGGCGAACACGGCCAGTGCCACGTCCTGGATCGTGGTGGACGTCTCGGTGCCCCGCACGGTGAACGAGCCGCCCGCGAAGTCCAGGTCGCTCTCCGCGCATTCCAGCAGGTGCGCGGCGACCGTCCTGGCCTTGGCGACCACCTTGTCCGCCGCCTTGACCACCGCGATCGCGCCGACGGTCAGCGAGCGTGAGCCGTAGGTGTCCAGGCCCTTGGGCGAGGACTGCGTGTCGCCGTGGATGATCTCCACGTCCTCGAACGGCACGCCGAGCTGGTCGGCGACGATCTGGCTCCATGCCGTCTCGTGGCCCTGGCCGTGCGCGGACGAACCCGTGACCACCTCGACCTTGCCCGACGGCAGCATCCGGATGGCCGCGTGTTCCCAGCCGCCCGCGCCGTAGTTGAGCGAGCCGAGCACCCGGGACGGGGCGATCCCGCACATCTCGGTGAACGTCGAGATGCCGATCCCGAGCTGGACCGGGTCACCGGACTCGCGACGGCGGGCCTGCTCGGCGCGCAGCCCGTCGTAGTCGAACAGTTCCACGGCCCGTGTCGTCGCGGCCTCGTAGTTGCCGCTGTCGAACGTCAGGCCGCAGACCGTGACGAACGGGAACTCCTCGTGCTTGATCCAGTTCCGCTCGCGGACGGCCATCGGGTCGATGCCCAGTTCGACGGCCAGTTCGTCCATCATCCGCTCGATGGCGAACGTGGCCTCCGGCCGGCCGGCGCCGCGGTAGGCGTCGGTGGGCGTCTTGTTGGTGAACACGTTGGTGCACACGAACTTGTACGCCGGGAACTTGTAGATCCCGCCGAACATGAACGCGCCGAGGATCGGCACACCGGACGTGACCAGCCGCAGGTAGGCACCCATGTCGGCGAGCAGTTCCACCTTGAGCCCGGTGACCGTGCCGTCGCGGCGGGCGGCCAGCGTGAGCTTCTGGATCTGGTCGCGGCCGTGGTGCGCGGACTGCACGCTCTCGGTGCGCGACTCGGTGTACTTCACCGGCTTGCCCATCCGCCGCGCGACGAGGAACGTGATCACCTCTTCCGGCGTGACCTGGAGCTTGCCGCCGAAACCGCCGCCGACGTCCGGCGCGATGACCCGGACCTTGTGCTCCGGCACGCCCAGCGTCAATGCCAGCATGAGCCGCAGGATGTGCGGGATCTGGGTGGCCGACCACATGGTGAACTGCTCGCCGGTCGGGTCGACAACGACCGACCTCGGCTCCATGAACGCCGGCACCAGCCGCTGCTGGCGGTAGGTCCGCTCGATGAGGACCTCCGCGGACGCGATGGCCTCCTCGACGTCGCCGCCGGTCCCTGCCTCGCCGGAGTCGAACGCCCAGACGGCCGAGATGTTCGTGCCCAGATCGGGATGCACCAGGTCGGCGCCGTCCGCGACGGCGCTCGGCATGTCGAGCACCACCGGCAGTTCGGCATAGTCGACGTCCACAGTGGACGCCGCGTCGGCGGCCTCGTACGCGGTGCGGGCGACGACGACGGCGACCGCCTCACCGGCGAAGTGGACCGTGTCGGTGGCCAGCGACGGTGCCGGCGGTGCCTTCATGTCCGGCGTGATCACCCACGCGCACGGCAGGCTGCCCTGCTCGTCGGCCAGGTCGGCGCCGGTGTAGACGGCCAGCACGCCAGGCATGGACCTCGCCGTCGACGTGTCGATGTTGGTTATCTGGGCGTGCGCGACCGGGCTGCGCACCATCGCCAGGTGCAGCATGCCGTTGAGCACCAGGTTGTCGGTCCACCTGGTGCGGCCGGTGATCAGCCGGGCGTCCTCCTTGCGCAGCCGGGACCGGCCGATCTCCTGGTCCGGAATGGTCGAGGTCATCACTCACCGCCCACGGTGTGCGCGGCGCGGTCGGAGATCTGTTCGGCCGCGGGGCCGGCACCTGGTCGCATCTGCTGCGCTGCCTGGCGGACTGCGCGGACGATGTTCTGGTAGCCGGTGCAGCGGCACAGGTTGCCCTCGATGCCGTGCCGTATCTCGGTCTCGTCCGGATCGGGATGATCGGCGAGCAGGTCGATCGACTGCATGATCATGCCGGGGGTGCAGAAACCGCACTGCAGCGCGTGATTGTCGTGGAACGCCTGCTGCACGGGATGCAACTGCCCGTCGCGGGCGATGCCCTCGATGGTCGTGACCTCGGCGCCGTCGGCCTGCACGGCGAGCACCGAACAGGATTTCACGCTGTGCCCGTCCAGATGCACGGTGCACGCCCCGCAATTGCTGGTGTCGCAGCCGACGACGGTGCCGACCTTGCCGAGACGTTCCCGCAGATAGTGCACCAGCAGCAGGCGTGGTTCGACGTCGTCTGTGTACGTGGTGCCGTCCACATTGACGGTGATGCGCATTGAGCCCTCCAAGCTGGCACCGACGGCCCGGATCACAGGTGATCCGGCTCACCGACATACCCTGCTCTTTCGCGAGATGGCTCACAACCCCCGATCACCCGGTCCAGCCAACGGGGTTCCGCGACTGCGGCGCAGGACGGCGAACCACGCCGGAAAGGCGGAATCGACGGTCAGGCCGGCTCTTTGTGAATCCGGCCGCTACCAGCCGTCAGCCGGGAACCCCGGCCGCCCCAGCGCAACGCGATCATCTCCGCCGCGATCGACACCGCGGTCTCCTGCGGGGTCCTGGCACCGAGGTCGAGTCCGATCGGTGAGGCCAGCCGGGACAGCTGCGCCTCGTTCAGGCCGGCCTCGCGCAACCGGGCGAGGCGGTCGGCGTGCGTGCGGCGGGAGCCCATCGCGCCGACATAGCCCAGGTCCAGGCGCAGGGCCACGTCCAGCAGCGGCACGTCGAACTTGGGGTCGTGGGTCAGGACCGTGACGACGGTCCGGCCGTCCACCCGGCCCGCGTCGGCCTCGGCGGTCAGGTAGCGGTGCGGCCAGTCGACGATCACCTCGTCGGCGTCCGGGAACCGGCTCGCGGTCGCGAACACCGCGCGGGCGTCGCACACCGTCACCTGGTAGCCGAGATAGTTGCCAAGGCCCGCCATGGCGGACGCGAAGTCGATCGCGCCGAACACCAGCATTCGGGGCGGTGGCTCGAACGAGTTCACGAACACCGACATGCCCTCGCCACGCCGCTGGCCGTCCGGGCCGTAGTGCAGCGTGGCGCTGCGGCCGGTGGCCAGCAGGCCGCGCGCGTCGTCGGTGATCGCGTCGTCCGCGCGGGGTGACCCGAGCGCGCCGACCACCTTGTCCGGCCAGACCACGAGGCGCCTGCCCAGCCAGGCCGGGTCGGGATGCGCGACGACCCTTGCCACCGCGACCGGCCGCTTCTCGCGCACCGACGCCACCACGTCGCCCAGTTCGGGAAACGTCTGCTGGTCAACGGCTTCCACATACACGTCCAGGATGCCGCCGCAGGTCAAACCGACCGCGAACGCGTCGTCGTCGCTGACCCCGTAGCGCTGCAGCACCGGCTCGCCATCCGCGATCACCTGGGTCGCGAGCTCGTACACCGCGCCCTCGACGCAGCCGCCGGACACGCTGCCGGACACCTCGCCGTCGGCGGCGACCACCATCGCGGAGCCGGGTTCCCGCGGCGCGGACCGGAACGTGGCCACCACCGTGCCGAGGCCGACCCGCTCACCGGCCGACCAGCGCCGGTACAACTCGTCGAGAACGTCATGCATCGCGGATCTCCCGTAGGACGGCTTCCAGAGCGTCGAGGCTGTGCCCGGCCACTAGACGGTCAACGTGCGGCAGGGCCGCCGCGATTCCCGACTGCACCGGGCGGTACCCGGCGTGCCCGGCGTGCGGGTTGGCCCACACCACGGCGTGCGCGAGGCGGCGCAGCCGGGCGAGTTCGCCCGCCAGCAGGGTCGGGTCGCCCCGTTCCCAACCGTCCGAGAAGAGCACGACCACCGCCCGCCTGGCCAGCCCCCGCTGTCCCCAACGATTCAGGAACGCCCGCAGGCCCTCGCCCAATCGGGTGCCACCGGCGAAATCGGGCACCGCCCTCGACGCGGCCGCGAGTGCCTGCTCCGGGTCGCGTTGCCGCAGTTGCCGGGACACCCGGGTGAGCCGGGTACCCAGGGTGAAGACCTCGGTGCTGCCGGGAGCGCGGCGGGTGATCACGTGCGCGAAGCGCAGCAGGGCGTCGGCGTAGGGCGCCATCGAGCCGGACACGTCGACCAGCAGCACCACCCGGCGCGGCCGGTCGGCCTTGCGGCGGTGGCGCAGGCGGACCGGTTCGCCGCCGTTGGCCAGCAGCGCGCGCAGCGTGCGGCGGGGATCGAGGTCGCCGCGCCGGGTCGGCTTGTTGCGCAGGCCGGTCCTGCGGGGTGGCGGCACTTTCAGCAGCGCGAAGAGCAGGGCGAGGTGCTCCTGCTCGGCCGGGGTGAGCTTGCCGATGTCGCGCTGCCGCAACACTTCCACGTCGCTGGGCGCCGGTGTCGCGATCGACTGGCGGGTGCCGGCCGGTCCGGTTTCGCCGGGCCGGGTGGGCAGGGCGGCCGCGGTGAGTGACACGCCGGGTCGCCGTCGCGCGGTGGCGTGGTTGCCGTTGCCCCGGTGCTGCCAGCCCGGGGTGAACCAGGCGGCGAAGGCGTCGTCGTAGTCGGGCAGGTCATCGGCCTGGGAGCAGAGCGTGATCCGGCCTGCCCAGTAGAGATTGGCCGGATCGACAAGGTCGAGTTGGTCCACGGCCGTCAGGAAGGCGGCGATGCGGTGCGCGTCACAGGTCAGGCCGGCGCGCCGCAACGCGTGCGTGAACCCGACCAGCCCCGGCAACGGCGCGATCGACGGCAGCGAAACTCCGCCCATGGCTCCATTGTCCTCCCGCATCGGGGCAAACCGGCGAAACCCCAGGTCATTCAGTTTGGTCTAGCCGGCCAACAGGGCGTCCAGCCCGGCGGCGACCACACGTTCGGTGTCCTCGCGGTACTTCAGCACGGCACCCAACGTGGCCGCGGCCGACTCGGCGTCCAGTTCGGCGCAGCCCAGCGCGAGCAGCGCGCCCGCCCAGTCCAGCGCCTCGGCCACGCCGGGCGGCTTCAGCAGTTCCAGGTCCCGCAGCCGCCGCACCGCGGACGACACCGCGACCGCCAGCCGTTCGTCGATACCGGGCAGCCTGCGGGACAGGATCGCGACCTCACGGGCCAGGTCCGGGTGCGCCAGCCAGTGGTACAGGCAACGGCGTTTCAGCGCGTCGTGCACCTCGCGGGTCCGGTTGGACGTCAGCACCACCAGTGGCGGCACCTCGGCCCGGATCTCGCCCAGTTCGGGAATGGTCACCGCGTTCTCGCCGAGCACCTCGAGCAGGAACGCCTCGAACTCGTCGTCCGCGCGGTCCACCTCGTCCACCAGCAGCACGCACGGTGACTCGCGCAGTGCCCGCAGCAGCGGCCGGGCCAGCAGGAACCGGGTGGAGTACAGCGAAGCCTCGACGGCTTCGGCGTCCAAACCCTGGTCCGGCAACGCCTCAAGGGTGCGCAGGTGCAGCAACTGGCGTGGGAAGTCCCAGTCGTAAAGGGCCTGGGCGGCGTCGATGCCCTCGTGGCACTGCAACCGGATCAGGGGCAGCGCCAGCGCCTTGGCCAGGGCCAGCGCGAGCGCCGTCTTGCCGGTGCCCGGCTCGCCCTCGCAGAACAGCGGGCGGCCCATCCGCACTGCCAGGAACGCGGCGGTGGCGAGGCCGCGGTCGGCGAGATAGCCGACCCGGTCCAGCCGGGCCGCCAACTCCTCCGGACCGGTCACGTCGACCATCGATGCCATGCTGGCAGCTTAGGACCACTCCGGGTCGGTCTCCGGGGCAAGCCAGGGTCCGACCCCGATGCCGACGGGTCCGCAAGGCGCGAACCTGGATCCATGAGCGACGACACGGCAACCCAGATCCGCACCTTCCGCAGGAGCACCAGCGACCGGATGGTCGCCGGGGTCTGCGGTGGTGCCGCGAAACAACTCGGCATCGACACCGCGCTGCTGCGCGTGCTGTTGGTGGCGGCCACCCTGTTCGGCTTCGGCGCTGGCGCGGTGGTCTACCTGGCCTGTTGGATCCTCGTGCCCGAGGAAACAACCCCAGACCAGACGACGGCGTAAGGCGGCCGCTGCCTGCCGGAATGAAGAGCACCGAGTTGCGGGCAGCGGGCGTCAGCTGAAGAGCGGCAAGGTACGGGCGCGCTGCGCGCGCCCAGCCCGGGTGTCCTCCCCCAAAGGCGGCACCCGGGCCGGGCCGGTCGGTGGCGCTCCTGCCGGCGCCACCGAGATCTACGCGCTGCGGCTTGGTGTGAGCAGTTCGTGCAGGAGGGGTGGCATCCGCTTCTCAAGGCCGAACGGCTCGAGGTGGGCCTGGAGCACGTCGTTGAACGCCCGCTCGACGCTTGCGGTGTCCCAGTTCTCGCTGGTCAGGATCGGCTGCTTGAAGTACGGCTGGCCGACCACGTGCAGGTCCCTGCCGTTGCAGCGGATGAGTTGGCCGGTGATGCCGTCGGAGCGGTCGGACAGCAGGAACAGCACGAGCGGGGCGACCTTGCTCGGGGTCCGCTCCGGCGGGGTGGCGCGCAGGCTGCGCTCGGACGTCCAGACCATCCTGGTGTGCGCGACCGGGCAGACCGCGTTGACGCGGATGCCCAGCGTGTCCAGGTCCAGCGCCCACGAGTAGGTCAGCGACGCCACGGCGCCCTTGCTGGCGGCGTACGCGGCCAGTTGACGCTGGCCCAGCAGCGCGCCGGACGCGATGTTCACGATCGAGCCCGCGACACCGGCGTCCCGCATGGCCCGGATCGCGGCGATGCCGCAGTTGAAGGTGCCGAAGACGTTGATCTCGAACAGCTCGCGCATCCGGTCGGGGCTGTCGTCCCACGGTTGCACGTCGTAGTTCACGCCCGCGTTGTTCACCAGCCCGTCGAGCTGGCCGTACGTGTCGATGCAGTAGTCGATGATCGCGGCGGCCTCGGCCGGGTCGGCCACGTTGTGCGTGCTGGCGACGGCCTCGCCACCGTAGTCGCGGATGTGCGCTGCGGTTCGCTCCGCGAAGTCGTCGTCCACGTCGTTGACCACCAGCCTGGCCCCGGCCTGCGCGGCGTGCATGGCGTACGCCTCGCCCAACCCCCGGCCGGCCCCCGTGACCACGATGGCCTTCCCGTCCAGGATCCCCATTCGGTCGGCTCCCCTCGTTGTGTGCCTGTCCCCGTCATCAGAATCCGGGTAGGTAACAACCGGGTGAGGTCGGACATCGACGAGAGGTCACCAAACTGCGCTGAACGGGCGAAGGTGATCAGCCAAGCAGTACGTCGGACCGATCAGTGGTGCTCCGCAAGCACACCGATACCCACAGTTGTATCCACAGCCGTGTACAACTCGTTCGCCCGAACGGCGGAACCGTACCGAAACGCACCGCGGGCCCGGACACCGAAGTGTCCGGGCCCGCGAGGCCTTACGGAAATCAGTCGAGCGGAAACCGGTCGATCAGAAGTCCATGTCGCCGCCGCCGGGACCGGCGGGGGCGGCCGGGGTCTTCTCCGGCTTGTCGGCGACCACGGCTTCGGTGGTCAGGAACAGCGCCGCGATGGACGCCGCGTTCTGCAGCGCCGAGCGGGTCACCTTGGCCGGGTCGATGATGCCGGCCTTGATCAGGTCGACGTACTCCCCGGTCGCCGCGTTCAGACCGTGACCGGCGGGCAGGTTCTTGACCTTCTCCGCCACGACGCCACCCTCGAGACCGGCGTTGATCGCGATCTGCTTGAGCGGCGCCTCCAACGCGACCCGCACGATGTTCGCGCCGGTGGCCTCGTCACCCTCCAGGCCCAGCCCACCGAACGCGTCCTTCGCGGCCTGCAGCAGGGCCACGCCACCACCGGCGACGATGCCCTCCTCCACGGCGGCCTTCGCGTTGCGCACCGCGTCCTCGATGCGGTGCTTGCGCTCCTTGAGCTCGACCTCGGTGGCGGCACCGGCCTTGATCACCGCGACGCCACCGGCCAGCTTCGCCAGCCGCTCCTGCAGCTTCTCCCGGTCGTAGTCCGAGTCGCTCTTGTCGATCTCCGCGCGGATCTGGTTGACCCGACCCTGGATCTGGTCGGCGTCCCCGGCACCCTCGACGATCGTCGTCTCGTCCTTGGTCACCACGACCTTGCGGGCCCGACCCAACAGCGACAGGTCGGCGCTGTCCAGCTTGAGGCCCACGTCCTCGCTGATCAGGGTGCCACCGGTGAGGATGGCCATGTCCTGCAGCATCGCCTTGCGGCGGTCACCGAAACCGGGGGCCTTCACCGCGACGGACTTGAACGTGCCGCGGATCTTGTTGACCACCAGGGTCGCCAGGGCCTCGCCCTCGACGTCCTCGGAGATGATCAGCAGCGGCTTGCCGGCCTGCATGACCTTCTCCAGCAGCGGCAACAGGTCCTTCACGGTGGCGATCTTGGAGCCGTACAGCAGGATGTACGGGTCCTCCAGCACAGCCTCCTGACGGTCCGGGTCGGTCACGAAGTAACCGGACAGGAAGCCCTTGTCGAAGCGCATGCCCTCGGTGAGCTCCAGCTCAAGACCCAGGGTCTGGCTCTCCTCGACGGTGATGACGCCTTCCTTGCCGACCTTGTCCATCGCCTCGGCGATCAGCTCGCCGATGGTCGAGTCCGCGGCCGAGATCGAGGCGGTGGCCGCGATCTGCTCCTTGGTCTCGACCTCCTTGGCGGTCTTGAGCAGCTGCTCTGCGACGGCCTCGGTGGCCTTCTCGATACCCAGCTTCAGCGCCATGGGGTTGGCACCGGCGGCGACGTTGCGCAGACCCTCGCGGACAAGGGCCTGGGCCAGCACGGTCGCGGTGGTGGTGCCGTCACCCGCGACGTCGTCGGTCTTCTTGGCTACTTCCTTGACCAGCTCGGCCCCGATCTTCTCCCACGGGTCCTCGAGCTCGATCTCCTTGGCGATGGACACGCCGTCATTCGTGATGGTCGGCGCGCCCCACTTCTTCTCCAGCACGACATTGCGGCCCCGCGGGCCGAGCGTCACCTTCACGGTGTCCGCGAGGATGTTCATGCCACGCTCGAGACCGCGGCGGGCGTCCTCGTCGAACGCGATCATCTTGGCCATTGCTTGGTGGTCCTCCGATTGCACACCATGGCCAGCTCCGCCGCTCGCGCGACGGACTGCCATGACAGGACACGTGGCTCGGCCAGGCTCGGTGCCCGCGACGGACGACCGGACCGGGGTTCCGATCCAGCCTCACCGTCCCGACCTCACGACACGCCCGCGGTGCGGGCATGCCTGGCACTCAGGGGGTCCGAGTGCCAAAACCGTGTTTAGCACTCTCCGCCCCCGAGTGCAAGAACAGCAGGTCATCCACTGCCTACGGGCCGGACTGCCCAGGGAACGTCGTGGGCAGGTCGCCCTGGTTGTTGCCGCCGCCGGAACCGACCCGGACGGTGGGCAGCGCGCTGTTCGAACCGGTCCGGCCGGGGCTGCCGCTGCCACTGGAGCCGCCGCTGTTGTTGGTGAACGCGATGATCAGCACGACGATCACCACGATCGCGGCAACGCCGACCAGGATCGGCACCCCCCACCGGGACAGCAGGCCACGCTCCGGGGTGAACGCGCTGGCACCGGCGGGGGTGGGCGGGCGCAGGCGCATCGGCTCGCCGGTCACCGGCGGCAGACCACCCGGTTGGGGAACACCCTGTTGGGGCATGCCGGGCCGGGCGGCGGGCACCGGATAGCCGCGCGCCGGGTAGCCGGGACCGGGCGGGCGCGGCTGGTTGGCCTGCGGGCGCATCGGCTGCTGCACCGGGATCGGGCCGCTGGTCGGCTGGACGGGCCTGGCCCGGTCCGGCGGCACGCTGGGCCGGGCGACCGCGGCCAGCGCGGAGCGGGCCGCGGCGATCAGCGACCGGCAGTCCGGATAGCGGCCGTCCGGTTCCTTGGCCATGCCGGTCCGGATCACCTTGTCGATGGACCCCGGCAGCGCGACCAGTCCGGTGACCGACGGCGCCTCGCGGCTCAGGTGGCCCGCGATCACGTCGGGCACCTGGCCCTGGAACGGTGGCCGCCCGGTCAGGCAGGCGAACAGCACGCACGCCAGCGCGTACTCGTCGGTCCGGCCGTCCACCGGCTCGCCGCGCAGGTGCTCCGGCGCGGCGTAGGTGGGCGAGCCGAGGAAGTCGCCGCTGCGGGTGCGGTGCCCGGTGGCACCACGCCGCGTCAGGCCGAAGTCGGCGAGGTAGACGTGCTCGCTCGCGGACTCGCGCGTGGTGACGAGGACGTTGGCGGGCTTCACGTCCAGATGGACCAGACCATTTTCGTGCAGGTTGTCCAGTGCCTCAGCGACCTGGGCCAGCAGCGCCAGCGTGCGGGCCGGGGACAGCGGACCGTCCTTGATCAGGTTGGCGAGGTCGGCGCCGTCGACCAGCCGCATCGCGATGAACAGCAGGCCGTTGACCTCGCCGAAGTCGTACAGCGGCACGACGTTCGCGTGGTCGATGGCGGACGTGTTGCGTGCCTCGTCGACGAACCGTTCCCGGAACTCGTTGTCCCCGGTCAGGTTCTCGCCCATCACCTTCAGCGCGACCTTGCGGCCGAGCCGGACGTCCGTCGCCCGGTACATGACGCTCATCCCGCCGCGGCCCAGCACACTGTCGATGCGGTAATGACCGATGCGACGCCCGGTGAGGTCCTCCGACACGTACGGAGCCTAACGTTGTCGTTCCGGCACTTCGCTCAGCGGCTGGCAGGTGGGTGTGCGGCAAGCCAGTTGGCCATCGCGCGCGGTCCCCTCGTCTGCGTGACGAGTTGCCCCGGCCCGGCGAAGTCGAGCACAAGGCCCGCGCCGGTGCGGATGGACTGGTCGGTCGACGCGTGCGCGGCACGCAGCCGACACGGCACGGTCTCCGGATACGCGACGACGTGCCCGGGATCGACGGTGACCAATTCGCCGGGCGCCAGCGTGACCAGGTCCAACGCGCCGAAACAGGCCAGCACCAGCGGACCGGAACCCTCCGCGTAGGCGAGGAAACCGACGTCACCGCCGAACATCGCGCCGAAGCCGGCCCACCCGGTGGCCAGCCCGACGGTGCCGGCCGCGGCCACCCACGCGTCCCTGGCGAAGCACCAGCCCGCCGCGCCGTCCAGGTCGAGGATGTGCAGGTCACCGGGCAGGCTCGGGGCCACGTCCAGCCAGCCGCCCTCTGCCGGCGCCGTGCACACCTCGGCGTCCCGCCACGACCGCGACAGCGGCCGGAACACCGTGGCGCCCGCCCGTTCGATGCCGACGCCGTAGCTGCTGGCCACCAGCGCGCCCGCGGCCGTCTGCACGGACTCGTTGGGCGCGAGCAACAGTCGTGCCACCCCGAACGTGGGCGTGTGCCGCGTGCGGACCTGCACGTGTCGCCCCCTCCCCGATCAGTCCCGCCGACGTTCCCGGTGGGCAGTGTGGCATGTCGCGAGTCGTGCGGCAGGTGGTGTGAGGATGTCCCACATGTCTGCCCAACGCACGCTGGTCTCGGTCGAGGAACACCAGGCACGGGTGGCCGAACTGGTCGGCATGCTGCCCGTCGTCGAACTGCCTACCGATGACTGCCTCGGCATGGTGTTGGCGCGGGACCTGAGTACGCCGATTCCGTTGCCGCCCTTCGACAACTCCGCGATGGACGGCTACGCGGTGCGCGCCGTCGACCTGGCCGGCGCGAGCCGGGAAACGCCGGTCGAACTGCCGGTGGTCGAGGACATCCCGGCCGGCCGGCTCGACGTGGTGCCGTTGGTGGCGGGCACGGCGCACCGGATCATGACCGGCGCGCCGCTGCCGCCCGGCGCGGACGCCGTGGCGCAGGTCGAGCTGACCGACGCCGGCACCACCCGGGTCCGCCTGCATGCCGAGGTGAGCGCCGGCACGCACCTGAGACGCGCGGGCGAGGACGTCGAAGCGGGCGAGGTCGTGCTCGCGGCGGGCGCCGCGCTCGGTCCGTTCCAACTCGGGCTCGCGTCGGCGACCGGCGCGCCGACCCTGCCGGTGTACCGGCGCCCTCGGGTCCTGGTGCTGTCCACGGGTTCCGAGCTGGTCGCGCCGGGGCAACCGCTGCGGCCGGGGCAGATCTACGAGTCCAACGGGACGATGCTGGCCGCCGCGGTGCGTTCGGTCGGCGGCGAGCCGGAGCTGCTGCGGTTCGTGCCAGACGACGTCGAGCAGTTCCACGCCGCGCTGGCCGCGCGGGTGGCGGGCGCCGACCTGGTGATCACGTCCGGCGGGGTGAGCGCGGGCGCGTACGAGGTGGTCAAGGACGCGCTGAGCGGCCAGGGCGTCACCTTCTACCGGGTGGCCATGCAGCCCGGCGGGCCGCAGGGGGCCGGGCGGTACCGCGGCGTGCCGGTGGTGACGCTGCCCGGCAACCCGGTGAGCGCGGCCATCTCGTTCGAGATCTTCGTCCGGCCCGCGCTGCTGGTCGCGGCCGGTCACCGGCTGGCGGACCGGTCGCGGCCGCGCGCAACGCTGCTCGCCGACGTCACCGGGCCGGCCGGCCGGCGGCAGTACCGGCGTGGCTGGTACCGGCCGGACGAGGGTGTGGTCGGCCCGGTCGGCGGCCCCGGGTCGCACCTGCTCGCCTCGCTGTCCAAGGCGAACTGCCTGTTCGTGGTGCCAGAGGAGACGACCGAGATCCGTGCCGGCGGCGAAGTCGAAGTGATTCCGCTGACCGAGCTGGCCGGCTGAGCAGCCGTGATCACGGATGGTGTCCGGATGTCAACGGTATGCTTGCCAGGCTCCGCTGTGAGGCGAATTACACTGGGCACGAGCGGGACACCGGCGGAGGCGTGCGCCGTCGGGGGGTGCACGCCCCGCCGGTGTCACGGCGTAGCGTGACGCCGTTCGCGACCCCTGACTGGCAAGGACCATGACCGACGACGATCAACTCGCCGACGCAGATCCCCATTCCGCCGGCCCCGTCGCCCACCTGGTCGCGCTGGCCAGGCAGACGGTGCCGCCGATGCATCCCGCCGGCAGGCCGATCGTGGCGGCCGCGGCCATCGGCACGATCCTGCTGCGCAGGCTGTGGCGGCCGCTCGGCCTGCCGGCCGGCCTGCTGACCGCCTGGTGCGCCTGGTTCTTCCGTGAGCCACGCCGGGTCACGCCGCGCCAGCCCGGCATCGTGGTCGCGCCTGCCGACGGCACGGTGGCACGGATCGTCGAGGCGGCGCCGCCGGCCGAACTGGGCATCGGAACCGCGCCGATGGTCCGGATCAGCGTGTTCCTGTCCGTGTTCGACGTGCACGTGCAGCGGCTGCCGACCGACGGCGAGATCCGCGCGATCCACTACCGGCCCGGCAAGTTCCTGTCCGCCGACCTGGACAAGGCGAGCGAGGACAACGAACGCAACTCGATGTGGCTGGTCACCCCGGCCGGCCAGGACGTCGTCGTGGTCCAGATCGCCGGGCTGGTCGCCCGCCGGATCGTGTGCTCTGTCGCCGATGGCGACAAGGCCGTGGCCGGTGCCACCTACGGCCTGATCCGGTTCGGCTCGCGGGTGGACACCTACCTGCCGCTGGGCAGCCGGGTGCGGATCGAGGCGGGCCAGCACACCATCGGCGGCGAGACCGTGCTGGCCGAACTGCCGACCGGGCCCGGCCGTGCCGAATAGGACCACGCCCGGGGTTCGGGTGCTGCCCAACGCGATCACCGTGCTGGCCCTGTGTTCCGGCCTGTCCGCGGTGCAGTTCGCGTTGAGCGGCTACTACCAGCTGGCCATCGCGGCGGTCGGGCTCGCTGCGGTGTTCGACAGCCTGGACGGCCGGATCGCCCGGCTGCTCGACGCGACCAGCAGGATGGGCGCCGAACTGGACTCGCTGTCCGACGCGATCGCGTTCGGTGTCGCGCCGGCACTGGTGATCTTCGTCTGGCGGCTGCACGAGTACCGGGCCGGCTGGGTGGTCGCGCTGGTCTTCGCCGTGTGCATGGTGCTGCGACTCGCCCGGTTCAACACGTTGCTCGACGACGCCGACCAGCCGCCCTACGCCAAGGAGTTCTTCGTCGGCGTGCCGGCGCCGGCCGGTGGGCTGCTGGCCATGCTGCCGCTCGGGCTGTTCGAACAGGTCGGCACCGGCTGGTGGTCGTCGCGGGCCGCGGTGACCATCTGGATCGTCGCGGTGGCCGCGCTGCTGATCAGCCGGATTCCGACGCTGTCCGCGAAGACCGTGCGGGTGCCGGCCAAGGCGGTCGCGCCGATGCTGGTGCTGGTCGGCCTGCTCGCGGCCGCGATCATCACGTTCCCGCTTGGCACCCTGGTGGTCGCGATGCTGGTCTACCTCGCGCACATTCCGTTCGCCTGGCGCCGGTACCACTGGCTGGCCGGGCACCCGGAGGCGTGGGCCGTGCCGCCGCGCGAACGCAGGGCGATCCGGCGGGCCGGCACCGCGCGTCGCCTCGGCCTGCGCCCGCCGCTGCGCCGGGTCGCCGGTGCGGCCCGGCGGGCGGTCGGCCGCCCACGACGGGACGCCGTGCCGACCGGGCCGCTGATGCTGCCGATGGAGCCGGGCCTGCGGCCGGTGCCGGCACCCGGGCTGACCCGGCGCGGCTGGCGGCGGATGGGCCTGCGCCGGGTTGGCCTGCGCCGCGTTGGCCAGGCCCGGCCGGGCGAGTCGAGCGACCGCCAGCGCAACTGAGGTTGCCCTAGGGTGGACTTGTGTCCGCGCCGCAGATCTCGTTGACCGCTCGACTGTCGCCGTCCGCGCTGGATACCCGGCGTGGTCTGGTGCGGCTGCACCCCGAGGTGCTCGACGCGCTCGGGTTGCGGGCCTGGGACGCGGTGCGGCTGACCGGCGCCAGGGTGAGTTCGGCGCTGGCCGCAGCCGCGGACCGGGCCAGCGCGCCCGGGATCGTGCTCGTCGACGACGTCACCATGTCCAATGTGGGCGTCACCGAGGGCGCCGAGATCGTGGTGGCACCGGTCGAGGTCGCGGCGGCCCGCTCGGTGACCGTGGCGGGCTCGCGGCTGGTCCAGGCGCTGCTGGCGCCGGACATGGTGCGGCTGGCGCTGATCGGCAAGGTGATCACCACCGGCGACGCGGTTTCCCTGCTGCCGCAGGATCTCGCGCCCGCGCCGGGTTCGGACGTGACCGGCGTGCGGCGGCTGCTGTCCAATGTGATCGGCATGGCGTGGACGAGCGAGCTGATCACCATCAGTGACACCGAACCGGCCGGGCCGGTCGCCGTCGGCCCTTCGTCGGTGTTCCACTGGCGGGACGGCCGAACCGCCCCGACCGAACCGCCACCGCCGACCCGGGTCGAACTGCCCGCGATCGAACCGGTGCCGGTGCCGCCGGTGACCGACCTGGTCGGCGCGGCCGAGGCCGTGCGGCGACTGACCGAATGGTTCGAGCTGACCTTCCGGCGGCCGGAACTCCTGCGCAGGCTCGGCTCGCCCGCGCGGCTGGGCGCGCTGGTCAGCGGCCCGGAAGGCGTCGGCAAGAGCACGCTGGTGCGGGCCGTGACGAGTGCCGTCGGCGCCGCCCTGATCGAACTGGCCGCGCCCGGCGTGAGCGCGCTCGAGGCGAACGCGGCGGCCACCGCGGTGCAAGCCGCCGTGGCCGGCGCGATCGCGGCCACGGCGGACGGCACGCCCTCGGTGCTGCTGCTGACCGACATCGACGTGCTGCTGCCGGCCACCAACCCACAGCCGGTGTCCACCGTCGTGCTGGACACGCTGCGGGCGGCGGTGCGCGCGCCGCTCGTGGCACTCGTGTGCACGTCGTCGCACTCCGGCTCGGTGGACCACCGGCTGCGGGACCCGGACCTGGTGGACCGCGAGCTGACCCTGCCGGCACCGGATGCCGTGGCGCGCGTCGAACTGCTGCGCGTCCTGCTGCGCAGGGTGCCGGTCGAGTCCGATGTGGACTTCGGTGCGGTGGCCGAGCGCACACCCGGCTTCGTCGTCGCCGATCTGGGCGCGCTCTGCCGGGAGGCCGCCGTCCGCGCGGCCATCCGACAACGCGACGCCGACGAGCCGCGGATCGGGCAGCAGGACCTGTTGGGAGCGCTGGAAACGGTGCGCCCGGTCTCGATGTCCACTTCGGACACAATTCATACCGGCGGGCTGACGCTGGACGACGTCGGTGACATGGCCGATGTGAAACAGTCGCTGACCGAAACCCTGTTGTGGCCGTTGCAGTATCCGGACTCGTTCGACCGGCTTGGCATCGCGCCGCCGCGCGGTGTCCTGCTGTACGGGCCGCCCGGCTGCGGCAAGACGTTTCTGGTACGCGCCCTTGCCGGTTCCGGTCGGCTGAACGTGCTGTCGGTGAAGGGCGCCGAGCTGATGGACAAGTGGGTCGGCGAGTCGGAACGGGCCGTGCGCGAACTGTTCACAAGGGCCAGGCAGGCCGCGCCGACACTGGTGTTCCTGGACGAGGTGGACGCGCTGGCGCCACGCAGGGGATCGTCCGGCGACGCGGGTGTCGCCGACCGCGTGGTCGCCGCGCTGCTCACCGAACTCGACGGCGTGCAGCCGATGCGCGACGTCGTGGTGCTCGGCGCGACGAACCGCCCAGAACTGGTCGATCCCGCCCTGCTGCGGCCCGGCCGGCTGGAACGCCTGATCTACGTGCCGCCGCCGGACGAGGGCGCCCGCACCGCGATCCTGCGCTCGTCGGCCCGCAACACCCCCCTGGCCGATGACGTCGACCTGGCCGAACTGGCCGCGGGCCTGGACGGCTACTCGGCCGCCGACTGCGCCGCGCTGGTCCGCGAGGCGGCACTGACCGCGATGCGTGAGTCGCTGGACGCCACCGAGGTCACCGCGGCGCACCTGGCCGCGGCACGGCTGGCGGTGCACCCGTCGCTGGATAAGGCACAACTAGCCGATCTGGCGGCCTACGCGGACAACCGGGCTACTTCCCGGCCTGGAAGTCCTTCGTGACGATCACGATCACGCCGGGGCTGGCGAACGCGATGCCCGGGAATCGTGGCTGTACCTGCATGTTGAACTCGTGCGCCAGTTGGGTGGCGATCGCCTGCTCGCCGGGCGCCGACGAGAAGAACGCCGTGCTGTGCGGCAGGATGCCCTGCGGGTAGCTGCCCACCAGCACCACGTTGAACCCGGCGTTGCGGAAGTCCTGCGCCGCGGTCATGGCGAGGCCTTGGATCCTGCTGTTGTTGTAGACGCGCACCGGCACGCCCTGCAGCGGGTTGGCGGGCGTGGTCGTGGGCGGCGGCGCGACCGTGGTGGTCTGGCCGGACGGGAACGACGGTGTCGTGGTCGTCGGGTGGGTCGTGGTGGTCGGCGGTTTCGTGGCGGTCTGCGTCGTCGTCACCGGCGGGCGACCGGCGGCTGCCTGGCCGGAACCGTTGCCGGACAACGCGAACACCCCGAGCCCGATCGCGACGACCGCGACCCCGATCAACACGAAGCCCGCCGTGCGGACCGGGCGCGAACCCTGCATGCTCATCGGCCGATCACCGCGGATCGAAACCGAGGCGGCGGGCCGCGCGGCTGCGCAGCCGGACCGACCGCTGGCGGCGGAGGCGTTTGATCAGCATCGGGTCGGCCTCGATCGCTTCCGGCTTCTCCAGCAGGTTGTTGAGCAGTTGGTAGTAGCGGGTCGGCGACATGTCGAACAGCTCGCGGATGGCCTGCTCCTTGGCGCCGGCGTACTTCCACCACTGGCGCTCGAAGGCCAGGATCTCGTGCTCGCGTGCTGTCAGACCACGTGCCGGCGGTTCGGCCGGTGTCAGGGCCTCAGCGGCGTCCATCTGGCTCCTCGCTCGCGGTCGGGGATGTCAGGTCGGCCACAATCACACCGGTGTGATTCCCCTGGGGCAATTAGACCATGGGCCGCCGGACCGGTGGTGTCGATCTGCCGGCGCGTCCCGCGATGGTGCCCCTTAGTGTCTGCACCATGGCGATTCACCCGATCCGGATCGTCGGAGATCCGGTACTGCACACGCCCACCCGGCTGGTGACCAGCTTCGACGACGACCTGCGCACCCTGGTCGACGACCTGTTCGAGACCAACACGGCGGCCAACGGCGCCGGTCTCGCGGCCAACCAGATCGGCGTCGACCTGCGCGTGTTCGTCTACGACGTCGCCGACGAGAACGGCCGCCAACGCGGTGCCATCGTCAACCCCACCATCGTGACCGACGAAGTACCGGAAACCATGCCGGACCCGGACGACGACTGGGAAGGCTGCCTCTCGGTCCCCGGCGAGTCGTTCCCCACCGGCCGCGCCAACTGGGCCAAGGTCACCGGTTTCGACGCCGACGGCAACCCGATGACCGCCGAGGGCACCGGTTTCGTGGCCCGCTGCTTCCAGCACGAGACCGACCACCTCAACGGCCTGCTCTACCTGGACCGCCTCGTCGGCCGGCACGTCCGGGAGGCCAAGCGCATGTTGCGAGAGCACGGCTGGGGCGTGCCCGGGCTGGAGTGGGACCCGGCGACGGCCCCGGACCCGTTCGCCTAATGGGAGCTGTCGGGTCAGCCGCTGGCAGACTCGGTGCCCGGTAGCCGCCGGCGAGTGAGCACTCTCATCGCCTGGATCGATGTCGAGTCCTGGTGTCAGAACGTGCCCTCGCCGGTGGTCGGGAGATAGACGGCTGATGGGGTGTCGTGCCCGCTGATCCCGTGGCGTGAGCACTGGTCCATTAGGGCGCTGGATTCTCCCGCGGGCTGCTGATGTTCGACCATGGCAGAGCGGAGAGAGCGGGATGTTGTTCGTCGGAGACGACTGGGCTGAAGATCATCACGATGTGGAGGTGCAGGACGAGCACGGCCGGGCGATGCGCACGGCCCGGCTACCCGAGGGCGTGGACGGGATGGCCCGCCTGCATGAGCTGATCGCCACCTTCCTGCCCGAGGATGCTGATCCCTCGCAGGTACTGGTGTGCATCGAGACCGACCGGGGGCCGTGGGTGCGGGCACTGGTCGCGGCCGGTTACCAGGTATACGGGGTGAACCCCAAGCAGGCCGCCCGGCATCGCGAGTTGATCTCGTTGTCCGGCGCCAAGAGCGACAAAGCCGACGCGCACACCCTGGCCGACATGGTGCGGACCCGTCGCCATCAGTTGCGTCAGGTCGCCGCTGACTCCGACATCGCTGAGGCGGTCAAGGTCGTGGCCCGCGCCCACCAGACGTTGATCTGGGAGCGAACCCGCCACACGCTGCGGCTGCGGGCGGCGCTGCGCGACTACTTCCCCGCGGCCCTGGATGCCTACAAGCCGCTGACACTGACCGGGGCCGACACCTTGGAGTTGTTGGCCAAAGCACCCACCCCGGCCACCGCGGCCAAGCTCACCCTCGCCCAGATCAGCGCCGCCCTGAAGAAGGCCCGTCGCCGTGACGTCCCCGGCAAGGCCGCCGCGATCCAGAACGTGCTGCGCGCCGAGCATCTGGGCCAAGCCGAGATCGTCGCCACCGCGTACGCGGCCACCGTCCGCGCGACGGTCGCGGTTCTACGGACCCTCAACACCGAGATCAAGACTTTGCAGGACCAGGTCGGCTCGCATTTTGGCCAGCACCCGGCCGCTGAGGTCTACCTCAGCCAGCCAGGCATGGGGATCATCCTCGGCGCCCGGGTGCTCGCAGAGTTCGGCGACGCACCTGGTCGCTACGCCGATGCCAAGTCCCGCAAGAACTACGCCGGCACCGCACCGATCACCCGCCAGTCCGGCAAGTCCAAGACCGTGCACGCCCGCTTCGTCCACAATGACCGACTAGTGGACGCCCTGCACATGCAGGCCGGCGCGGCGATCCTGCATGACCCCGGCGCCCGTGCCTACTACGACGAGCTCCGTGCCCGCGAGATCGGCCACAACGCCGCCCTCCGGCAGATCGGTAACCGCCTGGTCGGCATCCTGCACGGCTGCCTCAAAACCAGCACCCGCTACGACCCAGCGACCGCCTGGTCACACCGCTACCAACACCTCGCCGCTTGACATCAAAGCTCCTGGGGTGTCTGACACGCGCCCAGCCTAGAAGCCGCCCGTGTCCAGGTCGATGGCGAACGGCTCGGGCAGGCTGATCTTCTCGCCGAACGGAATGCGGACCAGGTGCTGGTAGTGCCCGTCCACCGGATCGGAGAACAACGTGACAGCGGGCCCGTCCTCGTCGAAGCGATCGATGAGCAGGTAGAGCGGCACACCGGCGTGGGCATAGCTCCAGCGCTTGGCCTTGCGATCCGTGTCGGCGTTCTGAAGGTGATCTCGGCGACCAGCAGTGCTCATCGGCCGGCACCGGCTCGTTGTCAGGCATGCCGTCGAATTCATCCCTCGGCACGATCACGAAGTCAGGGACGAACAACCTGGCCCGCAACGGGATCGACACCCCGAGCTTCTGGTACAGCCCCCAGTCGCGCGGAGTGATCCGCACCAGCGCCTGGTTCACGACGTCGACGATCCGATTGTGGCCGTTGCCCGGCGGCGGTGTCAGGTTGATCCCGTATTCCTACGATCTCGGCACGCCACCATCTGGCACGTCCAGTTCCTGCCATACCGTAAGAAGGCGGCCCAGCCGCCGTAGGGCATACCCATGGTGCTCGCTTCGGCACTCATCGGATCACCTCCTGTCTCGGTTCCAAGTACCGGCACGCCGGCCATCGCTGTCGGTCAGCGCCACGGAAGTTCTGGTGTTCCAGCCAGTTGGGTGTAGGTGCCGGCGGCGGCGAGTTCGTCGTAGCGGCCGGCGCGTAGGTAGGCCTTGATCCAGGGTGCGCGGGCCGCGCCGTCGACCTCGCCGGTCAGCAGGAACGGTAGGGACAGGCGCCAGGTGAGGACCACGGTGGCGCGGTGGCGGTGGGGGGCGCGCAGCACGACGCGGGCCTCGCGCAGGGCGTGCTCGTTCGGGGTGATCGAGCCGGGTGGGGCCGTGTGCTCCCACATCCAGCGGGTCTCGTCGGCGATGTGGCACAGGACGCAGCCGATCGGGCCGGTGCCCAGCGGTGCGGCGCACGACGGGCACTCGATGGCGGACATCGCCCAGTCGACGCACGTCCACGGGTAGGCGCCGACGTCCGCCGCGACGACGTGCTCGACCAGGTCGGCCTCGGCCAGTTGGCGCCCGGCCAGCAGGGCGGTCCAGTCGGCCAGCCAGAACGTGTCCACGGCCGCGGCGCAGTCCTGGCACGCCGGATAGCCGCGGCCGGCGAGTTCGCCGCAGCCCGCGCAGGGCCGCACGGCGACGGGCCGACGCACCCGTCGCCCGCCGTGTGCGAACCGCGGCAGATCCGACATGGACAAACGTTACGACGAACCGGCGGTTGGCACCGGACGAGCGCGATCGCTAACCTCGGAATCAGCCGGGGCGCCGCCGACTGCCGGCGGGAACAGGAGTCCACTGTGGTCACGACCACGCTCACCATCGCCGGCTCGGACTCCGGCGGCGGTGCGGGCTTACAGGCCGACCTGCGCACGTTCTTCGCGTGCGGCGTGCACGGCATGACCGCGGTGACGGCCGTCACGGTGCAGAACACGTTGGGCGTCAGCGGTTTCGTGGAGATCCCGCCGGACGTCGTCGCAGCGCAGATCGAGGCCGTGGCGAACGACATCGGGGTGGGCGCCGCGAAGACCGGCATGCTGGCCAGCCGGGAGATCATCGAGGCCGTCGCGGCGGCGTGCGACCGGGTCGGCATCGGCCGCGCACACGCCACCCCGTTCGTGGTCGACCCGGTGGCCGCCTCGATGCACGGCGACCAACTGTTGCACGACAAGGCATTGGACGCGTTGCGCAACGAACTGTTCCCGCGCGCCACCCTGGTCACCCCGAACCTCGACGAGGTGCGCCTGCTCACCGGCATCGACGTCCGCGACCGCGGCCAACTGCCGGCGGCGGCCGAAGCCATGCACGCCTTCGGTCCGGCGTGGACCCTGATCAAGGCAGGCCACCTGACCAAGGACCCGGACTGCGTAGACCTGCTCTACGACGGCACGAACTTCATCGAACTACCCGGCCCGCGCTTCGACACCCCCCACACCCACGGCGGCGGCGACACCATGGCGGCGGCGATCACGGCCGCACTGGCCAGCGGCGCCCCGGTCCCGGCGGCGGTCCGCTTCGGCAAACGCTTCGTCACCAACTCGGTCCGCGACGCCTACCCGCTCGGCGCGGGCGTCGGCCCGGTATCCCCGTTCTGGCGCCTGGCCGGCGCCGACCCGATCTAGCCGGCTTCATCGGGGGCGTCCTCCTCCGCGACGACCTCCAGGGCCGGCAGCGCGGCTACCAGCAGGCGGATCTGGTCCGCGGTCAGGCGGTCGAGGCGTCGTTGCAGCTCGCGCAGCCGGATCGAGTACAGGCCGGACGCGACCTGCCGGCCGGCGTCGGTCGCGGTGACCAGGGAGGCGCGGCCGTCGTTGGGGTCCGGCTCGCGGCGGACGAAGCCGCCCTCCACCAGGCTGGCCACGATGCGCGACAGGGTCGGCGGTGCGACGCCCTCCTTGGCCGCCAGGTCGCCAAGCCGCATCGAGCCGTGGTTGACCAGCGTGAACAGCGCCGAGACCGCACCATGGCCGAGTTCCGACGAGCCGGACCCGATCCGTCGCAGCGATCTGGTCAGCCGGCCGACGGCCAGGTACAGCCGTGCGGTGTTCTCGTGTTCGATCGCGTCGGTCTCCGCCGCCGCCATGTCCGCCCTCACCTGTCCATGATGACGGGTTACCTCGGCGGGCTGGACGCCTGCGCCCAGAACCGCTGCGGCACCCGGCCCGCCAGCCGGGCGGCACGGCCGGCCCGGACACCGTCGCGCATCGCGGCGGCCATCAGTACCGGATCGTTCGCCCTGGTCACGGCGGTGGCCAACAGCACAGCCGCGCAACCGAGTTCCATCGCGAGGCAGGCATCCGACGCGGTGCCGATGCCGGCGTCCAGGATCACCGGCACACCGGCCCGCGCCACGATCAGCTCGATGTTGTGCGGGTTGCGGATGCCCAGCCCGGTGCCGATCGGCGAACCGAGCGGCATCACGGCGGCGCAACCGATCTCTTCCAGGCGCAGCGCGGTCACCGGGTCGTCGTTGGTGTAGGGCAGCACGGTGAAGCCGTCGTCCACGAGTTGCTCCGCCGCGTCGAGCAGTTCGACCGGGTCGGGCAGCAGGGTCCGGTCGTCGGCGACGACCTCCAGTTTCACCCAGTCGGTGCCCAGCGCCTCCCTGGCCAGCCGCGCGGTGAGCACGGCGTCGGCGGCGCCGCGGCAGCCTGCCGTGTTGGGCAGGATCGCGATGTCCAAGCGGCGCAACAGGTCCAGCACACCGGGGCCGCCCGTGTCGAGCCTGCGCATGGCGACCGTGGTCAGCTCGGCGCCCGACTCGACCAGCGCGCGTTCCAGCACGGCGAGGCCGGTGGCGCCGCCGGTGCCCATCACCAGCCGGGAGCCGAACTCCCGACCGGCGATCACCAGCGGATCGGTGCGTGCTTCGACCTGTGTCACGGTCAGCCTCCCTGCACTGCGGTCAGGACCTCGATGTCGTCGCCGTCGCGGACCGGGGTCGCCGGCCAGGACGCCCTCGGCACGACCTCGCCCCGGCACGCCACGGCGACACCCGTAGCCGGCGCACCGAGCCTGCGCAGCACGTCGGCCACGGTCGCCCCGTCTGCCAGCTCCCACTCCTCGCCGTTCACCACGGCCCTCATCGTGCCTCCAGAATCAGCTCGGCCACCTCGGCCACGGTGCCGGGCAGCAGCAGGATGCCGTTGCGGCCGTGCCCGGTCGCGGCCAGCACGCCCGGCTCCAGCCAGCGCACCACCGGCAGGTTGTCCGCGGTGCCCGGCCGGAAGCCGGCACCGGCCTCCACCAGCACGTAGTCGGCGAGGCCGGGCACCAGCCGTTCGGCGTCGGCGAGCAGGTCACGCACGCCACCCACCCGTGGCCCCGGCTCGAACCCGGCCTCGTACTGGGTGGCGCCGACCACGAGCCCGTCACCGTCGCGCGGCACCAGGTAGACGTGCCGCCCCTCGACCAGCCCCCGCACGGTCCGCCCCGGCGGCGGCAACGACCCCGCCCTGGCCCGCAACCTCAGGATCTCCCCCTTGACCGGCCGGATCACGTCCCGCAGCGCCGGATGCAACGCACCACTCCACGCCCCGGCGGCCACCACGACGACATCGGCACGCACCGGATCACCATCGGCAAGCTCGACCAACCCGGGCCGAACAACGACAGCGCGGGACGCCACCAACTCGACGCCCCTTGCCAGAGCCACGGCGAGCAGGGCGTCCAGCAAGCGCCGGTTGTCGACGGCCAGATCACCCGGTACCGACAGCCCGGCGCGCACTGCCGCACCAAGACTCGGCTCCTTGAGCCGTAACTCACGGCCGGTGAGCGGCTCGACCTTGCGATCCAGGGTGGCCAGATAGTCGGCCAGGTTGGCCAACTCGGCGCGGTCCGCACTGTCGACGGCCACTACCAGCGTGCCCTCGGTGCGCAGGCCGGGATCGTGCCCTGCATCGGCCAACGCGGCCGCGAACGCAGGCCAGCGCCGTAACGACGACGTGCCCAGCGCGAGCAGCGCCTCCTCGCCCGGCCACGCCTCGGTGACCGGCGCCAGCATGCCGCCTGCCAGCCACGACGCGCCAGAACGCGGGTGCGGATCGAGCAGCGTGACGGTAGCGCCGTCCTGGGCCAACCGGCCGGCGATCGCGGCGCCGACCACGCCGGCACCCACCACCGCCACTGTCGTTCGCATCGTCTGCATCAGCACGCTCCCTGCGCCGGCATGATCCGGATCAGGTTCGACGGTCGGGGCCTGACCAGCCCCCTCTCAGCCCGGCTCCTCCGGACTCCCGTGCGGACCACTCCCGCCAACGGTAGCTCAGCCCGCCGGGTAACTTGGCCGATGTGCCAGCAGCGGACATCAGAGGGCGGTTGGCAGCCGCACGGCTGTACCTGTGCACGGACGCCCGCCGGGACCGGGGCGACCTGGCCGAGTTCGTGGACGCCGCGCTGGCCGGCGGCGTGGACATCATCCAGTTGCGCGACAAGGCACCCGAACCGCTGGAGGCCCGGCACGAACTTGCGGCACTCGGGATCATCGCGGAAGCCTGCGCCCGGCACGGCGCGCTGCTGGCCGTGAACGACCGGGCCGACATCGCCGTCGCGATCGGCGCCGACGTGCTCCACCTCGGCCAGGACGATCTCCCGGTCCCACTGGCCCGCGAGATCGTCGGCGACGACATGGTGATCGGCAGGTCGACCCACGCACCCGCCGAAGCGGACGCGGCCAGCATCGAACCGGGTGTGGACTACTTCTGCACCGGCCCGTGCTGGCCGACCCCGACCAAACCCGGCCGCCCGGCACCCGGACTCCCCCTGGTCGAGCACACAGCGGGCCTGGGAACCGACCGGCCGTGGTTCGCGATCGGCGGCATCGACCAGGCCCGGCTGCCGGCCGTACTCGCGGCGGGCGCGACCCGAATCGTGGTGGTCAGGGCGATCACCGAAGCACCCGATCCGGCCGCGGCCGCGGCCGAACTCAAGGCTGCGTTGTCGTCGTCGGCGAGGGCGGCGCGGTAGTCGTCGGGGTCGTGGTGCTGGTAGGCGGGCGTGGTGCGGTGCCGTGGTGGTGGTCGGCGTGGTCGTCGGCACGGTGGTCGGCGGCGCAGTGGTGGTGGTCGCGGTCTGACGGAGTGGTCGTCGGCGGTGGTGTCGATGTGGTGCGTTGGGTGGGCTGGCCGAACAGGCTGCCGACGGTGGTGCCGTTGTCACCGCCCGAAATGGGGCCGTTCTTGAGCAGTTCGACACCCGTCACCGCGCCCATGCCGATGACGAAGGCCAACGCGGTCAACGCGACCGCCACGACCCAGCGCGGACGCCGAGCAACCGGACGATCCGGCACCGACACGGTGTCGTCCGCGGAGGGCGCGTCCGGATCGTCCGTCCTGGCCGGCCCGACCCGCGACCGGACCGAACGACTCGTCCGATCCAACGAATGCTGATACAGCGCCCCAGCCACCGTGGACACGATGCTGGCCACGCCGGCACCGATGACCGTGCCGGCGGTCCCCAGTCGAGAGCCGAGGAACGCGGCGGTGATCGCGGCCAACGCCGTGGCGATCAGTTGCGACAGTCTGATGTCCGGCTTACGTGTGGCGGTCTCCTCAGTCATGATCCTTCAACAGTCGCGGCTCGTGTGCACCTCTCCCCAACTCCGAACGACGCACGGTCCATGCCCCAGGTTCACTCATCGTGATCGGCGACACCCCGAAAAGTCCACAGTGGACAACATAGGATCGGGACATGCGACTGGTGACCAAGGACGACATCGTCGGCGCGGCCAATCGGATCAACGGCACCGTGCTGCGCACCCCGCTGGTGCCGACCACGTTGCGTGGTCGGCAACTGTGGCTGAAACCGGAGAACCTCCAGGCGACCGGCGCGTTCAAGGTGCGCGGCGCGACCAACGTGCTGGCCGGGCTGTCCGAGTCGGACCGGGCCCTCGGTGTCGTCGCCTACTCCAGCGGCAACCACGCGCAGGCCGTGGCACACGCGGCGAGGGCGGCGGGCGTGCCGGCGCTGATCGTGATCGACGACACGGCACCCGAGATCAAGATCGCCGCCACCCGGGCGCTGGGCGCCGAGGTCGTGACCGTGCCGCTGGACAAGCGGGCCGCGGTGGCGCACGACATCGCGGCGGAGCGCGGCGCGACGCTGATTCCACCGTTCGACCATCCAGGGGTGATCGCCGGGCAGGGCACGATCGGCCTGGAGATCCTGGCCGACCTGCCGGACGCGGACGTCGTGCTGGTGCCGGTCAGCGGTGGCGGCCTTGCCGCCGGTATCGGCGTCGCGATCAAAGCGCAACGACCGCGCACCGCCGTCTACGGCGTGGAGCCGGCACTCGCCGGCGACGCCGCCGCGAGCCTGGCCGCGGGGCACCTGGTGCACTGGCCGGTCGCCGACCGGGTCAAGACGATCGCGGACGGGCTGCGCGCCGAACCGTCCGAGCTGACCTTCGCCCACCTCACCGCGGTGCTGGACGGCATCCTCACGGTCAGCGAGCAGGAGATCCGCACCACCGTCGGCCTGATCGCCCGTGGCGCCCGGCTGGTCGCGGAACCGGCGGGCGCCGTGGCCACCGCGGCCGCGCTGTTCCGGGCGGACGAACTGCCGGGCGGCCGGACGGTGGCCGTGGTGTCCGGCGGCAACATCGATCCCGGGCTGCTGGCCCGGATCCTCACCGAATCCGGCGACTGATCGCGGCGACCGATCGCTGCGTGTCCGTCGGCGGATTGTCGATGCCGCAGTACAGGCACTCCGGCGGGTGGGGCTCGTCCGGCTGTTCCAGGCCGGGCTCGCCGCCGAGGACGTTGTTGCGGATGCCCAGCGCGCACACCCCGCCGACGACCGCCAGCCCCGCGGTGATCAGCAGCGCCAGCTGCCAGCTGCGGGTCAGCTCGGCCGGTTTGGTGTAGGCCGCGCCGGTCAGCCCGACCACGGCCGGCAGGACGGCGACGGCCAGCAGGCTGCCGGTCCGCGCAACGGCGTTGTTCACGCCGGAGGCGACCCCGGCGAACCGGTCGGGCGCCGCGGCCAGGACCGTCGCGGTGACCGGGGCGACCATCGCGGCAAGGCCGAGCCCGAACACCAGCACCCCCGGCAGCACCCCGGTCACGTACGCCGCACCGGGTTTGACCATGCGCAGCAACAGCATCCCGGCGGCGACCAGCAACGGCCCGACGACGAGCTGGGTGCGCGGCCCGATCCGCTGCGCCAGCCGGCCGGACCGGGCCGACAGCAGCAGCATCAGCACGGTGATCGGCAGGCCGGCCAGGCCCGCCAGGGTCGGCGGGTAGCGCAGCGAGACCTGCAACTGGACCACGAGCAGCACCATCACGCTGCCCAGCGCCGCGTAGACCACGAAGGTCAGCAGGTTGGCCAGGGTGAACGTGCGGTCGCGAAACAGCGACGGCGGCACGAGCGGATCGGCGGACCGGCGCTGCAGGAGAACGAACACGGTGAGGCCGACCACGCCGACGATCCCGGCGGTCAGCACGATCGGGTTGCCGATCCCCAGGCTGGGCACCTCGACCAGCAGGGCGGTGAGCCCGGCGAGGCCCAGCGCGCCGATCGCGGAGCCGACGAAGTCGGGTCGCCCGGTGCGGGACGTGTCGGCCGACTCGGGCACGAACCTGAGCGCGAGCACGACGCACAGCACGGCGACCGGCGGGTTGATCAGGAACGCCAGCCGCCACGACCACGCCTGGATCAGCAGGCCGCCGACCAGCGGCCCGACCGCGGTGGCCACGCCGGACAGGCCGGACCAGGCGCCGATCGCCCTTGACCGGTCCGCCCTGGCGAACGACGATTCCAGGATGGCCAGCGCGCCCGGGGTGAGCAGCGCGCCGCCGACACCCTGCAGGATGCGCGCGGCGACCAGCAGGCCGATCGTCGGCGCGAGGCCGCACAGCAGCGACGCGGCGCCGAACCAGACGACCCCGATCAGGTAGATCCGGCGCCGACCGTAGCGGTCACCCAGTGATCCGGCAACCAGAACGAGGCCCGCCAAAGACAATAGGTAACCATCGACGATCCACTGGAGCCCGGCGACCGACGCATGCAGGTCGGTGCCGATCCTGGGCAGCGCGACGTTGACGATCGTCCCGTCCAGCATGGCCATGCCGGACCCGACGATCGTCGTGGCCAGCACGCCCCTGGCCTGACGGGTGCCCCAGGCGATGCTCACGGTCGGTTGAGCGTCGCCACGAACTTGTAGCGGTCGCCCCGGTAGACCGAACGGACCCACTCCACCGGCTTGCCCTCGTCGTCGAACGAGTGCCGCGACAGCAGCAGCATCGGCAGTCCGACGTCGGCGCCGAGCAGTTCCGCCTCGGCGGGGCTGGCCAGCGCGGTCTCGATGGTCTCCTCGGCGTAGGCCATCTCGACGCCGAACCGCTCGCGCAGCACCTGGTAGAGCGAACCACCCGATGTGATGTACCGGCGCAGGCCGCGGAAGCGGGCCAGCGGCAGGTGGGTGGTCTCGATGGCCATCGGCTCGCCGTCGGCGAGCCGCAGCCGGTGCAGGCGCAGCACCTTGGCGCTGGCCCTGATGTTGAGCAGGCGCGACAGGTCGGCGTCGGCCGGTTCCTCGAACATCTCCAGCAGGCGCGAACCGGGCTGTCGGCCCTGGGCCCGCATGTCCTCCGTGTACGACGAGAGCTGCAGCCGCTGTGCCACTTTCGGTTCCGCGGCGAACGTGCCCTTGCCCTGTACGCGCAGTAGCCTGCCTTCCACGGTGAGTTCGGCGAGCGCCTGTCGAACCGTGGTCCGCGAGACGTCGAACTCGGCGGCGAGCGAGCGCTCCGTCGGGATGGGTGACCCGGGCGGCATGGAACGAAGCAGGTCAAGGAGGTGCCGCTTGAGCCCCCAGTATTTTGGTTCACGTTGTACGCGCGCCCTGGCCGCGGCCTCGGTACCGGCCGTCGACATCTCGAGCATGACACCCTCCTCGCGCTTGCCCTGCAGACAGGATGCCCTGCCCAGGCATGTTCGCGCGATGTCACCCCCTGGTAAGAAGCGCGTGTCGCAATCCGCGCCCGGTGGCGGGCCGTATCTGACATACCGGATGCCGGCATCCGCGCTCGTTGTGCAACGACTTCGCATCGTCCTTGACATCACCTGTGGTGTGGACCACCCTGGTCCGCATTGGTCTAAACCAGTCCGGTTAGGACACGGACCGGACACGGAAGGACGGCAACAGTGAAGCGCGTGACCCTGTTGGCGGTCTGCGCCGCTACGGTGGCGCTGGCCGCTGCTGGCTGCGGCAACAGCACCCCCAGTTCGAGCCAAGGCAGTGGTAACTCCGGTAGTGGCAACTCGGCCACCACCGCGTCGGCGTCTCCCGCGTGCGCCGGCAGTTCCAGCCCGGCCACGCCGAGCGCGTCGGGCGGCACCCTCACCGTCTGGCTGATGGACGGCTCGGCGCCCAAGGGTTGGGCGGAAGCACTCAACGCCGAGTTCGCCCAGAAGTACCCCGGCTGGAAGGTCAACTACCAGATTCAGCAGTGGAACGGCATCGTTGCCAAGCTGAACAAGGCCCTGACCAGCAGCTCCACCCCCGACGTCATCGAGGTCGGCAACACCCAGGCGGTCTCCTACGCCCAGGCGGGCGAGCTCCAGGACCTGACCAGCGCCACCAACCAGTTCAACTGCGCGCAGTGGAACCAGGCGCTCAAGGACTCAGGGGCCTTCCAGAAGAAGCAGTACGCGGTGCCGTTCTACGGCGCGAACCGTACGGTCATCTACCGCAAGGACATGTTCGCCAAGGCAGGCATCACCAACCCGCCGGCAACGAACGCCGAGTGGCTGGCCGACATGGCGAAGCTGAAGACCGCGTACTCGAGCGACTCGCAGTTCCAGGCCCTGTACCTGCCCGGCCAGGAGTGGTACGTGGCGCTGTCGTTCATCTGGGACCAGGGTGGTGACGTCGCCAAGCAGTCCAACGGCTCGTTCACCGCGACCCTGAACTCCCCGCAGGCGCAGGCCGGCATCAACTTCTACAAGCAGCTCTACACGGCCTCCGGCACGACCGCGCCGAAGGACACCGACGAGGCCACGCCGCAGCAGAGTGACGTGGTGTCCAAGGACGGCGGACACGTCGCCCAGTTCATCGGGCTGCCGTGGGAGGAAGCGGGCGTCATCAAGAACGACCCGCAGCTGACCGACCAGTTCGGCGCGTTCCCGATCCCGTCGAAGACCGCCGGCAAGACCGCTCCGGTCTTCCTGGGTGGCTCTGACCTGGCCATCGCGGCCAGCAGCCCGAACCAGGCGGCCGCGCAGGCGTACCTGGCGCTGGAATCCAGCGCGAAGTACCAGAGCCAGCTCGCCGCGACCGTCGCACCGATCACCGTGATGTCCCGCTCATT
>CAVPCF010000167.1:0-6317 GCA_963702275.1 Candidatus Melainabacteria bacterium
AAGCGCAACCTCGACGCGCGGTGCGACCCGGCCTGGCTGGCGGAGGTGGACGGTCGTGAGCTCGCGGTTCGCCAGTGGATGGCGGATTTCGCCGACTCGAGTCGGGCGCGCGAATATGCCGAGCGGATGGCCACACCCTGGTTCGAGGTCAACTACGAGTGCAACGCCATTCTGCGGGCAGAGGATCGCGAGCTCTGGCAGGAGTCGGTGCTGATTCCGCAGTGCCAGGCCCTGCCGGTGCCGACGCTGATCGTGGTTCGGGCCAGGACATCCGGCCGCGTTGGTCGGTGGATTCCCTGGAGAAGGCGCTGCCGCTGGCGACACGTGTCACGCTGCCGGACGCCGGTCACGTGCCCTGGATCGAAGCGCCGGACGAGTTTCGCTCGATTCTGTTCGATTATCTGGGTTGACGGTCAGGCAGCCGTGGCGAAGGCGTCGTCCAGGATGTCAAGGCCCTCGCGGATCAGGTCGTCGCCGATGGACAGCGGCGGCAGGAACCGCAGGACGTTGCCGTAGGTACCAGCGGTGAGGGTAACCAGTCCGGCCGCGTGGCAGGCTTTGCTCACCGCCGTGGTCAGTGTCGGGTTCGGTGTCTTTGCCTTGTCCGACACCAGTTCCATGGCCAGCATCGCACCCCGGCCGCGGATGTCGCCGATTTCTGGATACTTGCCGGCCAACGTGCGCAGCCGTGGCAGGAACAGGGACTCGATCTGCCGAGCCCGAGAGTCCAGATTCTCGGCTGCCATTGTCTCTATCGCGCCGAGTGCGGCCGCGCACGCCACCGGGTTGCCGCCGTACGTGCCGCCGAGGCCGCCCGGGTGCACGGCGTCCATCAACTCGGCGCGGCCGGTCACGCCGGCCAGCGGTAGGCCGCCCGCGATGCCCTTGGCCGTGGTGATCAGGTCCGGCACCACGTTCTCGTGTTCGCAGGCGAACCAGTCGCCGGTGCGGCAGAAGCCGGTCTGGATCTCGTCGGCGATGAACAGGATGCCGTTGGCGCGGCACCAGTCCGCCATTCTGGCCAGGTAGCCTGCCGGCGGCACGATGAAGCCGCCTTCGCCCTGGATCGGCTCGATCAGGACCGCCGCGGTGTTCTCTTCGCCTACCTGGGTGTGCACTGTGGACACGAAGGTGTCGAATGCCTCGTCCGCACAGTTCTCGGTCGGCCAGCGGTACGGGTAGGCCATGGGCACCCGGTAGATCTCGCCGGCGAACGGGCCGAATCGGTGCTTGTAGGGCATGTTCTTCGCGGTCAGGGACATCGCCAGGTTCGTTCGACCGTGATAGGCGTGGTCGAATGCCACGATCGCGGCCCTGCCGGTCGCCGATCTGGCCACCTTGATCGCGTTCTCCACCGCTTCCGCGCCGGAGTTGAACAGCGCGGAGCGCTTCTCGTGGTCGCCAGGGGTGCGCTGGTTGAGCGCCTCGGCCACTTCTACATACTCGGCGTAAGGCGTGATCATGAAGCACGTGTGGGTGAAGTCGGCGACCTGTGCGCGCACCCGCTCGACGACCCTGGGTGCCGCGTTGCCGACCGTGGTCACCGCGATACCGGCGCCGAAGTCGATCAGCGAGTTCCCGTCGACGTCCACCAGGATGCCGCCGCCGGCCCGCTCGACGTAGACCGGCAGGGCGACGCTCACCCCGGCCGACACGGCCGCGGCCCGGCGGGCGTTCAATGCGATCGACCTCGGCCCGGGGATCGCCGTGGCCAGGTGCCTGCGCTGTTCGATCTCCACCATGACCTCCACAGTAACAGTATCTCTTGCGTAATCATTACATCGTGGGCCGCTGGCCTGCGTGCTGCTGCCACTGGAGCGCCCGCGCGGTAATCAGTAACAGCGTCGGTACTTACCGTATACGTCGTTTCCTAATCTATTGCGCTTTGGACACGATCGACCCAGAGGTCGAGTTCGGGCCATTATCGTGACTCGGCAGTCCACCACCTTGGGGAGGCCGTGGGATGTTCACCTACGTCGTTCGCCGGATCCTGATTTCGATCCCGGTGCTCATTCTCGCGACCTTCCTGTGTTTCTCGTTGGTCACCGCGATGGGCGACCCGCTCGGCGACTGGAAGACCGCCCAGCCACGGATACCGACCGCGATCGCCAACGAGGAGCGGATCGTCGGCTACGACCAGCCGTTCCTCCAGCGGTACGGCCACTGGGCCGCCGCCTTCGTGCAGGGCGACTGGAACCGGAACGTGGTGCCCGGTGACAACAACCAGGCGGTCCGACCGCAGGTCCTGGCCGCGTTGTGGACGACGACGAAACTCGTGGTGTTCGCCGAACTCCTGGCCATCGCGATCGGCCTGCTCATCGGTGTCGTCACCGCGGTCCGGCAGTATTCGATGTTGGACTATTCGGTGACCGGCATTGCCTTCGTGCTGTTCTCGATGCCGTTGTTCTGCATCGCGATCATGCTGAAGGCGGCCGCCATTCCGATGAACAACTGGCTACAGGCCAGCGGTATGGGCAGATGGATCACGACGTCCGGCAATCCACCGGGCGGCTATTCCGGCGCCTTCTGGCATCAGGCCTACCAGTTCACGGGCGTTTACATACTGCCGGTGCTGTGCCTGCTCGCCATCCAGTTCGCGCTCTACAGCCGGTTCCAGCGCGGCTCCATGCTCGACGTGCTGAACGCCGACTACGTGCGCACCGCGAAGGCCAAGGGCATTTCGCAGGCCAGGGTGATCTTCCGGCATGCGTTCCGCAACGCGCTCATGCCGGTGGTCACGCTGTCCGCGATCAACATCGGGGCCAACTTCGGCGGCGCGATCATCACCGAGACGGTGTTCGGCTGGAACGGCATGGGCAGGCTGATCGTGGACGCGGTGAACCACGTCGAGCCGTGGATGGTGCTCGGCGCGATGGTGGTCACCGCGATCTTCATCGTCGTGTTCAACCTGATCGCCGACGTCCTGTACGGCTACCTGGACCCACGGACTCGGCTGTCCTAGGCGCTATCGTGCTGCCATGAGGGTGGTGGTCCTGTCCGACACGCATGCGCCCCGGCGCTGGCGGTCGTGCCCGCACCGGGTGGCGGAGCACCTGCGGGACGCGGACCTGATCCTGCACGCCGGTGACGTGTGCGTGCCGGGCGTACTGGACGAACTGGCCGCGTTCGCGCCGGTACGCGTGGTGTGCGGCAACAACGACGGCCCGGACGTCGTCGCGTGGGGCGCCCCGGAGACGCTGGAACTGGAGATCGACGGGCTGCGCGTGGCCATGATCCACGACAGCGGCCAGAAGACCGGCCGCACCGCCCGGATGCGGCGCCGGTTCCCCACCGCCGACCTGGTCGTGTTCGGACACTCGCATATTCCGCTCGACCGGACCGGGGACGGGGTGCGAATCTTCAACCCGGGATCACCCACCGACCGGCGCAGCCAGCCGCACGGCACGATCGGCCTGCTCGACATCAACGACGGCGTGCTCACCGACGCACGCATCGTTACCGTCGACTGACCGACCGACTACGCTGTCGGCCCTGGTCAGCGTCGAATTGAGGTGACGAGCGAGTGGCGGAGACAACGCCGAGGGTGCCGGAACGGCCGTCCCTGGACGGTCTCGAAGTCACGTGGTCGGCGGTCTGGGAACGCGACGGCACGTACCGGTTCCAGCCGCCCGGCGACCGCGCGGCCGTGTTCGCCATCGACACGCCGCCGCCGACGGTCAGCGGCTCGCTGCACGTCGGCCACGTGTTCTCCTACACCCACACCGACATCATCGCCCGGTTCCAGCGGATGCTCGGCAAGCACGTGTTCTACCCGATGGGGTGGGACGACAACGGCCTGCCCACCGAGCGGCGGGTGCAGAACTACTTCGGCGTGCGCTGCGATCCGTCGCTGCCATACGACCCGGACTTCGTGGCACCCGTCGCACGCAAGGGCGACCGGCCGGTCAACGTGTCCCGGCGCAACTTCGTCGAGCTGTGCACGCGGCTGACCGCCGCGGACGAGCAGGCCTTCGAGGAGGTCTGGCGCCGGCTTGGCCTCTCCGTCGACTGGTCGATGACGTACACGACGATCGGCCTGCCGGCCCAACGGGTTTCACAGCGCGCGTTCCTACGCCTGATCCGTGCCGGCGAGGCCTACCAGGCCGAGGCGCCGACCCTGTGGGACGTGGGTTTCCGCACCGCCGTGGCGCAGGCCGAACTCGAGGACCGGGAGTACGCGGGCGCGTGGCACCGCATCGCCTTCCACGCGGGTGACACCAAGATCCATGTCGAGACCACTCGGCCGGAACTGCTCCCGGCCTGCGTGGCCCTGATCGCGCACCCAGACGACGAGCGCTATCAGCCACTGTTCGGGACCACCGTCACGTCGCCGGTCTTCGGCGTCGAGGTGCCGGTGCTGGCCCACCCGGCCGCGGAACGCGAGCGCGGCGCCGGCATCGCCATGTGCTGCACGTTCGGCGACCTGACCGACGTGCAGTGGTGGCGCGAGCTGAACCTGCCGGCCCGCACGATCATCGGCCGCGACGGCCGCCTGCTGCCCGAACCGCCCGCCGGCCTCGACGACCCGGCAGGCCGCAAGGCGTACGCCGAACTGGCCGGCGCCACGGTCAAAGCCGCACGCGAGCGCGTCGCGGCGATGCTGCGCGAATCCGGCGACCTGGACGGCGAACCGCGCACCACGGTCCGGCCGGTGAAGTTCTACGAGAAGGGCGACCTGCCGCTGGAGATCGTGTCCAGCCGCCAGTGGTTCATTAGATCTATGAGCCACCAGGACCGCCTGCTGGCCAGGGGCGCGGAACTGACGTGGCATCCGGCGTACATGAAGGCCCGCTACGACGACTGGGTGCGCGGCCTCAACGGTGACTGGCTGGTCAGCCGGCAGCGCTTCTTCGGCGTGCCGTTCCCGATCTGGTACCCGCTGGACGCGGCGGGCGATCCGGACCACGCCAACCCGATCCTGCCGCCCGACGATGCGCTGCCGGTCGACCCGTCGTCGGACACCCCGCCCGGCTACACCGCCGACCAGCGCGACAAACCCGGCGGCTTCACCGGCGACCCGGACGTGATGGACACCTGGGCCACCTCGTCGCTGACCCCGCTGATCGTCTGCGGCTGGGAGGACGACCCGGACCGTTTCGCCAAGACGTACCCGATGGACCTGCGGGCGCAGGCGCACGACATCATCCGCACCTGGCTGTTCGCCACGGTCCTGCGCGCCGACCTGCACACCGGCTCGCTGCCATGGCGGCACGCGGCGGTGTCCGGCTGGATCCTTGACCCGGACCGCAAGAAGATGGGCAAGTCCAAGGACAACGCCGTGACGCCGATGGACCTGTTGGCGCAGTTCAGTTCCGACGCGGCCCGCTACTGGGCCGCGAGCGGCCGGCCAGGCACCGACACGGCGTTCGACCAGGGCCAGATGAAGGTCGGCCGGCGGCTGGCCACGAAACTGCTCAACGCAAGCAAGTTCGTGCTCGGCATCGGTGAGCCAGCAGCCGACACAGCCGTCACCGAGCCGCTGGACCGCTCGATGCTCGCGGGGCTTGCCGAGGTGATCGGGCAGGCGACCACCGCCCTGCACGACTTCGAGTACACCACGGCCCTCGAACGCACCGAACGCTTCTTCTGGTCCTTCTGCGACGACTACCTGGAACTGGTCAAGCAACGCGCCTACGGCCCGTCCCCGGACTCGGCCAGGCTCGCGTTGCGCTCGGCTCTTTCGGTGCTGCAACGGTTGCTGGCGCCGTTCCTGCCGTACGCGACGGAGGAGGCCTGGTCGTGGTGGCACGACGACTCCGTGCACACCAGCCCGTGGCCGGTCCCATCCGGGTCCGGTGCGGACGGTCTGCTCGAGGTGGCCGGCGTGGTCATCCGGGCGATCCGGAAGGCCAAGTCCGATGCCCAGCTGTCGATGAAGGCGCAGGTCGATCGCGTGCGGGTGGTCGGTTCTCATGTCGATCTGGTGGATGCGGTTCGTGCGGACCTGATGGCCGCCGGCAACGTCACCACGCTCGAGTTGGCGCTGTCCGGCGAGCCGCTGCGGGTCGAGGTCTCGCTACACCCGCCGCATGACGTGCAGTAGGTACTCCTTGCGGTTGAGCGGATTGTGGTCGGCTCGCGACCGGGTCGGTGCCGTGCCGCGCACCGGCTGGTAGTGGTCGAAGGCGGCGTCCAGCATGGCTTCGCCACGGGTCAGCGACGGTAGTTGCCGCTGCAACTCGTGCACCCTGGCGGCCGGCACGTCGCCGGCTATCTGGCACGACGAGCCGTGCACTGACTGCGTGAGCGGTACCGCGCCGGACCGGATCAGCACGGGCAGCACCGCGCCGAGCGTGTCGGCGGGCACGTCGAGGTGG
>CAVPCF010000168.1:0-10768 GCA_963702275.1 Candidatus Melainabacteria bacterium
GGAGTAGCTCGACGTCGAACCGGCTGTGCACGCCACGACGAGCCCCTTCATCGGAATCCCGGCGTTGATGAGCGCTAGGGTCGTTGCGTTGATGCAGGCAGCGAGCAGGGAGCCGTCCTGGCTGAGGACGTGGAGGGTTATGCTTATTGTTGAGTGTGGGTAGAGGTGTGTGAAGATTGCGGAGGCGAAGGCGTCTGAGATGGTGGTTTGCATTTCTGATATCCTCCTGTGTAGACGCCGACCGCGAGGCGCGGCACGTCCACACCTTCACTGACCATTCGCACGGCGACGAGCCAACGCTCGGTGGTCGCGGCGAACTCCGCGATCCGGCCGGACGCCTTCGGGTCGTCGGACAGCACGACCGTCGGCTCCTGCCCGCTCACCTCGGCCAACAGCTTCGCGTACGCCTTGGCCGACTCGTGGTCCGACGCGATCACCAGGGCACCCGCGTCGGACATGCCGGCCGAGCGCAGCTGGGTCAGCCGCATGTCCGCGGCGCGCAGCACGGCCGGGATCCACTCCCCCGTCGGGTCCAGCGCGGTCCGCCACGCCCGTGCCGTGTGCTCCTGGGTCAGCGGTTCACCCAGTCGGGCGGTGTACTCCTCGCCCGCGCTGGTCCGCCAGCTCGCCTCGCCCGAGTAGGCGAGGAAGATCACCGGCCGGACCACGCCGTCGGCGAGTGCCTGCGCGTAGCCGTAGGAGTGATCGGCCCTGCTGCGCTGGAAGCCGCCGGGGTCGGGCTCGTAGTTGACGAACGGGATCGGCGAGTCGTCGCTGCGGAACGGTGTCCCGGTCAGCGCGAGCCTGCGGGTCGCCGGGGTGAACGCCTCCCGGATCGCGTCGCCCCACGACTTGGCGTCCCCGCCGTGGTGGATCTCGTCCAGGATGACCAGGGTCTTCCGGTGCTCGGTGCGCACCCTGTGCAGCGCGGGATGGGCGGCGACCTGCGCGTAGGTCACCGCGACACCCCGGTAGTCCCGCGAGGTGGCGCCGTGGGTGTTGCGGAAGTTGGCGTCGATCGGGATGCCGACCTCGCGGGCGGCCACCGCCCACTGGTACTTGAGGTGCTCGGTCGGCGTGACGACGGTGATCGACTCGATGGTGCGCTCGGCCAGCAGTTCGGCGGCCACCCGCAGGCCGAACGCGGTCTTGCCGGCACCCGGCGTCGCGACGGCCAGGAAGTCCTTCGGTTTCACCGTCAGGTAACGGGTCAACGCCCTGCGCTGCCAGTCACGCAGCGGCCGCGTGCCGGGGTCGTTCGGCCGCTCGGCAACGTCGAGGGAGTCGGGCTGTGCCACGAACTCCCCCCTTCCGACGTCGCGCCTTGTGTGCGGGCGAGTTTACCGGCCATGCGCGGGGACGACGCGACCAACCGGCCGCGATGCAGCATGCTTACCCACATCATGAATGCACAGCCGCCACCCAGCCGCAGCGCGGGCCAGCCGCGCCAACGGCGGACGTGGCGGCTGGTCCAGCGGACCCTGGTCAAGGCGTGGCACGGCAGCATCTTCTCGGAGGCGGCCGAGGCGGCGTTCTGGCAGACGCTGTCGCTGCCGCCGCTGCTGCTCGGCCTGCTTGGCAGTCTCGGCCTGTTGCGGACGTGGTTCGGGCCGAACATCGTCAGCGCGGTCCAGACGAAGATCATCGCCTTCTCCCGCACCATCTTCAGCACGAACGTCGTGGACACGATCATCCAGCCGACCGTGGCCGACGTCCTGACCAAGGCACAGGGCGAGGTGGCGTCGATCGGGTTCCTGATCTCGCTGTGGGCGGGCTCGTCGGCGATGGCGTCGTTCGTGGACGCCATCACCGTGGCCTACGGCCAGCAGGGTGTGCGCCACGACGTGTGGCAGCGGCTGTTCGCGCTGTTGCTGTACCTGGTCGCCCTGGTGCTCGCGGTCATCGGCCTGCCCGTCCTGGTGCTCGGCCCCGAACTGCTGTCCAAGCTGTTCCCACCCGCGTGGCGGCACAACGTCTCGGACCTGATCGGCACGTTCTACTACCCGGTGGTCGGCATCCTGCTGGTACTGGCGCTGGCGACGCTCTACAAGGTCGCGCTGCCGCGCAAGCTGCCGTGGCTGCGCGGCGTGCCCGGCGCCGTGCTGGCGATGGTGGTCTTCCTGTTGGCCAGCATCGGCATCCGGATCTACCTGATCGCGATCGGCCGCACCGGCTACACGTACGGCGCACTGGCCGCGCCGATCGCGTTCCTGCTGTTCACGTTCTTCATCGGCATCGCGATCGTCATCGGCGCCCACTTCAACAGCGCGATCCAGGAACTCTGGCCGGCGAGAATGACCCCACGCCAACGCCGCCGCTGGCGCCGCCTGGAAATGGACAGAACCGCGGAACGCCTACGCACGACCGACAAGGAAGTCGCTCCCCCACCGGACGTCCCGGCCCAGCAGCCGAACAAGGTCAGGACGGAACGAGCCGACCAGCAGTGAGTGGCCCTCAGGCCACCCGGACCTGACATCGCAATCCGGTCACCCGGGCCAGCCGCGCGTCCGCGGTCAGCAACGGAGCGTCGTGCAGTTCGGCGGCGGCCACAGATGCGGCGTCGTAGGCGCTGACATTGCGGCGCAGTTCCCACATCCGGCCCGACAGATCGGTGATCGCGACCGGAACGACCGCCATCGCGGCAAGCGCTTCGACCGCCTGTCTGGCACGAGGTTCACCGATCCTGCCGCCGAGCAGCAGCCCACGCATCGATGAGAGAACCTCGATCCGCCAGTGCTCGGGCGCCGCCCAATGCTCGTCCTTGGACAGTTCGGCCCTGGCACCCGCGCCGAGCTCACCGTCGAACAGCAGCGCGCGTGTCGTCACCGAGGCATCCACGACGATCAACCAAGACCACCCGGATTGTGCGCATCCCGCTCGGCGCGGACCCGGTCGAGCACGTCGGTCACCGACACCGAGTCGGGCACGCCGTCGGTCCGACCGTCGAACTCGTGACATGGCGCGCTGAGTCGGACGGACGGTCAGGCGTCGTCGCGCTGCATGCGGTCGTAGATCTTCTTGCAGTCCGGGCAGACCGGCGAGCCGGGCTTGGCGGACTTGGTGACCGGGAAGACCTCGCCGCACAAAGCCACCACGTGCGTGCCGAGCACCGCGCTCTCCGCGATCTTGTGCTTGCGCACGTAGTGGAACATCTTCGGCGCGTCGTCGCCGGTGGTTTCTGTGCCCTCGGGGCGGGTGTCGACCTCGGGCAACGTCTGCGTAGTCACGCCCTACATGATGCCATCGTGACGACACGCATCGCCGAGGAAGTCCGCACCGCGCTGGCCGCAGGCATGCCGGTGGTGGCGCTGGAGAGCACCCTGCTGGCGCACGGCCTGCCACCGGGGCGCAACCAGAAGGTCGCGCAACGGCTGGCGCGGACCGTGCGGGAGCACGGCGCGGTGCCGGCCACCGTTGCCGTGCTGGACGGCCACCCGACGATCGGCCTGTCCCCCGCCGAACTGGCGCGGGTCTGTGACCCGGACGCCGGACTTGTCAAGCTGTCCCGGCGTGACCTCGCCCCGGCGGTCGCACTGGGCCGCAGCGGCGCCACGACGGTGGCCGGCACCGCGGCACTGGCCGCGTCGGTCGGCATCGCCGTGTTCGCCACCGGTGGCCTCGGCGGCGTGCACCGGGGCGCGCTGGACACCTGGGACGTGTCGGCCGACCTCGGTGTCCTGGCGACGACACCGATCCTGCTGGTCTGTTCCGGCGTGAAGTCGGTGCTGGACATCGGCGCCACGCTGGAGCTGCTGGAAACCGGCTCTGTCCCGGTCCTGGGCTACCGGACCGACCGCTTCCCAGCGTTCTACCTGCGGGAATCCGAGTTCGACGTGCCGTGGCGGGTCGACACGCCTGCCCAGGCCGCCGCGGTGTTCGCGGCCCAGCGGGACATCGGCGGCGTCGTGCTGGCCAACCCGATCCCGGCCGAGCACGAGCTGGACCGGGCGCTGCACGACCAACTGCTGGCCGACGCCCTGCTTGCCGCGCGCGACGTGCGCGGCAAGGACGTGACACCGGTGCTGCTGGAGCACTTCCACACCGCCAGCGGCGGCGCGAGCCTTGACGCGAACGAGGAACTCGTCGTGGCGAACACGGCACTGGCCGCCGACATCGCCGTCGCCATGAGCACAAGATGATCATCGTGGTCGGCGACGCCGGCTTCGACGTGCTGGCCAAACCCGACGGCCCGATCGTGGTCGGCGGCGACCGGCGGGCCGGCGTGCGCATGGCGTTGGGCGGTGCCGGCGCGAACACCGCCGCATGGCTCGCGCACCTCGGGGCGGCGACCGCGCTGGTCGGCCGGGTCGGCGACGATCCGGCCGGCCGCCAGGTCCGAGCCGAGCTGACCGGGGCGGGCGTGCGCTGCGTGCTGACCGTCGACCCGCACGCCAGCACCTGCTGCGTCGTCGTCCTCGTGGACGAGCACGGCCAGCGGACCATGCTGGCCGACCGGGGCGCCGGCACCCACCTGCACGCGACGGACCTGCCCGCCGCGCTCCTGACCGACGCGACGCACCTGCACCTGTCCGGCTACGTCCTGCTCGACGCGGCATCCCGGCCTGCCGGCGTCGCCATGCTGGGCGCGGCCCGCGCCGGCGGGCTGACCACGTCGGTCGACCCGCAGGCCGCCGCGCTGCTCACCGACCCGGCAGGCTTCCGTGCCGCGGTCGCCGGGATCGACCTGCTCCTCCCGAACACCGAGGAACTGACCGCGCTGACCGGCTCACCCGATCCGGTCTCCGCGACCACACTGCTGAGTGAGGTGGGCGCGGTCGCGCTGACCCGAGGACCTGCGGGCGCGTGCTGGATCGACCGGAACGGCGTGGTCGGCGTGCCGGCCGACCCGGTCGACAGCGTCGACACCACCGGCGCGGGCGATGCCTTCGACGCGGCGACGCTGATCAGCTGGCTGGCCGGCGCCGGGCCGCGGGACGTGCTGCGTGCCGGCGTCGCGGCCGGCGGCAGCGCGGTCACCCGGCTGGGCGCCCAGCCGCTCAGCCGTCGATGACCGGGTGGTCCCGGCTCTCCAGCTCACGAACGACCTGCGCGCGGCGGAAGTGGTGCACGTTCTCGGCGCGGCGGGCGGGGCGGTCGTTGGCCATCAGCACCGCGATCCAGGGCAGCGGAATGGAGATCGCCACGAACAGGACTGCCAGCCACCACGCGGAGTTGATGAAGAACGCGGCCAGGATCAGGCACGGAATGCGCATCAGCATGGTGATGACGTACCTGCGCTTGCGAGCGGCGTGCTGGTCGTCGGCTGACGGAGCGGCTTCGGTGATCAGTACCGGGGTGTCGTCCCATTCGGAGCCCTTCACGACACCACCTCCTCACCCATCGTCCCACCGCCGTTCACGGAAGGACAGCATCACCCATGACCGTTGCGGGACGGCTCGGCGCGCGGCAGGTCCCGCCAGACCACCACGGCCCGCGCGGCGGCCGACCGGATCTCGCCCGCGTCCAGTTCCGTGAACGTCTCGGGAATGCCCTCGGCAGGCCAGTCCGCGACCATCGTCAGCCTGCCCTTGGGCGGCAGCGGCCACAGGTAGAACTCCCACCGCCGGTGGAAGCGCCCGCCGCCGCCGAAGATAGGCCGCAGCACCACTTCCGACCGGTCCGGCTCGACCGGGCGCGGACCCGGCGGGAACTCCCGGGCCGCCGCGCGCCTGCCCTCGCTGGTGAGCACGCCGAACCGGAACGCCCACTCGTCGTCGTGCCCGTCCAGTCTCGGTCCACCGAGCCGGGGCAACTGCCGGCACATCAGGTGCAGGTCCAGGCTCACGCCGTCCGGCCAGCAGCGGACGCCGACCAGCGCGATCCGGGCATTGTCCGAGCGGCCGAGCACCCGCACGGCGGGCAGCACGGTCGGCAGCACCCAGCCCTGCGGCGGCCCGACGTGCGCGGGTTGGACGGTCTGCCGCTCCGGCGGCGCGCTCCGGTCGATCCTGGGCAGAACGTCATCGAAGAAACCCATCGTGTCCCTCCCGCCCGGCCTCGCCACCCGAATGAGTGACAGCCTGGCACGAGCCGGGTCAACCCGGAACAATCGGATCGGCGTGCGAGCATGGCCGGCGTGCGAGCGGTTGTCGCGAGGGTCACCAGGGCGAGCGTCACGGTCGACGACGAGGTCGTCGGCGCGATCGACGAACCAGGGTTGCTCGTGCTGCTCGGCGTCCACGTCGACGACACCGCCGACAAGGTCGACACCATGGCACGCAAGGTGCACGAACTCCGCATCCTGCGAGACGAGCAGTCCTGCGCCACGACGAACGCCCCGCTGCTCGTAGTGAGCCAATTCACTCTCTATGGCGACGCCCGGAAAGGCCGCCGTCCAACGTGGACCGCGGCGGCCCGGCCTGAGGTGGCGCGGCCGTTGGTCGACGCGGTGGTGCGCAACCTGCGCGAACGCGGCGCCACGGTCGCGACCGGCCGTTTTGGCGCCATGATGGCGGTCGAGAGCGTGAACGACGGCCCGTTCACCGTGCTCATCGACATCTAGCGGCCCGGCTAGCACGTCGGCTCGGCGCGGTCTTCTCAGTGAAAGCTCAGCTTTGGTTGAGCAACCGGTGTGACGCCGCTGACGTCATCCTCAGTAGGAAGCCGGGAACGAAATCGCCACTGTACTCGTTTCCCAAAGTGTCCAGCCGAATAGCGCAACACCCCGCGGGGAACCCGGCGGGTAGCTACATCCCAAGGCACGCGGCAGGCGCCGCGTTGGTTCGGCGCGCCCACGCCAAACCCGCCACTGCACCACCGTCCGCCACAGGGGGAGGGAGCATCATGACCGTCTCGTTGACCATTGACCGTGACGCACCTGAGGTCGTCGCCGAAGCCGCCGATCTCGACGCGCAGAGCCCGGCCGCCGACCTGGTGCGTGTCTACCTCAATGGTATCGGTAAGACAGCCCTGCTGAGCGCGGAACAGGAAGTCGAACTCGCGAAGCGCATCGAAGCAGGCGTCTTCGCCCAGCACATGCGCGAGACCGCACGGAAGCTGACGCCGCAGCGCAGGACCGAACTCGACGCGCTGGTGCGTGACGGCAAGGTGGCCAAGAACCATCTGCTCGAGGCGAACCTGCGGCTGGTCGTGTCGCTGGCCAAGCGCTACACCGGGCGCGGCATGCCGCTGCTCGACCTGATCCAGGAGGGGAACCTGGGTCTGATCCGCGCGGTGGAGAAGTTCGACTACGCCAAGGGCTACAAGTTCTCCACGTACGCCACGTGGTGGATCCGGCAGGCGATCACCAGGGGGATGGCCGACCAGAGCCGCACGATCCGGCTGCCCGTGCACCTGGTGGAGCAGGTGAACAAGCTGGCCAGGATCAAGCGCGACCTGCACCAGACCCTCGGCCGCGAGGCAACGCACGAGGAACTGGGCAAGGAGGTCGGGCTGACCGCGGAGAAGGTGGCCGACCTGCTCGACCACGCGCGTGACCCGGTAAGCCTGGACATGCCGGTCGGCACCGACGAGGACGCCCCACTGGGTGACTTCATCGAGGACGGCGAGGCGACCGACGCGGAGAGCGCGGTCATCTCGGGTCTCCTGCAGGACGACCTGCGCCGGGTGCTGGCAACCCTGGACGACCGGGAGCAGTCGGTCATCCGCCTGCGCTACGGCCTCGACGACGGCCAGCCGCGCACCCTTGACCAGATCGGGCGGCAGTTCGGCCTGTCCCGCGAGCGGGTTCGCCAGATCGAACGCGAAGTCATGTCCAAACTGCGCCAGGGCGACCGCGCCGAGCGGCTCCGGGCCTACGCCAGCTAACTGAACCGAAGCCAACAGCGACGTTCCGCGCGCCAGGCCCGACAGGGCGGGCGCGCGGACTCACGTCCGGGGTCACCGTTGCCAAAACGTGTTGCCCAGCGGGTGAGAACACCCGTTTGCTGGAGTTGACTTGTGATCTCAATCACGCCAATCTTTAGCCATCCCAAGGGCTTCGCGGGTTTCCCCGGTCCGATTCCGGAGATGGCCGCACACCCCGGGAGGTCGGGACGGTCGGAGGCCGCCCCGGCCTTCCGACGTCCGGACCCGGGTCGCGGTACGGTCGAGGCGCGCCACCGTCGAGTCGCCTCACCGCCCCGTACGCGAGAGGGAGCAGCCCCGCCGTGACCGTTACTCCGATGTTCCGGCACACCGAACTTCTGCCGCTGGGCCGTGACAACCACACCGAGTACCGGTTGGTGACCACCGACGGCGTCGGCGTCGAAACCGTCGCGGGCCGCGAGTTCCTCACGATCGAACCGGCCACCCTGACCTTCCTGGCCCACCAGGCGATCCGGGACATCCAGCACCTGCTGCGCCCGTCGCACCTGGCCCAACTGCGGGCGATCATCGACGACCCGGAGGCCAGCGCGAACGACCGTTTCGTGGCCACCGACCTGCTGCGCAACGCCTGCGTCTCGGCAGGCGGCGTGCTGCCGATGTGCCAGGACACCGGGACCGCGATCGTGATCGGCAAGCGCACCGAGTCGGTGCTCACCGGCGGCGACGACGAGGCCGCCATCTCCGCCGGCATCTTCGACGCCTACCAGCAGCTCAACTTGCGCTACTCGCAACTGGCACCGCTGAACTTCTGGGAGGAGCGCAACACCGGTACCAACCTGCCGGCCCAGGTCGAGCTGTACCACTCCCCCGGCACCGCTCCGCACTACGAGTTCCTGTTCATGGCCAAGGGCGGCGGCAGCGCCAACAAGACGTTCCTGTACCAGGAGACCAAGGCGCTGCTGAATCCGACGCGGCTGGCCAGGTTCCTCGACGAGAAGCTCCGTAGCCTCGGCACGTCGGCCTGCCCGCCCTACCACCTGGCCATCGTGGTCGGCGGCACGTCCGCCGAGTACAACCTGAAGGTGGCGAAGCTGGCGTCGGCGCGTTATCTGGACAACCTGCCCGGCGAGGGTTCCCCGGCCGGCCACGCGGATCCGGGACGTGGACCTGGAGCGGCAGGTCCTGGAGATGACCCGGAATTTCGGCATCGGCGCCCAGTTCGGCGGCAAGTACTTCTGCCACGACGTACGCGTGATCCGGCTGCCCCGGCACGGCGCGTCGTGCCCGGTCGGCATCGCCGTGTCGTGCTCAGCGGACCGCCAGGCGAAGGCGAAGATCACCCCGGAGGGCGTGTTCCTGGAGCAGTTGGAGCCCGACCCGGCCCGGTTCCTGCCGGACGTGACCGGCGAACTGCTGTCCGACGAGGTCGCGCGCATCGACCTGAACCGCCCGATGGCCGAGATCCGCGCCACGCTGGCCGCACTCCCGGTGAAGACCCGGCTGTCGCTGACCGGCCCGTTGGTGGTGGCGCGGGACATCGCGCACGCCAAGATCAAGGACCGGCTGGACGCGGGCGAACCGATGCCGGCATACCTGCGTGACCACCCCGTCTACTACGCCGGCCCGGCCAAGACGCCGGAAGGCTACGCGTCCGGCTCGTTCGGACCGACCACGGCCGGCCGGATGGACTCCTACGTGGCGCAGTTCCAGGAGGCGGGCGGCTCGCTGGTGATGCTGGCCAAGGGCAACCGGTCGCAGCAGGTCACCGATGCCTGCCAGGCCAACGGCGGCTTCTACCTCGGCTCCATCGGCGGCCCGGCGGCCCGGCTGGCCCAGGACTGCATCCGCAAGGTCGACGTGCTGGAGTACGCGGAACTCGGCATGGAAGCGGTCTGGCGAATCGAGGTCGAGGACTTCCCCGCGTTCGTAGTGGTGGAGCGCGGTGTTGACGAGGTTGAATAGGCAGCTGGCGGAGACCGGGCAGGAGGGATCGTGACCTGCCTTTGCTCGCGCATAACGCCCGGAGGCGAGGTGACCGTCGCCAACGCAGGGCATCTGCCGCCGTATCAGAATGGGCAGGAGTTGCTGCTGGAGCCCGATCTGCCTCTCGGCCTGGCTCCGCCGGAAGCGAAGTACGCTGAACACGCCTTTCGGCTGGAGGAAGGAGACCGGCTCACGCTTCTTCCGATGGCGTGGTAGAGGCGCGGGATGCGCGCGGGGAGTTATTTGGGTTTGAACGTACTCAGGCAATCAGCTCCGGATCTGCAAATGCAATTGCCGAGGCGGCGCTACGATATGGTCAGGCGGACGATATCACCGTGCTGACGCTGACCCGGGTACGCGAAGAGGACGGTGGCGGAGACGATGCGCATCGGTGGTGGGGGCGGATAACGGACGCGGACTGAACCGGGCCCGGATGGCGAAACTGGCAGACGCAGCGGACTTAAAATCCAGCTAAAGTATGGTTAAATGCTTCTTAATCAGAGATATAGCTATTTACTTTTCCTTACACATCTGCTACACAATTACACATGTGCACGGCATTCCTGAGATGCGAAGGAGCTGTCCATGTCCGGAGCCTTGAAGCCACAACACGAACAGCGGAAACCCACAAAACCATGGGCGGCAAGGTCAACATCTACCGCCGCGAGAACAGCGACAATTGGCAGTGCTCAACCTTCCTTAATGGGCGCAACTGGCGAGTCTCAACGCACGAAGACAGCCTTAAGTCGGGCGAAGGACTTCGCCGAAGATTGGTATCTCGCCTTGCGCGGGAAGGCGCACGCCGGGCTTCTTCAAAAAGACAGCGCGGCGGCAGGGCAAGAAATTCAAAGAGGCCGCGGCGAAATTCCTCGACAGAAGAGGCTCCCATCCTCACACAGGGCCAGCGCGGCCCGACTTGGCTACAACAGTACGAGCTCAAGCTGAACGGGGTCATCCTTCCGTTTCTGGGCGACAAGCATCTTGCCGAGATTCACATCCGGCGCTATTCAGGAATATA
>CAVPCF010000169.1:0-11198 GCA_963702275.1 Candidatus Melainabacteria bacterium
GGCACGTCCCGCCTGCGTGCCTCGGCGAACGCCTCGTCGCCCCACTGCCACCAGTCGACCGGATTCTCCGCGCGCTGCAGCAGGTAGGGGCTGGTCGAGCCGGCGAGCCTGTTCGTCATGCCTACCAGTTTCCCGGAAACTGTGGTTCGTGAACGGACCCGGGGTGGATGAGGCGGCCGCGTTCGCCGATGCGGCCGCGTTCGCCCGGCGGTACACGGTGTTGTCCGTGGTGGTCGGGCCGCCCGCGTACGGCCTTGGCGAGGTGCCCGATGAGGACGTGGCGCGCCGGACCGTGTTCGTGCCGCCGACGGAGCTGTTCTGGGAGTTCACCAAGCCACCGGACGTGGTTGGCGGGCCCGGTCTCGATCGGGTCGGCTGGGAGCTGGAACGATTCTGTGTGGCCGGGTTGCGTGGCGACCCGGATGTGTTCGAGGTGCTCGCGTCGCCGATCGTCGAAGCGTGCGAGCCGATCGGGGCCGAACTGCGCGAGCTGACCGTGGCGTTCCTGTCGCAGCGGGCCGCGGACGCCTACCGGCGGGCCACCGCGACCGACTACGCCCGCGCCGCCGCCGCGATGGCCGCCGGCGGCACGCCGCGCTGGCAGCAGGTGGCCGATGTGATCCGGCTGCTGACCTGCGTCGAGCACCTGTTGCGCACGGGACGTCTTTCGCTGGACACGTCGGCTTACCGCGCGGAACTGGCCCAGGTCGCGGCGGGCGAAACGGCGTGGGTGGAGGTTGCGGCGTGGGTCGAGTCGCTGCGCGACCGCAGCGCGGAGGCGGTGCTGCGGTCGCCACTGCCGGCGCTGCCCAACCAGCCCGCGGTGCAGAACTGGCTGAAGTCGGTGCGCCGCCGGCGGTTGACGCCCTAGGGCTCCTTCTTGGGCTCATCCTGGTCGGTGGTGTCCGGCGGGTCGAAGCTGGCCGGCACCCGCTTGAGGTGCTTGGTCATCGAACGGATCAGGAAGGCGACCGCGATGAACAGCACGATGATCAGGATCAGCGCGACCGGCCCCGACGAGCCGAACTCCTGACCCTGGCCACCCGGCGGGTTGCTCGTGGTCGGCCCTGCGGCCAGCACGAGCTGAGCCGCGAGCGTAGACATCATGCCGCTACTTTCTCACGCACCCCCGCGAACAGGTCGTCCTCGGGCACCGTGGTGTCCACCAGGGACCTGGCCAGCTTGTACTCCTCGGTCGGCCACACCTCGCGCTGGATCTCGTCCGTGACCGCGAACCAGCGGCTGTTCGGGTCGATCTGGGTGGCGTGCGCGAGCAGGGCCTTGTTGCGGATCGGGAAGTAGTCGGCGCACTCGACGCGGGTGGTCACCCGGTCGAGCACGTCGGTGCCGTCGTCGTCCCAGCGCTTCAGCCACTCGTCGTATGGCGACTCGAGGCCGCGTTCGGTCATGGCGTTGTGGAAGGCCATCAGCTTGCCGCGGGAGAAGCCGTGCGAGTAGTAGAGCTTCAACGGCTGCCACGGCGCGCCCCCTTCTGGGAACCGGTCCGGGTCGCCGGCCGCGTCGAACGCGGCGACGGAGACCTCGTGCGTGCGGATGTGGTCCGGGTGCGGGTAGCCGCCGTTCTCGTCGTAGGTGACAAGTACGTGCGGCCGGAAGTCACGGATCAGCCGGACGAGGGCCTCGGTGGACTCGGCCAGCGGCACCAGCGCGAAACAGCCGTCGGGTAGCGGCGGTGGCGGGTCGCCCTCGGGGAGACCCGAGTCGACGAAGCCGAGCCAGCGGTGCTGGACGCCCAGGATGCTGGCCGCCGCCGCCATCTCCTCGACCCGGATCTCGCTCATCCGCTCCAGCACGCCGGGCTTGTCCATCGCCGGGTTGAGGATGCTGCCCCGCTCCCCTCCGGTGCAGGTCACCACCATCACGTCGTTGCCTTCGGCGACGTACCGGGCCAGCGTCGCGGCACCCTTGCTCGCCTCGTCGTCCGGGTGGGCGTGCACGGTCATCAGACGCAGCTTGTCAGCCATGATCGACGAGTTCCTCCTGGTCGGTAACGGGGGCGGCCGCTCACCGGTGGCTCGGTGTCCGGAATACTTCAACGCAGAGGTTCTGCTTCATTGTTCCCGCCGGTCCGACAGTCCTGGGCCGGTGGGTGGCTGACACAGCACGGGAGGAGGACGACGTGACAGTCCAGGAGTTACCCGCCGGTCGGTACGGGACGCCTCGTCGGCCACGTGCCCGGCGTCGGTGGTACTGGGGGCTGCTCGCGGCGTTCGTCGCGGCCGGTGTCGTGGTGGCGTACGTCGCGTACCAGAACCTCGGCAGCCAGCCGATCAATCCGCAGGTGACGAGCTACCACGTCATCGATGACAACACGGTCAGCGCGACGTTCACCGTGGACCGCGACCATCCGAACCAGGCCGCCGACTGCATCGTCTACGCGCTGTCCGCGGACGGTGGCGAAGCGGCCCGCGGCGAGGTCTACGTCCCACCAAGTGGGAGCATCGTTCAGCTGTCCACAACGTTGCGAACGGATAAACGCGCGACCACGGTCGAGTTCTACGGCTGCTCATACCAGGTCCCGAGCTACCTGACCAAATCCATGCCGCCAAGCGGGTGATCTGCGGTTACTTCGCCGCTGGTCAGCGAAAATCTTTCGGCTGGGTACCGCCGAACGTGCTATCCTCGGCAAGCGGCACGGCTCCTGCGGGGCCGTGTTTTTGCCGTTCCGGGCCCACGGTTCGGAACAGCCAGCCCGTAAGCCTCGGGCTTGGATTCAGACGAGGAGTTGATGACCGTGAGCGACACCCAGGTGACCTGGCTGACCCAGGAGGCCTACGACCGGCTCAAGCAGGAACTCGATGAGCTGATCGCCAATCGCCCGGTCATGGCGGCGGAAATCAATGCGCGCCGCGAGGAAGGCGACCTGAAGGAGAACGGCGGCTACATGGCCGCCCGCGAGGAACAGGGCAAGCAGGAGGCCCGGATCCGCCAACTCCAGGAGTTGTTGCGCGCGGCCAAGGTCGGCGAGGCCCCCACCACGAACGGGGTGGCCGCCCCGGGCATGGTGCTGACCGTCCGGTACGACGGCGACAACGAGACAGAGGAGTTCCTGTTGGCGACCCGCGAGGAAGGCGCGCACGGGTCGCTCGAGGTGTACTCGCCGAGTTCGCCGCTCGGCCAGGCACTGCTGGGCGCCAAGGACGGCGAGAAGCGGCAGTACGTCCTGCCCAACGGCAACACCATGAAGGTGACCCTGATCAAAGCCGTGCCCTACCACGACTGACCGATCAGCCGTTTCGCTTGTCCACAGCTCCGTTGGTTGTCCACAGTTGACCGCCAACCGCCAACAAGACCGCCCAAAAGCGACTAAACTGGATCTCGGGGGGCGCCCCGAAGGAAGGGCTGGTCATTTTGGGCCGGCGGCGGGATTTGGGCGGTGGCGGGGCTGTGGGCAGGCGGGTTTGGCGTCGGCCGGATTGTCGTGCGGTGCGGTTGTGCCGCGGAGCTGCGAGGCGTAGTGCGGTTGCGGTGTGCGGCGGGGCGCGAGTTGATCTGAGAACCGGCTGAGTCGACTGGTCTCAGAGACTTGGCCGGGCTGAAGCACCAGCGGATTGGAGCACCAGCGGATTGGAGCACCAGCGGATTGGAGCGCCAGCGGTTGAGTGGTCGCCGAGTGTGGGCAGCCCTGGCTGGGTCTGAAGGTGCTGGATGGCCGGATCTGAAGGGGCGCCAGGTCTGAGGGCGCGGCTGGCCGGGTCCGAAGGCGAGGGACTGACATTGTCTGGAGGTGCGGGCGAAGCCTGAAGGTCCGGGCCTGAGGCCGCGGGCCAACTCTGACGCTGGGCGCCGTGTCTGAAGGCATGGGCTGGGTGTGGTCGGGTCGTGGTTCGGTCGTGGCTGGCCCGCCATGTGGTGTTCCCCGTGCTGGGTGACGTGCGCGGAGAGGCGGCCTCGGGTCAGGGCTGTTCGGGGATCAGGCGTTCCAGTAGTGGGCGGACGCGCATCGGGATCGGGGTGGACAGGGCGATGGACGACGCCAGGTGGTGTACGCCTGCCACGTCCACCACCTCGTCGATCACGCGTTGCAGGTCGGCGTTCGATCTGGCGACCATGCGGACCAGCAGGTCGCCCTGGCCGGTGGTCGCGTGTACTTCGCATACCTCCGGGATGGCGGTCAGCCGTTCGGACACTTCGGCTCGGAAGCCCTGGGCTATCTCGACGACGGCGAACGCTGTCAGGCCGTAGCCCATCGCGGCCAGGTCCAGCGCGGGCGGGAAGCCGCCGAGAACGCCCTTGGCGACCAGCTTGTCCAGTCTGGCCTGCACCGTGCCGCGCGCCACGGCCAGCCGACGTGAGCATTCCAGGACGTTCAGGCGCGGCTCATCCGTGAGCAACAGCAGCAGGCGGGCGTCCAGTTCGTCCAGCGGGTCGGTTGGTTCCGGTTCGGTCATCGTCGGCGCTCCGTGGCGGGGGTGGGCAGGCTGTCCATTGTGGTGAGGCCAACTGAAGGTTGACTGTGCATTCTGCGCAGTGATCAGAGTATCCCTTGCTCATTCTGCATGGCAGATCCATCCTTGGCTACCTACGGAGCACAATCTGAGGAGGATGCCGTGACCGAGACGTTGCACGGTCCGGCCGGTATGGACGAGGTGAGCTTCGACCAGCTCAGGCAGCTCGTCGGGCTGGTCGACTACGACGAGACCTCGATCCGTTCCCGGTTCGGGCGATGGACGCGGTGGTCTTCGTGGTCGGCAACGCCACGCAGACCGCGTGGTACTACCAGCAGGCGTTCGGCATGCGGCTGGTGGCCTACTCAGGGCCGGAGACCGGCGATCGCGACCACAAGTCGTTCGTGCTGGCCTCGGGGTCCGCGCGGTTCGTGATCAACGGCGCAGTCCAGCCGGACAGCGACATGGCCGATCACCATCGGCGGCACGGCGACGGCGTTGTCGATCTCGCGATCGAGGTCACCGATGTGGATCGCTGCGTTCGGCACGCCCGCGCGCAGGGCGCGACGATCCTGGCCGAGCCGCACGACGTGTCCGACGAGCACGGCACCGTCCGCATGGCGGCGATCGCCACCTACGGCGAGACCCGCCACACGCTGGTCGACCGGAAGGACTACACCGGGCCCTATCTGCCGGGCTACGAGGCCCGCACCGGCGAGCACCCCATGGTGGACGGCAGGCCGAAGCGCATGTTCCAGGCGATCGACCACTGCGTCGGCAATGTCGAGCTGGGCAGGATGGACCACTGGGTGGACTGGTACCACCGGGTGATGGGCTTCGTGAACATGGCCGAGTTCGTCGGCGACGACATCGCCACCGAGTACTCCGCGCTGATGAGCAAGGTCGTCGCCTGCGGCAACCACCGGGTGAAATTTCCACTCAACGAGCCCGCGATCAGCAAGCGCAAGTCGCAGATCGACGAATACCTGGAGTTCTACGCGGGCGCCGGTGTGCAGCACATCGCGTTGGCCACCAACGACATCCTGGGCACGGTCGACCGGATGACCGCGGCTGGTGTGGAGTTCCTGGCGACGCCCGCGTCCTACTACACGGATCCCGAGTTGCGCGAACGGATCGGCACCGTCCGGGTGCCCATCGAGGAACTGTCCCGGCGGGGCATTCTGGTGGACCGCGACGAGGACGGCTACCTGCTGCAGATCTTCACCCGACCGATCGGCGACCGGCCCACGGTGTTCTACGAGTTGATCGAGCGGCACGGTTCGCTCGGTTTCGGCAAGGGCAACTTCAAGGCGCTGTTCGAAGCCATCGAGCGCGAACAGGAGCGTCGCGGAAACCTTTGATGCAAACCGAACGCACAGCGCAGTCGTAGCCGGCACTCAGGTTTCCGTGACCTGCCCGCGAGCCCGGGAGCCCGTTCCGACAAAAGGAGTAAGGCCCGACACGGGCAGGCGACGAGTGCGGCCCGGGAAGGGTAGCCTCATGGCGAGCGGTCCGTATCCGGGCGGATGCGGCAAGTTCGCGAATCCGCGGCCTCAGCACTTCTGCCCGGCTGTTGACGGATCCCACCAGTCGTTGGTGTTCGTTTCGGGAGGTCGCATGGCGCACGTGGCTCGCGCCGCTGGAGTGCTCCCCCTGCTTGCCGCCGTGGTCGCCGCGGCCGCCCTCGGCGGCGCCGCCGTGTTCACCGTCAGCCAGGCCGCCTGCCCGGACCCGGGCCACTTCGTGCGGCAGGGCGTCAGCGCCAGACTGGTCGGCGGCTGCGTGGACAAGGCGGACCTGCCCGAGGTCACCACGAACACCGGGCCGGCCACGGGTGCGGCCGGCCAGGCCCGTCCGTAGGACCATCCAGCAGTCAGTCCAGGGCGAGGCGCAGGTCCTCGACCAGGTCGTCGGCGTCCTCGATGCCGACCGACAGCCGGATCAGGTCGTCCGGTACCTCGAGGGCGGAGTCGGCGACGCTGGCGTGCGTCATCCGGCCGGGGTGCTCGATCAGCGACTCGACGCCGCCGAGTGACTCGGCCAGCGTGAACAGCCGGGTCCGCCCGCACACGTCCAGCGCGGCGGCCTCGCCGCCGGCCACGGTGAACGACACCATGCCGCCGAAGCGCCGCATCTGCTTGGCCGCGACCTCGTGGCCGGGGTGGTCGGCAAGGCCCGGGTAGTACACGTGGGTCACCTTCGGGTGCCGGGTGAGGAACTCGACCACCCGTTCGGCGTTGTCGCTGTGCTGCTCCATCCGGATCGCCAGCGTCTTGAGGCCGCGCAGGGTCAGCCACGCGTCGAACGGGCCGGGTACCGCTCCCCCGGCGTTCTCCAGGAACGCGATCTGCTGGGCCAGTTCGGCCTCCGACGTGACCAGCGCGCCGCCGACGACGTCGGAGTGGCCGCCGACGTACTTGGTGGTGGAGTGCAGCACGACGTCCGCGCCCAGTTCCAGCGGCTGCTGGAGGTAGGGCGACGCGAACGTGTTGTCCACCACCAGCCGGGCGCCCGCGTCGTGCGCGACGCTCGACAGGGCGGCGATGTCCGCGATGTTGAGCATCGGGTTGGTGGGTGTCTCGCACCACACCACCCTGGTGTTGGGCCGGCATGCCGCGCGCACGGCGTCCACATCGGACAGTGCGACTGGCGTGTTCTCGATGCCCCAGAGCCGCAACACCTTGTCCACGAGACGGAACGTGCCACCGTACGCGTCGTCGGGGAGGACGATGTGGTCACCAGGGCGGCACACGGCCCGCAGGAACACGTCGGTGGCGGCCATACCTGAGGCGAACGCGCGGGCGAACCGGCCGTTCTCCAGCGCGGCAAGGCACTCCTCGAGCGCGGTGCGGGTCGGGTTGCCGGTGCGCGAGTACTCGTAACCGGAACGCAGGCCGCCGACGCCGTCCTGGGCGTACGTGGAGGTCGCGTGGATGGGCACGATCACCGAACCGGTGGCCGGATCCGGGTCCTGGCCGGCGTGAATCGCCCTGGTGGCGAACCCGGTCTTCGGCCGGCCAGCCGAAGAATCCCCGACCGAAGAAGCCCCGGTTGAGAAAGCACTGTCCGAGTTGGAACTGTCCGTCATACAACAATGCTACGGCCCCCGCCGGAAGCGGGGGCCGTAGTGGTCACCACTGCTGTGGTGGCTGCTGCTGTGGTGGTTGGCCGTAGCCGCCGGGCTGCTGCTGTTGGAAACCGCCGGACGGCGGGCCCTGCTGCGGGAAGCCGCCGGTGCCGGGCTGCTGGTACTGGCCGGGCTGTGGCTGCTGCTGTTGGTACTGGCCGGGTTGCTGGTACTGCCCCGGCTGCTGGTACTGGCCGGGTTGCGCGCCGTAGGGCTGCTGGCCGTAGGGCTGCTGCTGCGCGTACGGATTGGGTGGCTGGCCGAAGCCGCCGACCTGACCGTAGCCCGCCTGCGCGACGGGCCCACCCGGCAGGCCGAGATACGCCCTGGTCTGCGGGAAGAACGCGAGCGCACCGATGCCGGCGACGACGACACCGGCGATCAGGTCGTACACGATCCGGCCGAGGGACGTGTACTGGGCCATGAAGATGATCGAGAACAGCAGCAGCAACGCGCCGCCACCGATGATCGCGAGCTTACCCACCTCGTTCTTCAGGAAGAGCAGCACCGCGCCCGCCACACCCGCGACGCCGCCGACGATCAGCACGATGAAGTAGATGAGCGCGGGAGTCGGCAGCGAAACGCTCTGCGCGAACTGGCTGCACGCGCTCGCCTCCGCGCCGGACAGCCCGGCACACGGGTCGGGGGCGCTGGTGGCGTCCGACCACACCGTGATCGTCAGGATGGCGGCGAGCAGCGACATCACCGCCGCGACAGCCAGCACGACCATGCTGATGACCTTGTTGGTGTCCATCTGCGTCGCGACACCGCCGGGCGCGTAGCCAGGGTAGGCGGGCTGCTGGCCGTAGCCGGGTTGCTGGCCGTAGACCGGCTGGCCGTACCCGGATTGCTGGCCGGGGGGCGGGTAGCCGGGCGCCTGCTGCTGCGGGTAGCCGGGCTGCTGCTGTGGGTAGCCCGGCTGTTGGCCGTAGCCGGGCATCGGCGGCTGCTGCGCGGCGCCCGGCGACCAGCCCGGTTGCTGCGGAGCGCCGGGCGCGGGTGGTTGCACGCCGGCAGCATACTGGCCGTAGTTGGGATTTTGCTGTCCAGGCGCGACCACCTGGGTGGCCTCGGGGAACGGGTTGGGCGGGCCACCTGGCTGCTGCTGTCCGGGGTGCACCACCTGGGTGGCTTCCGGGGTGTTGCCCTGCCCCGGCTGCACAGCCTGGGTCGGACCCGAGTCGGCCAGGGCCGGATTGTCGCCCTGCGGGGTATGGCCGCCACCCTGACCAGGGGAGTACTCGGGCGGCTGTGGAGAACTCATCGGGTTTCCAACTCCCTAGGCTGGTGCGTCGGTGCGATACCGGCATACGGATGGTCACCAACGCTAGTCCATCGCCCGCGCGGACGCTGGCCACCACGCAGGTTGCGTGCGGTGGACCGTTCGGGCGGGATTCAGCGCCCGGCTAGGAAGCCGAGCACGTCCTGTCGGGTGACGACGCCGGCCGGTTTGCCGTCCACGAGGACCATCGCGCCGTCGGCCGAGGACAGCGCGCTCATCGCGACGCTCACCGGCTCGCCGGCACCGATCGCCGGCAGCGGTGGCGACATGTGCCGCTCCACCCGGTCGGACAGCTGGGCCTGGCCGGTGAACAGCAGGTCGAGCAGGTCCCGCTCGATCACCGCGCCCGCCACTTCCGCGGCCATCACCGGCGGCTCCGCGTTGACCACCGGCATCTGGGACACACCGAACTCGCGCAGGATGCCGACCGCGTCGCCCACCGTCTCGTTCGGGTGCGTGTGCACGAGTGCCGGCAGTACGCCGTCCTTGCGCCGCAACACATCGCCGACCGTGGCGCCGGACGTGTCCGGGGGCAGGAAGCCGTAGGCGGACATCCAGCGGTCGTTGAAGACCTTGGACAGGTAGCCGCGGCCGCCGTCGGGCAGGAGCACGACGATCACGTCGTCCGGGCCGAGCCGTTCGGCGAGCCGGAGCGCTGCGGCCGCCGCCATCCCGCACGAGCCGCCGACCAGCAGCGCGTCCTCGCGGGCGAGGCGCCGCGTCATGTCGAACGAGTCCGCGTCGGACACCGCGATGATCTCGTCGCAGATGTCCCGGTCGTAGGTGACCGGCCAGAAGTCCTCGCCGACGCCCTCGACCAGGTAGGGCCGGCCGGACCCGCCTGAGTAGACGGAGCCCTCCGGGTCCGCGCCGATCACGCGCACCCGGCCGCCGCTGACCTCCTTGAGGTAGCGGCCGGTGCCGCTCACGGTGCCACCGGTGCCGACGCCTGCCACGAAGTGCGTGATCCGGCCCTCGGTCTGCTTCCACAGCTCGGGGCCGGTGCCGTGGTAGTGGCTGGCCGGGTTCTCCGGGTTGGCGTACTGGTCGGGCTTCCACGCGCCGTCGATCTCGGAGACCAGCCGGTCGGACACGTTGTAGTAGGACTCGGGGTGTTCCGGCGGCACGGCGGTCGGACACACCACGACGCGGGCGCCGTAGGCCTTGAGCACGTTGCGCTTGTCCTCGGAGACCTTGTCCGGGCAGACGAACACACAGCGGTAGCCCTTGCGCTGGGCGACCATGGCCAGGCCGACTCCGGTGTTGCCCGATGTCGGCTCCACGATCGTGCCGCCGGGCCGCAGCGCGCCGGACGCCTCTGCGGCCTCGACCATGCGCAGCGCGATCCGGTCCTTCACGCTGCCGCCCGGGTTGAGGTACTCGACCTTGGCCAGGACCAGCGGCGCCAGGCCCGCGGCGACGGTGTTCAGCCGCACCAGTGGCGTGTTGCCCACCAGATCGATGATGTGCTCGGCGTACTCCACCGCGCTGCCTCCCGACGAACCGATTCGACCGCGGCAGCGTACCCGCGGCCATCCGTAGTTCTTCCCCGCTGCTAACTCGCGCCCACCCCGCGACGATCTGAATGACAATAGGCGAATCGGGAACGGAAGTGAGGGTCCGCTGGTTTTACCGGGTGGGTCGGTTGGGCTGTGGTGCCAGGGGAGGTGGGTCGGATGGCGGGGATTCGGGTTTTCCGGACCGCGGTGGTGGTGGCCGGCGCGGTGGGGGGACTGTCCAGCGCGGCCTACGGGCTGCTGATGGCGCAGTCGGAACGGGCCAGGATCGTGATCGGCGAGCCGGAGAGTCCGCCGTTCAATGCGGACGGTGTCTATCTGCCCGACGGGAGCGGGCCGCACGCGGCCGGCATCGGCGCGGATCCGCTGCGGTTCGCGGTGCTCGGCGACTCGTCCGCGGCCGGGCTCGGCGTCGACGAGGCGGCCCAGGTGCCCGGGGTGCTGCTGGCCAAGGCCATGGCCGAGGAGGCGGGCCGGGCTGTGCTGCTGACCACGTACGCCATCAGCGGCGCGACAACGCCGGACCTGGCCGGACAGGTGGACCTGGCGCTGGCCGAGCCGCCCGAGGTGGCGCTGGTGATCGTCGGCGCGAACGACGTGTCCGAACTGCTGTCGATACGTGATTCGGCGCGGCTGCTCGGCGTGCAGCTGAGCCGGTTGCGCGAGGCAGGCGCGGCCGTGGTCATGGGCACCTGCCCGAATCTCGGCACGATCCGGCCGATCCCGCAGCCGCTGCGCAGGCTGACCGGGATGTGGAGCCTGATGCTGGCCGCTGCGCAGCGGCGGGCGGTGCTGCGGGCCGAATGCACGCCGGTGGTGCTGGCCGAACTGCTGTCGCCGGAGTTCTTCGCCCGGCCGGACGA
>CAVPCF010000170.1:0-29612 GCA_963702275.1 Candidatus Melainabacteria bacterium
CGTCGTATCGCTCAACGAACTCCTCCAGATCGGACTCGGCGATCCGGCGGACGTCAAACCCATCCATCCGCTTCGCGATCTTCATCGGCCCGATGAACGCGATGTCCATCGCGATCTGCTGATCCAGCAGCATGCCCGTGAGCAACGCGAAGTAGTCAACGGACAGCAGCGCATCAGCCTCCGCGTTGCCAGTCAGGTGCAGCATGCGGCCAGCATCCCACCAGCGACGGCCGTCAGGTAGTGGCGTGCGCCGCCAGCTCGATCAGGTCCGTGACCGTGTCCGGGTGCGAGACCATAGCCAGGTGCGACGCGCTGATCTCGACGACGTGCGCGTGTGCGCGCGTGGCCATGACCCGCTGTTCGGCCGGCGGAATGACCTTGTCTGCGGTACCAAGCAGATACCAGGACGGGATCGTCTTCCAGGCCGGCACGCCGGAGGGCTCGTTGCCTGCGCTGAACGCGAACGCGCGCTGCGACGCGGCCAGCAGCGCCCCGGTCCGCGCCGGCAGGTCGTTGGCGAAGGCGGCTACGAACACGCTGGGCAGCACGTACAGGTCGACGTCGCCGGCCGGGGCGTTCGGGTACGGCACGAACTTGAACACGGTCGTCGGGTCGGCGGCGGCGAGCGACGAACCGGGCAGCGCGCCCGCGAGCCCGAGCACCGTCTCACCCTGGTCCGGCGCGAACGCGTCGACGTAGACCAGCGCGACGACGTTGGCGACGCCGGTGGCCGCGTTGGTGATCACGGCGCCGCCGTAGGAGTGGCCGACCAACACGATCGGTCCGGTGACGGTGCTCAGGTAGTCGCGGATGTAGTTGGCGTCGATGGACAGGCCACGCAACGGGTTGGCCACCACGGCAACGGGGTAACCCGCGCGCTGCAACCGCGCCGTGACGCCGTTCCAGGACGAACCGTCGGCCCAGGCACCGTGCACCAGCACCACCGTGGGCTTGGCCTTCCCGATCGGCCGGTCGACCGTCGACGCGGCCGCGGTCCCGGGTGCCACGACCGCGAGCCCGCACACGGCGGCAATGGTTTTGAGCACGGAACGACGACTCGCCGACATGGCGGGTTTCCTTTCCCAGGAGACCACCGGACGAGCTCACCCTATGGGCCACGACGCCACCATCGGTGTGTCCCTGAGACGTTTCGTTAGGTGTCCCAAGAGGTTTCGTTCAGTCAGGTGGAACACAGCCGGATCAAATGAAATTCACAGAAAACGTCACCCTAACGGCCCGCCACGACGTCTGTTCCCTACCCTTTGTCGGCTAACAGGAATCTGACCCTCATCGAGTAATATGACTCTGGGTCACTGCGGCCATACGGACCGCAAGTGCCGACCGACGTCGCCCCCGGCGCCTACTCCGTCGGGGCCACGCGGGCCGTCCGGGAGGAGACTGATTTGCGCTACCGTCACAGTGCGTTACTGGGTGCGCTAGCACTCGCCGGTTTCGCCACCGCACAGGTCGCGATTCCCGCTACCGCCGCCACCGCGCCCCTGAGCAATGCGCGGGAGGTGGCCCACTTCAACGTCGCCCTCCTGCAGCAGCCGGAGAACATCACGCTGGAGCCAGACGGCGCCGCGTCGTCACCTTCAACCGGGCCAGGCAGGTCGCACAGGTCGGCAGGGACGGCTCGGTCAGGATTCTGGCCACGTTCCCCGCGCCGGCCACGGGCACGGCCGGCGTGTCCGGCATCGTGCGCGTCGACAACGGCTCGTTCTTCGTCAACTACAACGCGGGCAGCCTGACGGGTGTCTGGCGCGTCGGTCCACATGGTGGCACTCCGGTGGAGGTTGTCGCGCTGCCCGACGTGAAGGCCCCCAACGGCCTGGCGCTCGACCGCGACACGGGCACCCTGTACGTGACCGATTCCACCAGCGGCACGGTATGGCGGGTGTCGCCGCGGACCCGCACGGCGTCGCTCTGGGCCCAGGATCCGGCGCTGGTGCCGCCGGCCGGCTCAGGCTTCGGCGCGAACGGCATCAAGGTCCACGACGGCGCGGTCTGGGTGAGCAACACCGGCGCCGGCACCCTGCTGCGCATCCCGATCGGCCGGCACGGCGCGGCGGGCGCGGTCACCACCGCGGCGCAGGGCCTCACCGGCATCGACGACTTCACGTTCATCGGCAACAGTGACACGGTGCTGGCCGCGCTGAACGGCGTGAACGAGGTCGCCGTCGTCCACCCCGACGGCACCCACCAGATCGTGCTCACCGCGGCGGACGGCCTGACCAGTCCGACGTCCATCGCGGTCCGTGGCTCGACCGTCTACGTGGCAAGTGCCGCCTACGCCAACCGAATCGACCCGAACCTGTTGCTCGCGAAGCTCGGCTGAGACCGCCGCACCGTGAAAATTGCATGCACCGAACGCCGGCGATCCACCAGTTCAGGCCGTCTGACGACGGCACGGCGAAGTCCGCCTGGTTGACCGATGAACGCCGCCGGGATCACGATCCGAAACCGGACGGCGAATCGGAGGCGGCGCCAATGGTGTTCAAGGTCATCAAGCTGGCGGCCGCGGCGGCGCTCACGATCGCCGTCGCGGCAGCCGTGCCGCTGGCGCGGATCGCCGACCAGGGCTCGGGGATCGAAGCCGCCGCCTCGATCCCCGAGCACTGGGTGGACACCTGGGTCTCCATGCCGCAGCTGACCGAACCCGCCAATCTGCCGCCCGCGCCGTTCACCCAGCCAGGTCGCGTGCTGGCCAATGCCACGCTGCGCCAGACCATCCACACCTCGGTCGGCGGGCAGCACGTGCGGTTGCGCTTCTCCAACGCGTTCGGTGGCGTGGACCTGCCGATCACCGCCGTCGCCGTGGCGCTGCCGGTCGACGGCCACGCCGGTGTCAGCGCGATCCGGCCGGGCACCTCACGGCCGGTGACCTTCGACGGCAGGCCCGGCATCGACATCCCGGTCGGTTCGCTCGCGGTGTCCGACCCGCTGGACTTCCCGCTGGCACCCGGGTCCAACGTGACCGTGACCCTCTACCTGGCGACCGGCCAGCAATCAACCAACATCACATCGCACCCCGGCTCCCGGACCACCTCCTTCCTGTTGGCCGGCAACCACATCGGCGATCCGGACCTGCCCGGCGCGACCCCGGTGGACCACTGGTATTTCCTCAGCGGCGTTGAGGTCTGGTCGCGTGCCGACACCGAAGGCGTCGCGATCCTGGGCGACTCGCTGACCGACGGCCGCGGCTCGACAACGAACCTCAACGACCGCTGGCCAGACGACCTGCTCGCCCGACTGCCGGCCGACGACGCGGTGCTAAACCAGGCGGCAGGCGGGAACCGCGTGCTCAACGACGGCCTGGGCCCCAACGCGTCCGGGCGGGTGGACCGGGATGTGCTGGCGCAGAGCGGCATCGCCTGGCTCATCGTGTTCGAGGGTGTCAACGACATCGGCACCGCCGACGCGACCCCGGCCGCGCAACAGCTGGTGACAGCCGAGCTGATCACGGCCTACCAGCAGATCATCACCCGCGCGCACGCGAAAGGCATCCGCGTCTACAGCGGGACGATCACACCGTTCGGCGGCAACAACCCCTATGACGATCCGCAGGGCATTCGGGAAGGCGCCCGCCAGGCGGTCAACGCGTGGATTCGCACCAGCCACCTATTCGACGCGGTGATCGATTTCGACCGCGCCGCACGGGATCCGCTCAACCCACGGCAACTGCTGCCGGCGTTCGACGTCGGCGATCACCTGCACCTGAATCCGGCCGGCTACCGAGCACTCGCCAGTGCCGTCCCGGCCAACCTGTTCCGCCGGACACCGCTGCCACCCGGCTTCGGCTTCAACTAAGTTGACGTCCGCAGGCGCGCCGGGAACGCTGCGGGCATGGCCAGCCGTCCGGCGTCGCTGGGCGCACAGTTTCGGTGGTATTTCGCGGCGGTCGGGGTCTCCGGGGTGGGCGACGGGCTGCGCGTCACGGCGCTGCCGCTGCTCACCGCGACGCTGACCTCGTCGCCACTGGCCATCGCGGCGGTCGCCGCGGCGCAGGGCCTGCCGTGGCTGTTGTTCAGCCTGCCGGCAGGCGCGCTGGTCGACCGGTGGGACCGCGGGCGCGTCGTGGTGATCGTCAACAGCGCGCGAGCGGGCCTGGCGGCCGTGCTCGCGGTCCTCACCGGACTCGGCCAGGCAAGCGTGCCCCTGCTCGCGGCGGTGGCGTTCGGCCTGACCACCGGCGAGACCTTCGTCGACGCCGCGACCAGGGCCGTGCTACCGGCAGTGGTGCCCGCCGACCGCCTGGAATCGGCGAACGGGCGCCTGTCCGTCGCCGAGACCGGGTCGGTGCAGCTCGTCGGACCGCCACTGGGCAGCGCACTGTTCGCGGTGTCCAGGACCGTGCCGTTCGCGCTGGACGCGGCATCGTTCGCCGCCAGCGCGCTCTGCTTCGGCCGGCTTCGGCTGCCACCACCGGTGATCCGCGACGCACCGAGCCTGCGGCACGAGATGGCCGAGGGCGCGCGTTGGCTGTGGACGCATCGGGTGCTGCGGACGCTGGCCCTGCCGCTGCTGGTGATGAACCTGGCATCGGAGGCGGTGTTCGCCGTCTTCGTGTTGTTCGCCCTGCGGGATCTGCACGTCGGCAGGTCCGTGTACGGCCTGCTGTTCGTGGCGTACGCGGCGGGCGGACTGGCAGGCGGCGCCACCGCGGCGCGGCTGCGGAACCGGATCGGCGACGGACCGGCGATCGTGGGCAGTGTCGCACTCTTCGGCGCCCCTTTCCTGGTCATGGCAGGCGCCACCGACGGGTACCTCGCCGGGGCGATGATGCTGCTGATCGGGATCGGTGAAGGCGTGTGGGGAGTGTTGACCATGTCCCTGCGCCAGGCCGCGATTCCGGATCGGCTGCTCGGCCGGGTGCTCAACGTGTTCCGGCTCCTGGGCTGGGGCAGCCTGGCCCTTGGCGCGGTGATCGGCGGCGTCACCGCCCACGCCTTCGGTCTGCGGGCACCGATCTATGCCACCGGGGTCGTGATTCTGCTCGTCGCGGTCCTCGTCGCTCCGGTGCTCACCACGACGGCACTCCGGCGGACCCGGGATTGAAACATTTTCGAAAACTCTTGTTTTCATGGAGTTTCGAACGCCGAAGGTGAACAATCCTAATTGTTCGCAGCGGATATGGGCCAGCCGCGAACAAGCCGGTCAAGGGGAATCGCGATGACGCAGCGCTCCGACGAACCGTCACCTCTCACCGCCGCGCTCGCACGGCGGAGGTTCCTCGAGTTGCTCGTCGCACTGACCGGCGGGGTCGGCGTCGCGTCGGCAATCACGGCGCCGGCCGCGGCTGCGGCCACCGATCCGGGGTCCTATCTCGACCATCGGCCCGGCCCGGGCCGATTTCCCCTGGTGGCCCCGGGACGGGCCGCGCCGTTGGTGGTCAGCGGGAGTGACTATCCGGGTGTGGTCCGTGCGGTGCGGGATCTGAGCGCCGACATCGACCGGGTCACCGGTGTCACGCCCGATGTCGTGCTGGATCAGCCATCGGGGCAGCCCGACATCGTGCTCGTCGGCACAATCGGCCGCAGCCCACTGATCGACGGCCTGATCAAGTCGGGAAAGCTTGACGTCAGTGGCATCGCGGGCAACTGGGAGACCTCGCTCGAACAGGTCGTGGCGGACCCGATGCCCGGCGTGCGCAGCGCGTTCGTCATCGCCGGCAGTGACCAACGTGGCACCATCTACGGCGTCTACGACGTTTCCAAGGGAATCGGTGTCTCGCCGTGGTACTGGTGGGACGACGTGCCGCAGCAGCACCGGGACGAGCTCCACGTGCTACCCGGCCGGCACACCCAGGGCACGCCGGTGGTGCGGTATCGAGGGTTCTTCATCAACGACGAGAATCCGGATCTCGGCACCTGGGCGCCCGCGTTCTTCGGTCCAGGCCTCGCGCCCGGATTCCCGGGCGGTTTCAACCACCAGTTCCACGAGAAGGTGTTCGAGACCATGCTCCGGTTGAAGGCCAACTACTTCTGGCCCGCGGTCTGGGGCCGCGCCTTCGCCGAGGATGATCCGCAGAACCACGCCACCGCGACGCGGTACGGCATCATCATGGGCACCTCGCACGAGGCACCGATGATGCGCGGCATCGAGGAATGGAACCGCCACGCCGTCCCCGCTGTCCGGGATGCCAACGGGAACATCACCAAACCCGGCCATGATCCCTACGGCGGCACCGGCGAGTGGAGCTTCCGGTTCAACTCCGACGCCATCAAGGCATACTGGGCGGACGGCATCCGCCGAATGATGCAACAGAACATCGAAGGCGTCGTCACGATCGGCATGCGCGGCAACGGTGACACGGCCCTCCCCGACGGCGGCGGCATCGACCTGATGACCCAGATCATCGCAGCCGAACGGGCGACCCTGGCGGCGGTCACCGGCCAGGACGTCACCAAGATCCCGCAGGTCTGGACCCTGTACAAGGAAGTGCAACGATACTGGGCGGAAGGCCTACGCCCGCCGGACGACGTGATCGCCGTGTTCACGGACGACAACTGGGGCAACATCCGCAAGCTGCCCGACCCGGCTCTGCCCCAGCGCAGTGGCGGCTACGGCCTCTACTACCACTTCGACTACGTCGGCGGCGGCCGAGACTACAAGTGGGTGGACAGCAGCCTCATCGCCAACACGTGGGAGCAGCTGCACCAGGCGGTCGACCACGGCGTCACCCGGCTGTGGGTCGCGAACGTAGGCGACTTCAAAGGAAACGAACTGCCGCTCCAGTTCTTCCTGGACTACGCATGGAACCCCGACCGTTGGCCGGCTGCACTTCTGTCCGAGTGGGAGACTCAGTTCGCCGCAGAGAACTTCGGTGCGGAATCCGCTGCCGCCATCGCGGCTGTGCTGCATACCTACGGCAGGCTCCAGTCCCGCCGCAAGCCCGAGCTGCTGAACCGACACATCACCGGAGAGCAGTCCGCGATCGTCTACGACGATCAGGCCACTCCGTTCAGCCAGACGGATTACCAGGAACTCGACCGGGTGACAGCGGAGTGGCAGGAACTCGCCACCCGGGCCGAGGAGCTCGGCCATGCGCTGCCGGCCCAGTTCCAGGATGCGTACTACGAACTCGTGCTCTACCAGGTGAAGGCCACCGCCAACCTGTATGCGCTGCGCCAAGCCGAGTTCACCAACATCCGCCATGCCGCGCAGGGCCGATCCGACACCAATGACCTGGCCACCGTCGCCGAAGCTCGGTTGGCTGAAGACCTTGCCCTGGCGGCCTTCTACAACACTTCCCTCGCCAACGGCAAGTGGCATGGGTTCCAGTTGCAGCCGCATATTGATTACGGGGACGTGGCACGATACGGGCCGAACGCGCCCTGGCAGCAGCCTGAGCTCAACAACGTGGCCCTGTCGGATGTCATCTTTCCTGCTGTGCAACGAATTCAGGTGCCGGCTGGTTCGGAACTCGGCGTCGCTATCGACGGTTCGGATCAGTGGTGGCCTGCTTCGGCCGAGTCGGCGGTGTTGCCGGCCTTCAGTCCGTTCCAGAGCCAGCCTGCTCAGTTCATCGAGATCTTCAATCGTGGGGCTGTGTCGTTTGACTATCGGGTTCGTTCTGGTGCGCCCTGGTTGGTCGTGTCGTCGGGGCGGGGGCGGGTTGAGAAGCAGGTGCGCCTGACTGTGCGGGTTGACTGGTCGCGTGCTCCGAGGGGGACCAGTCAGGTGCCTATCACGGTTACCGGGGCTGGTCGGACTGTGGTGGTTACTGCTGTTGTCCAGCATCGGTCTTTTGATGGTGTTGGTGGGTTCGTTGAAGCCAACGGGTACGTTTCCATTGAGGCCGATCATTTTACTGGCGCCGTTAGCACTGGTTCGGTTGCTTGGCATCGTATTGCCGATATCGGTCGAACTGGGGCTGGTATGACGCCGTTTCCGGTTACTGCGGGCAGTCAGACGCCTGGTGGCAGCTCGCCTCGGCTTGAGTATGGTATGACTCTGTTCACTGCTGGGTCTGTTGTTGTGTGGGCTTATCTGTCGCCTCGGAACAACGTTCTGTCGGGGGATGGTCTTCGGTATGCGGTGTCTATTGATGACTCCGTGCCGCAGGTTGTGAATATTACTGCGGTTACTGGTGCTGATGATACTGTGATGAATCGGCAGTGGGAGCGGAATACTTCTGATAATGTGAACCTTACGTCTACTGCGCATGTTGTTTCGGCGCCTGGTGTTCATGTGCTCAAGTTCTGGATGGTTGATCCTACTGTGGTTTTGCAGAAGGTTGTGGTTGATACTGGTGGGCTTCGGGCTAGTTATCTTGGGCCGCCCGAGAGTATGCGGTTGCCGCCGGCTCGGTAGCTGGTCCACGGGCTTTGGGCTTCTCCATCACCCCGATCCCGTATTGTCGTGAAACGGTTTCTTGGGTTTGTCAAGGCGGGAAAGATGCCTTGACAAACCCAAGAAACCGTTAAGAGCGGCCAGGATCGGGGCGATGGAGAAGGGACTGGATGACTACCCATTGTCGCGAGGTTTTGGCAGGTCCCTTTGGTGGCTGCGCACGCGGGCCGTTGGGAGCCCGCTGTTGTTTGTTCGGCGGCTGGCGGTTTTGGTAGCCTGGACCGGGAGCCCCGCTCCCGTTCGCTCGGCAGCCGCCGGTCTGGGCCGTGATGAGAAGACAAAGCGTGAGCCGCCGGACGAACACGAGCAGGCTCCCAACCGAGGCTATCCAAACCGCCGGCCGCCGGACGAACACGAGTAGGCACCCGACTCGCCGCGTCCACGCCACTGAGCGGCGAACCAAAACCTCGCGACACAGTACCGGTATCCAGCCCTTCTCCATCGCCCGTGGACCATTCAATCCGTGTACGTAGTAGTACACACAGTCCCGTTAAGGCTAATAGCAGCCGGCGAAGAATAAGCACCCACATTAGCCCCAACAAACCCAATAGAAACCGAGTTACCCCCATTAGCAGCCAGCGAAGCGTCAAACCCCACACTGGTAGCTTGAACGGACTGCCCACTACTACTCCAGTTAGCATTCCACCCAGAACTCAAACTCTCCCCAGAACTGGGAAACGCGAACGTAAGCGTCCAACCATCAATCGGACTAGGACCGGTATCAGTCACAGTCACCGCAGCCACATAACCACTCCCCCACCCAGAAGTCACCTGATAGTCGACCGCGCACGTACTGCTGGCCGGCGTCCCAGTAGTCACCATAACCGGATCCGAAGAAGGCGACAGGTGACCGAACTGATCAGTGGCCAGCACGTTAAGCGTATAACCAGTACCAGGATTCAGGTTGGCGACAGTGGCCGAGGTAGAGGTGGACTCGGCGAGCAGTTCGCTGGTCGTACCGAACTGACGCACAACCTCATACCGGGTAACAGTGCCCCCGGAAGACGGCGTCCAACTCACCGTCGCACCGGTATCCGTCACCTGCGAAACCGACGGACTGCCGGGCGCGGTCAGCGAACTGGCACCGTTGCCGGACGGCGTCAGCACGACCGTCTCGATCGAGTACGGCGGCAGGGTTTGACTGGTACTGCTGCCGACCGAGGCGCTGGTGATCGCGGACGCCTCGTCTCCATACGTATAGACAGTCGGGATGGCGGTGCTCGGCGTGTAGCCGGCGTAGTGCAGGTTGACCGAATAGGCGTTGCTCGGGTCCTTGTTCACCAGCATGACCGCCAGGTTGCCATTGGACTGCCGCACTGCATGTGCGGCGACCATCGACGTGGTCGTGCCGGCGCGGACCATCTGGTCGCCCGGTCGGCCTAGCCTGCTCAGCATGCTGATCGCGTGATACGTCGGGAACGGGGTGTTCATGGCCGGTTCGCAGACCGACCCGACACAGCCGCCGCTGGACAGGACTCCCCAGTCCTGGAAGTCGGTGGCGCCGTCGGGTGCGGTACTGATTGCCGTTGCGCCGTTGTGGGTGTCCCACCAGTCCACTGTGAACACACCTTGTTCCAGCGCAGTAAGATAGGTGTCGGCACCGAACAGGGCGTCGGGTTGGGTGTCTTCGCCGACGCCTGCGTTGACCTCGGTCAGGGCGATGCCAAGGGGGGCGCCTGCGTATTTGGTGATCTCCTGGCGTAGTTGGCCTAATTCCCCTGATAGTTGGGCCGGTACTGTGGCGCCTGCGCCGTTGGGGTACCAGTGCACGATGGCGAAGTCGATGGCGCTACCGGCGATCGAGAGGACCGTGCGGTTCCAGTCGGCCGAGTCGCCGGTGGCCAGTACGCTGTCGGGCCAGTTGCCCGGTAGTGTCAGTACCGCGCCGATCTTGACCGTCGGGTCGACGGCCTTCATCGCGGACGCGTACTGGAGGACGTTGTTGGCGTAGGTCGTCGGGCTCTTGCTGGCGTGGTTGTCGGCTTCCCAGTTGGCACCGTAGTAACCGTTGCCGTAGTTCTCGTTGCCGATCTCCCAGTATTTGGCTCCGTAGCCCTTCGTCACGTTGGCGTACCGGACCCAGTCCGCTGCCTCCTGCGGGGTGCCGGTGCCGTAGTTCGCGATCAGGATCGGCTGCGCGCCTATCGTCTTGACGGTGCCCATGAACGCGTCGAAGTTCGTGCCGGGGGCGACGAAGCCGCCGGTCGCCGTGTTGTCCTGCCAGTGGTAGATGTCGCCGTAGGAACCGCCCGGATATCTCAGCATCCCGATGCCGGCCTGGCCGAGCAGGCTCTGCACGGCAGGGATGTTCATCTGGCTGTCCCACACCGCACTGTTGAGGCCGTAACCGGTGGCCGGAATGGTGCCTAGGCCCTCGCTGGCGTTGACGGTGACATCGACCGACGGGCCGTTCGTCGCGGCCGCGGCACCGGGTTGGGCGAGTCCCAGACACAGTGCCAACGCTCCGAGGGCGGCGAGTATCCGCACTTTGTGCTCCTTCCGGATGCGGTCATGGGCATCCGGATCGTGCGGTCGCACGGCGAGGAGGGTCAATCACTACTTGACTGACCTGCGGTGACTCCGATGAATACCTGAAATTTCCATGGTTCAGACCTCGACCACCGCGATGGGGCGGGCCGCCCAGGCTGCCCAGTCGGCGCTGATCGCGCTTGCGGTGCTCAGCAGTGGCGGCAGGTGGTGGGTCACGAGCTGGTCGACCGTTGTCTCCGCGGCGTGCGCGTTGACGTTGACGGCGGCTACCGGCTGGCCGTGGCCGTCGCGGATGGGGGCGGCGATGGAGCGGATGCCCAGCGCCAGTTCCTGGTCGGTGACCGCCCAGCCTTTGGCGCGGACGTCACGGAGGGTGTGGTCGAGTTCGTCGCGTGCCGGGATTCGGTAAGGGGTGATGCCGGCGCGGCTGGGGGTGGCGAGGACTCGGTCCAGTTCGGTGCGGTCGAGTGCGGCGAGCAGGATCTTGCCCAGTGAGGTCTGGACGGCCGGGAAGCGGGTGCCGATGGTGACCGCGAGGGAGACGAGTTTCGGTACCGCGACTCGGGCGACGTAGACGATGTCGGAGCCGTCGAGTTGCGCGATCGAGCAGGACTCGTTGGTGTGCGCGACTAGCCTGCGTAGGTGGGGTTCGGCGAGTTCCCAGAGGTTGCGGGAGCCGATGTAGGCCATGCCGAGTTCGAGCACCCGAGGGGTGAGTGTGAAGCCGGCTTCCTCGCCGCGGACGTAACCCAGTTCGGCCAACGTGATCAGGATGCGGCGGGCGGTCGGGCGGGCCAGGCCGGTTCGGGCGGCGACCTCGCTCAGCGTCATGTGCGGCCGGCCGGGTTGGAAACCGCGGAGCACGTCTAGTCCGCGTGCGAGGGCCTCGACGAAGTCCGGGTTGGTGTCCCGGCTCATCAGTTGTCCCGTTGCACGGCTACGCCGGGACCCCGGTAGTCGGTGTAGGTGTACGGGTTGGGGATTCGTTCGGTGTCCGGGATCTCCGGGCACATGCACTCCTGCCAGGCCGACTCGCCGATCTCGCGCCGGGCGAACTCGACGGTGTCGGCCACCGCGGCCCTGGCCCGATCGAGATCGATACCGATCAGCTCGTGGTGGTGTTTGACCAGCTTGCCGTTGACCAGGACCGTGTGTACGTCGCCGCGGCCTGCCTGGAACACGACGTGGCCGAACGGGTTCAGGATCGGGAACATCACCGGCGAGCTGTCGTTCTTGATCAGCACCAGGTCGGCCTGCTTGCCGGGGGTGAGGGAACCGACGACGTGGTCGAGGCCGAGTGCGCGTGCGCCACCCATGGTCGCCCAGTCCACGACGTGTTCTGCGCGCAGCTTGTGGTGCACGACCGTCTCGCGCGCTGTGTGTGCCGCCAGGTGTTCGCGGGAGCGGTCGGCGGACAGCGTCGACCGCATCGCGGCGAAGAGGTCGCCGCTCCACCAGACGCTGGTGTCCATGGAAAGTGAGGTGGGGATGCCGAAGCGGCGTAGCTGCCAACTCGGCGGGTAGCCCTGGCCCGCGTTCTGCTCGCTCTCGGTCGAGAGCGACACGCTGCCGCCGGACGCCGCGATGCGTTGGTAGGAATCCTCGCTGAGGCTGCTCGCGTGCACGTAGGTGACCTTCGGCGTCATCACGCCGTGCTCCCACATGAGCCGGATGCTGTCGTCGCCGGTCGCGCCCCATACCCCGGCGTGGGTGGTCACCGGCAGGTCCAGTTCCCTTGCGGCGTCGAACGCGCCGCGCTCCGGGAACGCGGCGTCACCGGTGACGTCGAAGGCGAGTTGCAGGCCGAGCAGGTCGTCGCGCGAGGTGAAGTGACGGTCCACGAAGGCACGGAACTCCGGTGAGTTCGCCCATTCCCACGGCGCGCCCAACAGGTTGCCGTAGGCGAGCACGAACCGGCCCGGCGTCGAGCGCAGCGCCTCGACGGCGGCGTCGCCGTGCTCAGTGGTGCGCAGGCCGTGGGACCAGTCGAGTGTCGTGGTGACACCGGCGTCGAGCGCCTCGACGGCCGAGAGCAGGTTGCCCGCGTAGACGTCCTGGGGGCGGAAGATCTTGCCCCAGTTGAGGTAGTAGAAGACGAAGTACTGCGACAGCGTCCAGTCGGCGCCGAAACCGCGCAGTGCGGTCTGCCACATGTGGCGGTGGGTGTCGATCATGCCCGGCATCAGGATCCCGCCGGTCGAGTCGATCACCGTGGTGTCGGCCGGGGTCGGTAAGCCGTGTCCGACCTGTTCGATTCGTGTGCCTCGGACGAGTACGTCGCCGCCATCGAGCACACCGATGGTGGGGTCCATGGACAGCACGGTGGCGTTGCGGAACAGGAGATCGTTCATTGTTTCACCGGGCCGCGAGTACGAAGTCGAAAGTGGCTTGCTGGAAGGGTTTGTCGAGGGTGCTGCCGTCCGGTGCCGGGCCGGGCGGGCATTCGGTGAAGGGGACGATGAGGGCGTCCTTGGTGCCGAACACGACGTCGCTGTCGAGATAGGGCGTGTTCGCCGGGAACACGTGGGTGATGAGCTTTCGGTAGCCGGGCTCGTCGATCATGAAGTGGACGTGGGCAGGGCGGAACGGGCTGATCGGGGTCCGCGCCATGAGTTGGCCGACCGGGCCGTCCAACGGGATGGTGTAGCCGAGCGGCGTGATGGTGCGGACGCAGTAGGTGCCGTCGTCGCGGGCCCGGTATTTCGCCCGGAGTCGGGCTTCGTCGATCTCGGGTAGCTGTGCTTCGTAGTTGCCCTCGGCGTCGGCCTGCCACACGTCGAGGACCGCGGCCGGGATGGGCACGCCGTCGGTGTCGGTGACCGTGCCGGTGAGGAACAGCGGTGTCCCGGCGATTCCATCGGACATGTCGTAGCCGAAGTCCACGGGCGGGGAGCCGTCGATGTGGAAGGGGCCGAGCACGGTGGCCGGGGTCGCCTTGTCCGAGAACCGGTTGTTGAGCTGGACGACCAGGGTGGACAGGCCGAGGACATCGCTGGTGAGGATGAACTCCTGCCGCTTGTCGTCGGTGATCCGGCCTGCCGCGGCCAGCCAGTCCATGACGGCTGCCCATTCCTGCTCGGTGAGCCGGACCTCCCGGGCGAAGGCGTGCAGGTGGCGCACGAGCGCGGTCATCAGCTCGGCCAGGCGTGGTGTGTGTGCGGTGCCCCAGCGTTGGAGTGCGAGCCGGGTGACGTCGTCGTCATCCATGAGCGTCCTCGATTCCGCGGACAACCGTCCGCTGTGCGGTCCATATTGTTGACCCGCCTGTCTCGCTGCGCAAGACTCCAAGCGGAGCGCACGGACACCGGTCCGCGTGACGGACAACAGAGAGGGCGCCGGGTGGGTACCTTGGACGGTCTGCTGATCGCGGACTTCTCCCGCATCCTGGCGGGGCCGTACGCCACCATGCTGCTCGCCGACCTCGGCGCGGACGTCATCAAGGTGGAAGCACCCGGCGGTGACGACACCCGCACCTGGATGCCACCGGTCCGCGACGGGACGTCAACGTATTACCTCGGCATCAACCGGAACAAGCGCTCCGTCGTGCTCGACCTGGCCGACGCCGGGGATCTCCGCATGGCCGCGGAGCTCGTGGCGCGCGCGGACATCATGATCGAGAACTTCAAGCCGGGTGGCCTTCGTAGGTTCGGGCTGGACTACGCGTCGGTCAGCGCGGGCAATCCGGGGTTGATCTATGCGTCGATCAGCGGGTTCGGCACCGAGGGCGGCGCTTCGCTGCCCGGTTACGACCTGCTGGTTCAGGCGGCGTCCGGGCTGATGAGCGTCACAGGGGAGCCGGATGGGCCGCCCTATCGGTCGGGTATCGCGGTGTTCGACGTGATGACGGGGTTGCATGTCGCGATCGGGATTCTCGCCGCGCTGAACCAGCGCCATGCGACCGGTATCGGCCAGCATGTCGAGGTCAATCTGTTGTCGTCCGCGCTGTCCGGTCTGGTGAACCACGCCTCGGCTGTTGTCGCGGGAGGCGTTGTGCCGCAACGGATGGGCAATGCGCATCCCAGTCTGTTCCCGTACGAGCCGCTGCCTACGGCGGACAAGGAGCTGATCGTGATCGCGGGGAACGACCGGCAGTTCCGGAGTCTGTGTGCCGTGCTGGATCTGGTGGCTCTTGCGGACGACGAACGGTTTGCCACCAACGAGGCTCGTACGGCCAACCGGGAGCTGTTGCGGCCGCTTCTGGTTGCCAAGCTGGTGGAGCGGCCTGCTGACGAGTGGTTCAAGCGGCTGTCCGCTGTTGGTGTTCCGTGTGGGCCCATCAACGATATTCGCGACGGTGTCGCCCTGGCGACCGAGCTCGGGCTGGCGCCTGTGCGTGACTGTTGGTGCCATGCCGATGATCCGCAATCCGATCACGTTCAGTGCCGCCGTGAACCGGTACGACCTGCCGCCGCCCGCCCTCGACCACGACGGCGACCAGATTCGTGCCTGGCTGTCCGATGACTGGGCCGCGATATCCGACGTCGATCGGGACGTCGGATGCCACCAGCATCACGCTGCTCGGCCAGAACCTCGCCGACGACCTGATGGGGCGGGTCGGGTTCGGCGAGCTGGCCTTCTGGCTCGCCGCGCAGCGCAGGCCCGCGCCCGGGGAAGTGCGGCTGTTCGAAACGGTGCTCGTCGCGCTCGCCGACCACGGCTTCACCCCGACCGCGATCGCCGCACGGCTGACCTTGTTGTCCGCGCCGGACTCGATCCAGGGGGCCCTGGCTGCCGGGTTGCTCGGCGGTGGGTCGCGCTTTCTCGGCGTCACGGAGGACACCGGGCGTTTCCTGGCCGACGTGCTCGGCGGCGCTCCGCTACCGAACGGTGACGCGGAATGGGATGTGTTGGCGCGCAAGGCGATCGAGGAGCGCAGGGCGGCCGGGCTGTTGGTTCCCGGACTGGGCCATCCGGTGCACAAACAGCGGGATCCGCGGACCGCGGTCATCGTGCGGGTGGCGCGTGAGGAAGGCGTCTACGGCTCGCATCTCGCGCTGTTCGAGGCCATCGGCCGCGTCGCTCCCTCGGTGCTCGGGAAATCGTTGCCACTCAACGGGGCCGGCGTATGCGGCGCGGCACTCGCCGATCTCGGGCTACCGCTGGAACTGCTGCGCGGGTTCGCGCTGCTTGCCCGCACCGCCGGGCTGATCGGGCACCTCGCCGAGGAACTGCGGCGACCCGTCGCCAACGACATCTATCTCGCCGTCGACCGCAGTACCCGGTACACCCCCCCACCGACGTGACATAGCTGCCACGTCGGTGGGGTCCCGGGTTCAGTGGGTGTCGGGGCGGTGGGGCGCGCCGCGTGTGGCCAGCATGAGGTCCTGTTGCAGCGTGAAATAGGACGGCTTCGGCTGTAGGTTGACGTCCCAGAGGGTGGCGTAGCCCTCGCCGGTGAAGAAGCCGGGGACCCACGAGTCGGCGTCGCCGAAACCCCATACGGTGAACGAGATGCAGCTGCGCACCGCGAGGCACGCCTTGAGCATTCCGTCGTAGTAGAACGCCTGCGCGGACGGTGCCAGCGTGTTGGTCGGCATCTGGGCGGTGGCGTTGTTCACGAACGTGCGCACGTCGGCCTCGGTGACGGCCACTTTCAGGCCAAGGCCGGCGAAACGCTGGAGGTCCTGGGTCAGCTTGGTCGGGAAGCCGAACTGGAGGTCGAGGTGGCCCTGGTCGCCGACGCCATTGATCGGCACGCCCTCGGCGCGCAGTTGCTGCACGAAGGCGAAGGCGGCGTCGCTCTTGGCGTTCGTGCCGTCCTCGCCCCCGATGTTGTAGTCGTTGTAGAACAACAGCGCGTGCGGGTCGGCGGCGTGTGCCCAGCGGAAGGCGTCGGCGATGACGCCGGTGCCCAGGTGCGAGATCCAGAAGTCGTTCGGGTTGAGCATCGACGGGTTGCTGTCGGTGAAGAACTCGTTGGCCACGTCCCACTGCCAGATCTTGCCTTTGAAGTGCGTGACCTCGGTGGTGATGTGCTGGTGCAGCAACGCGGCCAGCGCCGTGTTGTCAATGGTGCCGTTGGCAACGCCGGTGGTGAGCCACGTCGGGAGCTGGTTGTGCCACAGCAGCACGTGGCCGCGCACCAGCTGGCCGTGCGCCTTGGCGAACTGCACCAGCCGGTCGCCGCCCGACCAGTCGAACACGCCCTGGGTCGGCTCGACCACCTGCCATTTCATCTCGTTTCCCGGTGTCACCACCGAGAACTGGTCGGCCGCGGTCTGGCTGTAGGCGGCGTTGTCCAGGTCGAAGGGGATGATGGCGGAGCCCATCCGCAGCCCCACCTGCGCGCCGAGCGACCGCAACGTGGTGGGCTGGGCCACGGCGCCGCCGCCCGCCGTGGCGAAGGCGGTGGAACCGGCGGCCAGCAGGGCCACGCCGATCACCGCCCCGGCAAGAGAACGCAGTCTCATGGACTGACTCCTTCTGCAAGGCAGACGGGACACGCCCGTCTGGTTTCCGCCGTGCGCTGAGATCAGCGCACGCTCATGGTTCGGTCGCAGCCGGCCAGCCGGATCGTCACCGGGCCGTCGGCGGTGATGTGCAGGTTCGCATCGCACTTGAGCTGGGCCCGGCGCGCGTCGATCGTGACGGCGGCGACGTTGGTCAGGGTGAGGTCGAGTTCGTTGGTCGCGGTGTCCGGTTGCGGTGGCTGCCACGTCCGCAGCTGTCCTGTGTAGACGAACGAGCCGCTGGTGCCGCTCGTCGCCTGCTCGGCGTTGACCGCAGGATCGGCCAGGCCGAAGCCATGCGAGAAGGCGTCGACGGTGCCCAAGTTGTTGTTGACGGACGCGTCGCGGATCTGGATGCCGGACAGCCAGTACGCGTGGTTCGCGGTCAGGCCCCACGTCGGCTCCTGCATGCCGCCGTCGAGTACGTAGGTGACATGCGGCGGGTTCGGGTCGACACGCGCGTCGCCGAGGAACTGTGCCGACTCCGCGGCCGTCGGATAGTACGGTCCGTGGGTGCCGGTGTACTCGCGCCAGTCGTAGCGGTAGCCGAGTGCCTGGAAGCGGTCCCGGACCTCGAGTTGGCTGCTGGTCACGCACAGGGTGTCCTGGTTCGCGTTGGCCATCAGGAACGGCACGTTCCGGTACGACGCAACGAGATTCAGGATCTCCGCGTCCTGCCCGCTGATCGACGGCGTCGGCTCGCCGGGCCAGCCGGTCTCGGCGCTGACACAACCGATGTCCGGCAACGCCTTGGCGAACAGGTCGGGGAACTCGGCGACGAACTTGTAGGTGCCGTAACCACCCAACGACCAGCCGGACACCGCGTTGTACGTCGGATCGAGGTGGAAGTGGCGGCCCGCGTCGGCCCAGGCCTCGAAGGCGTCTGCGCCGCCCTCGCTCCAGTACCAGAGGCACCGGCCGCGGCCTTCAGGTGTCAGCACGAGTGATCCGGTGCCACGGTCGGCGAGCGCGGCGGCGTCGGGCGGCCCGTTGTTGTAGTTGCCGCCGCAGAAGTGCAGGTTCAGGGTCATGCCGTAGCCGGTGGCGGGCGCGGGCTTGTCCGGCACGTAGACGGAGTAGGGCTGTAACTGGCTGGTGTAGTCCGGCACGCTGTGGATGTTGTTCGTGCACGGCTCGTGGCAGTACTGCAGCGGTGCTTGTGGGCCGCGGCCCTGCTGGTCCTCGAAGTGGCTGGCGTAGATCCGGTTGGTCATGCCGTGGGTCGGCACGCCGCCGGGCTGGTCCGGCATGTCGTCGGTCACGCCCGCGCGCAGCTTGTCCAGGTTCACGTCGGCGTGGAAGGCAGTCAGGTCACCGGTCTTCAGCGCGGCGGCCTGGAGCGAGTCACGCCAGATCTCGAACCCGACGACACCCGCGACGGGCTCGGCGAATCGGAAGGCCGCGTTGAACAACGCGCTGCCGGCCGTGCCGCCGTTGCCCGGTCGGGTCTGGGTCGCCGCGCCCGAAACCGGTTGCAGGTAACGGTTGTTCGCGGCGTCCCAGAGGCCGGATGCGGACGCCACCCGCAGGGTGGACAGGCCGCGGGTCGGGAACACGCGTGCTGGCACGGTGATGGTGACCTGGCGGCGGGTGAGATCGACGCTCGCCCGCGCGTCCGGCGCGGTCACCGGTGCTCCGGTGGCGGCGTCGGTGACCGCCACGGTCGAGCCGTGCACGGTGACGAACACCTGCGCTGGTTCGCTCGCACCGGCGTCGAACGGGAGCGGTCGGGGTGCGGGCGAGGTGCCCAGCGCGATCGTGGACGCGGCCAGTGCCGGGTCGATCATGGCGTTGTAGGTGAGGCGGATCAGCAGGCCGGATCTGGCGGGCTTGAGCCGGAACTCGACGAGGTCGGCGGCATCCGCGGCGTAGCGCGGGTCGGTGGGGTAGGTGTACGTCGAGCCGGCGCCCCGGTCGTCGAACAGGTAGTCCTGGTACAGGTATTCGCCCTTCCGGTAGGCGCTGGCACCGGACACCAGGATCGGCGCGGCGTGCCACGGGCTGCCGGGCGCGTTCTCCAACTGGGGGGCGCGCGGCGGCGGCGCGTGCAGGATCGCAGGCCCTGGCGATGGCGCGATGCCGACGGCGGCCGTGGCCTGTGCCGGACCGGCCGTGCTCACGAGGCCGGTGGCGAGCGCGACCGCGAGCATGGTCACCCGGGTACGACGCGGAGTGCCGGTACGGCCATGGCGTTCGCTCAACACGGGCACCGTCCTTGCAGTGGTCGCGGCGACACCGGCCCCGCAGCTGGGCGGCGGCCGGGTGGAGCGCAGACCAGGTTGCCCCTGCCGTGGAGCGTTGTCAATCGTTATCGATAACGTTTTCCGAACCGCGTCGCCGGACCAGCGCCACCCCGTTTTCGAACATTGAAATTTACACGGCAATTCTGAAAATTACCGCGTGAAGTTTAGCTTGCGCCTTAGGGGTATCTCGCCCCTACATCGATTTGAGGCTAACGAATAGTCTCGAGCCCACCAGTCGATCACCGGCTGGCCGACGGGAGATGCCATGGATATCGAAGAGCTCAAAGCATCGGCCTTCAGCAGGAGATCAGCACTGAAAAGGGGTGCCGCGACCACCCTGCTGCTCACCCAGGCGGCAATGCTGGAACAGTTCGTGACGGCACCCATGCGACCGGCGGCGGCGGCCACCGCGTTCTCGGATATTCAATTCGATATCGGCGCCTTCATCAATCCGGCGCAGATTCGCAACGACGGCGCCGGTAACGTCAACGTGCAGTTCGGCCCGGTGTTCACGCTGTTCCTGCCGGCCAAGCTGAACCGCACGCCGACAAAGGCCGACCAGGCCAATCTGGCCAACGCGCTGAACACCATCGAGGCGAGTTACCCGGCCAGTCCGTCCGGCCTGTTCGTCGCGTCGGTGTCCTACGGCCTGCCGTACTTCAGCCGGCTGCCGCAGTCGTTGGTACAGGCCAACATGCCCCGCCTGTCGGCCAACAACAGCCGGTCCGTGCTCGAGGAGGCGGTGCCGTTCCCGACGGATGTGGTGGGTGGCCTGGTCGGCGGCCCCGGCGCGTTGATACCGAATCGAACCAAGGACCGGTTCAACGTCAACATCGTGATCGAGAACAACGACGTGCTGTTCCAGTTCCGCAGCGACTCGATGGTCAACCTGGCCGCCGTCCCGCTGTGGCTCGTCGGCAGCAACAACCTCAACGGCAAGGGCGTGCCGTCGCCCAACTTCAACGGCCTTTTCAATTTCCAGACCCAGCGGATCCAGTTCGTCCAGCCGGGCATGCCGCGGCAGCTGGCGATGAACTACGGTTTCGAGTTCGCGACCAGGATCAACCCGAACTCGTCGATGGCCATGGGCTTCGTCGACCAGCAGGTCGATTCGAGCGCGGCGGCACCCTTCGTCACCTTCGCCGGTGTCAACAGCAAGGTCGGAATGACCACGGCGCGGGCGGGTGACTATTTCGACAACGGCTCCATCGCGCACTTCTCGCACGACATCGAGGACCTGTACCAGTTCTATGCCACGCCGAACCAGGACCCGAACAACCTGGCTGGTGAACCGTTCACCGAACGGGTGCAGTACATGTTCCGTTCCAACCAATTGGGCACGCCCAACGGGGTGCCGCACGCGGGCTTCGCCGACCAGTTCACCAACGGCGGCGGTCCGGCGTTCATCAACAACGTCTTCCAGGGCACCAACGCGGCGCTCCTGCAGGCCGAGGACCAGAACGGCCTGGTGTTCGGCACCGGTCCCGGTCAGCAGCAGTCGTTGAGCGCCACGTTCACCGGCCTGCCACGGGTCGGCCACGAAGAGGCGTTGCAGATCGTGTCAAGGGCCCCCGACGGCACGCCACTGCACGTCCGCAACGACGGACCCGGCCTCGACGGCATGGACGTGCCGGCGTTCCGCACGTTCAACACCAACAGCGGGACCAACATGCCGGCCGGCAGCGCCATGTTCAAACTGCAGTTCCTGATGTTCGTGCCGACCGCGGACCTGTTCGCCCAGATGCGCACCGCCGTGGCCGCGCAGAACTTCCAGCACCAGTTCCTCGGCGACGCGGACGACGACAACGGCCTCGAACGCTTCATCACGGCGACCCGCCGGCAGAACTTCCTCGCCCCACCCCGCCGGCACCGGGCCTTCCCGCTGGTCGAGCTGACCTGACGGTGCCGAGAGCCGGTGGCGGGACCATCCGCCGTGGATGGTCCCGCCACCGGCTGCCCGACCCCTTGTCACGCCTTCTTTGCCCGACCGGTCAGCCGGCCGCGTTCCAGAAGGCGCAGTGGTGCTCCGTGGCGAAATTGGTCTCGACACCGGGTCGCGGTGGCACGAACGACTGGATCTGCCCGCTGCCGGCCGTGAAACGCGGCCAGAACGGGGTGCCGAACGACGACGGGAAACCGCGCGCGGCAAAGCCGGTCCAGTAACGCTGCATCGTGTCGGCCAGCCGGAGCTGTGCCGCGGACAGGCCGCCCGCGACCGGCGCCGTCGCCGTGTTGAACACGTACGGCAACTCCGACGCGTGCGCCGCGCCGTACGGGAAGCTGACCGGTGGCAGGAACAGCTCCGGCGCGTTCTCGTCGTTGAACTCGTACGCGAACGTCGGCACGAACCGCGACACAGACTGGTCCAAGGTCAACGCGTTGCACGCGAAGATCGCGTCCGTCCCGACGGCACCGAGTGCGATCGGCGGACTCGGGAACGCGGACAGCGGGTACTGCGCCGCGATCACCGCGGCGGTGGCCGCCGGCACGCCGAGCGTCGCCGAGATCCGGGCCTGGTAGTTGGCCGCGGTGACGGTCGTGCCGGTGAGCTCGTCCGTCGCCACGAACAGCCGCCACTCGTCGTGGTTGGAGCCGTCGACGACCGGCACGCGGTTGAACTGCCCGCTGGCGAACGCGGGCTTGAGCGACTGGGTCAGCACCCGTCCGTCGACGTCCGGCGTGTATCCGCCGGTGTTCTCGTCGGCCAGGATGGTGGCCACCGGCAGGCCGCGCAGGCAGGCCGCGGTCTGGTCGGCGCAACCGGCCTTGGCGGCGAAGGCCTGCCCGGCGGCCTCCGCGGTGGCCAGCGAGGCCTGGGTCGGGTTGTAGGCGCCGCTTTCCACGATCGCCCTGGCGAACAACCCGTGCGCGCCGGGCGAGGCGAGTTGGGACAGCACACTCAGGCCGCCGGCCGACTCGCCGAAGATGGTCACGTCATGTGGGTTGCCGCCGAATGCGCGGATGTTGCGCTGTACCCAGTGCAGCGCGGCTTGCTGGTCCATCAGCCCGTAGTCGCCGGACGGCCCGCCCGGCGCAGCGGTCAGCGCGGGGTGGGCGAGGAACCCGAGCGCGCCGAGCCGGTAGTTGATGGTGACCACGATCGCGCCGTCCGCGACAAGGCCCTGGGGCGTGTAGTCGTCACTCTCGCCGGTCACCAGCGCGCCACCGTGGATCCACACCATGACGGGCCGGTTCGCCGACTGGTGACCGGCCGGCGCGAAAACGTTGAGGAAGAGGCAGTCCTCGGACGTGCTCCCGTGGCCGAACGGCGAGACCGGCTGCGCACAGTGCGGCCCGAACGCCGTCGCCGCACGCACACCGTCCCACCGCGCCGCGGGCCGCGGCGGCTGCCAACGCAACTGCCCAACCGGCGGCGCCGCATACGGCACGCCGAGAAACTCGTCCGCACCGGCGGTGGCGGTGCCCCGCAGCGCGCCGTCCGACGTGATCACGACGGGTCCGTGGCCGCCCGACGACTGCGTGGCGTTCGCGCCCGACGTGGTCACCCCGGTCAGCAGGGTCGCCAGCACGAGAGCACCCGCTCCCAGCCGCCAACCGATCCTGTCACGTGACATCGATGTCTCCTTCCAGGTAGCCCCAGCGTCCCAGCCCGGCTGGCCAAAAGAAAGCAGAAACCGAATCCGGTTCGGTTCAGAGACCGTTGGCCCACACCAAGACCGCAGGTCAGGGAGCTACAGCAGTAGAACCGGATTCGGTTCGGCGCCGACAGTCGGGCTTCGCACGGCGGCACGCACCTGGTCCACCGCCCAGGCTGACCAGCGCCTCAGATCTGGTGCCAGGCGAGGTCGCCCCAACCGGCGTTCTCGATGTCCTCGCGATCCGCCCACTCGGTGCTGCCAGGGCGAACGGATACGCCACAGTGCGTCACCCAGTCCGGGGGCGCCGGCTGTGAGTAGTTCTCCGCCTCGATGTCCGCCGGGGTGCACCACACCGTGCCGCAGGAATCGCACATGAGCACGACCCTCCGCTCGTCGGTCCGAAGCGCACCGACGAGCCCCTGCTCGCCCGGAAACGGACACTCGACAAGCCACAGCATTTATGGTCCCAACATATTCGACGGGATACCGCTGGCCGGGAAGGCTGTAATGACAAGATTGCCACCTTCCGTCACCAACTGTAGGTAGCGTACGAGCGGATTCCCCGCGGCCGCACCAGCCTGTCCGCCGACGAATCCGATATCGCGACCCATATCGACAAAGTGTACCATTCGGCTGCCCTGCGCCACGCTGACGGAGTCTCCGGACAGCACATGGCGGTAAGCCTCGTCAATATCCTGTAAGACCTGATCGGAGGTGCTCGCGCCGAACACGCCGTGCAGCGGCCGTTCCGGGATGTCGTTCATGTGGTTGAGTACGTGGTCGACCCGGTTGGCGAAACTCGGGCTGGGGTCCGGTCCGTATTCCAGGCCCGCAGGAGATTGATATGTGTCGGGTCCGGTCTGGGTGAGACCGAACGGCGTTGTCGCGAACCCGAAACCGACTGCGGTCGACAACGTGTCGCCTGATCCGCAGATCAGCGCCGATCGGGTGAGAATGCCGTTGATGTCGGGTCGGAGTAGCCCGCCCGTGCAGGCGGCGTCGGCGAGTTGGCCCTGGGCCGGCGGTAGTGAGCCCGGGCTGCCGATACCGGCCGCGCCCGGTACATCGGCGGGCTGGTAAACAGGCTCGGGGCTGACAGCCGGGTTGGCCTCGCCGACCACGCCGGTGTTGACGGGGGCGTCGCCGGGGCCGCTGGCCGCGGTCTTGGTACCCGGCTGGAGGGTGATGGTGTCACCGGCCGGATCACTCTGGCCGGTCGGCCGGGCATTGACCGGGGCAAGGAAACCCAGCGGTGGCGGGGGCGGCTGCAACGGACGCGGAGGATGACTCGATCCGGCATGACCACCGCCCGGATGGCCGCCGTGGGCGCCACCCGCGGACGGCGGCGCCCAGATGGACACATTGCCGATGCCGTCGCCGTGCAGTGCCTGAAGCGCACTGATGCTGATGCTCTGACCGGCAGCCGCTGGACTGTGCTGGGCATTCCAGCGGACCAGCCAGGGACACGGGCTGCCATCGGCCTGATAGGCCATGTCGCCACACCCGGACGCCGTAGACGGGGCATTGACGACCATGTTGATCGGGATCGACGCTAGTTGGTATGCGCCGCTGGCGACACGCGTAGCTTTGGCGAGATCACCAACAACGTTCGTCCAGAAGTTGCCGATATCAAAATGGCCACTGGGATCGGAGCCATCGATCGGGTCATCGTTGCCGTATGCATAAGGAGCTGTCGAAGTCGGTGGCGCGTTGGGGTTGATCGGGAACGTGTCATGGCTGGTGAACCCACCGACCGCGGGGCTGTACCAACGTGACGCGGTACCAACGAAGCCGGTACCCGGGTCGGTCCATCCACCCTGATAACCCAGATCGGCTTGTGCGCCGGCCGAACCGACCGGCTGGCCCCACGGGTCGAACGCCGCCGACCCGGCCAAGCCGGTGCCAGCTGGCGTGAACAGGCCGGTGACATCGCCGTGTTGGTTGGTGAATGCCAAGGATGCGCCGCCGGAGCCGCTCACCGAAATGAGCTGACCGGTGGGTCCGTACCCGAACATCTGACTGCCGTCACCGGTCGGCCTGGTATTCGTGCCGTCGTAGGTGAAGGTCGCGCTGCCGGCGGTGGCGCCGCGGCCGAGACCGTCGTAGGTGTGCGCGGTGGTGCCCGCGACGGCCAACTGGTCGAAGGCGTCGTAGCTGTAGTTGGTCGTGGTCGTACCGGTGGTCTGGCTGCTCATCGTGCCGCGCGCGGTGTAGGTGTAGCTGGTCGAGCCGCTGGCGGTGAGCTGGTCGCGGGCGTTGAACGTGGCGGTGGTGGCACCGTTCTGGGTGCGGTTGCCGGCCGCGTCGTAGCCGTACGTGGTGGTCGTGCTGCCGTTGTTCCAGGTGGCGAGCCTGCCGGCCTGGTCGTAGGTGTACGTGTTGGCCGCCGCGCCCGCGGTGCCGGTGGTGGTCTGGCTGGTGACCCGGCCGTTGGGGTCGTAGCCGTAGCCGACGGCGGCCTCGGTGCCGCCTGCGCCGTTGACCACGGACTGCCCTGTCAACTCGTGCTGGGTGTTGTAGCTGTAGGTCTGGGCGGCCGCCGCGGTGCCGTAACCGACGCCGGTCACCTGGCTGAGCGTGTTGTAGGAGTAGGTGGCCGTGGCGTTCGTGAGCGGATCGGTCACGGTGGCCAGGCGGCCCGCGGTGTCGTAGCCGAACGTGGCGGTGCCGGCGTTGTCCGTGCGGGAGGTGGGTTGGCCGTTGCCGTTGTAGGCGTAGCCCGCGGTGCCCGACGGGCCGGCGGCGGTGAGGATGTCACCGCGGTCGTCGTAGGTGTAGGTGTCGGTCCCGGTGGGTGTGTTGACCGAGGTGAGCCGGCCGTTCTGGCTGTAGCCGATGGTTCGGGTCGCGGTGGCCGCGGCCGCGCCGCTGCCGGCCTGGGTGGCCAGGCGTCCCAGCGGGTCGTAGGTCATGGTCTGGGTGACGCCGCCGGGCTCGGTGATCCCGGTCTGCTGACTGTTGGCGTCGTAGGCGATCGTGGTGGTGCTGTCGGCCGGTGTGGTGTAGCCGGGCACGGTCGGGTCGACGCGGGATTCGGGCTGGCCCAGGGTGTTGTAGGTGTAGGTGGTGTTGTTGCCGTTGCCGTCGGTGTACCGGGTGACGTTGCCGGCCGCGTCGTAGCCGGTGCCGGTGGTGATGTTGGTCGACCCGGACACCGGTTGGGTCTGGCTGATCTGTCGGCTCGCTGCGTCGAAGGTCGCTGTGGTGGTGATGCCGTTGGCGTCGGTCGTGCTGGTCTGGTTGCCGGCCGGGTCGTAGCCGGCGCCGACGGTGCGCAGGGTCGCGCCGGTGGCGTCCAGTTGCGCGGCACCGGTCTGCCGGCCGGCGGGGTCGTAGCCGGCCGTGGTCGCGGTGCCGTCGGGCAGGGTGGTCCTGATCAGGTTCAGGTCGAGGTCGTAGGTGTTGATCGTGCTGTTGCCCAGCGGATCGGTCACCGACAGCGGCTGGCCTGCCTGATCCCAGGTGTACGTGGACGTCTGTCCATCTGGGAGTGTGACGGTGTCGGGGTTGTCGCGTTGGTAGGACGACAGGTTGTACGTGTAGGTGGTGGTGTATGCCGCCGCTGTGGGGTGCCGCTCGAGTTGCGTGCTGGTGATGACCTGGCCGATGTCGTCGTACGTGGCCTGGGTCCGCGCGCCGGTCGGGTCGGTCGCCGACAGCTGTTCACCCGCGTTGTCGTAGGTGAACGTCGACACGGTGGGCGATCCGCCGACCGGGGGCTGGGCCCGCTGGACCAGGTCGCCGCGCTGGTCGTAGGTGTTGGTGGTGACGTTGCCCAGCGGGTCGGTCATGGTGGCGACCTGGCCCAGCGGGGTGTAGCCGTAGGCCGTGGTCGGGGTGACCGTCGTGGTGGTGCCCGGCGCGACGTAGGCGGGCTGCGACACCCCGATGAGTTCGCCGTCGGGGTTGTAGGTGTTGCTGGTGATGTTGCCGTTCGGGTCGGACACCGAGGTCTGCTCACCGAACGTGTCATAGCCGTACTCGGTGAGCGGGTGCACCGCGACCGGGGCGCCGCCCGCCGATTCGGCGCTGACCGTGGGCTGCGCCACCAGGACGGTGCGGCCCGCGGCGTCGGTGGTGTAGGTGGTGGTGTAGTTCGCGGCGTTGGCGCCGGTTACGTTGCCGCGCGGATCGGTCATCGACGTCTGCACGCCACGCTGGTCGTAGGTCCACGACGTGGTCAGCGCGGTGGCACCGTTCTGCACGGACTGGGAGAGGCGGTCACCGGCCGGGTCGTAGGCGTACGTGGTCTGCTCGGTCACCGAACCGTTCACAGTGGACTGTGAGGTGAGGTTGTCGTCCGCGTTGTAGGCGTAGGTGATGACGCGTTCGAGTCCCTCGTATCCGGTTGGCAGCGATCCGCCCCAGGTACCGTCCTGCGACACCATGCGGTTGGCGGCGTCGTAGGCGTAGGTGATACCCAGGTCACCCGAGGGTCCGGCGACCCAGTGGACGTTCCCGGCGAGGTCGTAGAGGTAGAAGTAGCCGTACCCGTTACCAGCCTCGCCTGCCGGCTGGTTGATGACGTGGTTGTCGTTCACCAACCGGTGTTCCGAGTCGTAGAAGTACTGCGTGACCCGGCCCATCCCGTCGGTGTCGGTGGCGAGCAGGCCGTCCGGGTCGTAGGCGCGGGAGTCGACGACCAGCTCGGTCGGGCTCGCGGGAGTCGCCGCGTTCCCGGTCCAGCCGTGCAGGGTCGCGGTGAGCAGGTGCCCGTTGGGGTCGTAGGTGGCGGCGTAGGCGTTGCCGGCGGGATCGGTCAGCGAGGTCTTGTTGCCGTAGGCGTCGTAGCCGTAGCTGGTCCTGCGGCCTGCCGGGTCGGTCACCGTGGCCAGTTCGTCGGCGGCGTTGTAGGTGTTGGTCGTCGTGCGGGTGGCGTCGTGGCCGGTGAGGTCGGACTCGGTGGTGGTGAGCACGTCCCCGTCGGCGTCGTAGGTGGTGGTGGTCCTCGGGGTGTGCACGGTGCCGGTGACCGCGTCCGTGGCGGCCGGACCGGTCTGGACGAGCGGCCGCCCGTTGCCGTCATAGCTGCCGCTGATGGTCAACCCGGCGGGGAACGTGTCCGACACCTGGGTTTCACTGATCCGGCGACCGAGGTTGTCGCTGGCGCACGTCGTGGTCAGGCCGGACGGCGTGACCGTCCTGGCCAGATCACCGGCACTGTCATAGGAATACGTGGTGACATGACCGAGCGGGTCCTTTTTGGTCGCCACCAGCCCCGGTGGCTCGGTCCCGCCGCCGACCGCCGATTCGGTGCCGGCGGTGTAGGTGTCCGTGGTGACCGCGGCGATGGCGTTGGTGGACGTGAGCAGGTCACCACCGGCCGAATAGGTATAGGTGGTCTGGTTTCCGTCACCATCGGTGTAGGTCACCGGCTGGTCGTCACGGGGATCCGTCACGGCGTACGTACCGGCGGCCGGGTAGGTGTAGTGGCTTTCCCCGGAGTTCGTCCATCGCTGCAACAGGTTGCCGCGGGGATCGTGGTAGGTGGTGACCGTGTCGCCGTCGGGGTTCGTGGTGGCCAGCGCGAATCCGTTGCTGTCGTAGCTGTAGGTGCTGGTGTTGCCCAGCCCGTCGGTGGCGGTGGCGAGACGGCCGGCGTGCGCTGGATCGTAGGTGTAACGCAAAGTGGCGTTGTTCGGATCGGTGAGCGCCACGGTGGTGATGGGCGTCGAACTGGTCGACGACGCGTGTGCCGCGGCATAAATCGCGGCGACCTGGCCGTCGTCGGTCGAGCCGACAGCTGTGACATCGGCGATCGACCCGGCATAGAAACCGTTGGCCGGTGCGGCGGCCGCGGTGTTGGCGACCGTTCCCGAACCCAGAACCAGCGGAGAGACATAGGAACCACCAGGTATGGCGGTGGTGGCCGTCTCGGCGACCGCACCATCCAGATACAGCGTTTCGCTGGTGAAGCTGTCCTGCCTCAGAACGGCATAGTGCCATGCGCCGTCGGTGACGACATGGGCGGTGGACAGGAGACCATTGCCGCTGTAGTCGCCGTGCAGCTTGCCGTCCGAGCCGACGTACAGCCAAGGAGTGTCCCCATAGTCAACGAGGACCCCACCTGCGGTTGTCGTCTTGAACCACAGACCGAAAGCGTAGGGTCCGGTCCCATTCGTGACCGTGAACGCTACGGAAGAGTTGGTGCCGTTGAAGCTGGCCGCGGTGTCGGGTGTGCCCGCGAACGGCCCGGGAACACCCAAGGTGACGTTGTTGTAGGCGCCGTTTCCGTCCGAGGTGGTGTTCTGGACGGCGGTCACCGGCAGTACGTTGACCGCTTGTGCGCCCGATGATTCGCCAAGCGGCCAGTAGTCGACGGGATGGGTGCCGAGGACCGCGCCTCGGTAGTCCAAACTGGACCCGGCGGTGGTGGGGGTGTTGAGTTTCCAGGTGCCGCCGTGGATGTCGGTGACCTGGGTCGCCCGATCGGCCACGTTGTCGTAGGAGACCTGCGCGGCCGCCGGGGAGTGCAC
>CAVPCF010000171.1:0-51461 GCA_963702275.1 Candidatus Melainabacteria bacterium
CTCTCTCTCTCTCTCTCTCTCTCTCTCTCTCTCTCTCTCTTCTCTCTCTCTCTCTCTCTCGCTCCCTCTCCTCCCCTCCTCTCCTCCTCCTCTCTTTCTTCTTCTTCTTCTTCTTCTCTCTCTCTCTCTCTCTCTCTCTCTCTCTCTCTCTCTCTCTCTCTCTTGATCTTCTTCTTCATCTTTTTCTCCCGGATGACGTCGGCTACACCTGCGACGTTTGAACACCAAGGCACCGACTACGCGGAGTTGTCCCGCGCGATCCGGCAGGCCGGCCTGCTGAAGCGCCGTTTCGGCTACTACGCGGTCCGGTGCGTGCTCACGATCGTGGCATTCGCCGGTGCCTGGGTGGTTTTCGCCTTTCTCGGCAATTCGTGGTGGCAGTTGTTCACCGCGGCATTCCTGGCACTGGTGTGTACGCAACTGTCGTTCATCGGCCACGACGCGGGCCACAAGCAGATCTTCCGCGGCCGCAGGGCCAACGACGTGGTCGGCTTGGTACACGGCGGACTGACCGGGCTGAGCTACGGCTGGTGGATCGGCAAGCACACCCGCCACCACGCGAACCCCAACCACGAGGACGACGATCCGGATCTGAACATCGCGGCGTTGGCCTTCACCGTCGGGCAGGGCGGCCTGAAGCGCGGCGTCCTGCGCTGGATGGCGAAATACCAGGCGTTCCTGTTCTTCCCGCTGTTACTGCTGGAAGGCCTCAACCTGCACTGGGCCAGCATCCGTGCGGTGTGGACCAGCGAGCTGAAGACGCATCGGGTGGAGAAAGCCTTGCTGGCGGCGCACTTCGTCGGCTACCTGACCGCCGTGTTCGTGGTCCTGTCGCCGTGGACGGCGGTGGTGTTCATCGTGGTGCACCAGGGGGTGTGGGGTGTCTACATGGGATGCTCGTTCGCGCCCAACCACAAGGGCATGCCGACCCTGACGAAGGAAAGCTCGTTCGACTTCCTGCGCAAGCAGGTGCTGACGTCGCGGAACGTGCAGGGCGGGCCCTGGGTCGACTTCGCCCTCGGCGGCCTGAACTACCAGATCGAACACCATCTCTTCCCCAGCATGCCCCGGCCGAACCTGCGGCGCGCGCAGCCGATCGTGCACGGGTTCTGCGTCGAGCGCGGCATCAGCTACAGCCAGTGCGGCCTGTTGCGCTCCTATGGACATGTGCTCAGCCATCTGCACGCGGTTGGCGCACCACTACGTGCCACACCGCGCTGACCAACCGAACCCGTCGGCGCGGGTGCGACTCTGGGTCGCCGAACGGGCCGCCGTACTCGGTGTCCCGATTTCGACGCGGGTGCTCTGCGAGACGGCGGCCGACCGGCTCGGTGTGGACGGTGCCGTGCTGAGCGTGGAGAACCCGTTGAGCTCGCTGGAGACGCGGGAATCGACCAGCGCACTGGCCGCGCGACTGGCCGAACTCGAGGTCACCGTCGGCGAGGGACCGAGCGGGGACGCGCGACGGCTGGGCGGCCCGGTGCTCGTCACGGACCTGGACAGCCGCGCGAGCCAGTATCGCTGGCCGGTGTTCGCACCGCTCGCGGTGACGGCGGGGGCCTGCGCGATGTTCGCGCTGCCGATGGCTGTCGGCGCGATCCGGCTCGGCGTGCTCGTGCTGCACCGGACGCGGCCCGGTCCGCTGTCCCCCACCGCGCTGCCGGAATCGCTGGCGTTCGCGGATCTGGCCCTGCGCCTGTTGCTGGACGAACAAGCCGGCCTGCCCCCGCTGGTCGACGGCGCGTTGGACGGCGAACTGTCGTTGCACGCACCGCAGGTGCACCAGGCGACCGGGATGATCGCGATACAACTGGAGGTGGGGATGGATGACGCATTCGTCCGCCTGCGGGCGATGGCGTTCGCCGAACAACGGCCGCTGGCCGAACTGGCCTCCGATGTGGTGGCCAGGCGGGTTCGGTTCCAGCCCAACGGTGACATGTATGAGTGAACGTGGGCTGGACCGGTGCCCGTACGCTGGAGTCGTCGTAGGAGGTGACGTGGATGGACGATGAGAGGCTTGTCGAAACGTTCGTCGAATTGGCGGATACCTTGATCGATGACTTCGATGTGATCGATTTTCTGCATCTGCTGGTGGATCGCTGCGTGGAACTACTCGACGTGGACGCGGCCGGGCTGTTGCTGGCCAACCAGCGCGGCGAGCTACAGGTGGTCGCGACGTCCAACGAGCAGGTCCGGCTGCTGGAGTTGTTCCAGTTGCAGAACGACGAGGGCCCGTGCCTTGACAGTTTCGGCACCGGCACCGTGATCAGCCAATCCGATCTCGGCGCGGCGGGCGCCAGGTGGCCCCGCTTCGCCGCGGCCGCGGCCGAAGCCGGGTTCGTCGCGGTCGACGCGCTGCCGATGCGGCTGCGCAGCGAGCTGATCGGCGCGTTGAACCTGTTCCGGGCCGAACCCGGCGAGCTGGACCCGACGGCGCTGCGGACCGCCAAGGCGCTGGTCGACGTGGCCACCATCGGCCTGCTCCAGGAACGCTCGATACGGAACCAGGAGATCCTGACCGAACAGCTGCAGACCGCGCTGAACAGCCGGGTGATCATCGAGCAGGCGAAGGGCCTCGTGTCGGAGCGTTACGGGCTGGACATGGACGGCGCGTTCGCGGCACTGCGCGGCTATGCGCGCAGCCACAACCGGAAACTGAGCGACGTGGCCCGCTCGGTCATCGAGAACCGGGGCGGCAACCTGGACCTGATCGGGGTGGCCAAGCCAGCAAGACGACGACCCGGGCAGGGTACTTCGGAGTAGCCTACGGGTATCGCTCCGGACTTCGGCGACGACGTGCGACGGATTCGCCATCCGCGTTCCCTGTCAGTCCAGAAGAACTCAGGTGCATCTTGATCACCGTCCTCACCTGCGACATGTGTCCGCACGACCGGGACGACCACGGCCCGATCGGCCTCAGGTACTGCGCCGCCACCGCGAGCCTCGGCCTCGACCGGGGCTGCGTCTGCGTCGACCAGCACGGAAAACGCAAGCAACCGGACACCGAGAGCAGGAAGCACGATGCCAACCCAGCCCATGATCATGTCTCAATACGAGCAACGGGTGTCGATAGTTCGTGACATCGTGAAATCGCATTCGAAAATCAGCGAAAAAGCCGCAGGCGAGATCGCGGTCCACATTCTCCAGGTCCTGGACACGGTGCCCGAGAAACTGCGCTGAGCACTGCCGACGGTCCGTCCCCGGTCGGGGGCGGACCGTCGGTGTGTCAGCGGCCGCGCCGACGCCCGCGCTTGGGCGGCTGCGGTTCGACGGCGGGACGGACGAGGGAACGCCGGCCGGGAGCCAGTTCGGCCAGCAGCGGATGCCCAGGCCCGAGTTTCGTCGTGGTCGGCGTGATGCCGGCCTTGCGGGTCAGGTCGCGGACGTCGCCGACCTGCTCGTCGGTCATCAGCGTCACCACGGTGCCCTCGGCGCCCGCCCTGGCGGTGCGGCCGGAACGGTGCAGGTAGGCCTTGTGCTCGACCGGCGGGTCGGCATGAATGACCAGTCGGATGTCGTCGACGTGAATGCCGCGCGCCGCGATGTCGGTGGCCACCAGCGTGTTGGCACTGCCGTCGGAGAAGGCACGCAGGTTGCGGTCCCGGGCGTTCTGGGCCAGGTTGCCGTGCAGTTCGACCGCTGGCACGCCGGACGCGATGAGCTGGCGGGTCAGCCGTGCGGCGCCCCGCTTGGTGCGCGTGAAGACCAGGGTGCGTCCCGGTGCCGAGGTCAGGTCGGTGAGCACCGGCAGCCGGTGGTCGGGCCGCAGCTGGAGCACGTGGTGCGACATCGCGGTGACCGGCGACTGGGCGGAGTCGACGCTGTGCGTGACCGGGTTGGTGAGGTACCGGTTGACGAGCACGTCGACGCCGGCGTCCAGCGTGGCGGAGAACAGCAGCCGCTGCCCGCCGCGGGGTGTGGAGTCCAGCAGCCGGCGCACGACCGGCAGGAAGCCCAGGTCGGCCATGTGGTCGGCCTCGTCGAGCACGGTGACCCGCACGGCGTCCAGCTTCGCGTGGCCGCTGGCGACGTGGTCGGCCAGCCGGCCCGGGCAGGCGACGAGTACGTCGACGCCGGCTTTCAGCCCGGTGATCTGCGGGCCGGGCCGCACGCCGCCGAACACCGTGAGGGTGCGCAGGGACAGGGCGTCGGCCAGCGGTTTCATCGCGGCCTGGATCTGGGTGACCAGTTCGCGGGTCGGCGCGAGGATCAGCGCGCGCGGCCGCCCCGGCCGTCGTTCGGTGTCGCCTGCGGCGAGCCGGACGAGCAGGGGCAGCAGGAAGGCGTACGTCTTGCCGGAGCCGGTCCGGCCACGGCCGAGCACGTCACGGCCGGCCAGCGAGTCGGGCAGGGTGGCGGCCTGGATGGGGAACGGCGCGTCGATGCCGCGCGCGGCCAGCACGTCGGCGAGGACCTTGGGCACGCCGAGCTCGACGAAGCTGCGCCCGACCACGGGCTCGGCCGTCGGCAGGGTCGCTGACACGGCCTTTGACACGGCCGGTCGGGTGGTCGGGTGGGTGCTGGTGCGCGGTGTGGCTGTTGCGGTGGCGCGCGGGGTTGATGCTGTGTGGGGGCGGCGGGCCGCCATGGATTCTCCGAACGTGGAAGGGTCGTCCTGCCCGGCGCAGACCGTTCGGTCGCGGCGCGTGGTGGTCGACTGGAGCACGGCCCGAGGCAGAACGGTGCGGGCCGTAACACACAGTATAGGGGACGGCCGGTCGGTCCATACGAGCACGATGGCGGCGGGGTGAATCGACACACCGGATCAACCCGCCCTTGACACCAGGCGTCCTAGGGTTGAATGGGGAGACGGCCCCGTGCGGCCGACCGATGGTGAGGGCACCGACGGCAGAGGAGCACAACCGTGGGCGGACTCGCTCAGGTGATCGGCTCGATGCTGTCCTGGTTACATCGCTATCCGGTCAACCTGTGCCCCGGCGCGTGGTCGTGGACGATCACGCTGGCCGGCGCGGTGCTCGCGCTGTCCCCGGTGTTCGGTGCGCTGCTGATCTCGCTGGTCCGCAAGGGCACCGGCAACATCTACGACACCCCGGTCGTGATCGTGTTCGGCTCGATCGGCCTGCTGTTCGGCTTCGTGGTGCCGTGGCTGGTCGCGACGTTCGTGTCCAACGTGGTCAACGTGGCGGCCGTGACCGGCAGCGCGCCCGGGCTGACCCCGGCCGACGTCGCGGGCCTTGGCCGGGCGACCTGCGTTTTGCCGCAGTTCGGCACGCAGGGCAGTTATCTCGGTCTCGGCCACACGGTCTACGAGGCGCTGGTGCGGCCGTCCGGCGGCGGTTTCGGTATCGCTGTGTATCTCGTCACGTTGGTCGGCGTGCCGGTGCTGTGCCTACTCACCGTGATGCTGCAACAGCGGATCGCGCTGCGTCGCGGGCCGCGCTGGCCGGGCCGGCTGATGTGGTTGCCGGTGCTCGCGTTCATGGTCGCCACCGTGCCGCTGGAAGCCAACCTGATGTCGCACCTGTGGTTCGGCTTCCTGTTGGCCAGCCTGGCCGGCCTGCCGGTCGTGGCGCTGTTGGGCAGCCCGAGCTGGTCGGTGATCAACCGTCAGCCCAAGGCGAAGCCGCCGCCGATCCAGCCGACGTATCCGCCCTACCAGCCCGCCGAGCTGTACCGGCAGCCACCTGCTCCGGAGCCCTACCGGCCGCAGCACAACACGCCGCTGAAGCCGACCATGGTCGCGCAGCAGCCCAAGCCGGTCCGGCCGGCGGCGCTGGCCGACACGCCGGGGCCGTTGCCGTTCGGCAACCGGGAGACCACGACCGTGCTGTGGAACTCCGCGAACGGCCGCTTCCGGCGGGTCAGGCAACTGGGCCACGGCGGGTTCGGCACGGTGTGGCTGGCCAAGGACACCCAGCTCGACCGGACCGTCGCGCTGAAGTTCGCGCACGCGCCGGACGCGGACACCCAGGCCAGGATGCTGCGCGAGGCCCGCGCGCTGGCCGCCGTGCACCACCCGAACTGCGTGCGGGTCTACGACATCATCGAGGACGAGGACGGCCTCGGCATCGTGATGGAGTACATCGACGGCCAGCCGCTGCACGAGGCGGCCGCGGCCCACGGCCCGCTGGACGACGTGGCCGCGGCCCGGCTCTGGGCGACGATGGCGGGCGCGCTGGCCGCCGCGCACGACCAGGGCGTGCTGCACCGGGACGTCAAACCGGCCAACATCCTGATCGACCACGACGGCCTGCCACACCTGATCGACTTCGGCATCGCCCGCACCAGGGGCGATGCCACGCTCACCGCCGCCGGCATGATGATGGGCACCCCCGACTTCCTCGCCCCGGAAACGGCGTCGTCCGGCGTGGCCACCCCGGCGTCGGACGCCTGGCAGGTGGCGGCGACGGTGAGCTACGCGCTGACCGGCCAGCCACCGCGCGGCCACCGCTCCAACCCGATGTCCGCCCTGATGGCCGCGGCCCAACGTCTACCCAACACCCACCTGCCCGACCGCAGCCGCCACCTGAACCTGCTGCGGATGGCCCTGGACGCCGACCCGGGCCGCAGGCCGACGCTGCTCACCGTGCACCGCGAGCTGACCAGTTGGCTGGCCGGCGGCGGCCATTCCGAGCAGGGCCCGGTCACCGTGGTCACCACGGGCGTACGTCCGGGCCGCTGACTACCGCCAGGACGGGAGCCACAGCTCGGCCTGCCAGCGGGCGGCCGAGATCGGGTCGCCGTTGAGGATCGGCCACAGCCAGGCGAAGTTGGCCACCACGAGGCCGACGTACAGCGCGACGACCAGCACGCCGGTCTGTCGCCGTTCGTAGCCGGCCACGGCGCGGCCCATGATCTCGCCGAGCGGCAACACCAGCAGCAGCACCAGGAACGGCGCGACCGGCGTCATGTAGAAGAAGTACATCTGCCGGTTGATGTTGAGGAACCACGGCAGGATGCCGGCCAGGTACGCGACCAGCACGCCGATGTAGCGCCAGTCGAAGCGGCCGACCGCGCGCCACAGCGCCCAGCCCAGCGCCGGGAACGCCAGCCACCACATGGCGGGCGTGCCGATCAGCATCGTCGCGCTGACGCAGTCCGACGTGCCGCAGGCCGCCGTGCCGGCCTGGTAGGAGTAGAGCATCGGGCGCAGCCCCATCGGCCACGTCCACGGTTTCGACTCCCACGGGTGTGGACTGTTCGTCGGTGTCAACAGGTGTTCGTGGAAGTAGAGGACGTTCTGGCTGTAGTGGAACAACAGCCGTATCGCCTGCGGCACCCAGTTCAGCTCCCACGGCACCGCCTGGCCCGGCTGGTACGGGTAGGTCCCGCCGACCGAGTGCCGGTCAACGCCGGTCTCGCTCAGCAGCCACGCCCACCAGCCGCCCAGGTAGACCAGCAGCGGTATCACGACGAACGCCCACAGCGCCGGCAGCACGTCCCGGACCATCATGCCGACCCACGGCCGGGCAACGCCCGCGGCCCGGCGGGCGGCCCCGTCCCACAGCAGGGTGAGCACGAGGTATGCCGCCATCCAGAACAGGCCGTCCCACTTGACCACACAGTCCAGCCCGAGGCAGATCCCGCCGGCAAGCCGCCACCAGCGGAAACCGAGCCGCGGCCCGTACGGCGACTCGGTGGCGAACCCGTCCCGGACGGCCGTGGCGAGCCGGTTGCGCACCAGGTCCCGGTCGCACAGCAGGCACGCGAACGCGGCCAGCACGAACAGCGCCGTGAAGATGTCCAGCATGCCCATCCTGGCCTGCAGATGGCTCACGCCGTCACAGATCAGCAGGATGCCGGCGACCGCGCCGAGCAGCGTCGAGCGGGTCATCCGGCGCGCGATCCGGATGATCAGCAGGATCATGATCGTGCCGGCGGCCGCGGACGCGAAGCGCCAGCCGACGCCGTTGTAGCCGAACAGCCATTCGCCGATCGCGATGAGGTACTTGCCGAGCGGCGGGTGCACGGTCAGTTCGTAGCCGGGGTTGTCCTCGAAGCCGCCGTTGCGCAGCATCTGCCACGCCTGCGGCACGTAGTGCTTCTCGTCGAAGACCGGGGTGCCGTTGTCGGTCGGGAAGCCCAGGTTCTGGAAGCGGACCACGGCGCCGATCAGCGTGACCGTGAGCGTGACCAGCCAGCCGCGCAGCCGGTCGGTCGGCATCGGCCTGCCGAGCCGGTCGGCAGGCTCGTGGAGCCGGGTGTCCGGCGGCGGCTCTGTCGGCGGCAACTCACCGGGCGGGATCGGTAGCGCCTCGGTCTCCGTCACACTCACCCGGCCGATCGTAGGGTGATGCCCGTGAAGAGCGAATCTGGCTCCGGACGGCTGGTACTGGCCGGCACGCCGCTCGGGGATGCCCGGGACGCGTCGCCCAAGCTGGTCGAGCTGCTGGGCACGGCGGACGTCATCGCGGCGGAGGACACGCGGCGGACCAGGTCGCTCGCTGCCGCGCTGAACGTGACCCTGAGCGGGCGGGTGGTCAGCTTCTACGACGCGGTGGAGACCGCGCGGCTGCCTGGCCTGGTCGCGGCCATTTCCGCTGGTGAAACGGTTCTGTTGGTGACGGATGCGGGTATGCCCAGCGTGTCCGATCCCGGGTACCGGCTGGTTTCGGCATGCGTCGATGCCGGGTTGCCGGTGACGTGCGTGCCCGGCCCGTCCGCGGTGACGACGGCGCTGGCGCTGTCCGGGCTGCCCAGCGACAGATTTTGTTTCGAGGGTTTCGCGCCGCGCAGGCCGGGGGAACGGCAGCGCTGGCTGGCCCAGTTGGCCACCGAGCCACGCACGTGCGTGTTCTTCGAGTCACCCCACCGAGTGGCGGCCACCCTGGTGGACGCGGCCGCGGTGTTGGGCCCGGACCGGCGGGCGGCGGTGTGCCGGGAACTGACCAAGCAGTACGAGGAAATCCGACGCGGCGGCCTGGCCGAACTGGCCGAATGGGCCGCTGCGGGGGTCCGCGGCGAGGTCACGGTGGTACTGGCCGGCGCGCCACCGGCACCGGCAACGGACGTGGGCGAACTGGCCGAACGCGTCGAAGCCCTGGTCGCCGGCGGCCTGCGGCTGAAGGAGGCAGTGGCCGAACTGGCCGAGGGCACCGGCGTCAGCCGAAAGGCCCTCTACGACGCGGTTCTGGCTGGCCGGCCCCGGTAACGAAGGGTTGGGGCAGGGCGACTTAGCGGATACCACCGCACGGACGGATGGTCGGTGGGCGATGGAAATGTCTATACTGCTGGGACCGGGCAAAACTCGACGAAGCGGGTGGTACGGGTGACACAAGCACCGGCTATGTCATCGGCCAATGGCTTCGACGAGAGCTTCGCGCGGCTTGTCGACCAGCGCGTTACGTCGTTACAGGGGTTGGGCGATGATCGGCCGCTCGATCAGATCGTCGCTCATGTGACGATGGATCTGGAGCAGCGCGTGCAGGATTACCAGAGTCGCATGCACTGAACCTTTTATGGGCCCGCGACGATGCCGGCGCCCACCTCGCGTAACAGCGCGACCACCGCATCCACCTTCTGTCCGTTTCGCGGCGCGATCTCCGTGAACTGATCGCCGGACGTCCTGGCGTCCATCTGGCGCATCGACGCCAGTGAGATGACTCCGACCAGCAGGTCGCCTGCCCCGTTGTGAATCCGTACCGGCACGCACAGGTGGGTGCGCCAGCGGTTGCTCTCGCCCTCGGTGGCATAGATTTCCGGGCGGCCGAGGCAGAACGCACGCACCGAGGCGTATTTGGAATCCGCCCGGATCTCCGCACTGCGCATCGACGCGAAATCGGTCCAGGTGCCCGTCGAGGACGCCCATAATGTGAGCCTCCTGGTTTGTCTGGGATCCCAGCGCAGCCACACCTCGATCTTCATGATCTCCTCGGCCTCGACCTCCAGCGTGGCTCTGATCCTGGTCAGTTCCGCGCGCAGCCGTTCGTGATCGGCCCGCTGGCAGTCGGATAAGCTGACCACTCGCTTCTGGTACCAGCCCTGCCACCACCTGTCCAACCGGGCAATGTATCGCGCGGGCGAGTTCTCGTACGGTGGCCCGGTCAGGCACTGGTCGAGGCAGACCTGGACCTCGCGCAGCAGTTGCGGCACCTGGGCGTAGAAATCCGGAAATGTCGCGGTCACGTCGAACTGCTTCATGCGGATCTTGGCCTTGCGCTCGTAGTCCTCTATCGCCCGCTTGTCCTGCTGGGCGTCGCCGCGCAGGACTCGGGAGAAGTCGATTCCCTGCAACGGCAGGATCGCGACCCGAAGGCGCTGTTTCCCGGCTTTCTCGTCAGCGCTTCGGATCGACCTCGCCAACGCCGACAGCAGTGGTGGATCGCTGAGGCTGGCGCCGACCATGATGACGGCGTTGCGCTGGAACAGATCGCTGAGAATCGCGCTGGACAGCGTCTGCGAGTCGATCGTGTCCACTTCGCTCAGGATGACGGGTGCCTCGCCGCTGTTGTCCTCGGGTACGTAGCCGTGCAGGTGCAGTATCACCTCGGTCGGCCGGAGGTACTTGAGTTTCTCCGACTCCGGATCGGTGTGCGGGCCCTTGCCGTGGTGGACAAGGACGGATTCGAAGAAGATCTCCTGCTTGGCCTTTCCAACGCGCGCGAGGTTGAGGATCTGCAGTTCGCCTTCCAGGAAGCTGTCGTAGTTCGTGGTGACGATCTGCACGTTGATCCCGCGTTCGGCGAACACGGCCGCCAACTCCACGATCGTGGTTACCAGATTGCCGCGCTGCCAGGTCTTTTCGCTGTAGAGCAGCGTACGGAGCTTGTTGATGACCTTGCGCATCCACGCGCTGCCGTGCATGTCGGAGTACATCTGGCAGGCGATCGACGCGGCTTCCAGCGGCGTGTACGTCTCCATGATCGCGCGCCGGGTGTCACGGTCGGGGACATGGTCCTCCAACAGCCGGTTCACCAGTTCACGCCAGCTGACACCGGTCCGGTCGATCGAGACACCGGCGCCCGCGTAAATCACCACCGACTTCTGGCTGGCGAGCTGCTGGATAATCTGGTGCACTTCCGGTTGGCTGAAGTAAGGCCTGTCGCTACGCGAGAAGGACACCCAACACCCCCGGACTCCGCTCGACGTACACAACCACGTCGGCTGGTGTCCCACCAATGTTACATGCGGTGCGTCGGGGGTGGACAATGTGTCACATTGTTGACACCGATTACTCCAGATCGGTTTGCCCCGCTCCGCGCCGCTGCTGGTCAGGACAAGCCCGGTCGCGTGGCCGCGGCCACCATCCGTAGGCTGTTGTGACATGAGCGCCCCCGTGTTGACCGCGGTGGCCTGGCCCTACGCCAACGGCCCCCGCCATATCGGTCACGTGTCCGGCTTCGGAGTCCCTTCCGACGTGTTCTCCCGGTACATGCGGATGTCCGGGCACGACGTGCTCATGGTGTCCGGCAGCGACGAGCACGGCACCCCGATCCTGGTGCAGGCCGACAACGAGGGCCTGACGCCGCAGCAGACCGCCGACAAGTACCACAGCGTGCTGGTCCAGGACATGCACGACCTCGGCATGACGTACGACCTCTACACCCGCACCACCACCGGCAACCACTACGCGGTCACCCAGCAGATCTTCCTTTCGCTGTACCGCAACGGCTACATCGTGGCGAAGACCACCAAGGGCGCGATCAGCCCGTCCACCGGCCGCACCCTGCCCGACCGCTACATCGAGGGCACCTGCCCGATCTGCGGCTACGACGGCGCGCGCGGCGACCAGTGCGACAACTGCGGCAACCAGCTCGACGCGATCGACCTGATCAACCCGCACTCCCGGATCAACGGCGAGACACCGGCGTTCGTCGAGACCGAGCACCTGTTCCTCGACCTGCCCGCGTTCACCGAGACGCTGGGCAAGTGGCTGGCCACCAAGACCGACTGGCGGCCCAACGTCCTGCGGTTCACCCAGAACCTGGTGGACGACATGCGGCCGCGGCCGATCACCAGGGACCTGGACTGGGGCATTCCGATCCCGCTGGACGGGTGGCGCGACCAGCCGATGAAGAAGTTCTACGTCTGGTTCGACGCGGTGATCGGCTACTTCTCGGCCAGCGTGGAGTGGGCCCGTCGGTCGGGCAATCCCGACGCGTGGCAGAAGTGGTGGAACGATCCGGCTGCGCGCGGGGTTTACTTCATGGGCAAGGACAACATCACGTTCCACGCCCAGATCTGGCCGACGCTGCTGCTCGGCCACAACGGCGCGGGCGACCACGGTGGCGAGCCGGGCACGTACGGCACGCTGAACCTGCCCAGCGAGATCGCGTCCAGCGAGTTCCTCACCATGAGCGGCTCGAAGTTCTCCACGTCGCGCGGCCGGGTCATCTACGTGCAGGACTTCCTGCGGGAGTTCGGGCCGGACAGCCTGCGCTACTACATCGCGGCCGCCGGACCGGAGACGCAGGACGTCGACTTCACCTGGGACGAGTTCGTGCGGCGCACCAACTTCGAGTTGGCCAACGAGTGGGGCAACCTGGTCAACCGGTCCATCTCGATGGCCAACAAGAACGTCGGCGCGGTGCCGGCCCCGACGCGGCCCGTCGCGGCCGACGAGGAGCTGAAGGCGTTGTCCCGCAACGCGTTCGCCGTGGTCGGCGAGAACCTGCGGCGCGCCAAGTTCCGTGCCGCGATGGGTGAGGTCATGCGGGTCGCGCAGGCGGCCAACAAGTACCTGTCCGACCAGGAACCGTGGAAGCGCAAGGACGACCCGGAGCGGCGCGACACGATCCTGCACACGGCCCTGCAGGTGGTGTCGGACGTGAACACCATGTTCACGCCATTCCTGCCGCACTCGGCGCAGCAGGTGCACCAGGCGCTGGGCGGCACCGGCGTCTGGGCGGCCCAGCCGGAGATCCGCCAGGTCGACGACCTGGACCTGCCCGACCGGCGTTACCCCATCCTGACCGGCGACTACGCCGCCGAGCAGGCCCGCTGGGAGTCCACGCCGATCGAGGTCGGCCGGCCGCTTGACAAGCCCACGCCGCTGTTCCAGAAGCTCGATCCGTCGCTCGGCGAGACCGGACCGGACTTCGCGCCGATCGAGAAGTGAGCCGCCGCGAAGGTGAGCTGCCACCGGTACCGGAGCGCCTCCCGGTCTCGGTACTCGACGCGCACACCCACCTGGACGCGTGCGGCGCCAAGGACCCCGATGGTGTGCGCGCCATGCTCGATCGGGCGACGGCGGCCGGGATCGACAGGGTGGTCACGGTCGCCGACGACATGCCGGCCGCGCGCTGGGCCGTGCAGGCGTCCACGTGGGACGAACGGGTGTTCGCCGCCGTCGCGTTGCACCCGACGAGGACCGGCAGGTTCACCGACGGCGACCGCGCCACACTGAAGGCGCTCGCGGTCCACCCGCGCGTCGTCGCCATCGGTGAGACCGGTTTGGACTACTACTGGGACTACTCCACACCGGACGATCAGCGGGCCGCCTTCCGTTGGCACATCGAGCTTGCCAAGCAGGTGGGCAAGCCGTTGATGATCCACGACCGGGACGCGCACGACGACGTGCTGTCCATTCTGGAGGACGAAGGTCCGCCGGCGACGGTGATCTTCCACAGCTACTCAGGGGACGTCGCGATGACGGAACGGTGCGTGGCGGCCGGCTACGTACTGTCGTTCTCCGGCACCGTCACCTTCCGCAACGCGCCGGCACTGCGCGAGTCGGCCGCGTTGGTGCCTTCTTCACAGTTGCTCGTCGAAACGGATGCGCCGTTTCTGACGCCGCATCCGTTCCGTGGCAGGCCGAATGAGCCGTATTGCGCCGCGTACACCGTTCGGGCATTGGCAGCGCTACGCGGCGTGAGTGACATCGAATTCGGCAGTACTCTCCGTTCAACTGCCGAACGGGTGTTTGGTCTAGACCGGGTGGCCCAATCATGACCCCGTGTGTAGCGGTTGAGTCACTCCGTAGTGTGATGAATGGCACGGATGTTCACCGGGGTGTTTGCGCAACCCCCGGAAACCCGTTACGGTCCCGTGACCGATGCCCCTAACGGCCCAAGGCTGGACCGACCGGGGGTAGCCCGCAGTCGAGCAGACGTCGTGTCGGGGCCGTGCCGCCAACGAGGGCGGACCGGGACACACGTTCGCTACGGGGAGCTGGAGCACCACCGAGTACCGCGCACCGAGGAGGACGGGACTTCGAGGACATCGAGCTAGACGGATGGATTCGACCCGAACACCCGCGCGGAACGCGTATGGAGGAATCGGCCCTGTGAGTGCGAGCAGTGACTATCGCAGACGGACCATGTCCGGCACGCGCAACGGCATGACGACGGAGACCGACTGGTTCGGCGGCGGCTACCCGCCCGGCTACCACGCGCAACAGGTCTTCGCCGCCACCGCGGTCGCCGAGCGCCCTGTGGAGATCAGCGCCACCTCGGCGTTCACGGTCACCACCGAGGACGTGCTGGACGTGCTCGGCCCGGATGCCGACGACCTCCTCGCCACCGCCAACCTCGACGTCGACGCGCTGATCTCGATGATCAACGCCGAGACGATGCTGCTCCCGCGCATCGACGACGAGCTCGAAGCGATGTTCGCCGCGGAGTCCGCGGCCGAACCGCAGCTCCGGACGCCCGGTGACGACACGCCGGTGGAGACCGCCGGCAAGCGCTGGAAGAAGCGGTTCCTCAAGGCCACCATCGCGGCCATCCTGCTGTCCGCCACCGGTGGCGGCGCGATGGCAATGGCGATGGACAAGGACGTCACCGTCGATGTGGACGGTCAGTCGACCCACATCCGGACGTACGACCAGAACGTCGGCGCCCTGCTGCGCGACCAGGGCATCAAGGTTGGCCCGCACGACGCGCTGTCGCCGTCCCCGAACGCGCCGGTCACCGACGGCGGCAAGATCATGCTGGAGCGGGGCCGCCTGCTGCGGCTGACCGTCGACGGCGTCGCCCAGGACCACTGGACCCGCGCCCAGACCGTCGGCGACGCGCTGCGCCAGCTCAACGTGGTCACGCCGAACGCGTGGGTGTCCACCGGCCCCGGCAGCCAGATCCCGCTGGCCGGCATGGCCGTCGCCATCCGCACCCCGAAGTCGGTCACCATGATCGACGGCGCGGGCGCCCCGGTGACGTTGACCACCACCGACGCCACCGTCGCCGACGTACTGCGGGCCCAGCACATCGCCATCGGCGCGAGCGATTCGGTCAACCCGGGCCTGCAGGTCCCGGTCACGGCCGGCATGCAGATCCTGATCAGCCGGACCGGCGTGTCGGTGATCACTGTCACGCAGAGCATCCCGGCGCCGGTGCAGAAGATCGCGGACCCGACCGTCAGCGAGGGTGTCGAGACTGTCGTCAATCCCGGTGCGGCCGGGTCGCAGATCGTCACCTACCGCGTGACCCAGGTCAACGGCAGGGAAAGCAAGCGCGAGCAGATCACGGTCCAGGTCACGCTGCAGCCGGTGCCGAAGGTCGTCAAAGAAGGCACCATGCCGTTGCCGGACGACGTGGTGTGGGACCGCATCGCGCAGTGCGAGTCCGGCGGCAACTGGAGCATCAACACCGGCAACGGCTACTACGGCGGCCTCCAGTTCAACGAGGCGACCTGGTTGTCCAACGGTGGCGCGGTATACGCGCAGCGGGCCGACCTGGCCACCAAGTCGGAGCAGATCGCGATCGCGGACAAGGTCCGGGCCGCTCGTGGCTATGAGCCGTGGCAGTGCGCCACGATCCTGGGCATCCACTGACCCCTCGGTGACACCTGGCCCTGGTCGGTGCCACCTGGCCCGCGTTGGTGACGCTTGGGCCCGCATTGGTGACGCTTGGCGCCGGCAATGCCGCAGAAACCGAAGTGTGCGAAGATCATTCGCCGACCCGGAGGCAGCCCCCGCCCTCACCGGGGGCTTCGGCCCTTTTCAAGCCTAGTCAATCGGCAAGATGGGCGCGACCGGTCAAGGGCGGCCTGTGGATAACCGGTTGGGCCTGTGGACAGGCGGCCGGTGGCTTGTCGGGCACCCGGTAATGTTTCCCGGGTGAACGCCGAGGTCGCCCTGCTCGGCCCGGCGGATGTCCGTGCCCTGGCCGCTTCCCTCGATGTGCGGCCCACCAAGCGGCTCGGGCAGAACTTCGTGCACGACGCGAACACCGTGCGTCGGATCGTGGCCGCCGCCGGACTGTCCGATGACGACGTGGTGCTCGAGGTCGGGCCAGGCCTCGGCTCCCTCACGCTGGCGCTGCTGGCCGTCGCGCGGGCCGTGGTGGCCGTGGAGATCGATCCGGTGCTCGCGGCCCGCCTGCCGGTCACCGTGGCCGAGCGGGCCCCTGGGCGGGCCGATCGGCTACACGCCGTGGCGGCCGACGCGTTGGCCGTCACCGCGACCGAACTGCCGGTCGCGCCGGGGGTCCTGGTGGCCAATCTGCCGTACAACGTGGCAGTGCCGGTGGTGCTGCACCTGCTGGCCGAGTTGCCGCAGCTCCACAAGGGCCTGGTGATGGTTCAGGCCGAGGTGGCCGACCGGCTGGCCGCGGCGCCGGGGAGCCGGACCTACGGGATCCCCAGCGTCAAGGCCGCCTGGTACGCCGACGTGCGTCGCGCCGGCACGGTGTCCCGGTCGGTGTTCTGGCCGGTGCCCAACGTGGACTCGGCCTTGGTCTACTTCACCCGCCGGCCCGCGCCGGCCGACGTGTCCCGGGACGTCGTGTTCGGGCTGGTGGATGCCGCGTTCGCGCAACGGCGTAAGACCCTGCGGGCGGCGCTGGCCGGGTGGGCCGGGTCGGCGGACGCGGCGGCCGAACTGCTGCGCGCGGCCGGGCTGTCGCCCAGCGCACGCGGGGAACAACTGGACGTGACCGATTTCGCGCGGCTCGCTGAGGTATCGGGTAAGGCCTGACCTGCGTTGTCCTGAGGTGTCTGACAGCCGTGTGACGTATGTCGGTGCACCCGGTTGACCGCTTGCCATTCGGATGGTCCATCGGTTGTACTGGACGAACCATCCAGAGCGGCTGAGGGACCTGGCCCGCAGAAGCCGCAGCAACCACCCGATTCGGGCAGGTGCTAACGCCAGGACCGATGGAGGAGTAATGGCTCTCACTCGCCGCCGGACGGTCGACCAGTGCCGCCGTACCGCGACAGGCTGTCGTGGCTGACGCGTAGTACCCCATCGCGCCACGGATCCTGCTCCGCCCGCAACCAGGGCGATCAACATTCACCACCGACCACGCCGACGATCCGGCGCGCTCGTGTGCTGTCCAGGAGTAAGCCATGATCACAGTAGAGAATCTGACCAAATCCTTTGCCGGCCATACCGGACCCGTGGTGGCGCTGGACGACGTCACCATGGACGTGCCGCAGGGCGCCCTCTACGGCGTCGTCGGCCCCACCAACGCCGGGAAGTCCACTTTGGCCCGTTGCGTCGCCCTGCAGGAACGACCCGACCGGGGCGCCATCCGCGTCGGCGGCACCAACCTGATGGCGCTGGGCACCACCCAACTGCGGCAGGCCCGTCGCCAGATCGCGCTGCTGCCGCCGGACCGGACCCTGCTCGGCCAGCGCACCGCCGCCGGCAACATCGCCCTGCCACTGGAACAGGCAGGCGTCGCCGGGCCGACCCGACGCGCCAAGGTGGCCGAACTGCTCGACCTGGCCGGCCTCAACGAGCGGGCCGGCGAGCAGCTCGACACACTGTCCGACGGCCAGCGCAGGCGGGTCGGCCTGGCGCGGGCACTGGCCAGCGGCGCCACCGTGCTGCTGGCCGACGAACCCACCAGTGGACTGGACCAGAACGAGTCCGGCGCCGTGCTGGCCGTGCTGGACCGGGCTCGCGCCGAACTGGGCGTGACCGTGCTGCTGGTCACCAGGGACGCCGCGGTGATCCGGAAGGCCTGCGACGACGTGGCCGTGCTGGACGGTGGCCGGGTGGTGGAACACGGCTCGCTGCTGGACCTGGCGACCGATCTGGACAGCTGGACCGCGAGCGCGGTGCTGCCGCCCGTGCACCCCGGCCTGACCGCGGCCGCCAGGACCGCGCTCACCGCCCGGTACGACCGGGTGGCCGACGTGGTGCTGGTGGGCTTCGCCACGGTCGGCGCGCTGCTGCCCGAGGCGGCCAGCCGGTTCGGGGCCGAGATCGCCGTTGTCGGCGGTGGGCTCACGCGGCTGGGGGACACGCCGGTGGCGCGGTTCCAGGTCGGGCTGACCGGCGAACGTGCCGACAGCGCGCTGGCCTGGATCGCCGACCGGGGTGCCGTGGTGCACCGCACGCCGACCGGGCCGCAGGTGGTAGCCGCCTGACGATGGGCGGTGGGGCGCTTGTTCCACGTTCCGTAGGCTCGTGGTGTGCTTGCCGTCGTTCCACCACCGGTGACCGTTCGTGTGCCCGCCAAGGTCAACCTGCATCTGGCCGTTGGCGACCGTCGCGGGGACGGTTATCACGACCTGACCACCGTGTTCCAGGCGCTGTCGCTGACCGACGAGGTCGTGGTGGCCGCCACCGACGAACCGGGTGTCGAGGTCACCGGTGAGGGCGCGGCGGCGGTGCCGGCCGGTGTGGACAACCTGGCGTGGCGGGCCGTTGAGGCGTTGGCCGAGCACGCCGGCCGGGACCTCGCCGAGAGCCGGATCAGGGTGTTGATCCGCAAGACCATCCCGGTCGCCGGCGGCATGGCGGGCGGCAGCGCGGACGCGGCGGCGGCGCTCGTCGGGCTGGCCACGCTGTGGAAGCTGGAGATGGCGCGGGACGAACTGGCCATGGTCGCCGCCAAGCTGGGCAGCGACGTGCCGTTCCTGCTGCACGGCGGCACCGCGTTGGGCACCGGCCGGGGTGAGCAGCTGGTGCCGGTGCTGGCGCGGCACACGTTCCACTGGGTGCTCGCGTTCGACCGCGCGGGCCTGCGCACGCCGGACGTGTTCGGCGAGCTGGACCGGTTGCGTGACGAGGGCCGCTCGTCCCGGCTCGGCGCGGTCGAGCCGGTGCTGGAGGCGTTGGCGTCCGGCGATCCGCGGCAGTTGGCGCTGCTGCTGGGCAACGACCTGCAGGCCGCCGCCGTGTCGCTGCGGCCGGGACTGCGGCGGACGTTGCGGGCCGGGGTGGACGCGGGGGCGCTGGCCGGGCTGGTCAGCGGGTCAGGGCCGACGTGCGCGTTCCTCTGCGCGGACGGCGAGCGCGCGGTGCGGGTGGCGGCGTCGCTGGCCGGGGCCGGCGTGTGCCGGACGGTGCGGGTCGCGCAGGGACCGGTGCCGGGCGCGCGGGTGGTCAACGGCGACGAGGCACCGCGGCCCGTGCCGCCCGAGGTGCACGCCTGATGGCCAACCTGGTCAACCTGGAGTCCGTGCACAAGAGCTACGGCGTCCGGCCGCTGCTCGACGGCGTGTCGCTCGGCGTCGGTGACACCGACCGGATCGGCGTCGTCGGCCTCAACGGCGGCGGCAAGACCACACTGCTGGAACTGCTCGCCGGCATCGTGCCGCCCGACGACGGCCGGATCAGCAGGACACGCGACCTGCGCCTCGCCGTGGTCACCCAACGGTCCGAATTGGACGATGCGGTTACGGTGCGCCAGGCCGTGATCGACCCGCTCGGCACGTCGGCGGAACACGAGTGGGCCGCGGAGCCCCGGGTGCGCGGCGTGCTCAACGGGCTGGGCATCGGCGCGCTCGAGGCCACCGTCGGCACCATGTCCGGCGGCGAGCGGCGCCGGGTCGCGCTGGCCGCGGCACTGGTGCGCGACCTGGACCTGCTGGTCCTGGACGAGCCGACCAACCACTTGGACGTGGAAGGCGTGCGCTGGCTGGCAGATCACCTGCTGGCCCGGCGGTGCGCGCTGGTCGTCGTCACGCACGACAGGTGGTTCCTGGACACGGTCTGCACGCGCACGTGGGAGGTCGCGAACGGCCGGGTCGAGCAGTACGACGGCGGCTATGCCGACTGGGTGTTCGCCAGGGCGGAACGGGTTCGGCTGGCCGACGCCATGGAGGAGCGGCGGCGCAACCTGGCCCGCAAGGAACTGGCCTGGCTGCAGCGCGGCGCGCGAGCCCGCACGTCCAAGCCGCGCTACCGGGTGCAGGCCGCCGAGGACCTGATCGCCGACGTGCCGGCGCCGAGGGACACGGTCGAACTCGTGTCGTTCGCCAAGCGGCGGCTCGGCAAGACCGTGCTGGAGCTGGAGAACGCGAGCCTGTCCGTTGGCGACCGCACGTTGCTGGACCACGTCACATGGCGCATCGGCCCCGGCGACCGGATCGGGTTGGTCGGCATCAACGGGTCCGGCAAGACGACGCTGCTGCGCCTGCTGACCGGTGAGCTGGCGCCCGAGACCGGCCGGTTGGTGACCGGCCAGACCGTGCGACTGGCGTACCTGACGCAGGAACTCCAGGACCTGCCAGAACACCTGCGGGTGCTGGAGGCGGTCGAGGAGATCGCCGGCCGCGTGACGCTGGGCAAGCAGGACCTGTCCGCGTCCCAACTGGCCGAGCGCTTCGGCTTCCCCCCGTCCCGCCAGTGGACCCCGGTCGCCGACCTGTCCGGCGGCGAACGGCGACGGCTGCAGCTGACCCGACTGCTGATGGACGAGCCGAACGTGCTGCTGCTCGACGAGCCAACGAACGACCTGGACATCGACACGTTGCAGCAGCTGGAAGACCTGCTCGACTCGTGGGCCGGCACGATGGTGGTCGTCTCGCACGACCGCTACCTGGTGGAACGGGTCTGCGACACGGTGGTCGCGCTACTGGGCGACGGCCGGATCACGCACCTGGTCGGCGGCATCGACGAGTACCTGCGGCGCCTGACCGAAACCCAGCCGGTCACCACAGCCGCGGCGCCGACGGCCGTATCGGGCGCCGCCGAGCAACGCAACGCGAGAAAGACGTTGGCACGCCTGGAACGCAGGCTGGAAACCCTGAACACCAGAATCAAACGCCTGAACGAGGAAATGGCGGCAGCAGGCGCCGACCCGGACCGCCTCACCGAACTCGACGCCCGACTGCGGACCGTGCGCGCCGAACAGGAAGAACTCGAAGAACAATGGCTGACCGCCGCCGACCTGGTCGATTGATCAACTGGACAGAAACTGGACAGAACGAGCGGTCCGTAGTCGCCTGACGACCGGACGTGTTAAATGCCCTTAACCGTGGCATGTGAGTGATGCCCGGACTGGGGAGGGCATAGGTTCCATGACTGCCGCGCACCTGTTCGTGCGCCAGATGCTGTGGCGCCCCACCACCGCTAGCCGGGTCCCCGAGCCGGTGATCGCCCTGCTCGGCCCGCGCGGCGCCGGCAAGACCCACACACTGCGCGCCATCTCCCGCGAGTGCGGCGGCACGTTCGTGCACGCCCTGCTCGACTTCGCCAACCCCGAGGACATCGACCCGATCGCAGCGGTGGCGTACGTCGCGTTCGAGATGATGCGTGGCTGGCGGAACCTGCCCAAGGACCCCGTTTTCCACCGGGTGGGCCTGTCCCTGCTGGCCCTGAACGAGGTGCTGCCCGAGAACCGCAACGCGGCCCGCACGAAGATCCGGCAGCTCATCGCCGACTACGTGCACGACACCAGGGAAGGCCGCCGCGCGGTGCGGATCGCCGATGCTGCGGCCGTGTCGGTCAGGTTTGCCATGGGGGTCACGGGAATCGGCGCGACCCCACAGGGCCAAGCGGTCCAGGCGGTCTATGAGCTGGCCAAGCCGGCAATCGCCGACCTGCTGCGCGGCTCCGCGCGGCGGCTGGCGCTGGGTCGCTCGGAGCGCTGGCTGAGCGACCTGCTGGAGGACACCACGCTGGTCGACTCGCTGATCACGCTGAGCCGCCGCCGGCACGAGCCGCTGGACCACCTGATGAGCGCGCTGCTGGCCGATCTGGCGGACAACGCCACCCAGCGCACCATTCCGGTCGCGAGGTGCCAGTGCTTTGTTCCCCGGGACGAGCGGGATCGTCCGCACAAGCACGCCTGGGTGCTGTTGGTGGACAACGCGGAGAGCGACAGCGGACAACAATTCCTGGCCGCACTGATCCGGACCCGACAGCAACGCGCGGTTACGCCGCCCGGCCAGGAGCCGGAACACGATCCCCTGCTCGTGGTCAGCGCTGCCGACCGATGGACGGCCGGATGGGGCTACTGGTGGCAGCGACCATGGCAGGCCAAGCCGGATTCCCCACCCAAGCAACGGATCCCGTTACTCTCCACGGCCAGTTTCGACCACTGGGCCGGTCATGCCCTCGGTCACGTCGACGCCTGGTATCCCGTGTGGCTCGACCCGCCGGATCCGGGCGAGACCACCGCGCTGGCCCAGGTGTCGCCGGGCGGCTGGGACAGCGACACGTTCGAAGGTCTCGTCCGTCGGCTGTCCGGCGAGTTGCCGGCCGCCATGGCCGAGATCCGACAGCATGTCATGACACACCCATCCTCCGACGATATCGAGTCGGGTGTGCGGTCTCTGCTGTTCGGCGAGGCGCCCGCGTTGTGGCAGCAGGCGTTGTCCGCGAACCTGCCGGCGGATCTCCTCGCGACACGGCCGTTGTGGAAGGTGGTGCCCGACGCCGCCGTGGTGGCCTGCCGTCTCATCGAGCCCGGCGGTACGGACGAGTTCGACCCGGCCACGTTTCCTCAGGTGGCGAAGACCCTGAAGGAACTGCGGACCAATCTGTGGATCAGCACGTTCGCCGTGCGGCCGTCCCGACTGTGGCCGGTGGCCAACCGCGATGTGGCACATCCGGCGGTGTTGCATCCCTGGCTCGTCAACTGCCTGCTCGCCGGCCTGGCCGCGGAGAGCGACGCCGCCGACCGTCGCAGCGGTGCGTGGACGTGGCACGGCCTGTTCGCGACATTGTCCGATGTGGACGGTGTTGGATCGACGCTGTACTACGAACTGGCGGGCGACCGGTTCGATGACGTGGTCGCCGCGCTGGTGGACCGGTTCGTCACCGACGATCATCGGACCTGGGTCCGCCTGCTCGACTACGTGACCGGCGCCCCGTGCCGATGGCCTGCACTGGAATCGACCGAGGAGTCCGTCAGCCGGCTGGTACCCGACGACCAGGCGGGTCGCACCCCGCTCCAGGCGACCATCGCGAATCTGGTCGCCCTGCTGTGGCTGTGCCGCGACCCGCTGACCATGCCGAAGAAGCGGTGGCACAAGACGATCCGCGCCAGCTTCCTTCGCCTGGCCGGCAACGACTCGGCACGCGCCGACACCAGCGCCCTTGAGGAGGCAGCCGACCAGTTCAAGCACTGAACGGCGGTCTCGTCCATTTCTTCGCCCAGGAGCGATCATGTGGAACTGGTTTGTTGAGCACTTTCCCAAGCTGTCCATGCGGATGCGCAGGCATCCATGGCAAACCGGTGTGATTGTCGTAGTCGTCCTCGCTTGTATTGCTGTTCTTGTTGTGTTCGTCCCGGTCCTGTTCCCGCCGCAGTGCGGGCCGGGCATGTCTGCCAGCGGTGATGCCTGCATCGGTGTTGATCTGGCCAGCGGGCCGATCTCCAAGGGTGAGCCGGCCGAGATGGGTGCGTTGGAGGCGGATCTCAAGGCCAACAACGACATCAGGAACAGTGCCGGCCAGCCGTCACAGGATTACATCTCGATCGTGCTGCTGCAGGACTTCTCGCCGGTCACGGGCGTCGACACAGAGTCCTATCCGGGCTTCTACCCGGACATCGAGGGTGCGATCACGGCGGCGTGGCGGGCGAACCACACCGCCGCTGTCCAGGGCAGCCTGCCGAAGGTCAAGCTGTTTCTCGGCAACATGGGCAGCCAGTACGCGCACTGGTCCGACGCAGTCGACCAGATCGTGGCCAACGCGGCGGCCAACCACATCACGTCCGTCATCGGCCTGGGCGAGAGCACTGACGCGACCAGGGCCGCCGCGGCGCGGATCGTGGACAGGGCGCACCTGCCGGTGGTCGGCGCGACGGTGACCGGCGACACGATGAACTTCTATCCCAACTCCACCAGGCGGGACAACGGCTTCTTCCGCGTCACGCCGACGAACACGGACACGGTCGCCGTCGCGGCCCGCTACATCGCAAGCCTCTCCGACCAGTCGCATGTCGCGATCGTGCAGGACAACGTCCCAGGCGACGACTACAACCAGACCCTGGCCAAGGCGGCCGACAGCGATATGCCGGCGGCGCACCAGTTCCCGTTCACGTCGCCCGCCTCGCTGCCGCCGGGCATCCGGCGCAGCCAGGAACTCATCCAGCAGTTCTCCTTCCTGGACCAGAACATCTGCTCCGTCGCGCCGAAGGTGATCTATTTCGCCGGGCGGGGCGCGGACCTCGGTGCGTTCGTCCAGAGTTGGACGCAGGGCGGCACACCCTGCGCCACCGGAAACCTCACGGTTCTCACCGGCGACGACGGCAGCGCGGGCATTGACGATCCAGCCGTGCACCAAGCGGTGCGCACCGAACACGTGCGGGTGCTGTTCACCGCCGAGTCGAGCGCGGACCAGTGGGGTCCGTGCCCGGCGGGCAACGCCCGGCGCAGCGCCCAACAGGCCAGCTACGACACATTCCAGGCGGCGTTCACCGGCCAGCCCGACCCGTGCTCGCCGCATCAGCACGTGACCGCGGATGACGGTGTCGCACCGCTGTCCTTCGGGCCGCCGGACCTGCGCAGCGGCGAGGCCATGCTCACCCAGGACGCGGGGATGGTCGCGGTCACCGCCGCGCGCCAGGCCGACCGGCAGGCGGACAACGCGGGCGACGGTGGCATCGTGGTGCGCGATCCGTCCTCGCAGATCGGGTTCATCGAGGAGATGCGGTGCACCAACGCGGTCCAGGGGGCCAGCGGGCTGATCCAGTTCAGCCAGGACGCCGCGAACTACGGCAACCCGATCGCCAAGCCCGTGCCGATAGTCCAGATCAACGCCGACGGGTCGACCGGCACCGTCTCCGGTGCGGTCGCCGCGACCAGCGCGCCTGCTAGCTGCTGACCCTGCCTCGGCGTGGGTGGGTGGATAGGCTCCGGGGCATGAGTCGGTTCGTTGAGACGATGGTGGCCACCGCGGCCGAGACTGACCGGGGGATCGTCACCGGGGAGCCGTCGGCGCCGCGTCGGCAGACGTGGGGTGAGATCCACTCGCAGGCCCTGCGGATGGCCGGTGCGCTGGTGGCGGGCGGTCTCGCGCCCGGGTCGGCGGTTGCCGTGCTGGCCGCGGAACCGGCGCTGATCGCGCCCGCGGTGCAGGCGGTGTGGCTGGCCGGCGGCAGTGTCACGATGTTGCACCAACCGACGCCGCGCACGGACCTGGGGGAGTGGTCCGTGGACACCGTGCGGGTGTTGGACATGATCGGCTCGACGCTGGTTCTGCTCGGCGCCCCGTTCGACGCGCTCGCGCCGGTGCTGGACGAGCACGGCGTCGGCTACCGGATGCTGCCCGACCTGCTCGACGGTGCGCCGCTGGCCGACGTCGTGCCCTCCGCCGAGGACGCGCCCGCGCTGTTGCAGCTCACCAGCGGCTCGACCGCGGACCCCAAGGCCGTCCGGATCACGCACGGCAACCTGATCGCCAACATCCGGTCGATGACGCAGGCCGCCGCGCTGGACCCGGCGCGGGACACGATGATGTCCTGGCTGCCGCTGTTCCACGACATGGGCATGGTCGGCTTTCTCACGCTGCCGATGACGATCGGCGTCGAGCTGGTCAAGGTCACGCCGGTGGACTTCCTGACCGGACCGCTGCTGTGGCCAGCGCTGCTGAGCAAGTACCGGGCGAACGTCACGGCCGCGCCGAACTTCGCCTACGCCATGGTCGGCCGCAGGATGGCCAAGACCGACGAGGTCTACGACCTCTCGCACCTGCGCCTCGCCCTCAACGGTGCGGAGCCGATCGACGAGGCCGCGGTGGCCAACTTCGTGTCGGCGGGCGCCCGGTTCGGGATGCCGCCGGAGTGCGTGCTGGCCGCGTACGGCATGGCGGAGGCCACGCTGGCCGTGTCGTTCGGGCCGCTGTTCACCGGCCTGTCGCTGGACGTGATCGACACCGACGAACTGGAGGCCAACAACCGCGCGGTGCCCGCGTCGTCCGGGAACACGCGGGCGTTCTCGCTGCTCGGGCCGCCGTTGCCCGGTCTCGAGGTGACCGCCGTCGACCCGGACGGCAAGGTGTTGGGCGAGCGGGAGGTGGGCGAACTGCGGGTGCGCGGCGCCGCCGTCACCCCCGGCTACCTCACCATGAACGGCCCGGTACCGACCCAGGACGCCGACGGCTGGCTGGCCACCGGTGACCTCGGCTACCTGGTGGCCGGCCAGGTGGTGGTGTGCGGGCGGCGCAAGGACGTGATCATCATGGGCGGCCGCAACATCTACCCCACCGACATCGAACGGGCCGCGTTGTCGGTGGACGGCGTCCGGGCCGGCAACGCCGTCGCCGTCCGCCTGGACGCCGGCACCCGGCGGGAGCGGTTCGCGGTCGCGGTCGAGTCGACGTTGGCCGGCAACGAAGAGGCCGAACGCACGCTGACGAAGGAGATCACGTCCAAGGTGGTGGACGCGGTCGGCATGCGCCCGGTCGGCGTGTTCGTGCTGAGCGCCGGCAGCCTCCCCAAGACCCCGTCCGGCAAGCTGCGCCGTTCCGCTGCCGCCGCTCTGGTCAGCGACAAGCTGCGTGGATGAACGCTAGTGGAAGCTGTTCTGCGCGGCTTCCAGGCCGCCCGACAACAGGGCCGTTGCGGCGTCGGCGGCCTTGTCGAGTACGAACGCCAGTTCCTTGCGTTCTGTCGAGGAGAAGTCGCGCAGCACGAAGTCGGCCGGGTCCATCCGGCCGGGCGGGCGGCCGATGCCGACCCGGACCCGGTAGTAGTCGCGGGTGCCCAGTGACTGGGTGATCGAGCGCAAACCGTTGTGCCCGTTGTCACCGCCGCCCAGCTTGAGCCGGACCGCGTCGAACGGGACGTCCAGTTCGTCGTGGATCACGACCAGGGAAGTTGGCGGGGCCTTGTAGAACCGGCACAGCCCGGCGACCGGACCACCGGAGGTGTTCATGAACGACCGCGGCTTGGCCAGCACCACGGGCCGGCCGGCCAGGCGTCCGGACAACACGTCCGCGCCGGACTTGTGGGACTTGAAGCGGCCGCCGCCGATGCGGTCGGCCAGTTCGTCCAGCACCAGGAAACCGACGTTGTGCCGGTTCCCCACATACGTGGGACCGGGGTTGCCGAGACCCACGACGAGTGCGAGTGCTTCGCTCTCCATGGCCCGTGCGACTCCCGGTCCCCCGCCGAAGATCAGCTTTCGGTTTCGGTCTCCGCGTCCTCGGCGGTCTCCGCGGCGCCCTCGGTCTCGCCTTCCATCTGTGCCTGGGTCGGCGCGACGGTCACGTTGACCACCAGGGCGTCCGGGTCGGAGCCCAGGGTGACGCCGTCGGGCAGCACGAGTTGGCTCGCGACGATCTGCGTGCCGGCCTCGACGTCCTGCACCGAGACCTCGATCTGGTCCGGAATGTGCAGGGCTTCCGCCTCGATCAGCACGGTCGACATTTCCTGGTTGACCAGCGTGCCGGAGGCGGCGTCACCGTTCACCACGACCGGAACCTCGACCGAGACCTTCTCGCCGCTGCGGACCAGCAGCAGGTCGACGTGCTCGATGTAGTTCTTGATCGGATGGGTGGTGACGGTCTTGGTCAGCGCCAGTTCGGTGCCGGACGAGTCGATGTCGAGCGTCAGGACAGCGTTCTGGCCGTGCTCACGGACTACACGGGCGAACTCGAGCGCCGGCAGGGCCAGGTGCTTCGGGTCGGAACCGTGGCCGTAGAGCACCGCGGGGATCTTGCCGGCGCGGCGGGTACGACGCGCGGCGCCCTTGCCGAACTCGGTGCGCGGCTCGGCGGCGAGACGGACCTCGGACACGGTGGTGCACTCCTTGAATGAGCAGCGATGCGGACGGTGGCCTGGTGGAGCGGGGCGGCTACCTCAGGCGGCGGGTGCGCAAGGTTCACGACGGTATGCGGCATCCCAGCCGCCGCGTCGATCACGCCGGGCACGGGCCCGTCCTCGCCGAGGCAACCCAGCCAGTGTAAGCCGACTGTCAGCCAGATGAACAACCGGGCTATGCGTTTCCGTTGAAGAGGCTCGTTACGGACCCATCCTCGAAGACCTCCTCGATCGCCCTGGCCAGCAAGGGGGCGATGGAGAGCACCGTCAGGCCGGGGAATCGCTTCTCGTCCGGGATGGGCAGGGTGTTGGTGACGATCACCTCGCGGGCGCCGCATTCGGCCAGTCGACGGGACGCCTCGCCGGACAGCACGCCGTGCGTCGCGGCCAGGACCACGTCCGCTGCGCCACCGTCCAACAGCTGCCGGACGGCCTTGGCGATGGTGCCGCCGGTGTCCACCATGTCGTCGATCACCACGCACAGCCTGCCCTTGATCTCGCCGACCACCCGGTTGGCGACGACCTCGTTGGGCTTGAGCGGGTCGCGGGTCTTGTGGATGAACGCGATCGGCACGCCACCGAGCTGGTCGGCCCACTTCTCGGCGAGCTTGGTGCGGCCGGAGTCCGGCGACACGACGACCATGTTCTCACTGGAGTACTCGGCCGCCACGTGCTGGGCCAGCAGGTGCTGCGCGAACAGGTGGTCCACCGGGCCGTCGAAGAAGCCCTGGATCTGGGCGGTGTGCAGGTCGACCGTCATGATCCGGTCGGCGCCCGCGGTCTTGAACAGGTCGGCGATCAGCCGCGCGGAGATCGGTTCGCGGCCCTTGTGCTTCTTGTCCTGCCGCGCGTACGGGTAGAACGGCATGATCACGGTGATCCGCTTCGCGCTGGCGCGCTTGAGCGCGTCCACCATGATCAGCTGTTCCATCACCCACTGGTTGATCGGCTCGCAGTGGCTCTGGATGACGAACGCGTCGCTGCCGCGGACCGACTCCTCGAACCGGACGAAGATCTCGCCGTTGGCGAAGTCGTACGCGGACTGCGGGGTGATGGTGACGTCGAGGTGCTTGGCGACCTCCTCGGCCAGTTCGGGATGCGCCCGGCCGGAGAAGAACATCAGGTGCTTCTTCGGTGTCGATGTCTTCATGTTCGGAGGTCCTCGCCCTTGTCGTCGCCCTCGGCCGGCGCGTCCAGCGCCCGTTGCGCCGCCTCGGCGCTGGCCGTGCCCGCGCGTCGTCGAATCACCCAGTTCTCGATGTTGCGTTGTGGGCCGCCGGACACCGCGAGCGCGCCCGGCGGCACGTTGCGCCGCAGCACCGTGCCCGCGCCGCTGTACGCGCCGTCACCGACCGTGATCGGCGCCACGAACATGTTGTCGCTGCCGGTGCGCACGTACGAACCGACGACGCTGCGGTGCTTGTGCACGCCGTCGTAGTTGACGAACACGCTGGCCGCACCGATGTTGCTGTGCTCACCGATGGTGGCGTCACCAACGTAACTCAGGTGCGGAACCTTGGTGCCCGCCCCGATCTCGGAGTTCTTGACCTCGACGAACGTGCCGATCTTGCCGCCGTCGCCCAACCGGGTGCCCGCCCGCAGGTAGGCGAAGGGCCCGACGGTGGCACCGGGACCGATCAACGCGTCGGAACCGTGCGTGCGGACCACCGTGGCGCCCGCGCCGACCGTGACGTCGGTGAGCGTGGTGTCCGGGCCGATCTCGGCGCCCTCGCCGACCGTGGTCGTGCCGCGCAGTTGCACGCCGGGCGCCAGCACCACGTCCCTGGCGAGCTCGACGTCGGCGTCCAGCCAGGTGGTCGACGGGTCGATCATGGTGACGCCGGCCCGCATCCAGTGCCGCACCAGTCGACGGTTCAGCTCGGCGCCGAGGCCGGCCAGCTGGACCCGGTCGTTGACACCCTCGACCTGCCACACGTCCGTGCAGGCCAGCGCGCCGATCGGCCGTCCTGCCGCGCGCGCGATGCCCAGCACGTCGGTGAGATACAGCTCACCCTGGGTGTTGTCGGTGGACAGCTCGGCCAGCGCGCGGCGCAGGACGGCCGCGTCGAACGCGTACACGCCCGAGTTGATCTCGGTGATGGCCCGCTGCGCCGCGGTGGCGTCCGCCTGCTCGACGATCCCGGTCACCAGGCCGTCGTCGTCGCGGATGATCCGGCCGTAGCCGGTCGGGTCGGCCACCACGGCGGTCAGCACGGTGGCGCCGAAACCGCCGTCGGCGTGCGCGGCGAGCAGGGTGTGCAGGGTGTCCGTGGTGAGCAGCGGCACGTCGCCGTAGCTGACCAGCACGGTGCCGGCCTGGTCGGCGGGCAGTTCGGCCAGTGCGCAGGAGACCGCGTCGCCGGTGCCGCGCTGCCGCACCTGGCAGGCCACGGTGATGGCGACGCCCGCGGTCTTGGCCACCTCGGTGAGGTGCTCGGTGACCTGCTCCCTGCCGTGGCCGACCACCACGACCAGGTGGTCGGGCCCGATGCCGGCGACCGCGCGCACCGCGTGGTCCACCAGCGTGCGGCCTGCGATGCGGTGCAACACCTTCGGCACGGCGGAGCGCATCCTGGTGCCCTCCCCGGCCGCGAGGATGATCGTGCTCACCGGACCGGACGGTCGCGTCAGGTCGTTGGTCCCGCCGTTGGGCATCGAGGAACTCCTCGTGGTCAGGCGCTGGTGCTCCGGGTCACGCCGTCGGCACGGCCATACCCGCTGACGGCGCGCGTGCCGGCCGGTGCGGGAGGGGTGCCGAGGGCGGTGCGTCGATCCTACGGGCCATCCGGCAGGACCCACGTCCGGCCGGTCGCCACGTCCTGTTCGCGCGCGCCGTCGTCCTCGTCGCCCGCCTCGTTCACGGTGACCGCGGACTGGGGTTCCGTGATGACCGAGTTGCCACCGGAGCGCTTCGCCAGGTACATCGCGGCGTCGGCACGGGCGAGCACCGATGCCGGCGTCTCGTTCGGACGCACCGCGACGACGCCAACCGACAGGGTGACGCCGCGCGACAGGTCCATCGGCAGGTTCGCGACCGCCCGAACGGCCCGGTTCAGAGCGGCCTCCGCGGCACTCAGCGGGGCGCCGGGCAGCACGGCCACGAACTCGTCGCCGCCGTAGCGTGCCACCAGGTCGCCGCCGCGCAGCGTGTTGCGCAACGTGCTGGCCACCACGCGCAGCACGTCGTCGCCCTCGGCGTGCGACGACCGGTCGTTGACGCCCTTGAACCCGTCCAGGTCGACCAGCGCGATCGCCACCGGCGTGTTGGCCCTCGTCGCGACGAGCAGATTGAGCTGCTGGTCCAGCGCGCGCCGGTTGGCCAGCCCGGTCAGCGGGTCCTGCATGGCCTGTGCCGCGACCGCGCCGTGGGTCTTGGTCAGCCGGGTGTGCTCGCGCCGGGTGAACAGGGTGGCCTGCCGGGAGTCCTGCGTGGTCCACAGCGCCGCCTCGAGTTCGGCGGCATAGTCCTCCAGCGCGGTGATGGTCATCTCGCCACCGTCGGGGCCGGACAGCCGCGCGAACTCCCGCGCCAGCGACAGCTTCAGCACCTGTTGGGAACTGTCGCCCGCGAGTTGATCGCGCATGTCGACGAGCGTGCCGAGCGCGTCGTCGATCCGGCCTGCCGCGGCGAGGCAGCGGGCCAGCGCGACGGTCAGGATGAAGATCTCGTAGTGCCACGGCCCCTCGGCCAGCAGCCGGTACAGCCGGTCGAGATGCTCCTCGCCGGGTTCGGCGAGGGCGTGCGCTGCACCGAGCACGCCGATCTGGTCGGCCGCGGGCCTGCTGCCGTCCCTGGGGAACAGCGACTGGGAGAACGGGCCCTCCGCGGCCGTCGCCATCGCGGAGGCGGTGGCGATCCGGTCCGCGGCGGCGCTGTCGTCACCGATCCGTTCCAGCCGCAGTGCCCAGGTAAGTTGCAGGCGGACCCGGTTGAAGAGGTGGACGGCGATCTCGTGCGGCCCGCCGACGGACTGGACGATCTTCTCGGCGCGGGCCATCGCCCGGTCGGCCTCCTCGTAGACGCCGAGCTCGATCAGCACCTGCGCGATGTCCACCAGCACGGCGGACAGCGCCCGCTGGGTGTCCCTCGGGCCGGGCGTCGCCCGGCCACCGACTCGTCGTCCAGGATCGCCAGTGCGTGCGCGATCTCGGTGATGGCCTCGTCCTCGCGGCCGGCGAGCAGGCTCCGACGGCCCCAGAGCGAGTGCGCGCTGGCCTCCATCACCACGAGTTGGTGCCGGCGGGCGTGTTCGAGGAGCTCCTCCAGCAGCGGCTCCATGCTCATCCCGAATTCGGGACCCGCGACCACGCGTGCGATCAGGGCACTGCGCAGCAGTCGCGCCACCGTCATCGGCTCCGCCCTGCGGCGGGTCTCGGCGAGCAGTTCGTCGAGCTCCTCGACGATCTCGCGCTGGGTCTCCTGGTCGCTGCGCTGGGCGATCGCGACCAGTTCCCGTGACCGGCCGAGCAGCCATGCCTCGGAGATCTCGCCGTACGTGGGTCCTGAGGGTGCGCCGGACTGGCCGGCCGGCGGCAGTTCGTCGGCCGGGGCGCTGTCCACCCCGTCAGTCAGGGCGGTACCCCCGTCCGGTGTCAGTGGCGGCGTCATCGTCCTGGTGGTCCTTTGTCCTGCTCCGCCGCCAGGATTCGAACCTGGACCATCGGAACCAAAATCCGAGGTGCTGCCTTTACACTACGGCGGATCGAGCGGCCGGCGAGGAACTCGCAGCCTGGTCGTGCGTTAAACATGGTGACATGGTCCGGTCGGGTCGGCTTCCGCCGGGCGGCACTGAGGCCGGCCGCCACGTCGCGACGCCGGACCGGTCATGTCCACCGGTCCGTACGAATACCACATGTGCGCCCCAGCGGCCACCGATCGGATCTGGCGTCCTGACGCGTGCGCACCTTACGATTCCGTAGGTTACGGTAGCGTAGGTTAGGTTCCCCTAAGACGGTGAGGTACACATGACGAGCACCCTCGACGTGACGGAACAGTCCACACCCGGTGGGGCCAAGCCGGTCATCGCGGGACGGCGGCACGCGTGGTCGCAGTTCTCGGTCTACGTGTTCGTCCTGGTCCCGATGCTCGCGCTGGTCGCGGCCGTGCCACTGGCCTGGGGGTGGGGCCTGAGCTGGCTCGACGTGGTGCTCGCGGTGGCGTTCTTCTACCTGTCCGGCCTCGGCGTGACGATCGGCTACCACCGGTACTTCACGCACAGCTCGTTCAAGGCCACGCGCTGGCTGCGGGTGGTGCTCGCGCTGGCCGGCAGCATGGCGGTGCAGGGACCGCCGGTCATCTGGGTCGCCGACCACCGCCGCCACCACGCGTTCTCCGATCGTGACGGCGACCCGCACTCGCCATGGCTGTTCGGCACGTCCCCGGTCGCGATCGCCAAGGGCTTCTGGCACGCGCACATGGGCTGGCTGTTCGACCGGGACGTCACCAACAAGCAGCGGTTCGCGCCGGACCTGTTGGCGGACAAGGATATTGTTCGGGTGAACGGCCTGTTCCCGCTGATCACGGCGGCCACGCTGTTGCTGCCGGCGTTGATCGGCGGTCTGGTCACGTGGTCGTGGTGGGGCGCGCTGACCGCGTTCTTCTGGGGCAGCCTTGTCCGGATCGCGGTGCTGCACCACGTGACGTGGTCCACCAACTCGATCTGCCACATGATCGGCGAACGCCCGTACGCCGCGCGGGACAAGTCGGCCAACTTCTGGCCGCTGGCGATCCTGTCCTTCGGCGAGTCGTGGCACAACCTGCACCACGCCGATCCCACCTGCGCCCGGCACGGCGTCGGGCGGGGCCAGATCGACACGTCGGCCCGGATCATCTGGATCTTCGAGAAGTTCGGCTGGGTGCACGACGTGCGCTGGCCGACCCCGCAGCGGCTGGCGAGGATTGCCAGCAAGTAGGGTTGTTCGCTTGAGCACTGTCAAGCCGGTCGTCCGGGTTCGGATGACCGGCAGCCAGCGCCGCCAGCAGTTGCTGGACGTGGCGCGCGCCCTGTTGGCCGAGAAGGGTTTCGAGGCAACGTCCGTCGAGGAGATCGCGCACCGCGCCGCGGTGAGCAAGCCGGTGGTGTACGCGCATTTCGGTGGTAAGGAAGGCATCTACGCGGTCGTGGTGGACCGTGAGATGCGCCGCGTCCTTGACCTGATCGAGTCGGCCCTTGCCGAGTCCGGCCATCCTCGGCGGCTCATCGAGCGGGCCGCGCAGGCGTTCCTGGCCTATGTGGACGAATATCCGGACGGATTCCGAATCCTGGTAAGGGATTCCCCGGTAGCCAGTTCGACCGGCACGTTCTCCAGCCTGCTCGGGGACATCGCAAGCCAGGTCGAGCACCTGCTCGGCGTGCATTTCGAGCACTACGGGTACGACCCAGGACTGGCGGCCGTGTACGCGCAGGCACTGGTCGGCATGGTCGCGCTGACCGGCCAGTGGTGGCTGGACGCGCGCACGCCGTCCCGGGACGAGGTGGCGGCGCACGTGGTCAACCTGGCGTGGAACGGCCTGTCCCATCTGGAGCACCACCCGCACCTGTAGGGCATCCTCGACGGTATGAGCACGCCAGCCGCCGTCGGTCCGCTGTTGTGGCAGGTGACGCTGGCCTGGCAGCGGGCCGTGCGCGCGGCACTCGAACCGCACGACCTCACGCACGTGCAGTTCGTGCTCCTCACGGCGGTGTGGTCGCTCGGCGAGCACGAGGAACCGCCGACGCAGCAACGGATCGCCGAGCAGGCCGGCACCGACATGATGATGACCGGCCAGGTGCTGCGCAGGCTGGCCGCCCGTCAGCTGATCAGCCGGGAACTGGACGACCACGACCCGCGAGCGCGACGCATCGTGCTCACTGACACCGGCCGGGCGCTGCTCACCGGCGCCCTGGCCGACGTGACAACGACCGACGCCGAGTTCTTCGCCACACTCGGCCCCGACTCCCCGGTGTTCCTGCGCGGACTGACCGCGCTGCGCGACGCCCACCGGTAGCGTCCAGACGTGGACCAGCTGCGACTGACCATCACCGACCGGATCGCCACCCTCACCATCGACCGCCCCGAGCGCCGCAACGCCATGAGCTACGAGATGTGGTCCGCGTTGCCCGATCTGATGGCGCGGGTACGGGCCGCGCCCGAGGTGCGGGTGCTCGTGGTGCGCGGCACGGAGCACTTCTCGGCGGGCGCGGACATCAGCGAGTTCGCGACGCTGCGCAGGGGCCCGTCCGGCGCCCGGCACTATGGCGACGCGGTGCACGCCGGGGAACGTGCCATCGCCACGCTTCCGTTGCCCACCATCGCGGCCGTGACCGGGTTCTGCATCGGTGGCGGCTGCGAGATCGCACTCGCGTGCGACCTTCGGCTGGCCGCCGACAACGCCCGGTTCGGCATCACGCCGGCCAAGCTCGGCATCGTCTACAACTTCACGTCCACCCGGCAGCTGGTCAAGGCGGTCGGCCCGGCGTGGGCCAAACAGATCCTGTTCAGCGCCGACCTGTTCGACGCGGCGACAGCGTTGCGCATCGGCCTCGTCAACGAGACCCGCCCGCTGGACTCGTTCGACGAGCGGGTGTCCGAACTGGCCGGCCGCATCGCGTCCCGGGCCCGAGTGAGCGTGCACGGCGCCAAGCAGATCATCGACCGGATCGACGCCGGCCAGACCACCGAGGACGACGACGTCCGGCAGCTGTACGACGGGGCCGTACTCAGCGCCGACTACGCGGAAGGCGTCGAAGCCTTCCTTACCAAACGCGACCCCCAGTTCTAGCCGAGCGGAATTCGGTCGCGCCCGCGTCCGTCTCAGGGCAGCATCGTTGTCATGGGGGATAACCAAGCCTGGACCGTGGCCATCGTCTGCGGCGCGTCCGGGGTCGGCAAGACCAGCGTCGCCATGCCGCTCGCTGCCCGCCGCGGCATGCCGCTCGGCGAGACCGACGACATCATCACCATGCTGAAGACGGTCACCAGCCCCGCTGACCAGCCGGTGCTGCACCGTTGGGATACCGATCTGGAGACCCGCACCTGGTCACCGGCCCAGATCGCGGACCTGCACCTGTCCGTGTCCGACGTGCTGGCGCCCGGGTTCCGGGCCGTGATCGCGGATCACCTTGAGTGCGCCGCGCCGGTGGTGCTGGAGGGGTGCTACCTGGTGCCGGAACTGGCGGCCGAGTTCGGCGACGCGGTACGCGCGGTCGTGCTGCACGAGCCGGACGACGGCCGGATCGCGGCGAATCTCCAGGCCCGCGAACCCGATGACAGCAACGGGTTCCGGGCCAAGGTCAGCGTCGAGATCGGCGCCCGGCTGGCGGCGCGGGCGCTGGCCGCGGGCGTGCCCGTGGTGCGGCCGACGCCGTGGACGGACGTGCTGGCCAACGTGACGTCGGCACTGTCCGGCCAGCCGGCACAGGCACGGTAACGACGCGGTCGAGCACACCTGGGCAACGGTGCACGATGTCCGATCGGCCTGATCAGCCGCCGGCGAGGCGGGTGCTGACCTGCGAGTTGCTCTGCTGGTTCTGCGGGACCAGCGCGGCGCGCGACACGCCGTTCTCGATGCCGAGCGGTTCGATATCGGATGGCAGGTCGAAAGTGGACGGATCGAAGCTCGGTGCGGTGATGATCGTCGGCGGCGATGGCTCGACGACGTCGAGGCTCTTGTTGTCGACGTTCTCCATCACGACGTTGTCGAGCTGTTCGACGGCGTAGTAGAAGTTCTCCCGCTGGTCGATGACGCTGCTCCGCAGGCTCTGCAGGCCGTCCAGCAGCGATTTGGCCGTTTCACCGTGGCCGCTCGTGCTGATCAGCACGGAGCCCTCCGACGTGGCGAGCGCCACCCCGCCGAGCAGGATCTCCCAGCCGACCGGGCCGCTGATCGCCGAGCCGATGATCGCGGCCACGCCGCCGATCGCGGTGAGCACGACCTGCCAGGTGTCGGCGGAAACGCCGTTCTGGGCGTCGATCGCCTTGTTCAGCAGGCTCTGCACGTCCGTGACGCAGCCCTCGACCAGCGCGGTGTATCCGTCCTGGACCCGCTTGAAGTCGTTCAGCACCTGGTCGTAGCGGTTTATCGCCTGCTTGACCTTGGACAGGTAGTCGCGGAAGTTGTCCGCGGCGGTGCCCGCCCACGCCTCCATGTCCGTCTGGATGCCGTCGAAACCGACCTGGGCGTTGGTGGTGAGCGCCAGGTGGGCCTGGTTGATGTCGTTGGCCAGATTGTCCGCCGCGAGGGCGTTGCCGCTGCACAGCGATTCGACGGTCGCGTCGATCTGGTCGAGGTAGTCGCTCGGGTTCAGCTGCCACGGCATGCGCGGCGGCAACCAGTTGAGCGCGGCCGATCTGTGTTGCTCCAACAGGGATTTCGTGTTCTCGTCGATCATGGCGGCCTCCGTCAGACGCTCGGGAGCGGCGGCTGGCCGTCCGCCATGGCGTACCGGTTCGCGATCTCGTGGATGGCCTGCTTCGACTTCGCCAGGTTGTCGGACAGCTTGCCGAGACCGGTCACGAGGTCGTTGAGCAGCGCCTCGGTGTAGCCGGCGTAGCCGAACGAGTTGCCGACCGGGTCGGCCGTCATGCCCTCCGCCTGGTACAGGGTGCCGTCGAAGGCGGCGGAACACTCGCTGACCGCGCTGTTGAGCTGCGTGCGTCCGCCGTTGACCGCCTCGACGACGTTGGGGAGGTCGGTTTTGGCGACATTGTTCAGCCGTCCGAGATCGACGGAGAAGCTGTCCGGCATGCGTAAACCTCACCGTCCCGGTGGCCGGTTGGCAAGCCGTGCGAATGCACGACAGTTGCGGCCGATCGCGGCAGCCCACTACCGCCTCTTGCCGATGGTTACGCTGATCGCGTGGCGCGCCCGAACGACACCATCCCGGGCGGGCGCTACTCCATCGCGTCGACTCCGAGGTCGGTCTCACCGATGCCGACCTCGCCGCCCGTCGAGCAGTGGGTACGGACGCTGTAGGACCGCCGACGGGTCATGGATCGGTGTGCCAGGTATCGATGGGTCAGCGCCACCAGGGGCGGTGGCGTTGGGCGGCTACCGTGGCGGCCGGTTCGACCAGTTCGTTCAGGCGCAGGGTCACGTGTCTCAGGTGTTCGCCGACCCACAACGTCCAGGACAGGTCCGGTACCGACGGGCCGTCCGGCGTGGTGGGGAGTTGGAACTCCGGTGGGGCCAGCATGGGTACGGCGCCGTGGTTGGTGCGGTCGAGGCGGGACGCCAGGTGGTCGTACCACGCGGCCAACTGGCCTGCCAGGTCGCCGAGCAGGACGCGCGTCGGGTCCGGTGCCAGTTCGCGGTGCGGCAGGCCGGCCAGCGAATGTGCTGTCAGGCGGGCTCGTAACGCACCCGAGGACAGGCGCCAGAGTTGTTCCTTCGGTACTCGTTTGGCGCCCTGTTCGGCCAGGAAGCCGCGTACCGCGTCGTCGAGGCGGGTGGCGGCGGTGATCGCGGAGATCGCCGACGGGGGCTCCGTATTGAGGCCGAGGGCCCAGTGGGCGGCGTCGGAGAGGTACGCGCCGCCGGCGCGGAAGGCGTCGGCGAGGTCGTCGGCCACCAGGGAACTCGCGCCGCGCGGCCAGAACAGGACACCGACGACCAGGCTCACCGCGCAGCCGATGGCCACGTCCTCGATCCGCACCACGCCGATCTGCCAGCCGACCGGGACCAGCAGGTTGAACAGGACCGACACCACCACCGTGAACGCGGCCTGACCCGCGGCGAACGGCAGCGCGCCCGGTGCGTAGGCCGCGACGAGGACCGCGATGGGCAGCGCCGTCCACAGCGCACCCGCGCCGCTGCCGATCACCAGCAGCAGCAACGCGCCGATGACGAACCCGGCCACCGTGCCGAGCAACGCGCGCATCGCGGTGGCGCCGGTCGACGCGGCGTTCGTGCGCAACACCGACAACGTGCCCAGCACGACCCAGAACCCGTGCTGCACACCGGTCGCGTCGGCAACGGCGATGGCAACGGCGAGGGCGACCGCGCCGCGGACGCTGTTGCGGAACCACACCGAGCGCAGGCTGGCGCGCCGTGACACAACGGTGGCCGCCGCGCTGAACCGGGCCAACCGCCGCTCGGCGGACATCGCGCTGTCCGGGCCGCCGTACCAGCGGCGACGGCCGCCGGACACGATCGACGGGTCGGCCCGGTGGCCGGCGATCAGTGCGTCCGCCATGGCCGTGTGCGCGGCGATCGCGGCGGTGCGGGCGTGGAAGGACAGGTGGACGGCGTCGGTGTAGCCGTCGCTGCGCTGGCACAGCTGTTCCAGGTGCGCCGCGCTCGCGGCCAGGCTCTGTTCCAGCTTGTCCAGGTTCGGTTCCGCGGGTTGACCCGCCACGAGTGCCGCGACGTCCCGCAGTGCCGTGCCGGTGTCGGTCAGGAGTTCGCGTTCGACTTCGTCGATGTGGCTCAGGTCACGATATTCGTGCAGGCTGTCGTTGATCACCGTCGTGCACCACTCCAGCAGGCCGACCAGGCTGTCCAGTGCCTGGTCGGCGGTTGCCAGGCCGGTCGGGCGGTACGGGGTGGCGGTGAACGCGGCGATCAGTTGGTGTTTGGCCTCGATCGACTTCTCGCGGTGGCGCGGCGACGTGTCGCCGTGCAGTGCGGCGTCCAGTTGGTCGGCCAGTGCGCGGGCGCTGGCCGCGGCCGCGGTGCGCAGTTGCTGCCCGGGCAGTCGCGGGGAGAACAGCAGCACCGCGGCCGTGCCGACGATCGTCGCCAGCCACCACCCCTCCAGCCGGGCCGGGACGGTGCTCATGGCAGCCGACGACGTGGCCGGCAGCACATACGCCAGTAGCGCGGCCGTGCTGGCGGACGCGGCGTTCGGGCCTGCGATGCCGGCGAACAGCACGCAGAACACCACGGGAATGGTGACCAGCGTCGCCAGGACCGGCGACGGGCTGACCGCGGTCCCGATGACGATCAGCACACTGCTGGCGGCCGCGAGGCCGAGATGCGCGACCAGCTTGTCCCGCCGACGGCCGCCGAACGACGCCATCACCAGCGTGGCGAACCCGCCGAAGGCGGTGAACGTGGCCAGTTGCAGATCACCGATCACCTGGTAGGCCAGGGCGAACAGGCCGGGCACCACCACCGTGGCCCGCACCGCGCGCATCGCGGCAGGCTTCGACCACACCGGCAGCCACGCGGGCCGAGGACGGTCGCGTCGCGGTAGCGGCAGCCGCGATCGGGACGGCGGCGTGGTCGTGGCGGTGGACATCGGTCGAGCATATGGGGTGTGCGCGGGATCTGTTGGGTTCGATCGGCGGCCTGTGGACAACTGCGGTGAGCGCGCGCCAGCCGCGTGTCAGACGGGGGCCGTAGGCTGGTAAGCGAGAACCCCTCCCGGCGGCTCGTCCCGGGCAGGGGTCTGTCCGTGTCGCCACGCCAGGGAGACGTCGCTGTGCCCACTGTAGGACCACTGTCCCTCGTTGGACCACTGTCCGGCCTGTTGCGTGCCGTGCTGCCCGACGCCGGACTCCGTGCGGTGGTCGAGCACGCCGGCACCGGCCTGCTCGAACTGGAGGGCCCGATCGCCGCCCGGCCACTGGTCGCCGCCGCACTTGCGGGGTCCAGCGACGTCGGTGGCGCCGATCGGCCGGTGCTCATGGTCACCGCGACCGGCCGGGTCACCGAGGAGCTGACATCGGTCCTGTCCGACCTGCTCGGCGCGGACGCCGTCGTGTCGTTCCCGAGCTGGGAAACCCTGCCGCACGAACGGTTGTCGCCGCGCGCGGACACCGTGGGGCAGCGGCTGGCCGTGCTGCGCAGGCTGGCGCATCCGGAGGAGCACCCGGCCGGTCCGCTGCGGGTCCTGGTGACGACCGTGCGCAGCCTCATTCAGCCGCTGGCGCCCGGTCTCGGCGAACTGGCGCCGGTGCACCTGGCGGTGGGCGCCGAGCACGATTTCGAGCAGGTCGTCGCGCGGTTGGCCGAACTCGCGTATGCCCGGGTCGACATGGTGGAGAAACGCGGTGAGTTCGCCGTGCGCGGCGGGATTCTCGACGTGTTCCCGCCGACCGCGGAACACCCGGTGCGGGTGGAGTTCTGGGGCGACGAGGTGGCTGAGATCCGCGCGTTCGCAGTGGCCGACCAGCGGTCGCTGCCCGGCGAGATCGCCGACGTCGTCGCGACGCCCTGCCGGGAACTGCTGCTCACCGGCGACGTGCGCGCACGCGCCGCGGAACTGGCCGCCGAGCACCAGGCCGACGCCCAGCTGGCCGAGATGCTGGCCAAACTGGCGGAAGGAATCCCGAGCGAGGGCATGGAGGCGCTGATTCCGGCGCTGTGCGCGGGCGAGATGCGGCTGCTCACCGACGCGATGCCGCCCGGCACCCACGTGGTGGTCGCCGATCCGGAGAAGGTCCGGGCGCGGGCGCACGACCTGGTGCGCACCGGACAGGAGTTCCTCGAGGCGTCCTGGATGACGGCGGCCGGCGGCGGCCGCGCGCCGATCGACCTCGGCGCGTCGGCCTACCGCTCGTTGGCCGACGTGGCAACGCATGCCAGGGACACCGACCGTCCATGGTGGACACTGTCGCAGCTCACCAGCGAGGACGCCGCGGTCCTGCGGCTGGACCTGCGGCCCGCCGAGTCCTACCGGGGCGAACTGCCGCGCGCGTTCGTGGACCTGCGGGCGCACGTGGCGACCGGCGGCACCGCGGTGCTCGTCGTGCCAGGCGCCGGCACCGCGCAGCGCGCCGTCGAGCAGCTGCGGGACGCCGACGTGCCGGCGGTGCTGGCCGAGCACGGCATGGTGGAAAAGCCGGAACCGGCCCTGGTCACGGTGGCGCGAGGCAGCCTGGAAGACGGATTCCTGGCGCCGGCACTGGGTTTCGTGGTGCTGACCGAGACCGACCTGACCGGCGGCCGCAGCGGCACGTCCACCAGGGACATGCGGCGCAGCCTGCCCAGCAGGCGGCGCAACGCCGTCGACCCGCTCGCCCTCAAGCCTGGCGACCACGTGGTGCACGAGCAGCACGGCATCGGCCGGTACGTGGCGATGGTGCAGCGCACGGTGGCCGGCGCGACCCGCGAGTACCTGGTGCTGGAGTACGCGGCGAGCAAGCGCGGCCAGCCGGGTGACCGGCTGTTCGTGCCGACCGACCAGCTCGACGAGATCTCCCGCTACGTCGGCGGCGAACTGCCCACCCTGAACCGCCTTGGCGGCTCGGACTGGAAGAACACCAAGGCGAAGGCGAAGAAGGCGGTCAAGCAGATCGCCGCGGAACTGGTGCAGCTCTACGCCGCCCGCCAGTCCGCGCCGGGACACGCGTTCGGGCCGGACACGCCGTGGCAGAGCGAACTGGAGGACGCGTTCCCGTTCGCCGAGACCCCCGACCAGCTCGCCGCGATCGACGAGGTCAAGGCCGACATGCGCAAGCCGGCCCCGATGGACCGGGTGATCTGTGGCGACGTCGGCTACGGCAAGACCGAGATCGCGGTGCGGGCCGCGTTCAAGGCAGCGCAGGACGGCAAGCAGGTCGCCGTACTCGTGCCGACAACCCTGTTGGCGCAACAGCATCTCAACACGTTCGCCGAGCGGATGCAGCCGTTCCCGGTGACCATCAAGGGCCTGTCCCGGTTCACCGACAAGCTGGAGTCCGAACAGACCATCGCGGGCCTCGCCGACGGCACGGTGGACATCGTGATCGGCACGCACCGGCTGCTGCAGACCGGTATCCGCTGGAAGGATCTCGGCCTGGTCGTGGTGGACGAGGAACAGCGGTTCGGCGTGGAGCACAAGGAACACATCAAGGCGCTGCGCACCCATGTCGACGTGCTGACGATGTCCGCGACGCCGATCCCGCGCACCCTGGAGATGAGCCTGGCCGGCATCCGCGAGATGTCCACCATCCTCACGCCGCCCGAGGAGCGGCACCCGATCCTGACCTACGTCGGCGGCTACGACGACAAGCAGGTGGGCGCCGCGATCCGCCGCGAGCTGCTGCGCGACGGCCAGGTGTTCTACGTGCACAACCGGGTCTCGTCGATCGAGAAGGCGGCACGTCGGCTACGGGAGCTCGTGCCGGAGGCGACCATCGTCACGGCGCACGGCCAGATGAACGAGGACCGGCTGGAGAAGATCATCCAGGGATTCTGGGAACGCGAGCACGACGTGCTGGTGTGCACGACGATCGTGGAGACGGGTCTCGACATCTCGAACGCGAACACACTGATCGTGGAACGCGGTGACCTGCTCGGACTGGCGCAGCTGCACCAGTTGCGCGGCCGCGTCGGCCGGGGCAGGGAACGCGGTTACGCCTACTTCCTGTACCCGCAGGAGGCGCCGCTGACCGAGACCGCGCACGACCGGCTGGCCACCATCGCGCAGAACACCGAGCTGGGCGCCGGCATGGCCGTGGCCATGAAGGACCTGGAGATCCGGGGCGCCGGCAACATCCTGGGCGCCGAGCAGTCCGGCCACATCGCCGGTGTCGGTTTCGACCTGTATGTGCGGCTGGTGGGTGAGGCGGTGGACGCGTTCCGCCGGCACGCGGGCGCCGACGGCGCGGACACCGACGACGAACTGGCCGAGGTGCGGGTCGACCTGCCGGTGGACGCGCACATCCCGCACGACTACGTGCCCGGCGAACGTCTGCGGCTCGAGGCGTACCGGAAGATCGCGCAGGCCGCGGACGCGGCCGGGTTGGCCGCGGTGCTGGAGGAACTGGTCGACCGGTACGGCGCGGCACCCGCCGCCGTGGAGAACCTGTTGGCGGTCGCCGCGTTCCGGCAGGTCTGCCGGGCGCACGGGGTCACGGAGGTGGCCACGCAGGGCGGCAACATCCGGTTCGCCCCGCTGCCGCTGCTGGACTCGCAACTGGTGCGGTTGAAGCGCCTGTATCCCAAGGCGCTGTACAAGCCGGTCGGCAACACCGTGTCGGTGCCCCGGCCGACCGAAGGCCCGGCCGGTGGTCGGCTCGGTGCGCCGCCGCTGCGCGATCGTGAGCTGCTGGACTGGGCCCGCAAACTCCTCGAATCGCTGGCCGGCGTGCCGGCATCGGTGGGCTGAATCGGTTGCGGGACAACGCGTTTCGCTGCACACCGGACCGCCGTGGCCATTGGTCGGGTGCGTAAACGGGGGACAATCGGGACTCCGGATTGTGTTCGATAACGTCACCCTGTCCGCTACGTCGTAGTCCGAAGGGGTGAATGGCCGGTCCAACGAGTGGATGTAGCTGTGGTTGTTCGGGGCAACCCACTACCCTCCAGTGGGGCCGGATGCGGGTGCATCGATGAGGTGTGGGAGCGCGCGGTGACCGAACAGCTCGACTGGGTGCCAAGCCACGTCGACATCGCGGTGCCGAGTGCGGCACGGCTCTACGACTATTTGTTGGGTGGCGCGCACAACTTCCCCGCCGATCGCGCGCTGGCCAACCGTTTCCTTGCCGCGCAACCGAATGCGAAGAACATCGCGCGGCTCAACAGGGACTTTCTGCGCCGTGCGGTGCTGTTCATGGTGGACAAGGGCATTCGGCAGTTCCTCGACGTCGGCTCAGGCATCCCGACCGTTGGCAACGTGCACGAGGTGGCCCAACAGGCGGCGCCGGACGCGCGGGTGGTCTACGTGGACTACGAGGACGTCGCGGTCGAACACAGCCGACTCATCCTGCGGGACAACGAACTCGCCGCCATCGTCGCGGCGGACCTGACGCGCCCCGCTGAGGTGCTCGGCGCACCGGATACCCGCCGGTTGCTCGATTTCGACCAGCCGATCGGCCTACTGATGGTCGGCGTGTTTCACTTCGTCTTCCCGGACAAGGATCCGGCGGGTATCGTGCGCCGCTACCGAGACGCGCTGGCACCCGGCAGCACACTGGCCGTCTCGCATTTCACCAGCGACCTGATGCCGGCCGAAATGGCCGGCATCGTCGAGGTGATGAAGAGCAGCAGGGATCCGATCCACCCACGCAGCCGGGAGGAGATCGTGGCACTGTTCGCCGGTTTCGACCTCGTCGAGCCGGGTGTGGTGCCGACCCCGCTGTGGCATCCACACGGCCCGCTGGCGCCGGAGGACGACGCGGAACGGGCCGGCATTCTGGCCGGGGTCGGCCGCAAGCCATAGACCCAGCCACCGTCCCACACCGAGCTCGCCCCAACTCGCCGAAACCGTCTACGGAGCATGAGTACAACATCGTCCGGACCGTCAGGCCGTGCACCGTTCGATCGGTCCACGTTGGTGGCGGCATGGCTGCGGGCGCTCGCACCGACCGGCTTCACCGCGTTGTCCCGCCAGGACCTCGAGGAGCTCATCGCGTCGCACGTGACCGCGATGGCGGACGGTCTCGCGGCCCGGCCGCTGTCAGTCGGCGCAGGGCAGCGGGCGGGCGCCGCGCTGGTCGACGCGAGTTTCACCGACGCGGAGTGCCTGCGGGCCAGCCTGCGCGTGCTCGCACCCGGCCTGCTGGACCTCGCGAAGGCCGACTCCGCGCCCGATCCGGCGGGTCGGGCGTTCACCATGCTCGGCGCGCTGGGCGCCGGCTACACGGCCGAACTCCGGGACTGGCTGTTCGACCAGCAGGAGGAGGTCAAGCAGGCGCTGCAACGGGCGACCGGCGAGACGGAGCGCCGACTGAAGCGCAGCGAGGCCTGGTTCCGCGAGGTGTTCGTACGTGCCGCCGTCGGCATCGCGATCAGCGACTCGAACGGCCGGCTGGCGCTGGTCAATCCCGCGCTGGCGGACATCCTCGGCTGCCAGCCAGACGAACTCGTCGGCCGCAGCATCGAGGAGTTCTTCCACACCCAGGAAACCGCCGACATCCGCGCCGACTACCACGACCTCGGCGGCGTGGACAGCAAGCCGCTGCGCCGCCGCAGACGCCTCGTCCGCGCGGACGGCCAACTGGTCTGGGCGTATCTCGCGGTGTCCGTGCTGCGCGACACCGACAACGGGCCGTCACTGCACCTGACCATGGTGGAGAACGTCAGCGACCTGCACCTGCTGCAGGACCTGACCAGCTACCAGAGCCTGCACGACGTGCTGACGGGCCTGCCCAACCGGCAGTACCTGTTGTCGCAGTTGCAGTCCCTGCTCGCCGGTCCGTCCGCGGAGCGCCACGTCACGCTGTACCACCTCGACCTGGACGGCTTCGGCACGATCAACCGCGGCCTCGGCCCGGAACACGGCGACCGGTTGCTGCTGCTCACGGCGAGAAGACTGGAGAACCAGTTCGACGGGCAGCGGGTGCTCGTCGCCCGGCTCACCGGCGACGAGTTCGCCCTGCTGTTCTCCGCCGGCAGCGAGCCCGCCGACGTGCTGGCGACGCTCGCGCAGATCAACGAGACGCTCGGCGAGCCGGTGCACCTGCCTGAGGGCGGTGTCGGCCTGTCCGCGAGCATCGGTGTCGCGCACGGCGTCGTCGGTGAGATCGACCAGTACGAACTGCTGCGTCGGGCCGAGGCCAGCCTGCGGCGTGCCCAGGACACCGGCAACCGGCAGTGGGCCGAGTACGACCGCCACCGCGACGCCGCCGACCGGCGGGACGCCACGCTGGCCGCGACCATGTCCGGCGCGCTGGAGTTCGGCCAGCTCAGCGTGCTGTGGCAGCCGTGGCACCTGTTGACGGAGGACCTGGTCGTCGGCGTGTCCGCACAGCCCGTCTGGGACCATCCCGAGCACGGCCGGATCGGCTACCTCGAATGCCTCCGGCTGGCCGAGATGACCGGTGCCGGGGTGTCGTTCGCCGCATGGCAGGTCGACGCGGTCGCCGAGCAGATCAGGGTGTGGTCGGACCGGTTCGGCGACGGCGCGCCGATCGTCGGCATCGACATGACCACCAGCCAGATCGCCGACCCGGACCTCGTCGCCACCGTCGGCGGTGCGCTGAAGAGGACCGGCATCCGGCCGGACCTGATGTGCCTCGGCGTCCCAGCCGCCGCACTGGCCGTCGAGGGCGGTGAGGCTCGGGAGAGCATCACCGTGCTGACCAGCATGGGCGTGCGGATCACGCTCTGCGAGACCGGCGTGGTACCAGTCGAGCTCACGTTGCTGGATGACTGGCCGGTCACCTCGCTGGAGATGGCCCCGGGACTGGTGCGGCGGCTCGCCCAACTCGACGACCCCGAGTGTCGGCTGGCCAGAACGACCGCCGCGCTGGTGGGCACCCTGCGGGACACGCAACTGCCGGTCGTGGTGCCTGGCCTGTGCACCGAACGCGAGGTCGCCTGGTGGCGGTCGATCGGTGCGATCTCCGGTAGCGGCCCGTACTTCGGCGAACCGGTCGCCGCGGACGAGTTGGCCCCAAGATCGCGGCGGTGGTAGACCGCGCTCGCTAGCCGGACACGCGTTGTGAGAAGGTAGTTCTGTGACGACCGTCATCCGCCGCCAGGTCGCGGCAGCCGTGCTACTCGCCGCTGCCTTCCTGCTGGCCGCATGTGGTTCCGGCCCCAGCCAGGTCAACCAGGCGCTCATCGTGGGCAGTACGTCGGTTTCCGTTGATCAGGTGCAGAACGAGCTGAACAACGTGCTGGCCACGCAGACCACCTCGCAGCAGGCCCAGCTGCAGAGCAAGCTGGACCAGGCGTCCCGCGCGCTCGTGCGGGGCCACGTGCTGCACGTGCTGCTGCAGCGCGCCACGACCCAGTACAAGCTGAGCGTGACCGACCAGCAGGTGGACCAGGTGATCAGCCAGGCCGGTGGCGCGACCAAGGCCGCCGCCGCGCTGTTCATCGACCCGTCGAACATCCGCAACGGCGTGCGCGACCTGCTGCTGGAGGTCGCGTTGGCGCGCAAGTACGCCGACACGCTGAACGTGACGTTCGGCTACGTCGTGGCGAAGGACAGGGCGACGGCCGTACAGGACGCCCAACAGATCGCGGCCGACCCGACCAAGCTGACCGGCCTGGTGAACGCGGCGAACGCGGCGGCCAAGGCCGCGGGCGGCACGAGCGGCGGCGCGACCACCACCCAGTTCTCGATCTCGTCCTACCTGCAGGGCATCGCGCAGGCGCAACAGCAGGCACAGTCACAGGGTCAGACCGCGCCGACCGAGGACCTGTCCCCGGTGTTCGGCGCGCCGGCCAACAGCGTCGTGGCCTTCCAGCCCGCCGCCGCGGCGGACCCGAGCTGGATCGTCGCGATGATCAAGACGCGGGCCGTCGGCGCGGGCACGGCACCCGGTGCCCCTTCGTCGGCCGACTCGTCGGACCTGGGCACCCTGGAGTCGGTCGGCATCAGCCTGCTGCAGCCACAGGTGAGCGCGCTCGGCGTCCGGATCAGCCCCCGGTACGGCAACTGGAACCAGGCCGGCATGACGGTGACGGCCGGCAACGACCAGACGGCGGACGTGGAGATCCCGGTCAAGTCGTGAACACGGTCGTCCTGCTCGATCCCCGGCTCGGTCCGGTCCTGCCGGCGGCCGCATTGGCCGTGTTGCGGACCGCAGACGAGGTCTACGTCGGCGGTGACCTGCCCTTCTCGCTGGGCCTGCCGCCCGCTCCCGCCGCGTTTCCGGCGGACCGGTCGGTGGTCGTGGTCGCCGCAGACCTGTCCGAGCCCGCGGCCGCCCGGCTGTTCGCGGCAGGCGCGGCGGTGATCGGTACGCCCGCGCCGCCCGGCGCGGAGTTGTTGGCCGCGGTGGCCGTGATGGATCGGCTGCGGTCGCCGGGCGGCTGCCCATGGGACGCCGAGCAGACCCATGATTCGCTGCGCCGGTATCTGGTCGAGGAGACGTACGAACTGCTCGAGGCCATTGAGGACGGTGACAGGGCGGCGCTGCGCGAGGAACTGGGGGACGTGCTGCTGCAGGTCCTGTTCCATGCCAGGGTGGCGGCCGAGGACCCGGTTTCCCCGTTCGGTGTGGACGAAGTGGCCGCCGAACTGGTCGGCAAGCTGGTCGGCCGGCACCCCCACGTGTTCGCGGACGGTGATCCGTCGGTCCGTGATGCCGCTACCCAGCAACATCGCTGGGAGGAGTTGAAGCAGGCCGAGAAGCAACGCCGGTCCAGTGTGGACGGTGTGGCGCTCGGCCAGCCGGCCGCCGGCCTTGCCGGCAAGCTCACCCAGCGCGCCATCCGCTCCGGCCTGCCGGCGGATCTGTTGCCCGGCAACGAGTCCGCCCACGGCGACGCACTGTTCGCGCTAGCCGCGGCCGCGGTACGGGCCGGCCTGGAACCGGAGACCGAACTACGCGCCGCGGCCCGACGATTCGTGGCTGACCTGCGCGCCGCCGAACGGGCGGCTACCGAAGCCGGGCTCAACCCGCTCGCCATGGACAGCGACACCTGGCGCAAGTTCTGGCCCGGATAACCTTTGCCCACAGGCTCCGGCAGTTATCCACAGGAAGCCGCCGACCAGCACGAAGCCCCCCAAAATCAACTAGAATGGATCTCGGGGGGCCCCCGAAGGAATGGGGCTCGCTTTTTACAACCCCTAACAATATTGATCTTGGAATAGGTTGATCATCGGGGTTGTTGATCGGGTCGTGAGGAAGAGTCAGCAGCCACCGTGGATCGTATCCGACGAGCTGTGGGCGCGGATCGAGCCGCTGTTGCCGGTCGTGGTGCCTCGGCGTAGCGACCGTCCGGCCATCCTCGGCTGGACGACCGCAAGGCCCTGTGCGGGATCCTGTTCGTCCTCTACACCGCGATTCCGTGGGAGTTCTACGGGCGATGAAAGGCGGCCCAAGACCGGACCGAGCCCAGTTGACCGTGCCCGAACTGGCTCGAAGCATCATCTGATCATCGAAGGGCACGGCATCCCGTTGCAGGTGTCGCTGATCGGCGGCAACCGCAACGATGTCACTCAGCTGATCCGGGCGGTTCCGGCGGTGCGGGGCCAGTCGGTCGGCATCGCGCCGATCATCGCCCGGCGCGGCCCCGGGCACGGGTCTGGGTTGGGCAAGTACTGTTGGGTCGCCGAGCAGACGTTCGCGTTGTTGCACTGGTTCCGTCGACTGCGCATCCGCTGGGAGATCCGCGACGACATCCATGAGGCGTTCTCCGCCTGGCGTGCGCCATCATCTGCTTCCGCCGACTGGCCAACCCACAACTTTGTCAGGAGTTGTTAAGCCAGGGACAGCGCTATTCCGTCCAGGATGTCGTGTTCGCTGACCACCAGTTCGGTGATGCCGGCCCGCGCCGCCAGTTCCTCGGCGATCGTCCGCACGATGATGGCGCCGCCGCCGATCACATCCACCCGGCCCGGGTGCATCGGGCCGAGTTCGGCTCGCTGCGCGCGCGTCATGGCCAGCAGGTCGGCCGTTGTCGTTCGTATCGCGGTCAGCGGCGTTCGGGACAGGTGCAGTCGTTCCGCGTCGTATTCGGGCAGGTTCAGGTTCAGCGCGGACAGTGTGGTCACCGTGCCGGCCACACCGATGAACGTTCTTGCTCGCGCGACGGGCACCGCGGCGAACGCGTCGGCCAGGATTTCCTGTGCCAGTTCGGTTGCCGCGTCGATCTCGGCCGGGGTCGGCGGGTCGCTGAGTAGGCAGCGTTCGGTCAGGCGTACGCAGCCGATGTCCACCGATCTGGCCGCCAGCACGTCCACCTTGCGGCCGTCCCACGTGCCAAGGACCAGCTCCGTCGAGCCGCCGCCGATGTCGGCCACCAGGAACGGGCCGTCGGCGGGGTCCAGTTCGCTGACGGCGCCCGCGAACGACAGGCGGGCTTCTTCGTCGCCGCTGATCATTTCGGCTGGGGACCCGAGAATCTCCGCTGTCATCGCGAAGAACTCGTCGCGGTTGACGGCGTCCCGGGCGGCGGACGTGGCCACCATCCGCGCGCGCTCGACACCTTTGCGGACCGCGATGGCCAGGTAATCGGACAATGCGGTTCTGGTTCTGGCCAAGGCTTCCGGCGCGATCCTGCCGGTCGCGTCGACACCCTGGCCAAGGCGGACGACGCGCATCTCGCGGTGTACGTCGCGCAGCCACGCGGTGCCGTCCTCGCGGGCGGTGACATCGGCCACCAGTAGGCGGATCGAGTTCGTTCCGCAGTCGATCGCGGCAACCCGGGCCATGTTCGGTCCCCTCGACGCACGACACCCCTGGACTCGGCCAACCGTAGTCCAGGGGTGTCGTGGCGGGTTACGACGGCGTTGGCCCCGACGTCGGGGCTGCCGTGGTGGGTGTCGGGCAGCCCGGCGGTGGGGGTGGCGGCGTCGGCGCGCTGGTGGGCGCGCTCGTCGGCGGGTCGGTGGTCGGCGTGGGACACGTCGGCGGAGTCGGGTCGGTCGTCGGCGGTGTCGTGGTGGGTGTGGTCGGCGGCACCGTGGTCGTCGTCGTCGCGGCACGGTGGTCGTCGTGGGCGGCACCGTGGTCGGCGGCGGGGTGCTCGACGAGCCCGTCGTCGTCGGTGGGACGGTGGTGGTCGGCGGCACTGTCGTGCCGGGCGGGACCGGGCCCTGCGGCGGGACCGGGGTCTCCGGCAGCGGCGTCACGCCGTTGCGGTACGCGTTCGCCCAGATCAGGAGTATCTGGACGTAGCTGTCGGAATGGTTGTAGCTGAACACCGCGGCGGCCTGCTGGGCCGGGACTGGACAGGTCACGGCCGCCGTTGCACAGGTACTTGCCGGCGGCGATGTCCGCGTCGTACACGTTGTTCGGGTTGGTGGTGCCGCCCCACTCCAGCCACGTCGACGGCAGGAACTGCATCGGGCCGACGGCCCGCTGCCAGACGGTGTCCCCGGTCCACCTGCCGCCGAGGATGGCCGGCAGGGCCGCGTACCCGTTCTG
>CAVPCF010000172.1:0-8519 GCA_963702275.1 Candidatus Melainabacteria bacterium
TTGTGCGGCGCCGCTTCGGCTTCGGGTCGCTGGTGGTGGCTTCTACGGGTTCTGTCCTGGTCGGACGTTCGCCGCGGGAGCCTCGACCTCGGCGGCTGCGGTCTCGGCCGGTGGTGAGCTTCTCCTCCGGCTCGGCGGCCAGGCCTGCCCTTGTTCGCTGGCCCAGCGGCAGGCGGCCGGTGGTTTGCGAACCGATGCCCAGGTCGGACTGTAGGTGCTCGCTGGTGGAGTACGTCTCGACCGGCACCGGCATGTTCAGGCCCAGCGCGTCGCTGATGAGCTTCCAGCGCGGTTCCTCGTCCCAGTCGACCAGCGTGACCGCGACACCGGTGCGGCCGGCCCTGCCGGTGCGGCCGATGCGGTGGATGTAGGTCTTCTCGTCCTCGGGGCACTGGTAGTTGACCACGTGCGTGACGCCCTCGATGTCGATGCCGCGGGCTGCCACGTCCGTCGCTACCAGCACGTCCACCTTGCCGGAGCGGAAGGCGCGCAGGGCCTGCTCGCGGGCGCCCTGGCCGAGGTCGCCGTGCACGGCGGCGGCTGCGAAACCACGCTCCGTCAGGTCGTCGGCGACTTTCTGCGCAGTGCGCTTGGTTCTGGTGAAGATCATCGTCAGGCCGCGGTCCGCCGCTTGCAGGACCCGCGCTACGACCTCGATCTTGTCCAGCGCGTGCGCGCGGTAGACGAACTGCGCGGTGCGCTCGTGGATCTGGCTGGCGTCGGTCTCCTCGGCCCTGATGTGCGTCGGGCGGTTGAGGAACGTCCTGGCCAGCGTGATGATCGGGCCGGGCATGGTGGCCGAGAACAACATCGTCTGCCGCTCGTCGGGCACCATCCGCAGGATGCGCTCCACGTCCGGCAGGAAGCCGAGGTCGAGCATCTCGTCGGCCTCGTCAAGGACAAGGCCGCGGACCTTTCCGAGCACCAGGTGGCGCTGTTCGGCCAGGTCCAGCAGTCGGCCGGGGGTGCCTACGACTAGGTCGACGCCCCGGCGCAGCGACGCGATCTGCGGCTCGTAGGGGCGGCCGCCGTAGATGGCCTCGATCCGCACGCCAAGGTGCTTGCCGGCGTCGGTCAGGTCGCGGGCGACCTGGAGGCACAGCTCCCGGGTCGGCACGACGACCAGGGCCTGCGGGGTGCCGTCGCCGGGGATGGTCAGCCGCTGCATCAGCGGCACGCCGAAACCGAGGGTCTTGCCCATGCCGGTACGGGCCTGGCCGATCACGTCCTCGCCGGCCAGTGCCAGCGGCAGGGTGAGCTCCTGGATCGCGAACGTGCGCTCGATGCCGGCCGCGGCCAGCGCGCGGACGATCTCGTCCCGGACGCCGAGTTCGGCGAACGTGGGGGAGTCCTCGCGCACGGGAGCACCGGCCTGGAGCGGGTGCGACGGGTCCGACGCGGGAAGTCCGGCCTCGCTGTGCTCCAGCGAAACCGGATCCAGTTCTGTTATGTCCGTATTGATGGTATCCGTGTGACTCTGCACGGTATGGTGGTCGCCTTTCTCGTCCAGCACGCACTGCCCTGGACGGGCCGCTCGACCGCCGTCGTCAGCGGGTCGTGACACCTGCGACAAGGGCGGGAGGGGCCAGCGAGGTGTGCGCGCACCCTCCACAAGGTGGCGCCGTCTGTGGCGGCCACCGTGGTCATCCACCCGGCCGCTGCCACAGGTGGTCCCTGCCGGCGGTGCCGAGTTCACCGTCATGGTACCTGGTTGACGCCCCAAATCCCGGAGATGTCGGCCACGGCACCGTGCGCGGTACCTCGACCACGGGCCCGACCGGCCGATACGCTCGCCGAATGAGCGAGCCTGCGAGCGAATCAATGGGCGCGGGGGCGTTCGCGAATGCGGCCGACGAGCGCCAGCGAGGAGGCGGCACGAGCGAGGCGGACCGGCAGGTCGCTACCGGCGGATCGTTGACCGACGGCGTTGTCGACCTGTTGGGCGTGCTGGCCTACGGCGAATTGTCCGCGTTCGACCGGCTCGCCGAGGACGCCCGGCACGCCCCCACCCTGGCCGGCCGGGCCGCGCTGGCCGAGATGGCGGCCGCGGAGATGGCGCACTACGGCCTGCTGGCGGTCTACCTGGCCGAGCACGGCGTGCGGATCGAGGACGCGATGGGCCCGTTCGTCCGGGCGTTCGACCGGTTCCACTCGCTCACCTCGCCCCGGTCCTGGCTGGAATCCCTGGTCAAGGCGTACGTCGGCGACGGACTGGCGGCCGAGCTGTACCGGGAGATGGCGACCTGGCTGGACGAGCCGACCCGCAAGCTCGTGCTCACCGTGCTCGCCGACACCGGGCACTCCGCGTTCGCCGAGCGCGAAGTCAAGACGGCGTGTTCGGCGGACCGCACGGCCCGCGGCCGCCTCACGCTGTGGGGCAGGCGGCTGCTCGGCGAGGCGCTGACCCAGGCGCAAACCGTTGTGGCGGAACGGGATGGGCTCGCCGAGCTGATCGTGTCCGGGTCCGGCGACCTGGCCGGTGTCGCGGCGCTGTTCCGCCGGATCCAGCAGAGCCACACCCGCCGGATGACGGCGCTCGGGCTGGGATGAGTCCCGGCGTCCACTAGGCTGGACACAGTTGATGTCGTAGCGGTTGATGTCGTAGCGGTGCACCGGAGGTCAGCGTGGAGGTCAAGATCGGCGTCGCGGACAGTCCGCGGGAGCTCGTCGTCACGAGCGCGCTGACGCCGGACGAGATCGAGAAGTTGGTCTCCGAGGCGTTGCGGCACGAAGACGGCCTGCTCACGCTGGTGGACGACAAGGGCCGTCGGGTCGTGGTACCTGTCGCGCGGGTGGCCTACGTGGACATCGCGCCCGCGGACGTCCGCAGGGTCGGCTTCGTCGGCCACTGAGGAGTACCGAGGATCAGTCGGCGAGCTCGGCCAGGGTCGTCGGGACGGCGAACGGTGGCGTGCTCACGCCGGTGATCCGGTAGCGGTGCCACGGGTCCGGGTCGGACACCTCGCCGGTGGCCTCGCCCTGTGGGGTCCGCAGGGACGCCGTGCGCCTGCGGCCGCCGACCAGTTCGGCCAGTTCCGCGTGCTCGGCCAGGCGGCCGTACCAGTGGTAGCGGCCGTCGATCGGCTGGAAGTGGCCGCGTAGCGCCACCTCGACGGCGAGTTCGTGCTCGTCGACGATCAGGGTGGCCGGACCGACGTAGCCGTCTTCCTCGGTCATGGGTGACTCCTATTCGCCGACGATCAGGCGCAGTTGCGAGGCGAACGACACCGGCTTGTGCGGGTCGAGCACGATCCCGCCTGCCCGCAGCACCCCGTCGATGCCGTGCCAGATGAGCATGGTCAGGTGGTCGGTGAGCTGGTCACGGGTCATCTCGTCCGGGTGGTCCAGCCACCACTCGCCAGCACTCTGGACCAGGCCGACGATGCCGTAGCCGGACGGCCCGGCGACCGCCGGATTCAGCCGGAACAGCTTGAGGTAGGCGCCGAGCAGTTCGGCCAGCACCTCGGCGATCTTGAGCTTGTCCCGTTGCACGAGGTCCTGTTTGGTGGGATGCGGCCGCAGCACCAGGAAGCGGTACAGCTCGCGGTACTCGTCAAGGAAGCCGACGTAGCAGTCCACGGCGCGCCGGATCCGCTCGTAGATCGGGGCGTCGTCGGCCAGTGCCGGCACGATCTTGGCCATCAGCATGTCGGTGGCCCGCATGCCGACCGCGTGGTACAGGTCGGCCTTGTCGGTGAAATGCCGGTACAGCACGGGTTTGGTCACGCCTGCCTCGGCCGCGATCTCGTCCATGCCGACGTCGGGACCGTGCCGGCCGATCGCCCGGATCGTCGCCTCGACGAACTCCTCGCGACGGTTCTCCCGGTGCGCCCGCCAGCGTTCGCGTCTCGCGTCAGCCACGCGTTCTCCTCACGTCTGTCTTGACAGATCGCACCATGCGCTGCACGCTACCACAAGTAACAGTTACCAGCGGTAACATACCTTTTGGTACACTTCGAAAGGGGACGCAGGATGAGCCGCGCGCTGGAGGTTGCCAAGGCCGCCGACCGGGAACGGACCGCGGCACGGCTGCTCAAGTCGTCCGCCGAGAAGTTCTACGACCCGGACGTGGACGTCGACTGGTCGGCGCCGCCCGTCGAGGGCATGCTCTACCAGCCAGAACACCGGATCTCGCTGTACGGCACGTACCTGTGGGACCGGCTGAGCCCGGAGCAGCGGACCGAGCTGAGCCGGCACGAGGTCGCCAGCGTGGCCAGCAACGGCATCTGGTTCGAGGTGATCCTGATGCAGATGCTGCTCAAGGAGATCTACCGCGGCGACCCGACCACCAGCCACGTGCAGTACGCGCTGACCGAGATCGCCGACGAGTGCCGGCACTCCACGATGTTCGGCAAGGCCATCGCCCACTTCGGCCTGCCGGCGTACGGACCGCGCAAGATGCTGCACCGCCTCGGCAAACTGCTGCCCGTTGTCGGCTACGGGCCCGCCCTGTACGGGTCGGTGCTGATCGTCGAGGAGGTGCTGGACCGCTTCCAGCGCGAGGCGATGGCCGACGAGCGCGTCCAGCCGATGATCCGCATGGTCAACCGGATCCACGTGCTCGAGGAGGCGCGGCACGTCACGTTCGCGCGCCAGGAGGTCGCGTCCGGCATGCCGAAGCTGACCAGGCCGGAGCTGGCCTACCAGCGGTGGCTGGTCGCGCTGGTCGGCTGCCAGGTCACGCACACGCTGATCAACCCGCGTGTCTACCGGTCGGTCGGGCTGGACCCGCGTGAGGCTTATCACGTCGCGATGACCAGCCCGCACTACCAGGCGAGCATCCGCTGGGCAGGCGAGCGGATCATGGCGTTCCTGTCCGACGCGGGCCTGGTCGGCGCGCCCGGCATGCACCTGTGGCGCAAGTCGTTCCTGGTCGCCTAACCGTGCTGCTGTGCTAACCGTGTTGTAGGGGGAAACCGCCACCGATACCGCGCCACGCCAGCGTCGAGACGAGGCCGACAGCCTCCTCTTTGGACACTCGCCGGTCGGTGTCCAGCCAGAACCGCGCGCTGACCTGGCTCAGCCCGACGAGGCCGATGGCCAGCAGCTGTGCCTGGTCGTGACTCAGCCCGGCGTCCGCCGTGATGGTCTCGGTGATCGCGTCGACGCTGGCCGACGTGGCGCGCTCCACGGCGTCCTGGACCGCGGGTTCGCCGCGCAGGTCGGACTCGAACACCATGCGGAAGGCCTGACCCTCGCCGTCGACGAAGTCGTAGAAGGCGCCGACCGCGGCGAGCACGCGCAGCTTGTTGTCCGTGGTGGACTCCATGGCGCCGCGGACCCTGGCGACGAGTTCGTCGACGTGGGTCTCCAACAGCGCCAGGTACAGCTCCAGCTTGCCGGGAAAGTGCTGGTACAGCACGGGTTTGCTGACCCCGGCCCGCTCGGCGATCTCGTCCATCGCGGCGGCGTGGTAGCCGTTCGCCACGAACACGTCCTGGGCGGCGGCGAGCAGCTGGGCGCGCCGCGCGGTCCGAGGCAGGCGCACGCCCCGACCCGCGACCGCGCCCTGCACCGTGTCCGTCACGTTGACCTCCAGCGTGTGATTCCCGAAGTTTGACCTTACTCGCTGGTAACGCCGATCGGGAGGGATCGGTACAGACCATTACAGATTACGACGCCGACGCCGGATGGACTACGTGTGAACAAGGGGTAGCCGAAAGATGGCCAGAGCCTCATTCTGGTGCGATGTCCCTGCTCAGTTTCCCCGCGCCACCGGCAGGTCCGCTGCTGACCCGGGTACCCCTCGCCGACACCGCCCTCCCGGTGCTCGACGACCTGCCGTGGCCGTGGCCGGGCCGCCACCTGCGCACCGCGGGGGGCCTGACCGTGCACATCCGGGAAACCCCTGGTCCAGACCAACACCGAGCGGTCTACCTGCATGGCCTCGGCGGCTCGGCCACCAACTGGACCGAGCTGGCCGGCCTGCTCCGCGATACCGCAGCCGGGCTGGCCGTCGACCTGCCCGGCTTCGGCCTGTCCGAGCCACCTCCCGGCAACGACTACGGGATGGTCCGGCAGGCCGAGACGATCGCCAACGTCGTCGCGGAGACCGGCAGCGGCCCGGTGCACCTGTTCGGCAACTCCATGGGCGGCGCGATCGCGCTGCTGCTGGCCGCTCGCCGGCCCGATCTGGTGCGCACGCTGACCCTGATCTCGCCCGCGATGCCGGACCTGCGGCCGAGCCTCAGCCGGATGTCCGACCCGAGGATGGCGCTGGCGCTGCTGCCGTTCGTCGGCAGGCCGGCCCGCCGCGGCCTGGCCGCGCTGACCGCCCGCCAGCGCACCGAGCAGCTGCTCCGCCTGTGCTTCGCCGACCCGACCCGCGTCACCCCGGCGCGGTTCGACCTCGAGGTGGCCGAGTACGCCGAGCGGATGGCGATGCCGTGGGCCAGCAGCGTGGTCGGCCCGGCGACCGGCGCCATCTTCCGCCACTGGCTGGCGCCACCGGCGCGCTCACTGTGGGCGGTCGCGCAGCAGGTGCGGACGCCGACGCTGGTCGTCTGGGGTGACGAGGATCGGGTGATCTCGGTACGCAAGGCCGCGCGAACGGCCCGGCTGTTGCCGAGAGGGCGGCTGCTGGTGCTGCCGCGCACCGGCCACGCGGCGCAGATGGAACGTCCGACCAGCGTGGCAAGGGCCGTGCTCGGCATGTGGCAGGCGGTCGAGCGCGGGGACTGGTAGCTGATCTTCGCGACCTAGGAGAGCTGACACCCGTTGCGCCGCTAGGGTGGGCGCGTGGTGACCGAACAGCCACCCGATGTGTCGGCTGACGACGGTACGGCCCAGCCCCACGACGCTCGCTACCGTCGTGGCGCTCGCCGGACCGCGGCGCAGCCGTTGACGGCGTCCTGGCGGCTGGACTCCGCGGGACGCCACGGGCTGCGCAGGCGATCCGGCTTCGGCTGGCGCGTCTACGTGATCCCGATCCTGGTCATCGTGACCATCCTGGTCGTCGTCAACACCGCCAGGAGCAGCACCAGTTCGGCCGCACCGCCCGTCGCGACCGAGCGGCCCGCCGTGCCGGTGTTCACCGGCGACGGCACCGCCGCGCTGCCGCCGGGGCCGGACGTGCCGCAGGCCGGTGCCGGGACCTGGCACATCGTGCCGGGCAGCGGGCCGGTCGTCGGCAAGGGCACGCATGTCTACCGCTACCAGGTCGCGGTCGAGGACGGCATCGACCCGGCCGTCTACGGCGGTGACGACGCCTTCGCGCAGGCCGTGGACGCCACCATGGCCGACCCGCGCGGCTGGGTCGCGGCCGGCACGATCTCGCTGCAGCGGGTGGACGCGGGCTATCCGCGTCCGGACTTCGTCGTGAGCCTCACCACGCCGAACACCGACCACCGGCCGGATCTCTGCGGCTTCGACCTCCGGTTCGAGGCGTCCTGTTGGCGGCCGAGTACGCACCGGCTGGTCGTCAACCTGGCCCGCTGGGTGCGTGGCGCGCTGGCGCATCGATAAAACGCCGAAGTTCCGATACCTCGACAAGGCGGAAGAACAGCGGCTGCGAGAGGCGCTGTGCGTGCGCGACGCAGAGGCCCAAGAGGCACGCGAATCAGCGAATGCCTGGCGCCGAGCGCGCAAGCAGGATCGATGCCTCCCCTGCCCCACTACGCCAACCATTTGACACCGGCCACGCTCGTCAGCATGAACACGGGATTACGGCGCGGCGAACTGCTCTCGCTGAAATGGTCGGCAGTCGATCTCAAGCGCGCGATGCTGACAGTCGAGGGCAGCAGCGCCAAGTCACAGCAAACGCGCCACCTGCCACTGAACACCGCCGGTTCCCTGGCCGCCACCGCAGACCAAGCCGACACCGAGCAGGCGATGCGCCGGGTCCTGGACTACTACCTGCACACCGCCGCCACCGCCGATGCTCACATGACCGTCTGGACCACCCCCACTCTCACGATCACCCTCCACACGCCCGCCCACCACCCGGACGTGGACACGCGGCAGCGGGCACGGGCCTGGTTGGACACCGAACTGGCCACTCTGGCCACGTGTCTGGATCACGCCACCGGCCATCCCGATCTATGGCCATCGCGCTATCCACCACCCTGCACAACTACCTGCGGATCAGCGGTGCCTGCGAGCTCGCCCTGCACATCCACCACACCGCGCTGGCCGCCGCCGAATCGCGCCCAGGACCGGCTCGGACAGGCCACCACCCTCACCTACCTCGGGCGCGTGTATTACCTGCGGGGAGACTGGGAGCGGGCGCAGCAGCGGCACGCCCACGCCCTCCAACTGTTCACCGACCTCAATGACCAGCGCGGGCAAGCTAACACCCTCAGTGACCTCGGCGGCGTGTTACTCCTGCCGGGGAAGTATGAGCGGGCGCAGGAGGTGCTCGACCACGCCCTCCAGCTGTTCGCCGACCTCGGTGACCAGCGGGGGCAAGCCAATACCCTCGCCCTCCTCGGCCGCGTGTATTACCTGCGGGGGGAGTATGAGCGGGCGCAGGAGGTGCTCGACCACGCCCTCCAGCTGCTCGCTGACCTCGCTGTTGGGAC
>CAVPCF010000173.1:0-18201 GCA_963702275.1 Candidatus Melainabacteria bacterium
GCTGTTTTGCATGTACTGGCTCAGTTGGTCTTGCTCACGCCGAACAGCGGCACCATCACGTACCCGATCAGCGCGGCCGCGGTCATGACGCACCACCGTCATTCGCGGCGGACGTGAACCCGGTGACGATGTTCCGGCAGTGCCGGATGATCTCCTCGGCCGGCAGCCCCTGGGCGGTGGCTTCCGCGAGCATGGTCCGCAGCCGGCCCGCCCAGTCCTCCTCCCAGCCCGGCCGCGGCGGTCCGCTGGCCGCGTCACGTTGCACCACCGCGCCTGCCTTGCGCCCGATCCGCAGCAGTCCCTCCTGCCGCAGCAGGTCGTAACCCTTGTTGACGGTGTGAAAGTTGATGCCGAGATCGACCGCCAACTGCCGGGTCGCCGGCAGCCCGGAACCCACGGGTGCCGCACCCGTGGCGATCGCCTCCACGATCCGATCCCGGATCTGCTGGTAGATCGGCACCGGGCCGTCGGGTTCGATACTGAGCAGCATGCACGGTCCTAGCAAGTTAGCCCGTTTATGATATATCTAATCTAGAACAAGGTACCACGGATAGCGGGTGCGATCGGGTACAAACGACACATGGCATCGGTGATCGCGTTCGACGTCAACGAAACCCTGCTGGACCTACGTGCCCTCGACCGGCCGTTCGAGTCGGTGTTCGGCACTTCCGCGTTGCGCGCGCAGTGGTTCGCGCTGATGCTGCAACTGTCCTTCGTGGCCGGACTGACCGGCGACTACGTGGACTTCACCACCGCCCAGCACGCGGCCCTGCGGATGCTGGCCGAACGCGAGCAGGTGCCCCTGTCCGACACCACGGCGACCGAGCTGGTCGACGGGATGCGCACGCTGCCCCCGCACGCGGACGTGCCCGCGGCCCTGGCCCGGATCGCCGCCACACCGCTGCACGTCGTGGCGTTGACCAACTCGCCGCAACCGGTCGCCGACGCACAACTGCGGCACGCCGGCATCCACGAACACTTCGAACGCGTCATCTCGGCGGACTCGGTGCGCAGTCTCAAACCCGGCCGCGCACCGTACCTCGCGGTCGCCAGCGCGTTCGGGGTCCAGCCCGGCCAGGTGCGGCTGGTCGCCGCCCATTCGTGGGACGTCACCGGGGCGCTGCAGTGCCGGCTGTGCCGCGGCGTTCGTGGCCCGACCGGGCATGGTGATGAGCCCGATCGGGCCCCAGCCCGACATCGTCGGGGACGACGTCGCCGCTGTCGTGGACCGCATCGTCGCCGTCGACGTGTGAGCTAGTGCCCTGGCACAGAAGGTTGGCGAGGTAACGGCCCCTGGCCCGACCCGCTGACCCCGCCTGGCACGCTGCCCCGCGGAGGTGGTGTCCATGGCTCGCCAGCCCGAGGTGTTCGTGCACGAATTAGAGCCCGAACAAGCACAGCGCCTGGTGAAGATCACCAGGTCCACGCGAGACCGGGTCCGGCTGCGCCGCGCCGGGGTGGTGCTGGCTTCGGTGCAGGGCCGGTTTGCGGGCGAGATCGCGATGATGTTCGCCGCCAGCGAGAACTACGTACGGGAGGTGATCCACGCGTTCAACGACCAGGGGTTCGCGGCGCTGGACCCAAAATGGAGCGGCGGCCGACCAGCTAAATTCGGTCCGGCCGCCCGCCAGCTCATCTGCCGTATCGCCCGCGCCGACCCGCACGCCCTGGGGCAACCGTTCACGACCTGGAGCCTGCCCAAACTGGTCGCTTACCTGTGTGAGCACCATCGGCTGGTCGTCTCCGCCGAGACCGCCCGGCGCATCCTGCGCAAGGCCGGGATCACCTGGCAGCGCACGAAGACCTGGAAACGCAGCCGGGACCCGGACTTCGCGGCCAAGATGGCCCGCATCCTGGACCTCTACGACCATCCACCCACCGACGGCCGTGTGCTCTGCGTCGACGAGTTCGGCCCGCTGAATCTGCAACCCCGGCCTGGTCACGGCTGGTTCCGGCGCGGCCAGCCCGCCCGGCTACGCGCGACCTACACCCGCACGCACGGGGTGCGGCAGATGTTTGCCGCGCTCGACCTCGCCACCGGGCAGATGTTCTACCGGTTCCGGGACCGCAAACGGTGGCCGCAGTTCCTCGACTTCTGCAAACAGCTCCGCCGCCGCTTCCCTACGGGGAAGCTGTATCTGGTCTGCGACAACTACAAACCCCACGCCAAGGCCGAGGTCACCGACTGGTGCGGCAGGAATGGGATCGAGCTGGTCTACACGCCCAGCAACGCGTCCTGGCTGAACTGGGTCGAGTGCGAGTTCACCGCGCTGCGCTACTTCGCTCTCGACGGCAGTGACTACCCCTCCCATGCTGCCCAGGAGGCCGCGATCGCTGGGTATCTCCGGTGGCGCAACCGTCATTGCCATCCCAAACGCCACTTCGCGGTCGACTCGAAGATCCGCCGCCCGGATTACCTACCCAACGTTGCGTGACGCGGCACTAGCACGTGAGTTCGGCATAGAGCGAGAATCGGACGATGGTTGAAAGATCACTCTACTCCGTTCTCGCTCTCGCCGATGTCAAGCTGTCCTTCTCGGCTCGGCGGAAATTGCGCAGAGCCCAGCGAAAGGGCCAGGCCGGTGTGGTGCTGCATGGCATCATCAGAACGGGAACAAGCAGCTTGCAGCGGCGCCAGGCCGTGGTCGCCATCCACGAGGGCACCAAGAGCCTGGGCATGGTCAGCGCCCACGCGCCGTTGGCCAAGTGGGCGAACCTCTCGCCGGGACGGCATCGGTTGCGATTCATCGCCACCCGAACGTCATCATCGAGCGTCTTCGAGCGTGACATCGAACTGAAGAGCGGCCAGATCCTCGTCGCTGTCTGCCATCCGATTCAGCCGTGGTCGCCGTTCGGTCGAAGCCCGGATGAGGATCGCTGGTACCTCGGCATCGTCTGACCGGCTACCCCACGTTCGCATCCCACGCTCAGTTCCTTCGTAGGTATCCCTGTGAGTGCTGAAACTATATCCGCGCGGGTCAAGCGGCACGGCGGTACTCGTGGATGACTCCGCCGAGCCGGTCTCGTCGACGACCACAAGATGATCGAACTCGGTGGGTTCAAGAACCTGATGCAGGGCTCGCAGGGGTGCCGCTGAGGCCGGCGCGCGGGGGTCGGTGATGGTTGTAGTGCTGCTCGTACTCGCACAGCGTGTGCCAAAGATGGCTCTCGTTCCGGACCAGGGTGCGATCCAGCAACTCGCTGCGCAGTGTCTTGACCCAGCGTTCTGTGATCGAACACATCGGGCTGACGAGCCACCGACACCACCTCCGCCCGGCAACCTGCCAGGCGGGTCAGTGGGTCGGGCCACGGGCTATTACCTCGTCAACCTTCTGCGTCGCGGCACTAGCAGGTGATGTGGGCGTTGACGGGGGTGGCGATGCCGGCGGCGACGGTGGTGCTGACCACGCCGGGGGTGCAGCCGCCGAGGCTGGCGATCACGGTGTAGTTGCCGTCGGGCAGGCCACCGACGCTGAGATCGCCGAACACGTCGGTGGTGCCGGAGTGGTTGACCGGGCCGGTCCAGGTGACCGTCGCGCCGGCAGCGCCGGTGGTGACCACGATGCCGCCCTGGCCGATGCCGGGAGCGTCGATGATGCTGGGGAGCTGTCCGGTGCCGCCGCTGGCGAAGCCGACCGCCCACGCGTTGCCGGCGGGGTCGGTGGCGACGGCGTCGGGGTAGACGGTGCCGGGCGCGGGTGTCACGTCCTGGGTGGCGCCGCTGGTGGTGAGCCGGAAGACGCCGCTGTTGCTGTCGGTGGCCAGCACCGAGGTGTCGACGGTGGCGGCGCTGTTCAGTCCGTCGCCGGCCACCGGGACGGTGGTCCAACCGGTGCCGTTGAAGACGGCGGCGTAGGAGTGGCCGACGAACCCGTCGTTCAGGGGCGTGCTGGTGGTGCCGATGGCCCACAGCCCGGCGGCGTTCTTGGTCAGGGCGTGCAGGAACAGGCTGGCGCCGGAAGTCACCGGCAGCGCCGGCAGGGCGCTCCAGCGGGTGCCGTCGAAACGTTGCACAGCACCGGTGCCGGCGGCCCATACGGTGGACGGGTCGACGGCGACCGCTTGCAGCGCACCGATGTTGGGCGCGGCAACCGTCGACCAGGCCGTCCCGGTCCAGTGCGCGACCAGCGACGTGCCGGGGTAGCCGGAGTACCCGACCGCCCACACGTCCGATCCGGTGCGCGCGGCGACAGCGAGCAGGCGGTTGCTGCCGGTGGCGCCTGCCGGGTCCGGCGTCGTGGTCCGCGACCATGCCTGGCCGGTCCAGTGGTAGGCCAGCGTCTGGCTGGCCAGCGACCACAGGTCGGAGACATCGCCGACGGCCCATGCATTGCCGGGTCCGACGGCCGTGGCGCCGGTCAGTTCGGCGGCCTGGTGGGTGCCGTACAACGACGGCGCCGCAACGGGAGTGGCGCTCCAGGACGACCCGTTCCAGTGTTCGGCATAGGGCTGGTCCAGCCACTGGGCGACCGACGAATCGGGGTTGTCCGCGCCGACCGCCCACGCGTCGGCCGGGCCGGCCGCGGCCACCCCGAGCAGTGTGCCCCGGAAGCCGGCCGGCGCGCTTGCCGTTGTGCCCCAGGCGATCACGCCGCCCGACGCGGCCGCCGCAGGCTGCGCGAAGGCGGTGGCGACCATGACGGCCGCCAACACCGCCGTCGTCGTACCGATCCGTGATCCCAGCCGCATGCCCATTGCTTCCCTCCACCGAACATCACAGTCGCCGCCCGGCGACTATATGAGTCCGGAGCCCGGCAGGAATGTATTCGATCCTTACGGATATCTGACGGCATGAGGTCCGATTAAGTTGGATAATCCTTTCCGACTCATATCCGTTACAGATCGCCGACGACAAACTTGTCGCCCAGCGGCGGGGTGTGACGGTCAGACCGCGACGCGGCCGCCGTCGACCGGGAGGACCACGCCGTGTACGAAGCTCGACCGGTCGGTCGCCAGGTACACGACGGCCTCGGCGATCTCCTCAGGCGACGCGGGCCGGCCTGCCGGGCCTGCCGCCGCCAACTGGTCGAGGCTCTCGCCCATACCGGCGGTACCGGGCGTGCGGGTCGGTCCGGGGCTGATCGCGTTGACACGCACCCCGCGCGGGCCGAATTCGGCTGCCCAGGCCTTGGTCAGCAGTTCCAGCGCGGCCTTGCTCGATCCGTACAACGCCATGCCGGCCATGCCGAACTCGGCGACCATGGTGGACACGTTGACGATCGCGCCATGGCCGCGTTCCGCCATCGCGGGCGCGAGCCGGGCGACGAGGAAGTACGGCACCTTCACGTTGACCCGGTACACCCAGTCGAAATCGGCCTCGCTGGTCTGCTCGGTCGGCCCGAACGGGAACACGCCCGCGTTGTTGACCAGCACGTCGACCCGGCCGAGCGCGGCGACCGCGCGGTCGGCGACGTCCTGGGCGGCGTGCTCGTCGGACAGTTCTGCGGCGAGGAAGTCGGCGCGGCCACCGGCCTCGGTGATCTCGCGGACCACCTCGTCACCGCGTTCCTTGTCGCGGCCGGTCACCGCGACGTGCGCGCCGAGCCGGGCCAGCGCGATGGCCGTGGCCCGGCCGATACCGCTCGTGCCACCGGTGACCAGCGCCGCGACTCCCGACAGTTCCGTGGACATGTGTTCTCCCAGGGTTTCGGAATACCGTTACACCACACACGAACCAGCACGGCGCCCCGATTCCTCCCGACCGGCGATACGGATCGGCTATGGCCGCCATAGGTCCTCGAGGGCGGCGACCAGCCTGCCCACGTCCCGGCGGCGGGAACTGGCCGGCCACACCGCCCAGGTGCGGCGCACGATCGGGTCGCCCACGAGCGGCACCCACACGACGTGCTCCGGGATGGGTACCGACCAGTTCGGTGGCGCGAACGCGAACGCGCGCCCGGACGCCACGCCGGTCAGCTTCACCTCGGGCAGAAACGCCTGATCCAGCGGCGGTGGCGGCCCGACCTCGATGCCGTGGCCGCGCATGGTGCCGGTCAGCTGGTCGTACCAGGCGGGGCTGCCGGCGCGGGGGAAGCCGATCCAGTCGAGGCCGGCGAGCGCCTCCAGTCGCACCCCGTCCGGCCCGGCCCGCTCACCGACGACGCCGATGGCCAGCAACACGCCCAGCGGCTCGTCGACCACAGGAACCGCGTCGAGATCGGGCCCGATCGGGTGCTCGCGCACGAGCCCGAGGTCCAGTTCGCCTGCCCGCAGCGCGGCGAACTGCGCGGTCGTGGACAGGTGCCGGGCGCTGACCCTGGTGTCCTGGCACGCCTTCGCCAGGTCGGCGAACGGCTTGGCCAGCAGGTCCGGCGGCAGTTCGAGCGGCAGGCCGAGCCGCAGCACGCCGTCGCCGGTCCCGTGCCGCGCGACGGCGGCGACGGCCTGCTCGTAACGGGCGAGCACGGCACGGGCCTCGGCGACGAACGTGTGCCCGGCCTCGGTCGGCGTCGTGCCGGTACTGGTCCGCGTCAGGAGCGGGACGCCGAGCTCGCGTTCCAGCGCACGCACGGTCTGCGTCAGCGACGGCTGGCTGAGATGCAGCCGCCGCGCCGCCGCGGACAGGCCGCCCTCCTCGACGACCGCGACGAACGCGCGCAACTCCCGCAGTTCCATCAATCGACCGGCCCGGTCGTCGGCTTGACCGCCGGACGCCGCTCGCCGACCTCGATCGTCACGTCGTTCATGACCGCCACGCTAGCGCCAAGACCGAAATGTCCCTCCGGACCACCCGGCGACCAGCGGACCTCCACGACATGTCGGATCAGCCGCCGGCCAGGTTCCTCGACGATCCGGTAGAGCAACCAGGCCAGCGCGAACGTGACGCCGAGCAATGCGGGAACCATCAGCAGCAGGGGTGTTCCGGTCGGACGGGCCGCGATGTGGTGCCACAGCGCCAACAGGGCGGCGACAACAAGGCCGTGTACGAGGTACATGCTGTAGGAGATCCTGCCGCCGAAGACGAACGGCCGCAGTGCCAGCAGCCGGGCGATCCCGGTCGTGCCGACCGCCAGCGTCACGATCAGCGGCAGGAACAGCACGTTGACCAACCCGGCGGAATCCGGAATCCGATCGATCGGGTGATCGACCAACACGAACAACAGCGCCACGATCGCCGCGACCAACACCACCGACAGATATCCGGCCACGCGGCCTGCTCGGTCGGATTGCCGCATTCGTGTGATCGCGGTACAGGCCACCGCGCCCGCGGTGAACTGGGCGATGATGCGCACCACCCAGCTGTACGGCGTGTAGAAGTGGCCGGTCGCCACCAGCGGAACGGCCGGCGCGAGGGAGATCGTGACGGCGAGCATGAGAAGTGACCGGCTCCGGATCCGTCGCCGTAATCGGAACAGGATCAGCGCGAGCGCGGGAAAGAACAGATACGCCAGCCACTCCGCGCTGATCGACCATGCCGGGCCGTCCCAGGCCACGTTGTCGAAATACGGCTGGGACCACAGTTCGACCATGAACAACTGCCGGACGTAGCTCAGCGCGCTGAGGTCGAGCACGGTGGAATGGTCGCCGAACCTCGTCTGCAGGAACAGCAGGACGCCGCCAAGACACAGCGTGACCACGTACACCGGCCACACGCGCGCGATCCGCGCGCCGAGAAACCGCACGGTGTTCCCGAGTCCCAGATGTCCACCGATCCGCTCGGTGTAGTTCCACGCCAGCACATAGCCACTGAGTAGGAAGAACAGGTCGACACCCTGCGCACCCGAGCTGATCAACGGTCGCACCGCGGAAGTGGCTCCCGGCGACGCGATCGAGATGAACCAGCCGAGGTGGAACACCACGACCCAGACAGCCGCGACGCTGCGTAGTCCGGTCAGCGCGCGGATTTCCCCTGAGCGCGCCCCCGACGCGCTCACCACCACATCACCCACGGCGGTCGACTGTGTCCATCACTCCGCGATCATCGTGACGCGTTGCCTCGTTGTCCATGTCGATCACGAGGGACGAGCGTCGACAGAGGACCGAGGTAGCCGCATTCCCATCATGTCAGCGGTGACCCGTGCCGTGTGTGCCAGTTCTCGCGCCTCGCGCTGGTCCGTGGATCGTCCGCGTCGGTGGAGGTGTTCTGCGACGAGATGCTGTGACTGGGCCGCGTAGGGCACCAGACCGGCCTCGTCGTTGGCGCGAACTGCGGCGCGAAGGTGATCGATCGCGGTGTCGGTGCGTCCGCACGCCGCCGCGGTGATGCCCAGGTAGTAGTGCACCGAGCCCCTGGTCAGCGCGACCGCCGTGCCCGCGGTGACGTAGAAGGAAGCGCCCGAGGAGCCGGACAAGTGGGACGGGCACGGTCGTCTTCACCGTGTCGACGGCCGTGGGCGACACGGTCTCCGCCGTCATGGTGTCGATGAACACGCGGGTGAACTCGATACCGGCCCGCGCGTTGGCGTGGTCGCCGAGCTCGGCTATCCGAGCGGCCAGGTCGAGGGTGTCGTGGGCGGCCGTGAAGTGCCTGCGACCCTGGTGGATCGCTGCCCTGCTGCGGAGCAGGTGCCAGCGGGCGAGTGGTTGCCGTAGCCGTGCGACGACCGGCTCGAGCAGGTCGAGCTGGATCTCGGCGTCGTCGACCCGGCCGGTCTGCACGAGCGCGTCGAACCGCCACAGGTGCCCCCACAGGGCGGTGGAGTCACCGGCTCGGCCGGCGATGGCCAGCATGCGGTCGCCGAGCGCGAGGCGTTCGTCGTTGCCTTCCGGAGCGGCGTACGCGTGCTGCCGGGCGCGCAGCGCGGCGATGAGCGCACCGGGGTCGTCGAGGTGTTCTGCCATGGCCAGTGCGACTCCGCTGGCGTGCGCGGCTTGTTCTGCTTCGCCTCTGGCCGATTCGACGACGACCTGCTGGGCGAGCAGTCGTGCCAGCAGGACGCTGTCGTGTGCCGGCAACCCGGCGATTGCCTTCTCACACCCGGGTTTGATCTTCGCGAGCCAGGCCGGGTCGGCCAATTCCGCCAGTACCAGAGCCGCCTGTCCGAGACCGGCGGCGTCGCCGATGTGTCGGGCAAGGGCCGCGGCCTCCTCGCAGGTGCGGACGGCGTCGGCGATGTCGTACGCCAGGTACTGGGCCGTCGCCTTGCTGATCAGCAGTTCGCCGCGAGTGCCGGCGGGGGACGCGTGGCCGGCTTCGGCCGCCAGAGCGTGGTCGAACAGCCGCACGGCGTCCTCGTAGGCTGTCTGACTCATCGCGAAGGTGGCGGCTTCGGTGGCGGCCCGGACGGCCGCTGCCGGATCACCAAGGGGGAGCGCGGCGAACCGGTGGTGTGCGATCCGATGCAGGTTGCCGGTGCCGGTGAACGTCTCGAAGTGTTGCGCGGCGCGAAGATGGACACGGGCGCGTTCGCTGGGTACCGCGTCCAGCAGCAGGCCCTCGCGGACCAGGTCGTGCGCGAATCGGTAGCCGTGTGGTCGGTCGCCGGTCGCACCACGGCGGCGGCGAGTGCCTCGTCGAGTGCGCGCAGGACGTCCTCGATCGGTGACGCCGATGCGGCGGCGAGCGAGGACGGGTCGATGTCGGTGCCCAGCACGGACGCGGTGGTCAGTATCGCCAGGGACGACGGGGACACGGCTCGCAGATGCTCGTGGATCGCGTCGCGCACACCGGTGGGCAGGTCGGTGAACGGTGTCTTCGGCGAGGTGTGCTGAAGTCGGGCGATCTCGCGCACGAACAACGGGTTGCCCGCGGTTCGCGCGGCGACCGTCGCGACGTCGCCGGGGTCGTGGGACCGGCCGGTGATGGCGCTGAGCTGCTGGGCCGCCTCGTCGATGGACAGGCCGGACAGTGCCACTCTGCTCGTGTCGGCCGATCGGGTGAGTTCGGCCAGCGTGTGGACGCCTGCCGGCGTGTGTCGTAGTTCGGGTGCGCGGAAGGCGCCGACGAGCAGCAGCGGGGCGTTGGCCGCGTTGCGCGCGAGATGGGTGAACAGCAACAGCGATGCCGGGTCGGCCCAGTGCAGGTCGTCGAGCACGATCACCAGACCGCCGGTCGCGATCCTGGTGATCATTCCCGTGACGTGGTCGAACAGGGCGAACCGTTCCTCCGCGGTGGCCGGCACGGCGTCCGCCGGTGCGGTGTGTGTGTGGCCGGCGAATTTCCGGGACGATTCTGGCGATCGCGTCGGTGGCGTCGCCCAGTTGCTCCGCCGCGGTGGTCGGGGTGGTCGTGGCCAGCCACTGTCGGAAGATCTGGCGCCACGGCCAGAAGGACGGGGCGCCGTCCGCCGTGGTCCCGGTGCCCCACAGCACCGGCGTGCCCTCGCGCCGGGCGATGCGGCCGAACTCCTCAAGCAGCGTGGTTTGCCGATGCCGGGTGGGCCTTCCAGCAGTACGACCACGGGACGACCCGATGCTGCCCGCTCGCGGCCGGCGATGAGGCGGTCCAGGTCACGGCTCCTGCCGACCATGGCGGTGCCGGGCCCGGCACCGATCTGGGTGACTTCGACGGTCGCGGATGGGGTGAGAGCCGGGTCGCTGGTGAGGATCTGCTGGCGCAGCTGCCGCAGCTGCGGGCCGGGGTCCAGTCCCAGTTCGTCGGCCAGGTGGGTGCGTGCCTGGTCGTAGGCGGCCAGGGCGTCGGCTTGGCGGCCGGCGCGGTAGGGCCAGCATGAGCAGCGCCCAGAACGGTTCCCGCAGCGGATGCTCGGCGGAGCGCCTGCGGAGTTCGCTGTGCCGGTCCTGCTGTGCCGCCCGCCTGCCCTGGTCCACCAGGTCTTCGAAGACCGACAGGTCCAGCTCGCCCGGTTCGATCACCATGAGGTAGCCGCCGGACCGGGTCACGACTCGCGAGCCTGCGCCGTTCTCGACCGAGAGCACGCGGCGCAGCGCGGCCACGTGGGACCGGAGATTGGCCACCGCCGAGACAGGTGGTGCGTCCCCCCAAAGGGCTTCGACAAGGCGACGGCGCGCCACCACCTGGTTGGGCGACATCAGCAGGGTGGCCAGCAACGACCGCTGGGTCGGCGCGCGCAGCGGCACGACCGCCCCGCCGGAGTGCACCTCCAGCGGACCCAGCACCCGGAATTCCATCGCTCCCCCAGCCCGCTCCGCCCCGGAAGCCCACACCGAGACTCCCAGGCGAGCTGCCTGCGTTGTATCGATTTGTTGTGGTTTCGCCCTTTTCGGACACCGATACCGCGGTGCCCGTGGATGTGTCGACTGTATGCGGACCGTATGCGCCGGCTGCCGAATGCTGATGACCGCGGGCGGCTCCGCCCGCAGTTCAGCATCACGAATCGGGAGGACATCGTGAGGACACTGACGAGGCTGGCAGCGACGCCGGCAACCGCGGTCGAACTGGGGATCGGTGGCATGACCGACGCGAACCCGAACCAGGGTGCCAGCGTCGAGCTCTTCCTCTGCAAGGGAGTGTCCAACCAGACCTGAGCCACCCGGCCAGCACGGCGCGGGTGGGTATGGGGGGAGCGCGGCGTTGTGCCCCGGCCACGGCCGGGGCACAACGCTCGTTGTCCGGGCGGCGATACTGCTGGCATGGCGCCTCCAGACCGCGAATCGCAGCTGCCGCCGGACGACCTGCCAGCGCCGGACACGGTGCGTCGGTTGGCGACACGCGGTCAGCGCGCGAAGATCCTGCTTCCCGCGCGGGCGAGTTGGTCGCAGGCGCAGGCCGCGGCTGACCGGCTGCGAGCCGGGTTGGCGCTGGATGATCTGCTCGTCATCGCCTCGCCTGGCGCCTCCTCGGTGCGACCACCGTCGCTCACGGTCCTGCGACTGATCGACGAGGGCGATGCCCGCCGACTGCGTGACCAACTCGAGGCCCTGGTGGCAGAGTTCCGCGAGCTTGCGCACCGGTTGGCCGTGCCGTTCCGGCTGCACATCGAGCCGGCTTACGAACAAGGCGTCCGGTATCCGGATCGGCTCGAGGTCGACGGTGAAACCTGGTCGCTGTACATCCACGGCGAGCACTGTCTGTTCACCAGCCTGACGAGCGAGACGGAAATCGAGGTACACACCGACCGTCCCGAGGTGATCGACCCCTGGTTCCTGCTGCGGTACGCCGAATCCGCAGGCCGCTATCCGGAGATCCGCACGGCTTGTGTCGAGGGTTTCCACGATATGTGCCGGATGTTGGCTCTCGCCGCCATCTCACTGGACCCCACTGGACGGCGTTGAGTCGCTTCGCGCCGAACAGGGTCGACTTGCCGTGCCGAGGTCGGATTGTCGCGATCGCGCGGACAAGGTCGCGGTGACCTGCCAGGATGAACGGACAGTTCGGACTACCGAGACCAGGGGGTCTTCCAGTTGGTCAATCCCGGGGGGTATCCACAACAGCCCCAGCGCCCGCAACAACCGCAGGGCCCGCCGCCCCGCCGTATCCGCAGTACCGGCCACCGCAGTACCCGCCACCGCAGTATCCGTACCCGCCGCAGCAGTACTCGCCAGGAGGGTATCCACCGGGTTACCCGCCGCAGTACCCGCCGCCGGCGCCGCCGCGTAAATCCCGCAAGCGGATGATCGGCCTGATCAGCGGCGCCGCAGTGATCGTGGCGGCCGTGCTGGTGGTGGTGTTCGTCGTGGTGCCCAGGACCGGTGGCGGATCGACGCCGACGGCCGCCGGTGGCAGTCGTCCGCCGGTCAGCCGGCCCGACAACGAGCCGGGTGTGCTGCTGCACCAACAGGCGGGCACCGGACCGGCCGTCAGCGTCAACCAGACCCCGGTCTTCGACGCCTGCGACGTGTTGCCGCTCAGCGTGGTGGAGGCTGCCGGCATTCGCATGGACCCGCAGTACACCGTTTTCGATTTCGGTGCCGACCACGACACGACCGTCACACAGTCGACGTTCGGGGCGTTCATCTACGGCGGCGGCCAGGCCGGCACCGGCATCAGCAACTGCGACTATCCCGGGCTCAACCAGAAGGATCTCATCTCGCCGCAGCTGTACCAGGCCCCGCAGGATGTCGCCCAGACCAGCCAGCAGTTTCTGCAGTACGCCGCAGACGAGGGTGGTACCGATCGGACGGACCGCGGCTACGCGGTGTGGACGGTGCCGAACAAGACCGATGCGAACTCGTGGCAGGTCGGGATCATCGGCAAGCAGAACTGGGTGAACCTGGTGATCGGCCTCAACGGTGGCGCATACCACGGCCGCACGCCCAGCAGGTGCTGGACGGTTTCGTCAGCACGATCGTCACGAACCTGACCAAGGGGCCCGCCGCGCCGCCCGCGTATTCCTACGACAAGCCGTATGCCGCCGTGAAAGACCCGTGCACGCTGTTCACCAACGACGAGTTCCATTCGCTGACCGCCGCTGACAGTCTTCTGGTCAACCGCACGCTTCAGTTCGGGGAACGGGGCGTGGATTCGGATCCGGGTGTCGGCCTGCCCAACGCCCACTACATCGTCACCGGCTGCGAGCGCAACACGTTGTCCTCGATCACCGAGAACTACCAGTCCGACGGCCCGGGCTTCGGCCTGAACGCGGCGTTCGAGACCTATCGCACCGTCGACGAGGCGAAGACCGGCGAATACGTCGAGTGCGATCCGCGCAGTTCGGCGGCGAAGGTGTTCGGCCCGTCCATTCAGGAGAACGTGAAGATCGGTGACGGCCGGGTGTGTTACCCGGACGAGGGTGGCCGGCAGTGGCGACTGGTGTTCAGGTCCGGTCGGACGCTGGTGTTCCTGTCCGACGTGGCGGTCACCACCACAGGGCCGCTCGATCAGCAGGCGCATGCCTTCGTATCGGTGGGGCAGCGGATCGCGGCCGCCGTGGCGAACATGTAGCCCCTGCGCCGAGTCCGGGCACGCCGCCGCCGTCCTCACCGAGAAGTAGCGTGGTGGACGGTCGACTCGCGAACAACCAGCTCGGGTTCGAACACGACCTGCCGATGTTGATGAGACTGAGAAGCCTGCGCCTCATCGATCAACAATTCCATCGCGGCCTGTCCGAGCTGCGCACTGGGCTGCCGAACCGAAGTCAGCGGCACCGCTGCCGCACTGGCGAAATCGATGTCGTCATACCCGACGATCGCCAGGTCGGCAGGCACCAGAAGACCCCGTCGGGTCATGGTCTGCAACACGCCCAACGCCAACAGATCATTCGCACAGAACACCGCGGTAGGCCGCGACCGAGCAGGCAGCTCCGCGATCAGATCCCCGGTCTGCCGCCCGGCGGCCACGTTCAGCGCCCGAGTCTCCATGACCGTGAGAGCACCAGGCCGCGAACCGGCAGCACGCAACGCGAGACGCGCGCCGGCCAACCGCTCACTGACCTGCTTGATCGACAACGGCCCGCCGACGAACGCGATCCGCTTGTGCCCCTGCGCGAGCAGATGAGCCATCGCGAACTCACCGCCCAACTGGTCATTGACCGACACCGAACACTGTCGAGCGCTGGAACCGTGATCGACCAGCACGACGGGCGTACCGCGACGCCGGATGACGTCGACGGCGGGCGTCGTCCGCGCGACCGGCGTGATCAGGATGCCGAAGGCCCGCTGCTCCTGCAGCAGGCTCAGATGATGCTCCTCCCGCTCGGCGTCGTCACCGCTGTTGCACAGCACCAACGACAATCCGTACTGATCCGCCGTCTTCTCGACACCGGCCGCCAGATCGGTGAAGAACGGGTTCCCGACGTCCAGCACGACCAGTCCAACCGTGCGACTGTGCCCGGCCCGCAGTTGCCGAGCGGCCTCGTTACGCACGAACCCGAGCTCGGCGATCGCCCGCAACACTCGGTCCCGGGTAGCAGGCGCGACCCGTTCCGGATGGTTGAGCACGTTCGACACCGTGCCGATCGAGACACCCGCGCGCCCCGCGACGTCGATCACCCCGGCAGGCTCGCGCACGTCGTTACCCCTCCCACCAGCTAAAACGTATCAAAGCCCCGGTGCTGGGCCGTCTCCCGCTGGTCAAGCGAGCCTCCCAACCTATTTCCCCATACAGGCCAACATAAGCGGTGACCCCCCCAGGGCCACCGCCGCGTAACAAGAACGACACCGGCTATTGACGTGCCAGCGCGACGGACACTACCTTGGGGCGGCAGAAATTGAAAGGTTTCACTGGCTCCGGGAGGGCGCGTGACCGATCCGGCGGACACGAACGCTCGACTGGTGCTGACGAACGCGACCAAGAGCTTCGGCGCGGTGCGCGCCCTCGCCGACGGTTCGATCACGCTCTATCCCGGCGAGGCACACGCGCTGCTCGGCGAGAACGGCGCCGGCAAGTCCACCCTGGTCAAGATCCTCGCGGGCGTGCACCGACCGGACAGCGGTGAGCTGCGGATCGACGACGTACCGGTCGAGTTCAACGGTCCGGCGGCCGCGCGCGCGGCGGGTGTCTCGATCATCTACCAGGAGCCGTCACTCTTCCCGGACCTGACCGTCGCCGAGAACATCTTCATCGGTCGGCAACCACTTCTGCGCACGTTCCGGCGGATCGACCGGCGCGCGATGCACCGCGACGCGAACGAGATCTTCGCCCGACTCGGGGTCCGACTTGACCCGACGCGGCCCGCGCGCGGCCTGTCCGTCGCCGACCAGCAGATCGTGGAGATCGCGAAGGCGTTGTCGTTCAACTCCCGAATACTGGTCATGGACGAGCCGACGGCGGCCCTGACCACCGTCGAGGTCGAGCGGCTGTTCGACGTGATGCGCACGCTGCGCTCGCACGGCACGGCCGTGCTGTTCATCTCGCACCGGCTCGAAGAGGTCTTCGCGAGCTGTCAGCGGGTCACCGTCATGCGGGACGGCCGTTTCGTGCGCACAGAACCGATCGAGAAGCTGACCGTCGACGACGTCATCCACTCGATGGTCGGCCGGGACCTGGCCACGCTCTTCCCCAAGACCGCGACCGTCCCGGGCGAACCGGTCGTCGAGGTCGAGAAGCTGTGTACGGCAGGCGTTTTCGACGACATCTCGTTGACCGTCCGACGCGGTGAGATCGTCGCGCTCGCCGGTCTCGTCGGGGCAGGTCGCACCGAGGTGGCCCGCGCGATCTTCGGCATCGACCGCCGCGATTCGGGCACGGTCCGGGTGAACGGTGCGACGCTGCCCAACGGCGATCCGCTGGCCGCGATGGCGGCCGGTGTGGCACTCGTCCCTTGCGGGGCGGCCGGGCGGCCGTCGCCGGAGCGGTCCGGCTGCGCCGTCGCGTCCCTCGACCACGCCTCGGCCGGCAGGCCCTGCGGGGCGGCCTGCGGCACGGTGCGGTGGCTGCGGCCGCAGAAGCACGTGCCCCGGTAGCCGAGGTCCTCCGGGTCGGCGCCGTACACGGCGCACAGGTAGTGCATGTACTCAGGACCGGGGCGCTTCTGGCCGCTTTCGTAGGCCGACAGCAGCGTCTCGCTGAACCTGGGGTGCTCGCGCCCCTGCGCCTCGTACCAGGCCCGGACCTGCTCCACGACATCGGCCAGCGTGATCCCGAGGGCCAGCCGGTAGGCGCGGATCCAGGTCGTGCCGAACCGGGCGGCACACTCGTCCTTGATCACGGACGCTATCTGCGGCGGAGTCTGCCCGCAGACCGCACGCAATGGGCGATCTACAACGCCTTCATGCGCAGAGCGTCGCGCACCGAAAACATCGAGGCGATCGCGCCTGCGACGTCGCTGCCCGAAACCGCGCCGATGCCGCCGATCCTGCCGATCAAGCGCGAGTGGCGCGCGGCCGTGCTCGAAGCCGCGGAAGGGCCGGGGCCGCACATGAGCTGAAGGCGACGACGGTTGCGCCTTAGCTGGGCGCATCCGGTCATCTCGGTCGACGCGCGCCGCTCAGTAAGACCGGGCGTCGAATCGAGGAAGCTTACGCCACGCATCTCGTCTGGCCGGGAAAAGGATCCTTCCCGCTCTAAGGAGGGAAGCAAACAAGGATTTAGTCAGGTGTCAGCGTAATCCCGCATCTTATTCTTGTGTCCAGTTGGTATGCTGAACGTGGAGAGTTCCTCGGCTGCGATACACGGCAGCGCATTCAGGGTATACGTTTGGTAATTTTGGCGACGAGTGGGCTGGGGGACGAAAATGGGCTGGCACGATCTTAGCCAAGTAGAACGAGATCATTTGATCCGCAATACCGGATTTGTAGAGTATAATACATTTTATACCGGAGACGGACAGTGCAAAGGATGGGTTGGTTCAGTAGTTAAAAAGGCGTCTGGAAATATAGTTACTTTACCAATCACGTCTAGTCTCAACTACATGTGGGTTTCCGATCCGAACGTGTCCTCTTTGTGCATTCCGATTGGGAATGTCCATGTTGGATGTATAATCCAAATGAGTATTTACGGTAAAAATGGAGAAGCTACGCTTCACACAGCAATAGTTTATCTCAAAGACACACAAAACGTTACATTTCTCGATTGTAATTGGAAAGGAGATCTTATGGTAAGGACACATAGCATGTCTTATACGGCCTTTAATCATATGCTATGTTTCCCATTTTCTTATAATTGTTATTATATTTATTGATTAATCTCTTTCAAGGAGCCAAGGAAAAAAACGGACCCATTTACTGCCACGGCGCGGTGGAACGGATGAACCGGATCTATCGCGCTGAAGGAGTGGCACTGCCAGCGACGCTGCATCCAGGCGACGCGCCGAGGGGTACCGACTTTTCGCAGGCCATAGTCGTGGCCCCACCCTCCGCGCGGGATCGTCCTGGATGAAACGGTTCGGTTCGGTTTCCACAGGCATGGCTTCCGGATGGATGCGCATTCGCGGCACAAGGCGGCGGCGCTCGATGGACCGCGGGTTCGTTCTTTCGGATCACGCGGACTGGCCTGGACTGCAGAAAGCGATCTCCGCCACCGGCGCCGAGCGCGTGCTGGTCACCCATGGATACCGCGCCCCGATGGTCCGGTGGCTTGCCGAAATGGGCAAACAGGCGCGCGCTCTTGAAACCCGCTTCGACGGCGAGGAAGAGGAAGCGGCGGCGGCCGAGGATTCCGCCGAATGAAGGCTTTCGCCAGCCTGTACACGGCGCTCGACGAAACGACGAAGACGAATGAAAAGATCGAAGCGCTGGCGGCCTATTTCCGCGCCGCGCCGCCCGAGACGCGGTGTGGGCGATTCATTTCCTGACCGGGCGGCGGATCAAGAGACTGATTGAAACGCGCAAGCTGGTGGAGTGGGCGATCGGCGAAGCGCAATTCCCGGACTGGATTTTCGGCGACTGCTATTCGGCGGTGGGAGATCTGGCGGAGACCATCGCGCTGCTGCTGCCCCCGCCTGTGGCTTCGACGGAGAGAGA
>CAVPCF010000174.1:0-3565 GCA_963702275.1 Candidatus Melainabacteria bacterium
GGGTCGAACGCCGCTACCGGGCCTGGATTAGATGGAACGCCGCGGTCATGGTCCACCGCGCGCAGCGTCCGGGAGTCGGTGTGGGCGGCCACATTTCGACGTACGCATCGTCGGCGGCGCTCTACGAGGTCGGCTTCAACCACTTCTTCCGCGGCCGGTCCCATCCTGGCGGCGGAGATCAGGTGTTCATCCAGGGCCACGCCTCCCCCGGCATCTACGCCCGGGCGTTTCTGGAGGGCCGGCTGACCACCGACCAGCTCGACGGCTTCCGTCAGGAGCACAGCCATCCCGGCGGCGGGTTGCCTTCCTACCCGCACCCGCGGCTGATGCCCGACTTCTGGGAATTCCCGACGGTCTCGATGGGCCTTGGCCCTATGAACGCCATCTATCAGGCCCGGTTCAACCACTACCTGCATGACCGCGGCATCGAAGACACCTCCGATCAGCACGTGTGGGCGTTCCTGGGCGACGGTGAGATGGACGAGCCGGAAAGCCGCGGTCTGACGCATGTTGCGGCGCTGGAGGGTCTGGACAATCCGCCAGCAGCTGGTCGTAGTGGGCCACCCGCGCGTGGAACAGCCCCAACAGGATGTGCTCGGTCCCGATGTAGCTGTGCAGCAGTCCCCGGGCTTCTTCCTGGGACAACACGACAACCCGCCGAGCCGAATCGGTGAACCGCTCGAACATCCCGTCAGCCTCCCACAGAACGTGTCCGATGATCGGAACATCTGGCCGATCTGAGGCATGATCGGTCGGTGGGGGTTGATGCGGACACGACGAACCACGATCGGCGGCTGCGGCGCTGGACCCGCTGCTGCCGGAGTTTGTGCCGCTGCCGGCGCGCGCCGCGGGCGAGGTCGCGCTCAGCGTGCCGTCGGCGGCGGGGATCTACCGGCGGCAACGGTTGGACCTCGACTCGATGGCGGCGGACGAGCGGGCCGCCGACGTGCACATGTTGGACGCCAGAGTGGCCGGGCCGGATCCGGTCGCGGCGATGGCCGCGCTGCTCGATCGGTGGGACGAGCACATCGCGGCGAGCGAGTTCGCGGGCGGCGATTCCGAGGCGCTGATCAGGTGGCCCAGCCGCGACACGTCGATGACGTCCACCTTTCTGGCCCACCGGCTGGTGCCGACCGGGATACGGGCCGTTCGGCCTGCCGGGCGCCCGACGCCCTCGGCATCAGCGGCGGTGACCGTACGGCCGTTGCGGCACGCGGACCTGGACGTGGCGGTCGGGCTCGCGTTGGAGTTGGCGCGCTGGAACACGCAGTTCGGCGGCAGGCTGCCGCGACCGTCGACCGAGGCGCACTACCGACGGATCTTCGGCGGCCGGCTGACGTGGCCCGCGCCGTGGGTGTGGGTGGCGGTGGTGGCGGGTGCCGTCACCGGAGTGATCGTGGTGAACCCGCCCGCGCGGGCGGACCTCGCCACCGTGTGGGTGGCGGCAGGCCCGGTCGCCGATGCGGGTGCGATGGTCGTAGGTGCGGGGCATCGTGGTGACGGCATCGGCGCCGCGCTGGTGACTACGGCCCACGCCGCGCTGGACGCGGCGGGTGTCGCGGTGACGCTGTTGGACTACTACGCCCTGAACCCGTTCTCGGTGCCGTTCTGGCACCGGTGCGGCTACCGTCCACTGTCGACCGAATGGACGCGCCGCCCGGCCCGCCCGGCTTGAGGGAATGGCGGCGGGCGCTGCCCGGTTGCCACTGGTATGACTACTGAACTTGGCAGGGTCGGAGTCTGGCGCCGCTGGAGCGACCTGACCGGCGAACTGGCGGCCGAGATCGAACGGCTCGGGTACGGTGCCATCTGGCTCGGTGGCTCGCCCAACGGCGACCTGAAGATCGTGGAGGATCTCCTCGACGCGACCGACCGGATCGTCGTCGCCACGGGAATCGTCAACATGTGGAAGGACGACGCGGACACCGTCGCCGCGTCCTTCCACCGGATCGAGGCCCGACACCCCGGCCGGTTCCTGCTGGGTGTCGGCATCGGCCATCCCGAGGCGGTCAAGGAGTACCGCAAGCCCTACGACACGATGGTGGACTACCTCGACCGGCTGGCGGCAGCAGGCGTGCCGAAGGACGGCATGGTGCTCGCCGCGCTCGGACCGAGGGCCCTGCGCCTGGCCGCTGAACGCACCGCAGGCGCGCACCCCTATCTGACGACACCAGAGCACACCCGCGAGGCGCGCGCCCTGGTGGGTGCTGGCGTGCTGATCGCGCCGGAGCAGAAGGTCGTGCTGGAAACCGATCCGGAACGCGCCCGCGCCATCGCTCGGCCGATGGTGGAGAAGCCGTACCTCAACCTGGTGAACTACCGGAACAACCTGCTGCGCCTCGGCTGGACCGAGGAGGACCTGGCCAACGGCGGGAGTGACCGGCTGATCGACGCTCTGGCCGTGCACGGCGATGCCGACGCGGTCGCCCGTGGCGTCACGGCACATCTGGACGCCGGTGCCGACCACGTCGCCGTGCAGGTGCTGGGGCCCGATCCGCTCGCGGGTTATCGCGAGCTGGCGCGGGCGACCGACATCCTCCGGTAACACCGGCGTTACACGTCGCACATACCGTGTCGGCACGGCGGTGAGGCAGGAGGTTTCCGCGGTGCTGCTCTCCCCACACGAACAGGAAAAGCTGCTGCTGCACGTGGCCGGGCAACTGGCCATGCAGCGCAGGGCTCGCGGGTTGCGCCTGAACTATCCGGAGGCGGTCGCGGTGATCAGCTCCTGGGTACTGGAGGGCGCGCGGGACGGGCGTGGCGTGGCCGACCTGATGTCCGCGGGCCGCCAGGTGCTGACCACGGCCGACGTGATGGACGGCGTCGCGGACATGGTGACGTCGGTCCAGATAGAGGCCACGTTCCCGGACGGCACGAAGCTGGTCACCGTGCACCGGCCCATCCAGGGCGGTGCCGATGATCCCCGGTGAGATCGTGCCGGCCGACGCTCCACTGTGGATGGCCAAGGACGTGCCGAGACTGGAGCTGACCGTGGTCAACCGGGGCGACCGGCCGATCCAGGTCGGCTCGCACTACCACTTCGCCGCGACCAATCCGGCCCTCGACTTCGACCGCGTGGCCGCGCGGGGTCACCGCCTCGCGGTCCTAGCCGGTACCTCGGTGCGGTTCGAGCCGGGCGTTGACCGGGTGGTTGAGCTGATCCCGTTGCGCGGCAACAGGATCGTGCGGGGGTTGCGGCCGGAGCACGCGGGTGGCCTCGATGAGTGAGCTGGACCGGCGCCACTACATCGCCTTGTTCGGGCCGACCACCGGCGACCGGATCAGGCTGGCCGACACCGAGCTGTTCATCGAGGTCACCGAGGACCGCACGCGCGGTCCGCAGCAGGCCGACGAGGTGGTGTTCGGCGGCGGCAAGGTGATTCGCGAGTCCATGGGCCAGTCCGTGGTCACCCGCGCGGACGGCGCGCCCGACCTGGTGATCACCGGCGCCGTGGTGCTGGATCACTGGGGTGTCGTCAAGGCCGACATCGGGGTGCGCGACGGCCGGATCGTGGGCATCGGCAAGGCCGGCAGACAAGACGACTGGTTCGGCGCCAACATAACA
>CAVPCF010000175.1:0-8857 GCA_963702275.1 Candidatus Melainabacteria bacterium
CACGAAGGCGGTCTTCTTGGAGACCGAACCGGCCGCCTTCCCACCACGGGCGGTGATCGCCTCCTTGGCCTCGTCACGCGAGAAGCCGTCCAGCGAGCCGGTCACCACGATCGTCATGCCTTCCAACGTGCGCGGCACGCTGTCGTCACGTTCCTCGGCCAGCCGCACCCCGGCCGCGCGCCACTTGCGCACCACATCACGATGCCAGTCCACCTCGAACCACTCGCGCACCGCGACGGCGATGGTCGGGCCGACACCGTCCACATCGGCCAGCACGGCCTCATCGGCCGTCTCGATCGCGTCCAGCGAACCGAACGCGCGAGCCAACGCCTGCGCCGCGGTAGGACCAACATGCCGAATAGACAGCGCAACCAGCGCACGCCACAGTGGACGGTCCTTGGCCAGGTCGAGATTGGCCAGCAGCTTGGCACCGTTCGCGGACAGGTCGCCCGCCTTGGTGCGGAACAGTTCCGTTTCCAGCAACTGTTCCTCTGTCAGGTCGAACACGTCGCCCTCGTCGGCGATGGCGCCCGCGGCCAACAGCGCGGCGGCCGCCTCGTAGCCGAGACCCTCGATGTCGAAGGCGCCCCGGCCGGCCAGGTGGAACAGGCGTTCCCGCAGTTGGGCGGGGCAGGATCGGGCGTTCGGACAGCGGATGTCGACGTCGCTCTCCTTCTCCCGGTGCAGTGGCGTCTGGCATTCCGGGCAGATGTCCGGCATCACGAACTCGGTCAGCGTGCGGCCGTCGTCCCGTGCCGCCACGACCGGACCCAGCACCTCGGGGATCACGTCCCCTGCCTTGCGGATCACCACCTGGTCGCCGATCAGCACGCCCTTGCGCTTGACCTCGTCCGCGTTGTGCAGGGTGGCCAGCGCGACCGTGGTGTTGGCGACCTTCACCGGTTCCATCACCGCGAACGGTGTCACGCGGCCGGTGCGGCCCACGTTGACGCGGATGTCCAGCAGGGTCGTGATGACCTCTTCCGGTGGGTACTTGTACGCGATCGCCCAGCGGGGCGCGCGTGACGTGGTGCCGAGGCGGCGTTGTTCGGCGACCTCGTCGATCTTGATCACGATGCCGTCGATCTCGTGCTCCGCGTCGTGCCGGTGCTCGCCCCAGTAGGCGATGTGGTCCTTGACCTGCTCGAACGTGTCGAGGATCTTGGTGTGGGGAGACACCGGCAGCCCCCACGCGCGCAGCGCCTCGTACGCGTGGGACTGGCGTTCGGGGTGGAAGCCCTCGCGCTTGCCGAGGCCGTGGCAGATCATCCGCAGCGGCCGGCTCGCGCTGACCCGGGGATCCTTCTGGCGCAGCGACCCGGCCGCGGCGTTGCGCGGGTTGGCGAACGGCGGCTTGCCCGACTCGACCAGCCGGGCGTTCAACTCGGTGAACTCGCTGACCACGAAGAACACCTCGCCACGCACCTCGACCAGCGGCGGCACCGGGTACTCCTGCGTGCCGGTCAGCACTTCCGGCACGCTGCGCATGGTGCGCACGTTGAGCGTGACGTCCTCGCCCGTGCGGCCATCGCCCCTGGTCAGCGCCCGGACGAGCCTGCCGTCCTGGTAGAGCAGGTTGATGGCGAGGCCGTCGATCTTCAGCTCGCACAGGTAGTGCACCGGACCGCCCAGGGCCTTCTCGACCCGGTCCCACCAGCCGTGCAGTTCGTCGGTGCCGAACACGTTGTCCAGGCTGAGCATCCGCTCCAGATGGTCGTGCGCGGAGAACTCGGTGGAGAACGCGCCACCGACGTTCTGGGTCGGCGAGTCGGGCGTGACCAGCGACGGATGGGCGTCCTCGATGGCCTGGAGTTCGCGCAGCAACGTGTCGAACTCGCCGTCGGAGATGGTCGGCGAGTCCAGGATGTAGTAGCGGAACTGATGCCCGCGCAACTCATCGGCGAGCACCGCGTGCCGCTCCCGCACGGCGCTGGGCACGTCCACGGCGCCTTCAGCGGCGGAGAGCGCCTCGTCTTGGCTGGTCACAGGCCCACACTAGCGACTCACCCGGACATTTCTCGACCTGGCACGGGCTACAGCGGTTCCGGGCCCGATGCCCGGTCGGCCAGCGCGATGACCAGCTCGCGCAGTTCCCGCAGTGTGATGGCGTTCTCCGGTTCGTGTGCCGCGGCTTCGACGCGTCGCAGGCGTTCGCCGGCGAGGCGTTCGCCCAGTGTGGCGTCCAGGGGCAGGAACGTCATCGCGGAGCGGCCTGGTTCGTCCAGTTCGGACAGTTCGGGGTGGTAGACGGCCACGTCCACCACGCCCGCGACCTCGTCCACCAGTGCCGCAAGCCGGAAGTCGGCCAGGCTGATCCGGTGGCCGGACAGGTTGACGGTCACGCCGTCCGGGTCGGGCACGGCCGGCACCGAGTCGTGGAACTCCCACAGCACGTCGTTGGGTGGCGCGGCCGCCTTCCACGCGTCCGTGTAGGGGCGCAGCGCCGGGTCCTCCTGACCGCTGACCACCAGCGCGTACACCGCCTGCTGACCACGGTCCAGCGAGAAGTGCAGCTCGGGATGCACCGCCGCGACCGCAACGCACAGGTCGTGTTCGACGCGGCTGAGCTCCCGGTCGCCCAGTGCCGAGCTGATGCTGGGCAACAGTTCGTCCCAGCGGGCCCAGAACGCGCGGGCCGCGGTGGCCGGGTCGGGCGGTTGGGTCGCCTTCGGCTGGCGCCGGCGAAACCACGTCATGCAGGCCATTGTGCGCGCCTGTTCAGGGCGTCGCCCACGATTCGGGTGGCTCGACGAACGCCTTGGCAAGTTCGGCCGACAACTCCAGCGCCCTTCGGGCCCACGTCGTGCTCGCGCCTGCCAGGCCGCACGTCGGTGTCGGGATGGCGCGGTCGGCCAGGACGGCCCGGTCGAAGCCGAGCCGGTCGACCAGGCGCAGCACGGGTTTCGCCACGTCGAGCAGGGTGACCGGGGCCGGTGGGTCCGTCGACGGGACGAGGCCCAACATCATCGTGATCCCGGCTTCCCAAGCCTCACCGAACTCGTCCCACGCGTCTGCCGGGAGCAGGGTGGCGTCCAGCGAGATCAGGTCCGCGCCCGCGTCGCGCAGCAGCCCGATCGGCGGCCGGTCGGCACAGCAGTGCACGGCGACGGGCTGACCAGTCGCCGATCGGGCCGCGCCGATCACCGTGGCCAGCAGGTCGCGGGCGTCCGTCTCGGGCACCGCGGCGACGGTGCCGTAGCCGGACGGGGTCCGCAGCGCGCCGGCCAGGACCGTCGGCAGCGTCGGCTCGTCCAGTTGGACGATGACCTCGGCGCCGGTCCGCGCGGCCACCTCGGCCACGTGCCGGGCGAGTCCCTCGGACAGCGACTCGGTGAACTCCCGCAGCGCGCCGGCATCGGTGAGCACCCGATGGCCACGCATCAGTTCGATACCGGCGGTCAACGTCCACGGCCCGGCCACCTGGATCTTGACCAACGGCGCCCGCGCGACCTCCTGGAAGCTGTCCAGGTCACGACGCAGCAGATCGACGGCGCGCCGCTGGTCCATGCCGGGATGCGCGGCGACCCGGTAGCCCGACGGCACCACCTCGATCGGCAGGTCGACAAGTACCGCAGCGGTGCGGCCGATGATGTCGGCGCCGACGCCCCTTGCCGGCAGTTCTGGCAGGCACGGCAGATGTGGGAGTTCGCCGACCACCGTGCGGGCCGCCTCCGTCGGGTCGGTTCCGGGCATGGCGCCGATGGCGGTCGCGGTCTCGGTCGGCCAGGGCTTGTCAGGCACCAGCACTGCCTATCACCTGCCGGGTCACGGGTCCGGCGCGGCACGTCGAAGCGGGGCGAAACGTGACACCGACACCCGATTGCCCGTCCTGGTCGGCGCCGGTAGCGTGGCGTGGCCATGCGTTCCCGGATGGTGGAACGGAGGATCGCCACCAATGCCCGTCAAGCACATTCGGATCGACAACCGGTTGATCCACGGCCAGGTCACCGTCGCATGGGTCGGCGCGATCGGCGCCAACCACCTGATCGTCGCCAACGACGAGGTCGCCGCCGACGAGTTCCAGCGGGTGCTGCTGCCGCAGGCCGCCCGTGGCGTGCGGACATCGGTGCTGTCGATCGCGGACACCGTGGCGCACTGCGCGAGCCCGGCAGCGGCGGGCGAGCAGATCATGATCCTGGCCAAGTTCCCGGACGACTGTCTCGCGCTGCTCGAGGCCGGGGTGACGGCCGCCGAGATCAACGTGGGCAACCAGGCCCCCCGGCCCGGCTCGAAGTTCACCATGGTCACCAGGTCGATCTCGGTGACCGAGGAGAATGCCAAGGTCTACCGGCGGATCGCCGAGCTGGCCGGGTCGCTCTCCAGCCAGATGATGCCGTCCAACAAGCCGGACGACTTCCTTCGCCTGATGGCGAAGAAGAAGCTCTGACCAGGCCCGTCTTGTTGCGCTGTCAATAATTCACCGCTTTCGGTGACATCCTGGTAACTTCCCACGCTTCGGTCTTGACTGCAATATATCCGGTGTTAACCTGCCGTGAGATTTAGGTCACTGGTCTAGTCCAAAAGAGTGAACTCCAACCTCGGGACCTGGAGAAAGCGGATGTTGCTCACCGCTGTGGTGCTCACGTTGTGGGCATGTTTCTGCATCTACGACGTTCTCGGACCGACACTGATCTACGCGAGTCGCCCGCTGATCGCCGGGACGGTCGCCGGCCTGGTCATCGGCGACGTCACCCTCGGCATGGCGGTCGGCGCCACGCTGGAACTGGCCGCGCTGGGCATCTACACCTACGGCGGCGCGACGATCCCGGACTACACGACCGGCGCCATCGTCGGCACCGCCCTGGCCCACGCGGGCGGCGGCGACTTCGCCCACCAGCTCACCATCGGCATCGGCCTCGGCATCCCGGCCGCACTGCTGCTGACCGCGCTGGACCCGATCGGCCGGTTCCTGCCGACGTTCTGGATCCACCGCGCGGACGTCGCCGCCATGTCCGGCAAGACACGAGAGCTGACGGCCCTGCACTGGACGGCGTTCATCCCGTGGGCGGCGGTCCGTGCCGTGCCGACGTTCCTCGCCGTCTACTACAGCGGCGCCGTTGCCACGGTGGAGAAACACATTCCGGCCTGGTTCACCAACGGCATGACACTCGTCGGCGCGGTCCTGCCCGCGGTCGGTTTCGCCATGCTGCTCACGCTGCTGCCGGTGGCCCGCTACTGGTACATGCTGTTGATCGGCTACGTGCTCTTCGCCTACATGAAGGTCAGCCTGCTCGGCATCGCACTGTTCGGCGTGGCGATCGCGATCATGTTCGTCACCCTGCGGCCGCAGACACCGACCGCGACCCCGCCGACCAGCCGCACCGACCAGTCAGCCGACCAGGAAGGGGAGGCCTCCAATGTCTGACACCATCGAGCGCGTCGCGGAGCCGACGCCGACCGAAGGACGCCCCACCCTGCCGCGCGGCGTGCTCAACCGGTCGTTCTGGCGGTACTTCTGGTCGTTCCAGATCTCCTGGAACTACGAACGGATGCAGGCGCTCGGCTTCTGCTGGGCGATCATCCCGGTGCTGCGCCACCTGCACCGCGACGACAAGTCGTTCGCCGAGGCGATGCAACGCCATCTCGCGTTCTTCAACACTTCACCGATCATCGGCGGCCCGTTCATTCTCGGCAGCACCATCGCCATGGAGGAAGGCGGCTCCGCCGTCTCGGCGGACGGCATGAAGATCGCCATGATGGGCCCGCTCGCCGGCATCGGTGACGCGCTGACCTTCGTGGTCTACAACAGCATCATCTTCACGCTCGCGTCGAACTGGGCGCTGAACGGGCAGATCATCGGCCCGATCTTCGCCGCGATCATGGTGCTCGTCCCCTACTACCTGGTTCGCCGCTGGCAGTTCGACTTCGGTTACCAGCAGGGCAAGAACCTGATCAGGCATCTGGCTTCCGGTGCGCTGCAACGGTTCAACGAGGCGCTGGTCATCCTGGGCCTGATCGTGCTCGGCGGGTTCATCCCCAGCATCGTGAAGATCGTGACCACGCTGCACTACTCGAGCAAGGGCGTCGCGGGCGGCAAGGCGGCCGCGCCGGTGACCGTGCAGAGCCAGATCGACCAGGTGCTGCCGTTCCTGCTGCCGGTGCTGCTGACCGCGTTCATCTACTTCCTGCTCAAGCGGTTCCGGCTCAACCCGATCTGGGCGATCGTGGTCCTGTTCGCGATCGGACTGACGCTCGGTGGGCTGGGCTGGTTCGCCAAGGCACTGCCCACCACACCCTGACAAAAGTCACTGACGGGTCAGGATCATCAACCGAGTGTTGCGCGGACGGCGCCGGCATCGTTGACTGTGGTCAACCGTTGCCGGCGCCGCCGCGCGACGGACGCGAAGGGGACGGCATGAGCACGATCCCGGTGATCTTCGTCGGGCACGGCGGGTATCCGGACGGTGTCCGCGATGCCGTCGAGATGATCCTGGGCGAGCAACCCCGGGTCGCCACCGTCTCCCTGTCGCCGCACGGCAGTACCGAGGAGGTCGCCGAGCGGGTCGCCGCTGCCGCAGGCGGTAACGCCGCGCTCGTGTTGGCCGACCTGATGGGCGGCAGCCCGGCCAACGCGGTCGGCCTGCTGGCGTTGCGCGATCCGGATCTGCACCTGGTGGCCGGGCTGAACCTGCCGATGGTGCTCGAAGTGCTCACCAGTACCGCGCCGACCGCCGCCGAACTGGCCGCCGTGGCCATGCACGCCGGCCGGGACGGCGTGGTCGACGTGGCGGCCGGGTTGCGGGCAGCAGCCAACGGGACAAGCCAACCTAGCCAGTCGGGTATGTGATGACAGCGCTGAGATACGCAGCCACGACAGTGGACGTGACCCCGCCGACAAAGGTGCCGCTGGGGGGTTACGTGGCGCGGGAGCCGCAACCGGCGGTGGGCACCCACGATCGGCTGACCGCCAGTCTGCTGTGGCTGTCCGGCGAGCGTGACTCGGTGTGTTGGGTCGCGGTGGACGCGCTGAGCCTGGACAGCGACACGGCCGCCCGAATCCGGACCGTGGTCGCCGACCACATCGGTCTGGACCGGGACGCCGTGCTGGTCTGCTCGTCACACACCCATTCGGGCCCGGCGACGTGGTTGCGTCCGTTGCGCGGCCGGCGGTCGGCCGGGGACGACGAGGCGATCGACCGGCTGATCAAGGACATCTCCCGCGGCGCCCGTCGCCTGCCAGCGATTCGGACCACGGTCACCACCGGCTGGCACACGGTGCCGAACGTGGGTGTCGGCGCCAACCGGCACGACCCGGCAGGCCCCCACGACACCAGCGCGGGTGTGCTGACCCTGCGCGACGCGGAGAACGCCGTCGTCGCGGTGCTGTTCGACTACGCGTGCCACCCGACCGTGCTCGGCCACGCGAACCTGCACTATTCCGCCGACTATCCGGCCGCGACCCGGCGCGTGCTGCGCGCCGCGCTGCAGGAGACGGAAGGCGTGGAAACCCCGCCCGTGGTGGCGTTCCTGCAGGGCGCCGCGGGCGACGCGAGCACCAGGTTCACCCGCCGCGGCTCGACGTTCGCGGAGGCCGACCGGCAGGGCGCCATGCTGGCCGGCGCCGTGCTGCGCGGCGTACTGAACGCCGAGGCGGTCCCCCTGAACGATGCCGAACCGATGGTGCTCCGCAGCACGTGCACCGTGCCGACCCGCCCGCTGCCCACGGCCGCCGTGGCCCGCAAAACCCTTGCCGCGGCGGAACAAGCGTGGGCCGCGCTCGATCCCGGCGACGGCCAGGAAACCCCCGACATCCGACTCGCGAGGACGCGGTGCGAGGGCGCGCTGGCGCTGTCCGCACTGCGCGAGGCGCCGCTGCCGGCCGAACTCGTACTGCCGATCAGCGTGGTGTCCATGGGCGACGTGGCCTGGGCGCACCTGCCCGTCGAGCCGTTCACGTGCTTCGGCGACCAGATCCGCGCCGCCAGCCCGTTCCCGCACACCAGGACCGTCGGTTACACGGACGGCTATTTCGGTTACCTGGCCGACGAACGGGCCTACCGCGACGGCCAGTACGAGGCACTGTCCAGTGTGTTCGGTCCGGAGGCCGGTGAGCTGGTGGTCAGCGAGGTGGTGGCCCTGCTGCACAAGGCCCGCGCGGCCGCCGGTGGCAGAGTGGAGGCATGACAACCACCGCCCTGCCCACCGAAGCCGATGTCGCGGCCGCCGCGCGCCGGATCCGGCTGTACGTCCGGCGCACGCCCATTCTGGACGCTTCCGTCGATGGGCAGCCGGTGGTCTTCAAACTGGAACACCTGCAGCTCACGGGATCGTTCAAACTACGTGGTGCGCTGAACGCGTTGCTGCTGGGCCCACGCCCGGATCTGGTTGTCACGGCATCCGGTGGGAACCACGGTCTGGCTGTGGCGACCGCGGCGCAGCTACTGGGCCTGCCGGCGGTGGTGTACGTCCCGGAGACGGTGCCGGCGGGCAAGGCACGCCGGATCGAAGCCGCCGGGGCGCGCCTGGTCCGAGTGGGCACCCGGTACGCGGACGCGGCAGCCGCGGCCCAGTCCGCCTCTGCTGCTCCCGGCAGCCGTTATCTGCCGGCGTATGACGATGTGGACGTGATCGCCGGGCAGGGGACGGTGGCTGCTGAGGTGGTCGCGGACCGACGTTCGGGGAGATGATCATCGAGTCGAACAGCGACCGCAGCGCGATCGGCCCCGCTCGTTGGTGTGGAACGTCTTCTGCGCCCAGTCGTACTGCGGGTCCTTGCCGACGAACTCGTGCGCGACGGACAGCGTGATGTGCGTGTGCCTGGTCTCGTCCAGCGCGCCGAAGATCGCCATGTTCAACCAGCCGGGGTTCAGCCCGAACCTGGCCATCTTCAGCTCGCCGAGGATGGCCAGCAATAATG
>CAVPCF010000176.1:0-32838 GCA_963702275.1 Candidatus Melainabacteria bacterium
CCAGGGAACGAGCCCGCCCCCGATCTGGCGGCGGCCATGCGGGTGGCCGGCATCGGTTAGCGCATCGCTCGCGGTCGGTCAGCGCCGATGCGGGTGGCCGGATCGGTTGACACATCGTGCGCAGCCGCCGCCGGCGCTTGTCTTATTGCTTCGGTGCCAGTTACTTGCCGCGCTTGTAGCTCTGGTGCGTGCTTGGCACGGCTGAGGGTCTCGGCGGCTGTCGCCTTGACGGGTCAGCTCTCTGGCGCCAGTGCTTCGGCGACCGCGGGCAGGACGACGCGGTCGGCGTCCAGCCAGTCCAGTTCGGCGAACTCGGCCGAGGACACCCAGCGGATCGCCCGGTGCTCAGCCGCTACCGGTTGGGCGCCGGGCGCCAGCTCGGCCAGATACAGCCGCAGCACCCAGCCGCTCGGCAACACCAGATCCGGCCCGAGCCGCTCGCCGACGACCACGTCGGCCGTCAACTCCTCGCGGCACTCCCTGGCCAGCGCGGCGCGCTCGTCCTCACCGGCCTCCACCCGCCCGCCGGGAAACTCCCACCGCCCGGCGAGAACCGGCGGCCGCGCCCGTTGCGCGGCCAGCACGGTCTTGCCGTCCCGGACCACGGCGCCGACCACCACGGGCGCGGTGGCCAACTGCTCAGCCCGACGCCGGACCCCGGACAGCAACGCGGACAACAGCCGCAGCGCCCACCGCCGGCCAACGGCCCGGTCCACGAGCCGACCGAGCAACGCGGCCGGTGGCGTCCAGCCGATGGCACAGGTCAGCAGCGTGCCGGCATCGCCGGGCACCACGGTCGCACTCATTCGCGCCCCGCCGCCGGTCAACAGCAGGCCGCGCTCGTCCGCCGCGGCCACCCGCAGCCGGACCGCCCACCGAAACCGACGCAGTACCAACACATCCCCGACCGCGAGCTGCCCATCCGGCCCCGACAACCGCACGCCGAACTGCGCAACGGCCTGCCGCAGCAACCACGGCTCGGCCACCGCGGCGGCCACGGTGCGGGCCGGCGCGTCGATCAGCGCCGTGCCACGCAGTGCCGGCAGATAGGTCACCCGACGAATCCTGCCCGCCGCCTGCCCTCACCGATCGAGTGACCTCGGGCCAGCAGCGAACCGGGCCACCGGATGTCGAACCGGGCACCACCGTCCGGCGACTCGGTCACCGACACCGCGCCACCGCGCCGCCGCACGACCTCGGCGACCAAGGCCAGCCCGAGCCCGAACCCGCCGGTGGCGCGGCCGCGGTCGTCGTGCACCCGGTAGAACCGGTCGAACACGCGAGCGCGGTGCTCCTCCGGCACGCCGTGGCCGTCGTCGTCCACCAGCAGCCGCGCACCGCCGCCGGGTGTGGGCAGCACGAACACCGTGACCTGTGCCCGCGCGTAGCGCACTGCGTTGCGCAACAGGTTGTCCAGCACCAGATCCAACTCTGCCGGCGCCGCCCACACCGCGCACGACACGGTCGGCACCCGCAGCCGCACCGGCGGCCCGTCCGGTGCCAACCGGCCGATCGCGGCCTGCGCGGCCAGCGCGAGGTCCACCGGCCCGGCCGCCGGCAGCTCCCCCGCGTCCGACCGGGACAGCACCAGCAGATCGTCGATCAGCGCGGACAGCCGTTCCGACTCGGCCACGACCTCGGTCAGCACCTCCTGGGCCAGCGACGCGTCCGGATGCAGCACGGCGACCTCGGCCTGCGCCCGGATCGACGCCACCGGGGACCGCAGTTCGTGCGCTGCGTCACCGGTGAACCGCTGTAGTCGTTGCCGCGCCTCGTCCCGCCGGGCCAGCAGGGCGTTGATCGCCTCGGCCATGGCGCGCAGTTCGTCGCGTGCCGCCGGCACCGGCAACCGCTCCCCCGGCGGCAACGCGGCGGCGGCCAGCCGCATCCGCTGCACCGGGCGCAGTGAGCCGCGCACCGCCAGCCAGGTCGCCCCGCCGGCCGCCGCCCCGGCCAGCAACGCGGCCACCAGCGCCCACTGGAACGCCAGCCCCCGCGCCTGGTCGAACCCGACCAACGCGGCACCGGCCACCACCAGCCGCTGGCTGCCGTCCGGCCCGCTGACCACCGTGCCCAGCCATCGCCGGGGCGGGCTGGCAGCGACATCCAGCACGCCTGCGCCGCCCTCCAGGCCGGTGAGCTGGTCGACCGACAGCGGCGCGGCGGGCCCGCCGTCCACCGGATCGCCTGCCCGGTCCAGCACGCGCACCACGATGTCGCCGGGCGCCGACGTCGGCGCTTGCCCCGCGGACACCGCGGCGCTGCCCGACTGGAGGCGGGCCTGCAGGTCGGCGTCGGCCGAGTCGAGCAGCAGCGTGCCCTGCAACGCGCTGGTTACCGGGGCCAGCACCGCGAGGCACAGGACAGTGACCGTGGTGGCGACCAGCGTGATCCGGGATCGCACCGTGCGCCGCAGCCACCAGCCGCGCAGCCAGCCGGTCACCCCGCGGCGTCCCCGGCCGGCCCGCCCAGCGCCGTGTCCAGTTCAGTGGTGGTGGCCAGGTAGCCGTGGCCGCGCACGGTGCGCAGCACGTCGCCCGCGCCCACCGCCTCCAGCTTGCGCCGCAGGTAGCCGACGTAGACCTCGACCGCGTTGCGGGTGGCGGCCTGTTCGTCGCCCCACACCGCGCGGAGCAGCTCGTCCTTGGTCACCACCGAGCCGGCCCGGCTGACCAGCACGTCCAGCACCGCGAACTCCCGAGGGCTCAGCGCCACCAGCGCGCCCGCCCACCGCACCTGCCGACGAGCCCGTTCCACGTCCAACTGCCCGATCCGCAGCCGCTGCCGGGAACCCTCGCCGGACGACCGCCGCAGCAGCGCCCGCACCTGCGCCACCAGCACCCGGAACGAGAACGGTTTGACCAGGTAGCCGTCCGCGCCAAGGTCCAGCCCGTCGGCCTGGTCGACCTCACCGTCCTTCGCCGACACCAGCAGCACCGGGGTGCGCACGCCCTCGGCCCGCAGCCGCTCCAGCACCCGGTAGCCGGAAAGGCCGGGCAGCATGATGTCCAGCAGCACGACGTCGAACGCGCCGGTCAGCGCGGCTCGCAGGGCGCTCGGCCCGTCCGCGGCGGCCGCCACGTCCATACCCTCGGCGACCAGCCCGCGCTCCAGCGCGCGCCGGACACCCGGTTCGTCGTCCGCGACAAGCACCCGTGGCTTCACCTGCACAGAATGCCGCAGATGGGGACCGACTCTCAGTGATCTCTCAGTCGTGTCACCACTCTCAGCGCCATCTCAGCTACCCGGGTGCACGCTCGGCAGTACCAAACCGCAAGGGAGGCGGCATGAACCGCAGGAACGCGACACTCGGGGTTGCGACGATCGGTGTGGTCGCGGGGGCGGTCGGGCTCGGCTTCCTGGCCGCGCCGGCCGGGGCAGGGCAGTCACCGACCCTGCCGAGCACCACGCCGGCAGCGCTCGTGCAGTCGGTGCTCACCGCGTCACCACCGGCCATGGCCGGCACGGTGGAGATCGACAACAACCTCGGCCTGCCGGCCATCCCCGGCCTGCCGGCGCAGTTGGCGGGCGGCACCAGCCAGATCCGGGTGTGGACCGACGGCACCGGCCGCACGCGCCTGTCGATCCCGGCGCCGAACAGCGAGGAAACGCTGGTCAACGACGGCACCACGCTATACGACTGGAACTCCACCACCCGCACGGTGACCGAGCACCATCACGGCGCCAAGACGAACGGCAAGGCGCCCGCCGGCACGTCGAACCAGGACCTGAACCCGGCCACCGCGGCCAAGCAGGTAGTGGCAGCGGTGCAGCAGATCAGCACCGTCTCGGTGGACGGCACCGACCTGGTCGCCAACCGCCCGGCGTACGACCTGGTGCTGACGCCGAAGGCGAACCAGCGCACGCTGCTGCGCCAGGTGCGGATCTCGGTCGACGCGCAGACCCACGTCCCGCTGCGGCTGACCGTGCTGGCGAACAACACCGACACGCCGGCGATCCAGATCGGCTTCAGCAGCCTGAACGTCGGCGCGCAGGACCCGTCGCTGTTCCGGTTCACGCCGCCGGCCGGCGCCACCGTGACCAATGGTGACAAGACCGACCAGCAGTCGGCCACGATGGCGGGCCAGACCGCGCCGACGATCGTGGGCAAGGGCTGGGAGACCGTGCTGGTCGTGCAGGTGCCCACCTCGTCGTCCGGACTGTCGGGACAGTCGGACAAGAGCAGCAGCATGCTGGGCCTGGTCCGCGAGTTCGGCAAGCCGGTCAGCGGGACCTGGGGTTCTGGCTGGCTGGTCAGCACCAACGTGGGCAATGCGATCATCACGTCGGACGGCCGGGTCGCGGCCGGGTTCGTGCCGCAGCAGCTCCTGACCACCGCGCTGGGCAGCACGAAGTGACTTCCACCGGGGGGACTGCCACGGATATCAGGGAGGGGGCGGGCGCCGCGATCGCGGCGCCCGCCCCGGCGGGTCCCGAGCTCGCTGCCAGCAGCCGGGGCCTGCGCAAGACGTTCCGCGGCACGGTCGCGGTGGACCGCCTCGACCTGGACGTGCCGGCCGGCTGCGTGCTGGGCATGCTGGGCCCCAACGGATCCGGCAAGACCACCACCATCCGGATGCTGCTGGGCCTTGTCCGGCCGACCGAGGGCGAGGTCCAACTCCTGGGCCACGACATGCCCAACGGCGCCGCGCATGCGCTGCCCAGGGTGGGCGCGCTGGTCGAGGGGCCCGGTTTCCACCCGTATCTGTCCGGTATGGACAACCTGCGCCGGGTGGCCGCGGCCGAACCGCTGTTGCCGACCAGGCAGATCGCCGCGGCCGTGACCGACGCGTTGGAGCGGGTCGGCCTGACCGACGCGCGCAATCGCCGGTACCGCGCCTACTCACTGGGCATGAAGCAGCGCCTCGGCCTGGCCGCCGCGCTGCTCGTGCCGCGTGACCTGGTCATCCTGGACGAGCCGACCAACGGCCTCGACCCGGCCGGCACCAGGGAGATCCGCAGGGTGATCGCGGAGCTGCACGCGGCCGGCACCACCGTGCTGGTGTCGTCGCACCTACTGTCCGAAGTGGAGGCCACCTGCACGCACGTTGCCGTGCTGCACCGTGGCAACCTGGTGGCCCAGGGGGAACTGGCGCCGCTGCTGGAAGCCGGCAACCCCACCCTCCTGGTGACCACGCCCGCCCAAACCGAAGCGGTGGAAGCGTTGCGGGACAACAGGATCGGCGTCCGCATAGTGGCGGACGGGCTGCTGGTGGACCTGGCCGGCACCACGGCGCCGGTCGTGGTGGAAACGCTGGTACGCGCCGGTGTCCCGGTGCACGAGGTACGACGGCAACGGGCCGACCTTGAGGAACTGTTCGCCCGCCTGACCGAGAACACGGATATCGACGCTACGGGGGAACAACGATGACCGCCGCGACGCTGACCGCGCCGAGTCGGCCGGTCGCGGGCGCGACGCACGCGCCGATCAGCCGACTGCTGCGCTCCGAACTGACGGTCGTGTTCCGCAGGCCACGCACCTGGATCGCACTGGCGCTGCTGGCCATCGTGCCGGTGGTGATCGCGATCGGCACCCAGATCGGCAGAGGCCCGCGCGACAACGGTGGTGGCAGCAACATCATCACCAACCTGGTCGACAACGGCTTCGTGCTGCCGATCACCGCGCTGACCATCACGCTGGCCGTGCTGTTGCCGCTGGTCGGCGCGATGTGGTCGGCGGACGCGCTGGCAGGCGAGTCGTCCAACGGCACGTTGCGCGCGCTGTTGGTGGCGCCGGTCGGCCGGGTGCGACTGTTGGTGGTCAAGTCGTTCGGCGTCGCGGTCGCGGTGCTCACGGCGTGCGTGCTGATCGCGGCCGTCGGCATGATCACCGGTCTGATCGTGATCGGGGCCCATGGCATGATCACGTTTGACGGCACCACGTTGTCGTTCGGCGCGGCGCTGGGCCGGGTGGCCATCGCGACCGGGTGGGTGGCCGTGCAGATCTGGGCGGTGTGTGCGGTGGCGCTGGCCGTGTCGGCGTGCACGGACCACCCGATGGTGGTGATGGCGGCGACGCTGGCCGGCGCGATCGTGTTCGGCGTGCTGTCGTCGATCCCGTCCCTGAGCTGGCTGCAGCCGTATCTGCTGACCAACTCGTGGACATCGCTGACCGACGTGCTGCGCGATCCGATGCCCACCAGCGGCCTTGTCCACGGGATTCTCGAGGCCGCCTGCTACGGCGTGATCGGCTGGTCGCTTGCGCTGGCGCGCGTCGTCACCAAGGACGGCTGATCTCGGGCACGATACGACCCATGACCGAACTACTCGACGACGCAGCGATCGACAAGGGCATCGCCGGCCTGACCGGCTGGCGGCGGGACGGCGACGCCCTGGTCCGCACGGTGGAACTGGACGACTTCCCGCAGGCCGTCGAGGTGGTGGACCGCGTCGCGGAGATAGCGGAACGCGACAACCACCACCCGGACATCGACATCAGGTGGCGCACCCTCACGTTCCGGTGCAGCACCCACTCGGCCGGCGGCATCACCGCGAAGGACCTGGCGCTGGCCGGCGACATCGACTCGACGATCGACGCGGTCCGGGCCTAGTTGGCGGTGGCCTCCTCGGCCACCACCGGCACGGGGGCGGGTGACTTGTGCCGGCGCAGCGCCACCCCGATCGCCACCAGGGTGAGCAACCCGCACGCCGGGTAGACCCACCCGAGCAGCGACGCATACCACGGCCGGGAGATCACCCAGATCGAGCTCTGCAGCACCAGCAGAAACGAGATCACGAAGCTGCCCACCGCGACCAGCCACGCCACCGCGGTGATCGTCACCAGCCGCCCGCCCGCGGCGCGCCCGTAGACGAGCCACAACACGGCCGGCACCATCCACACCCAGTGATGGCTCCACGAGATCGGCGACACCAACAGGGTGAAGAACTGCACCGACACCACACCGGCCAGCGTGTCCCCGGCCCGGATCGCCGCCCGCAGCGCGAAGTACAGCAGCACGGCGGCCACCGCGGCACCGGCCAACCAGATCGGCCCCGATCCCACGTCGTAGCCGACGGTTCTGGAGAGCGCCGCCCGCAACGACTGGTTGATCGCCGATCCGACCGGCCCGATCCGGTCGGTCTGGCCGAGCAGGTGGAACCAGTACAACGTCGACTGTGTGGGTGACACCACGTAGGCGATCCCGACGGTCACCGCGAACGCGACCGCCGACCAGAACGCGGCGGCCCACCGCTTCGTGGCCAGGAAGTAGATGCCGGACAGGGCAGGTGTGAGCTTGATGCCCGCGGTGAGCCCGACGCTCAGCCCAGACAGCACCGGTCGCGTGCTCACCATGCCGGCCAGCACGATCGCCGCCAGCAGCAGGTTCACCTGGCCGTAGTTCAGCGTCGTCCGGACCGGTTCGATCCACATCGCCAACGCGGTGACCATCATCGCCCGACGGCGCCAGACGTCCTCGGTGACGGCGTCATCGGCACGGTCCCGCGCGATCAGCCGCAACGACAGCCGAACCAGCCACCACAGGCAGGCCACCGACACGATCTGCCACAACCACCTGACAAGCACCCACGGCAGCCACGACAGCGGAATGAAGATGACGGCGGCGAACGGCGGATACGTGAACGGCAACGCGAACTGCTGGGAGTACTCGGTCAGGTGCCAGTCGTAGAGCGTGCCCCGCAACAGGCTCGGCGAGCCGTCCCGGTAGACCATGAGGTCGATCATGGTCATCTTGGTCTGCGTGGCCACCAACGCGAAATGCAGCACAACCGAAGCGCCGAGCAGCCACGGGGCGACGCTGAGTATCCGGGCCTCAATGGCACGCACGTTCACGAATCCGCTCTCCCTGTACCGGGACGGTCGCCATCCACGGTATCCGTTCCCTCGGTTTTCCCTTCGCGCAGCCACATCAAACTACCGGCCATCACCCGATCCAGTGGCACCGCCTGTGACCTGGACTACTTTCACGCCACCCGCCGCAGGGCCGACGCGTCCCCCGAAGAAAGGAGGAACCGCGGCATGATCAACCCGCTCACACGAACAGCAGCCCTGACCAGCGCGATGGCAGTACTGATCGTGGTCCTGACCGCAGTGGTCGCACTACCGGCCAGCGCCGCGACCAGAACCGGTACGCCGGACCACACTTCTGCCGACCTACTGGTCGGCGGCCTGTCCCTGGCCGGCATCGTGCTCGTGGCCGGTGCCGTCCTCTGGTACACCGTGCACAGCCGTCGAAGCCTCTGACCTACGCGCGCTACACGTTGAAGCGGAACTCGACCACGTCGCCGTCGGCCATCACGTAGTCCTTGCCCTCCATGCGGACCTTGCCGGCCGCTCTGGCCGCCGCCATCGAGCCCGCGGCGACGAGATCGTCGTACGACACGATCTCGGCCTTGATGAAGCCGCGCTCGAAATCCGTGTGGATCACGCCTGCGGCCTGCGGGGCGGTCGATCCGGCCGGAATGGTCCAGGCACGCGACTCCTTGGGGCCCGCGGTGAGGTAGGTCTGCAACCCCAGGGTGTGGAATCCGCTGCGTGCCAACGAGTACAGGCCCGGCTCGGGCTGGCCGATCGATTCGAGCAGCTCGCGCGTTGACTCCTCGTCCAGTTCGAGCAGTTCGGCTTCGACCTTGGCGTCCAGGAAAACGGCGTCCCCTGGCGCGACCAGTTCTCGCAGTTCCTTGCGGCGGGCCTCGTCGGTCAGCACGGCCTCGTCCGAGTTCAACACGTACAGGAACGGCTTGGCGGTCAGCAGGCTCAGCTCGCGCAACGCTGAGGAGTCCACTTCGGACCTGGCGGAGAACAGCGTCCGACCGCTGTCCAACAATGCCCGCGCGGCCTGTGCGTTCTCCAGCGCGGGCCGGGCCTCCTTGCGGACGCGGGCCTCCTTCTCCAACCTGGGCAGCGCCTTGTCGAGGGTCTGCAGGTCGGCCAGGATCAGCTCGGTGTTGATGGTCTCGATGTCGCCCGCCGGATCGACGGCGCCGTCCACGTGGACCACATCCGGGTCGTCGAACACCCGGATCACCTGGCAGATCGCGTTGGCCTCACGAATGTTGGCGAGGAACTGGTTGCCCATCCCGGCACCTTCGGACGCACCCTTGACGATGCCCGCGATATCGACGAACGACACGACCGCCGGCACGATCCGCTGCGATTCGAACAGCTTCGCCAGCACGTCCAGCCGGGCGTCGGGCAGCGGCACGACCCCGACGTTGGGTTCGATGGTGGCGAACGGATAGTTCGCGGCCAGCACGTCGTTGCGGGTCAGCGCGTTGAACAGGGTCGACTTGCCGACGTTGGGCAGGCCGACGATGCCGAGGGTCAGGCTCACGTACGCTCCACGCTGGTGATCGTCGGCCGCGTCCGCGGCGCTGCTGGCTCACTCACAACCGTCGAGTCTAGTTGTCGTGTACGTCACCACCACGGCCCGGCCGTCGTGTCCGATTCCCGCCAGCCACTGTCGGACCCTGCTGGCAGCATCAACGACATGCCCCGCCAACCCGTCCCACCGGAGTCGGCACCGCAAGCCGCGGTGCGGCCGCGCCGTCTCGACCCGGAGCAGTCCTACCGGGCCGTGGCCGCCAGGGACGGCCGATTCGACGGCTTGTTCATCGTGGCGGTGCGTACCACCGGCATCTACTGCCGGCCGTCCTGCCCGGCCACCACCCCCAAGTCCAGCAACGTCGAGTTCTTCGCAACGGCCGCGGCGGCCCAAGGCGCCGGCTACCGGGCGTGCCGCCGCTGCCTGCCCGACGCCGTGCCCGGCTCACCGGAGTGGAACCTCCGCGCCGACCTGACCAGCCGAGCGATGCGCCTGATCGCCGACGGCCTCGTCGAGCGCGAAGGAGTCCCCGGCCTGGCCACCCGCCTGAGCTACTCCGAACGCCACCTGACCCGGGTACTGACGGCCGAGTTGGGCGCCGGCCCACTGGCGCTGGCCAGGGCACACCGAGCCCAGGACGCCCGGCTGCTGATCGAGACGACCACACTGCCCTTCGGCGACATCGCCTTCGCGGCCGGTTTCAGCAGCGTCCGCCAGTTCAACGACACGGTCCGCGACGTGTTCGCCGCGACACCGTCCGAACTGAGGACGTGGGCCGCCCGACGGATACCACGCCAGGCCCCCGGCCGCATCACCATCCGGCTGGCCTACCGCCCGCCCCTCGATGCCGCCGGTGTGCTGAACTTCCTGGCCACCCGCGCGCTGCCGGGCGTGGAGACCGCGACCGCGACGCACTACGCGCGCACCCTGCGACTCCCCCACGGCACCGGCACAGCCGTCCTGACTCCCCGCGACGGGCACGTGGCCTGCACCCTGCGGCTGGACGACCTGCGCGACCTGGGCAGCGCGGTGGCCAGACTGCGCAGGCTGTTCGACCTGGACGCCGATCCGGTGGCCATCGACGACGTCCTCAACGCCGACCCGGCCCTGGCCGCCTCAGTCGCGGCGGTACCGGGCATTCGCCTGCCGGGTGCCGTGGACGGCGACGAACTCGTGCTCAGAGCACTGCTGGGCCAACAGATTTCGGTAGCAGCGGCCCGAACCGCCCTGACCCGCCTCGCCGACGCACTGGGCGACCGGCTGCCCACGCCGGATGAGGAACTGACCACACTGTTCCCGACAGCGGCGTCGATAGCAGAACACGCGGGAGAAGTGATGACCGGCCCCCGCAAGAGAATCGACACGGTACGGCGAGTGAGCGCCGCACTGGCCGACGGCACACTGGCGGTACACGTCGGCCGAGACACCGACGAGCTGCGGGCCGATCTGGAGGCTCAGCCCGGCATCGGCCCGTGGACGTCCGGCTATGTGCTGGCCAGGGTGCTCGGCTCCCCCGACGTGCTGCTCACCACGGACATAGCGTTACGCCGCGGCGCGGAGGCGCTGGGACTACCCGGCGACCAGGAAGGTTTGACGGCACGATCCCAGGCATGGCGCCCGTGGCGGTCGTACGCCGGCATGCACATGTGGCGCGCGGCAGCAGCCGCGTCAACGAGGAGGACAGCATGACGCCCGCACCAGCGGCAAGCACGGTAGACACCCCCGCAGGCCCGTTCACCACGGTAGTAGCCGACGACGGCGCGGTCCTGGCGGCCGGCTGGACGGCAGACCTGGCCGAACTCCGCCCCCAGGTGGCCGCCACCCTGTGGCCAGCAGATCTGGAGATACGCCCCGAACTGGGCGACGTGACCAAATCCATCCTCGCCTACCACGAAGGCGACCTGACAGCGGTGGACGAGATAGAGGTACGCCAACGCTCCGGCGAATTCCGGGAACACGCCTGGCGAGTCCTGCGCACCGTCCCACCCGGCAAGCCGATCAGCTACACGGATTACGCGGCCCTGGCCGGCCGCCCAGCCGCCATCCGAGCGGCCGCGGGGGCATGCGCCTACAACGCGGCAGCACTGTTCGTCCCATGCCACCGAGTACTACGAACCGACGGCACCCTGGGCGGCTTCCGGTGGGGCCTACCAGTCAAACAATGGCTACTCGACTACGAGACCACCATCCGCTGACCACTCCCAACACCACCACCCTGCCCCAAGCGGCCGGCGATGGATTCACGGCCCTGATCCAGGTGCCAACCATCGCCGCCCGCCGTGACCCGGCCAACCAGCACCGATGTCCAACGGGCCAGCATTGGGCCAACCGGCCAAGCCAAACCACCGCACGCCGCCATCCCCGACCACAACCCGCCAACGCGATCCCTCGCTGACCGACCACCCGGGCTGCTACAGCCGAAACCACCCACAGCAACCCGCCGAGCAGCAACCGAACCGGCACTCCACCGCACCCACCAACGAGCCGTCACCGGCTCACAGCCCATGCCCACGCAGCCGTCGATGCCCATCGCCAGCCGAGTCGCAGCTGGCCCCGGCCCTAAGCGCCGATCCACGACCAGTTGAATCCATCGGCCACCCCACCAGCGCCACAACACCAGCCAAGTTGCCACAATCAGCCAATCCAGCACCGGCCGACCGCGATCACCCAACCACTCTGGCCGAGTGCGCGCTCGACTACTCGGCCGCCGGCCGACTCCGAACACCAGCCGATCCGCTGGATGCCCGATGCAAGCAGGTCGGTGCTCCCTGTGCGCGGATCACTGATCACCCAGTGGCGCCACCTCGACCCGACGAGCGGGCGGTCGCCAAGGCGGCGAGTTGCGGCCGTGTCCCGCAGCACGGACCATTCCGGCCGCAAACGCCTGGGCGACCGCAAGGTGCTCTGCGGCATCCTGTTCGTGCTGTACACCGCCATTCCATGGGTTTCTTCCGCAGGAGCTGGGCCGACAATTCAATGACCGGTCGGCACAAGTCAGCCTTGTCGCGACCATCCCGCCGATCGTGCGGCCGGGAGCCGGCGACTCCACCCGTCGCGTCGGTCGGCACGGGTATGCGGGGATCAGCTGGCGGTCAGTTCCAGCTTCGAACCGGTTCTGGCCTTACATACCCACAACCGCACGGGGATTCGCTGCCTTAACTCCTCCACATGGGACACGACACCGACCACGCGTCCGCCGGCACGCAGCTCATCCAGTGTATCCATCACCTGATCCAATGCGTCCGCGTCCAACATGCCGAATCCCTCGTCTACGAACAATGTGTCCAGTAACGCACCTCCGGTTTCCGTCGCGACGACATCGGCGAGGCCGAGAGCCAGCGACAACGAGGCGAGGAACGATTCCCCGCCGGACAACGTCTTCGCCGGCCGGGACTGGCCGGAGTAGTCGTCGAGCACGTCGAGGCCGAGACCGCCCCTGGTACCTCGTTGCCCGGCGGCAGCCGAATGCACGAACGAGTACCTGCCCTGGCTCATCTGTTGCAGCCGGTGCGTGGCCGCCACCGCCACCTCGGCCAGCCGTGCCGCCAGCACATAAGACCGCAAGGACATCTTGCGGGCATTCTGACCCCGGCCGTTCACCACATCCGCGAGCGCGACCAGCCGTTGGTGTTCTGCCTCGACCGGCGCCAGCCGCACCCAGGCCTTGGTCAACCGTGCGGCTAGACGATCGACCTCCTGCTCACGTCGTTGTGCGGCGTCGAACAGAAGACTTGCCGCCTCGGCATCGGCGGCGGTCTCACGTGCCAGTTGGCGCGCTTCGGCCACGTCAACGACCGTGTCCGGGCGAATGTCAGCCAACTCCGGTTCGGCCAGCGCCGCGTGCGCCGCGGCCGCCTTGCGATCGGCTTCCGCCAACCGCTCCGCGAGCGCTGTCACGACAGGCTCGTCCCGAGCGGCCTGGATGGCTGTCGCTGGATCACCGAAGCCGGCCTGTTCGGCGGCTTCAGCGAGCACCGCGTCCGACTCCGACTGGCGCGCTTCGGCATCGATCCGGGCCGAACTGGCCTCGGCGCACGCTTCGAGGATCGAGACCGCGTCCAACAGGTAGGCACGACGGGCCACCACATCCGGAAACGAACCTCGGGCGATGGCCAGTCGCTCGGCGCGATCGTCGATCACGGCCGCCAGCGACGCCTGGCCGGTGCTGGCCGCCGTCACCTCGCTCTGAGCCTCGGCCAGCCGCGCATGCAGCGCGTCGGCTTCTTGGTCCATCGCGGTCACCGCGGCTGTTCGGGCTGGTAGCCGCGCCGCATGGTCGCGTGCCGCCTCGAGCTCGTCGGTCACCGCTGCCAAGGCGCCGGAGAGATCGTCGGCGGTGCGATCCGCCAGCCGTTCGCGCAGCGCCGTCAGCCGATGGTCGACCTTCGCCGCCGCGGCGACCAATTTTTCGCGTCGCGTCGCGGCGGTCCGTTCGGCATCGGCGGCGGCGCACTCATCGGCGTCGCTGAGCTGGTGCCCGGTCGGCACCGCCGGTGCCGGGTGTTCTGTCGAGCCGCACACCGCACACGGGTGATCGACCCGCAACCTGCCGGCCAGTTCGGCGGCCATGCCGGCCAGCCGCCGCTGTCGAACGTCGAGCAGTGCTTCTCTGGCCAACTGATGCCGATCGATGGCGTCGGACGCGTCCGACTTGGCGTCCGTGGCTGCCCGCGCCATACCCGGTAGCCGGAGCGCGTCGCGATGCAGTGCGTCGAGTTCGGCGACTCGATCGGACAGACCGGTCAGCCGCCCGACGGCGAGGGTGGCCTCGTCCAGTTCGGCGCGTGCCGTCGCCACCCTGACCGGTATGCCGGTCAACAGCGCGGTGACGTGACTGACGGTGCTGGCCGCTCTCCGTTCGCCTTCGGCGAGTTCGGCCAAGCGAGCTTCGTCAAGACGCTGTCGCTCGGCCTCAGCGACCAACGGCCGCAGCTCGCCTGCCTGGTCCCGCAGGGCGGCGGCATGCTCCCGGAGCGCGACAACAGCATCCGGTAGTTCGAGCACCGCGGACCAATCGGTGCCCAGCCCGTTCACCGCACGCACCGAGTCCGCGGCCCGCGTCTCGCGCCGCCGCGCCACCGCTGATTCGGCGGCCGCCTTCGCTACGGCCCGATGTGCGACGACCACCGGCACGGCCCGACGCGCCGCAGCGACTTCATCCGCCCACGACTGGCGCTGCTCCGTGGATCCGCCGAGTTCAGCGAGCACCTGGTGCGCGGAACGGACCCGACGAACTCGCTCGGCCAGTGCCACCAGCCGGCGGAGTTCCGCATCCGCCAGCTCTCGGGCTTCCCGCGCCTGCATGTCGAACTTCCCGGCCAGCGCGGCATCTTCGGCCAGCCGGGCGCGAACCGCGGCCAGCCATGCCGAGCCTGGTGCGTCCTCTGCGATCCCGTCGTCGGTCGGCGGCTCCTCGCCGGCCGCCTGGGACACCCTGGCCACCAGCTCACGTACCTGCTGCCGCAATTCCTGCACGGCGTGTCCGCGCGCCTGTCGAACCTCGCGGAACCACCGCTCGACATCGGCGAACCGTTCCGTACCGAACAGGCGCTCGAGCAACTGTTCACGCTCACCGGTGTCCGAGCGGAGAAACCGGGCGAATTCGCCTTGCGGCAACAGCACGACCTGGAAGAACTGATCCGCGTTCATGCCGAGCAGCCGTTGCACGGTCCGCGCGACCTCGTCGATCCGCGTCAGACCGTCCGGGGTGTGGCCGCTCGGTGCCGCGCCGACCCAGGTCAGCGAGGCGCGCGCCCGCTGGACGGTCGTGCCGTCGCCATTGCGTTTGGCGCGTTCGTAGTCCGGGCTGCGGACCAGCCGGAGCCGGTGGCCCTGGACGGTGAATTCCAGGACCACTTCGGTCACCGTTTCCGGTTCCGCGTAATCACAGCGAAGCCGTTTCACCTCGCCACGCGCACCGGGGACCGCGCCGAACAACGCGAAGGCGACCGCGTCGAGCACCGTCGTCTTGCCGGCGCCGGTGTCGCCGTGCAGCAGGAACAAGCCGTCCTGGCCGAGCGCGTCGAAATCGACGAACTCGTGGTTCGGGTACGGGCCGAAGGCGGTGAGGTCCAGACGATGCAGCCTCATCGGGTCTCCTCCTTCCCACGCACCGTGGCGAAAGCCTCGGCGATCAGCGCACGTTCGGCGTCAACCGGCGCACTGCCACGGCAGTCGGCGACGAAACAACAGGCGATCTCCTCGTCGTCGCGAACGTGGACGGAAGCCGGGTAGCTCAGTGGCTCGCCAAGATGGCCACCGGCAGGCTGCCACTCCATGCGGACCGCGAACGGAAACCGCCGCTGTAGCTGCCGCATGGCGTCGATCGGCCGGACCCGATCTGTCAGTACGACGAAAAGGTAGCTGTGCACCAACTCCTCAGGCGTGGGACGGACGAGCAGTTCTGCCAGTTCTCCCTGTAGCGTGGCCAGTCGGCGGGGCACGGGCAACTCAACACGCCGTACCTCGGTCAGCCCGGCGACATCGAGTTCGACCAGCCAGACGGACTTGCGATGCCGGGCCTCCGAGAACGAATAGGCCAACGGACTGCCGGAATAGCGCAGCCGACCGGCCAGTTCCTGCGGCCCGTGCAGATGGCCGAGGGCGACGTAGTCGACGCCGTCGAACACCGAGCCGGACACCAGTTCCACGCCGCCGATCGCGATGCTGCGCTCGGACTCCGAGCGTTCGCCGCCGGTGACGAACGCGTGCGACAGCACGACGGACCGCGTACCGGGACGGCCTGCGAGGTCGGCGCGCACCCGATTCATCGCCTCCGTCAACACTCCCTGATGTCCGCGCGCCGCCGGCACACCCAGCGCGTGCCGAGCCAGTTCCGGCTCCAGATAAGGGATTCCGTAGAAGGCCACCGGACCGTGCGCATCGCTGATCAGCACCGGCGTGCCGATGTCGGCGATGCGGGTGCGGAGGTGCAGGCCGCCTGCCGCGGCGAACTCACCGAACGCGCCGAGCCGCGCGGCGGAGTCGTGGTTGCCGGGAATGACCACCAGTTCCGCGCCGGCCTGCCGGATTCGGGACAATATCCTGGTACACGCGGCAACCGACTCACCGGCGGGCACTGCGCGGTCGTACAGGTCCCCGGCGACCACGACCACGTCGACGCGCTGGTCGACTACGAGGTCGGCCAGCCCGCCGAGCACCGACTCCTGGTCGGCGAGCAGGTCCCGGCCGTGGAACATTCGTCCCACGTGCCAGTCGGAGGTGTGCAGCACGCGCATGCCACCAACCTAGATCGACAGTCCGACGCTTCGCCGCTGGCCAACCGATTTCTCACTCGAACGTGTGTTCGATAGTGCGAAGCCGTGCGAGTCCGACGATGATCGAAGAGGACGACCACGAACCCGAGGGGGAAGGCAAGGAAGATGACCGCAGTGATCAGCACCGTCGCGGCTGTGCTGGCCTTGTTGTTGGCCGGTGCCGTCGTGCTGTTCTGGCGGCTCTACCAGGACAGCACCCGGCGGACCGAGGCCGCGATGGAGACGGTGCGGGCCGAACGGGCCAGAGTGGACCAACAGCAGGCCGCACTCCAGCGCTACCAGGTGGCCTTCGCCTCGATCAGCGGACGAGGCGAACTCGGCGAACGAGTGTTGGTGGAAACGGCACGCGCACTGGGCCTGCGCGAAGCGCTGCACTTCACCGTCCAGACCGACCTGGCCGGTGGCGGCACGGTTCGACCGGACATGGTCCTGCTCGTCGGCGGCGGCCGACGGGTGCCGGTGGACGCCAAGATGAGCATGGTCTGCTGGACCGAGGCGATGGAGACGGACGACGCGGCGGAACGGATCGACGCGTTGCGGGTGCACGTGCGCAACATCCGTTCCCGAGCCACGGAGTTGGCCGGCAAGGGCTACCAGCGCTGGGCGGACGCGATCTACGGCACGATCATGTTCGTCCCGTCCGACGCCGCCGTCGTCGCCGCGCTGGACACCGACCCGGAGTTACTCCGGTGGCTGATGGACCGCAGGGTGTTCCTCTGTGGACCGACCGGGTTCGCGGTGGTCGCGTCGGCCGCGCTGTTCGCCGCCACCGACCGGGCCATCGCCGACGACGTGGACCGGGTCCGCGTGCAGGCCGCGGAGTCGCACCGCTGGGCGGGCGGCGCGGTGGACGCGTTCAACCTGTCCAGCACCCACCTACAGCGGTTCATCGCGGCTCGACGACGGGAGTTGGACGCGCTGGAGAGCTTCCGCGGCTCGGTACAGCCGCTGACCGAGGCCGCGGCCAGCCCGACACCGCTGGCCGCGATCCGACGCCAGGAGGACGTGGCCACGGGCAACCCGCTCGCCCTGGGAAACGTGTCCAGCACGGACGACCTGCCGGCGCTCGGCGACCAACTCACCGGCACCTGACCCTCGATCAGCACACTTGAGAGGAGGACGAGCAGACAACGCAAAAAGGATGTATAACACATAGATCACGCCGACGGACGGGACATGCCACAACTAGGCTTACAAATTGGCTACGGTGTGGAAACACTACCGAGCCTTGCGAGGGCCACTTTGAACACACCGTCGGTCGCCTGGCCGCCCAGCGGTAGCGAGGAGGAATGGTGACCGCTACCAGTGACCGGCGGCGCGAACCTCAGGTGAGGTTCGACGTCGCAGGCTGGGGGGAGCGTTCGGCATTCGGTTCGGCCAGGGGGTGGCCATGGTGGGCGGCGGTGCTGCTGGCACTGGGCCTGTCGATCGCCGGTGCGTTCATCGACATGAAGGTGTCGGGTGGTCTCGCCAAGGTCTTCGACGGCGCGTACTTCATCGGCTGTGTCGGCGCGGTCTGCCTGGTTCGACGGCGCAATCTGTTCGGACCGATGGTGCAGGCGCCGCTGATCCTGGCGGTGACCGTGCCGGTGACGGTGCTCCTGACCAAGGGCCTGCCGTCGGGTTCGGGCATGACGTCCAAGCTGATCGCGCTGGGTGTTCCGTTGGTCACCGGTTTCCCGACCATGGCCATCACCACCGGTGCCACTGTCCTGATCGGTGGCATCCGCTTCCTGGTGCAGCGGAAACCGGCCGGAGCCGACCTGGACGGGGACAGGTCCCGCAGCCGAGGCGAAGCCAGGCGGCCGGCCAACCGGTCCGACCGTCCCGATCGGTCCGACCGTCCCGATCGGGACGGCGACGTCGGCGACCGACCCGGCCGGCCAGGTCAGGAACGTCGGCCACGCCCACCCGGTTCGGGCCGGTCGGGCCAGGACCGCGCATCCAGGGATGAGCCGCGGGCCGCGCCCAGGGATCGGACCAGGATGCAGCCGTCGAGTGGCGGCCGAGGCGACACGCCCGACCGCGGCGGACGAGCCGGCGCCGGCCGGCCGTCGGCGGACCGCGACCGAGACCGAGGCCAACCGCCCAGCCAGAGCAGGGATCGCGACCGAGGCCAACAACCCCGCGCCGGCCGCCCCACCCGAGACGACGGCCGACGCCAGCCACCCCGCCGCCGCGACGATGACGACTACTGACGCCGGACTACGACCACCGACAACGACTGCGAACCGCAACAACGGACCGCTGACAACGACCGCGGGCCGCGACACCGACTGGCAGACCGCGACAGGCCAGCGGACCGCGACAACAACTACCGACAACAAACTACCGACAGCGATAACTGACACCGAAAACTGACACCGACCGCGACACCTAATGCCATCGCCGGACTGTCGACAACGAGTGCTGATACCGAGCGCTGATACCGAGGCCGGACTGGCACACGTCAGGTGCGATCGGCTTCCCCAAACGGGTATCGCAGCACCTTGCGCCACAACGCGGGATGCAAGGTTCGTGCTGTCCACGCTTGACACACGGCTCTTCGGCCGCCGGAAGTTCGCGCCAACAGGCTTGCCGAGGTCGCCGGTGTAGGAGCGGTGAGACGGAGCCGACTGCCGCGCAGAAGTGGTGACTCAAGCAGTGCTGGCACCCCGCGCCTGGCGATGACACCAAAGCCTCGCCGAGCGAACGGAACTCGCCGGACAAACACGAGCAGCGGCTGCCCGCGAATGGCATGCTCGCCCACGGTTCGGCTGATCGCACAACACGCTCGGCGAATTGGCGCAAGGAACCGGCCAATCGGGCGCCGGGTGTTCAGCTGCCGCAATAATCAACGCGGACCGCGATCGGACGCCGGTGCTGGACCGGCCGCCGGCAGGACAGGACCGAGCCGGGGATCGAGCAGGACGACCGTGTTCACGACTTGACGGGGATCTAACTGTCCGCCGTCTGGTCGTTGCCGGCCGTCACCGTCATGCCGGCCTGGTTCCAGTTGCCGTCCGAACCGGTGGTCCTGAACCGGCAGAGCACCGAGGGCAGCGCCCCGACGCACCTGAGCGTGCATCCCAGCGACCGGCATCTGCTCCCCGCGGACTACGGCTCGGGCAGCGTCGCCCTGTCTGCTCTCGGCCCTGTTTGTGAGTCCACTCAGGCCGCGAATGAATCGAAGTCGGGCGGATCAGGAGTCGGTGCCGCCGAGATCCTGGCGTAGTTCTCGTGGCAGCGCGAAGGTCAGTTTCTCGTTCGCCGTAGTGACTTCCTGCACGTCCGCCCAACCCCGTTCGGCGAGGAACGCCAGCACTTCCTGGACCAGCAGTTCGGGCACTGACGCGCCGCTGGTCACGCCGACCGTGTCCGCGCCGGTCAACCATTCCTCGTCGATCTCGCTCGCGTAGTCGATCAGGTGTGCGGTCCGGGCGCCGGCCTGCACGGCGACCTCCACCAGGCGTTTCGAATTGGACGAGTTCTGTGAGCCGACCACGAGCACGACGTCGCATTCCGGTGCCATCGCCTTCACCGCGACCTGGCGGTTCTGGGTGGCATAGCAGATGTCGTCGCTCGGCGGATTCTGCAAGCCGGGAAACCGGTCGCGCAACTGGTCGACGCGCTCCATGGTCTCGTCCACCGACAGGGTCGTCTGGGACAGCCAGATCACCTTCGACGGGTCGCGGACCTCGACCTCGCCCACGTCCTCCGGTCGGTCCACGAGCTGTACGTGCGCGGGCGCCTCGCCCATCGTGCCGTCGACCTCCTCGTGGCCTGCGTGGCCGATGAGGAGGATGTCGTAGTCGTCGCGGGCGTAGCGCTTCACCTCCTGGTGCACCTTCGTCACCAGCGGGCACGTCGCGTCGATGGTGCGCAGCTGCCGGTCGGCGGCCTGCTCGTGCACCGCGGGCGACACGCCGTGGGCCGAGAACACCACGAGCGCGCCCTCCGGCACCTCGTCGGCCTCGTCGACGAAGATCGCGCCACGGGCGGCCAACCGGTCCACCACGTACCGGTTGTGCACGATCTCCTTGCGCACGTAGACCGGTGCGCCGTACGTGTCCAGGGCCTTCTCCACGGTTACCACGGCACGGTCGACGCCCGCGCAGTAGCCGCGGGGCCTGGCCAGCAGCACCCGACGAGACCGTTCACGGTGGGAAGCCGTCATGCCACCAGGGTACGGGCGGCCATCCGCCGAACGGCGGCGCCACGGGTGTCGCGCATCACCTGCGACACCCCATCGCCGTAACGCTGGGCAGGACCGCCGGTCTGGGGCAGGCTAGGCACATGAAGCCACTACCGCTACCGGTACGGGTCGCGGCCGGTCTCGCGGTCACCGCCGTCGATCGGGCCCGGCACCTGCCCGAAAAGCTGGCCGAGCTGCCGGTGACGATGGTCAGCCAGGCGCTGCAGCTGTCCATGCGCCTGCAGCAGCAGATGACAGAACTGGCGATCAAGGGCGACGGCGCACTCGCAACACTCCGGCCGGTCGAAGAATCACCCGAGTGGGCGACGTTCGACGAGGACGCGACCACCAGCGGATACGACGCGAGCAACGGCCGCAACGGCACCCGCTCCCGCTTCGAGACCACGGAACTCGACGACACCGCGGACTTCGACGACCAGAGCAACGAGCCGGTCGACCCGTGGGCCGCCGAGGAATCGACCATCCAGCGCGAACTGGACAACGATGCGCTGGACAACGACGAGCCTCCGTCGACCCTGCCCGGCTATCCCGACGTCACCATGCCGCAGCTCCGCGCCCGCATGCGCAGGCTGACCGTCGACGAGTTGGCCGAAGTGCTCGACTACGAGCGGGCACACGACGACCGGCCGGAGTTCGTCGCCATGCTGACCCGCCGCATCGGCACCCTGCGCGACCAGCGGTGACCGCCGGCGCGACCACTCCGGACGCTGGTTCCCCGACCAGCGCGGAGAACCCGTGGCCGGTCCGGACCGTGGCCCGCAAAATCGCCGAGTGGATCAGCCGTTTGGGCGAGATCTGGGTCGAGGGACAGATCACCCAGATCTCGGCGCGCCCCGGCACCGCGACCGCGTTCGTGACGCTGCGTGATCCAGCCGCGGACGTGTCGCTCTCGCTGACCTGCTCGACGGGCATGCTGCGCGGCAGTGACACCCCGATGACCGAGGGCAGCCGGGTGATCGTGCACGGCAGGCCGACGTTCTATCTCAATCGCGGCACGCTCAGCCTGCGGGTGGACGAGATCCGCGCGGTCGGCATCGGCCAGTTGCTCGCCCGCATCGAACGGGTGCGCAGGCTGCTGGCCGCCGAGGGCCTGTTCGACAAGGCACGCAAACGCCCGCTGCCGTTCCTGCCGCGCACGATCGGCCTGGTCACCGGGCGGGCGTCGGCGGCCGAGCACGACGTGCTGACCAACGCGGGCGCCCGCTGGCCCGCGGTGCGGTTCCGCGTGGTCAACGTCGCGGTGCAGGGCGTGCACGCGGTGCCGCAGCTCCTCAGCGCGCTGAGCACCCTCGACCGGGATCCCGACGTCGACGTGATCGTGCTGGCCAGGGGCGGTGGCAGCGTCGAGGACCTGCTGCCGTTCTCCGACGAGACGTTGTGCCGCGCGGTGGCCGAGTGCCGCACGCCGGTCGTGAGCGCGATCGGCCACGAGCAGGACACTCCTTTGCTGGACCACGTCGCCGACCTGCGGTGTTCCACGCCGACCGATGCCGGCAAGCGGGTGGTGCCCGACGTCGTCGAGGAACTGCAGCGGGTCAGGGCGATGCGCGATCGGGGCCGCCGCGCCCTGCACGGCTGGGTGGACCGGGAACGCCGACTGCTGGACGCGCTGCGCAGCCGGCCCGTGCTGGCCGATCCGCTGACACCGTTGCGCGGGCGGACCGAGGACGTCAGGGAACTGCGTGAACGGTCCCGCCGTGCCATGCTTGCCGTTCTCACCAGCGAGCACACGGCGCTGACCGCGACCACATCTCGCCTGACGACATTGGGCCCGGCAGCAACCCTCGCCAGGGGCTACGCCGTCCTACAGGTGGCGGACGGCGACGAGCGGATCGTGCGATCCGTGGCACAACTGGGACCGGGAACGAAGTTGCGGGTTCGGGTCGTTGACGGTTCGGCATACGCGGCGGTGTCGACAACCGAAAGCGGATCGGACACCGAGAGCAGGAGATGACCATGCAGACGGCAAGGCACGCCGCGCGCGAGCCGACCTTCCTGCCGTTCGCGGTGGCGGCGGCGAGAGCCGCGGTGGCCGAGCCCGCCGAACCGCCACTGCTGGCGTGCGCCCAGGTGGTCCGTCGCCATGCCGAATCGGCCGACGACGCCGCTGTCGACTGCTGGACCGCGTTGCTCGCCGGATGCGACACCTCCGCCCGGCGGGTCCTGCCGTCCCGGTTGCGCGAGCTGACCGAGGCCACGTCGCTGTATCTGGGCTCGCACTCCTGGTTCAGCGCGGGCTCGCCGCACCGCGGTCGGGTGACCGCCGCGGAGGCGCGGATCATCGACGCGGTCTGGGACGGGGACGGCGCCGAGTTCGCGGAGGCGTTCGCGGGGTACGACCAGGCGGTGGCGACCGCGCTGGCCAGCGTGCGCGGCCGGACGGGCAGCCACGCGTAACAGCGATCGGTGTACCGACGCCGATCAACCGGGGAGGATTGTTGTCCGCGCAGGAGAAGCAGGACCTCGACTACGAGACTGCCAGGAACGAACTGGTCGAGGTGGTACGGAAGCTGGAGGCCGGCGGCCTGCCGCTGGAGGACTCGCTCGCGCTGTGGGAGCGCGGCGAGACGCTGGCCGCGGTGTGCGAACGTCATCTCGCCGGGGCCAGAGCACGGGTCGAGTCCGCGCTGGCGAGCGTCGAGTCCGTGGACGCGTCAGGATCCGGCTGAGCTGACCGGCCGGCCGGTCAGCACCGCTACCGCGAGGGTCCGGAACTCCGCCACGGTGCCGTTGCCGGTGATGAACAGCCGCACCGATCCCAGGTCAGCCACCCAGGACTGCTCGCTGCGCACACCGGGATAGACCGTCCACTTCGTACTGTTGACGGTTTCGGTCCCGGTGGCCGACACTCCGACGCCACCCCCGATGCCGGCCGCCACTCGAACCAGGGCTAACGGGGTCGCGTTCGACTGGGACAGTTGCAGGTAGTGGCCGCCGGGTGTGATCAGGCCGATCCGGACGGCCTTGGCCTGATCGAGCGAGTCGACCGAGTCGGAGTTGGGCCGCCAGCCATCGGGCAGCCGCGGCTCGCGAAGCGCGAATGTCACCTGACCCGCGGCCGCTCGCAGTTCGGCGGGCACGTCGACCGTTGGCAGGTTCGACGTGTTGACGGTCACACCGCCGGGACTGAACGAAAAGCCCGTGCTGATGCCCGCCAGGATCAGCACGCCGACGGCCAGCACCACCATGGACAGCACCATGTCGCGCATGCCGAACCGCCCCCGGCCCGTGCGGACGGGTTCGGTCGGCTCGTCATTCGCGTCGTCAGCCACGTGTCCATCCTCTCAGGTGGCCGGTCAACCATCGGCCGAGGTGCCGGCGGTCTGGGACAATCGGCGCACCGACTCGGGAGGCCACGATGAACACGTCCGATGGCAGGCGACGCGAGGCACCGGACCGTAACCTGGCGCTGGAACTGGTCCGGGTGACCGAGGCCGCGGCGATGGCGGCCGGCCGCTGGGTGGGCCGGGGCGACAAGATCGGCGGTGACGGCGCCGCGGTGGACGCGATGCGCAAGCTGATCGGCACGGTGTCCATGAACGGCGTTGTGGTCATCGGCGAGGGCGAGAAGGACCAGGCGCCGATGCTCTACAACGGCGAGCAGGTGGGCAACGGTGACGGTCCGTACTGCGACGTCGCGGTCGACCCGATCGACGGCACGACGCTGATGGCCAAGGGCATGCCCAACGCCATCGCGGTACTCGCGGCGACCGAGCGTGGCGCGATGTTCGACCCGTCCGCGGTGTTCTACATGGAGAAGCTGGCCGTCGGACCGGAGTCGGCGGACGTCGTCGACCTGACGGTGCCGGTCGCGGAGAACATCCGGCGGGTGGCCAGGGCCAAGCACAGTGACGTGTCCGACGTCACGGTGTGCATCCTGGATCGGCCGCGGCACGAGCAGTTGATCCGTGATGTCCGTCAGGCGGGCGCCCGGATCCAGTTCATCTCCGACGGTGATGTCGCGGGCGCGATCTCGGCGGCCCGCCCGGACACCGGCGTCGACATGCTCGTCGGCATCGGCGGCACACCGGAGGGCATCATCGCGGCCTGCGCGCTCAAGTGCATGGGCGGCATGATCCAGGCGCGGCTGTGGCCGAAGGACGACGACGAGCGGCGCAAGGCGCTGGACGCCGGTCACGACCTCGCCAGGGTGTTGCACACCGACGACCTGGTGAGCGGCGACAACGCCTTCTTCTGCGCGACCGGAATCACCGACGGCGACCTGCTGCGCGGCGTGCGGTACCGGGCGGGTGGTTGCACCACACAGTCGATCGTCATGCGGTCCAAATCGGGGACGGTGCGGATGATCGACGGCTTCCATCGGCTCACCAAGCTGCGCGAGTACTCGTCGGTCGACTTCGACCGGGCCGAGAGCGATGACGCCTATCCCCCGCTGCCATAGCGCTTACAGGGAATCGTGACCATTTCGGTGGTCGAGGGGGGGCAACTCGGGCTGGTGGAATGGCGTCTAGCCAGTAGCTAGATCCAAAACCAGCACCGTCGCCGATCGTCGACGGTTGGCGTGCAGGGGGTACCACGTGGTGCGCATGAAGAAGATCGTGGTCGGGCTGTCGGCGTTGGTCGCCGTGGCGGCGCTGGCGGCCTGTTCCTCGGCGGCGGCCAGCGGCCAGCCGCGGATCGGTGCCGTAGCGGGGACGACCGCCGCCGCTACGTCCACAGTGGACACCACCAGCGCGGCGCCGACCACCACTGCCGCGCCTGTCACCACGACCGTCGCGCCGCCGGTGGCCAAGCCACCGGTGACCACCAAGGCGCCGGTGATCCAGGCCGCTGCGCCGGTGCCCGGCGTGCCGTGTCCCCTGGCGGTGAACGCCTGTGTCAGCATCGCCACGCGTCAGGCATGGCTGATCGAGAACGGCCAGGTCGTGCTCGGTCCGGTGAAGATCATGCCGGGCCGGCCGGGCTACCGGACGCCGATCGGCACGTTCCACGTGCTGTCCAAGTCGGCGCACTTCTGGAGCACCGCGTTCAACGCGCCGATGCCGGACTCGGTGTTCTTCCTGCCCGGGTTCGCGTTCCACATCGGCAGCCTCAGCGTCTTCTCGCACGGCTGCATTCACCTTTCGGCTAGCGCGGGGGCGACGTTCTTCAACACGTTGCACGTCGGCGACGAGGTTCAGATTCTCAGCAGCTGACCGTTTCGCTGCCCTCACCTGGACTGATGCCCGGTGCCGTTGCGGCACCGGGCATCAGTGTCCGTCCACTCGACATGCCGATCCCAACGTGTCGACCGGCGATCCCGGACTGATCCACGGATCCATCCCCGACGCAACCTTTCCATCCTGTTCGGGGTTCTCCCTGATGTGACCAACAAGGGAGGACGACACAGGATGTGAGACCACGGTTCAACCGCAGCCCCTGAGCGGGCAGTTGGGGCCATCCCCAACTTCGGCCGGCACGGCAGCCGGCGTATCAACACACAGCCGACGGCGACAGACCACCGCCCGATTCGGCCTGAGGAGCGACGCGGCCGGGCCGACTCGCCAAGCACCCCAACCACAACGAAGTGCACCCAGCGAGTCAGCTCAGCAACCAGCACCCCGACCCAGTCGACCGGCAACTCAGCCGGCCCAACCTGTCAGCCCGCTGCGGCAGGCTCCGCCACAACACAACGGTGCAGCCGGCGACATCCGCAGTGGCCCGCGGGATCTGTTCGGACAGCAGGACAAGTCCACCGACAGCGAGTGCCGAGCTGCCTCGCGACTGCCAGGTCGTGTCACGAGAGCCGAGCAGCCTCGCGACCATCGGGTCATGTCACGAGTGCCAGGCAGCCTCGCAACTGCCAGGTCGTCTCACGCGTGCCGAGCAGCCTCGCGGAATCCAGCGCGATCGGCGAAGGCCCGACGCCGAAGTCCGATCGGCGTCGCAGCCGAGCCCAATCCGCTCAGCTGAAGCGAGCCTGGCCGCTCCGGGCGACTCGGGCAAGCCCACCGCAGCGGCCGGCCACCTGAGCCATGCTGGTTCGGGGTTCGCCGACACGGCACGGCCAAGCCGATCCAGGCCAGTCCCGACAAGCTGGCACGACAGGTCGGCCCAGGCCGATCCGGAATCGGTTCGGGCAAGCCGACAGAGCAAGGCCCGGTGGCTCAAGGTCAGTCCGGACAAGACCAGTGCGACAAGCCGGGCCAAGCGAGCCAGATCGGCTCGGGCAAGCCGACAGGCCAAGACCCAGGTCGCTCCAGGTCAGTCCCGACAAGACCAGTCCGACAAGCCCGGCCGAGCAGCCAGATCGGCTCGGGCGGTCCGACAGGCCAAGGCCCGGTGGCTCGAGGTCAGTCCCGACAAGGCACGCGCGACAAGCCGGACCGGACCGAGCCAGCCAGATCGGTTCGGGCAAGCCGACAGAGCAAGACCCGGGTCGCTCCAGGTCAGTCCGGGCAACACCGATGCGACACGCCGGGCCAAGCGAGCCAGATCGGCTCGGGCAAGCCGACAGGCCAAGACCCAGGTCGCTCCAGGCCAGTCCCGACACGGCACGTGCAACAAGCCGGACCGAGCCAGCCAGATCGGCTCGGGCGGTCCGGTGCGTGCAGGTGAGTCGGGTCAGGCGGGGTCAGCCGGCGTTCGAGGAGTGGCCGGGGAACAGGTGGGCGCCGGGGTTCAGGGCCACCGCGATGTTGTTGACCGCGGTCGCTGCCTCGCCGAATCCGGTGGCGATCAGCTTGACCTTGCCGTCGTAGGCTGCCACGTCGCCTGCCGCGTAGATTCGGTCTCGGGCGGTGCGCATGGTGGAGTCGACTCGGACGGCTCGGTGGTCCAGGTCGAGGCCCCACGACTCGATCGGGCCAAGGTCGGCCAGGAAGCCGAGTGCGGCCACCACGCTCTGGGCGGCCAGGGTGGTCCGGTCGCCGGCCTTCACCAGGATGTCCACCTCCTGCAGGCCCAGGTGATCGCCACGCAACTCGGCGACCTCGGCGTCCACGATGATCGGGACGCCCAGCTCGCGAACCTGCCGGACGGTGCTGGGCAACGCGCGGAACTGGGCCCTGCGATGCACCAGCGTCACCGATCGCGCGATCGGGTGCAGGGCGAGCACCCAGTCCAACGCCGAGTCGCCGCCGCCGACGACCACCACGTCCTGGCCCTGGTGGGCGGCCAGCGACGGCACGAAGTGGACCATGCCCCGGCCGAGCCAGCCGTCGCCGGCCGGCAGCGGCCGGGGGCGGAACTCGCCGATGCCGGCCGTGATCAGGATGGCCGCGGCGCGGACCGAAGTGCCATCAGCCAGTGTCACGATGAACCGGTCGCCCGACTCGGTCAGGTCGCGGGCCTGCCGGCCGAGCAGGTACAGCGGCTTGGCCTGGGCCGCTTGTTCGACAAGGGCCGTGACCAGATCTCGACCCTTGATGGCCGGGAAACCGGCCACATCGAAGATCATCTTCTCCGGATACATCGCGGTGACCTGGCCGCCCGGCTCGGGCAGTGAGTCGACCATCGCCACGGACAGCTCGCGGAATCCCGCGTAGTAGGCCGCGAACAGGCCGGACGGGCCCGCGCCGATGATCAACAGGTCGATGTCGTACTCCGCCGCTGGCTCGGCCATTGCCGACCACCCTTTCGCTCGTGGTGGGAGCAAACCCGAGCGTAGATCCCTCTGTCTAGTAGGGAACGTGGCACACGCCACACCACCTGCCGGCGCGCGGATCCAGGTTCAGACTGAAGGCATGGGTGATCAGGAGTTTCGCGTCGAGCACGACACGATGGGCGAGGTCAAAGTTCCGGCGAACGCCCTGTGGCGGGCGCAGACCCAGCGCGCGGTGGAGAACTTCCCGATCTCCGGCCGCCCACTGGAACGCGCCCAGATCCGCGCTCTGGGCCTACTCAAGGCCGCCGCGGCGCGGGTGAACGCGAAACTGGGGGTGCTGCCATCGGATGTCGCGAATGCGATCGCCGAAGCCGCCGACGAAGTCGCGACCGGCAGGTACGACGACCAGTTCCCGATTGACGTGTTCCAGACCGGTTCGGGCACCTCGTCGAACATGAACGCGAACGAGGTCATCGCGACGCTCGCCACCCGAGCGCTCGGCCGGGACGTCCATCCGAACGACGACGTGAACGCCTCGCAGTCGTCCAACGACACCTTCCCGACCACGATCCACGTGGCCGCAACCGAGGCCGTCGTCACCGACGTGATTCCGGCGCTGGAGCACCTGGCCGAGGTGATCGAGGGACGAGCCGCCGAGTGGGCGGACGTGGTCAAGTCCGGTCGCACCCATCTGATGGACGCCGTTCCGGTCACGCTCGGCCAGGAGGCCGGGGCGTGGGCGGCCCAGATCCGGTACGGCATCGAGCGGCTCCGGTCCGGGTTGGGCCGGCTCGCCGAACTGCCGATAGGTGGCACCGCGGTCGGGTCGGGGCTGAACGCGCCCGCCGAGTTCGGCGCGGCGGTGGCCGAGGAACTGGCGCGCGCCACCGGGTTGCCGCTGACCGAGGCACGGAACCACTTCGAGGCCCAGGCCACGCAGGACGGGGTGGTCGAGACCTCCGGCGCAGCTGCGGACCGTGGCCGTCAGCCTGAGCAAGATCGCCAACGACGTGCGGTGGCTGGGGTCGGGCCCGCGGACCGGGCTTGCCGAGCTGGCGCTGCCGGATCTGCAACCGGGGTCGTCGATCATGCCGGGCAAGGTCAACCCGGTCATCTGCGAGGCGACACTCCAGGTCGTGGCGCAGGTGATCGGCAACGACGCCGCCGTCGCCTATGCCGGCGCGCAGGGCAATTTCCAGCTCAACGTGAACCTGCCGGTGATCGCCCGCAACGTGCTGGAGTCGGCGAAGCTGATCGCCGCGGTGTCCAGACTGCTGGCGGACAAGGTGTTCGCCGGCGTCAAGGTCAACGTCGAACGGGCCAGGGAGTACGCGGAGGGCTCGCCCGCGATCGTCACGCCGCTCAACCGCTATCTCGGCTACGAGGAGGCCGCGGCCGTCGCCAAGCAGGCCCTGCGGGAGCGCAGGACCATCCGGGAGGTCGTGCTGGCACGCGGCTACGTCGACGCCGGCAAGCTCACCGTCGAACAGCTGGACAGGGCGCTGGACGTACTGGCCATGGCCAAGGGCGGCCGTTGAAACAAGAGCAACTGTCGGCGGTGCGCGGCACCATGGGTGACGTGCTGTTCTCCGATGTCGTGAACGCCTCCGCCACCGTCGCGGCGACCAGGTCCCGGCTGGCCAAGGTCGACGCGCTGGCCGGCGTGCTCCACAACGCCGAACCGGATGCCGAGGTCCCGGCCGTCGTCGGCTTCCTGGTCGGCCAGCCCCGGCAGGGCCGGATCGGTACCGGTTGGCGCACGCTGGTGAAACTGGCCGACACCGCCTGCCGACGAGCCGACCTTGACCGTCGCCGATGTGGACACGGCGCTGACCGGGCTCGCGCAGCTGTCCGGTGCCGGCTCGGCCGCGCTCCGGGCCACCCTGCTCACCGGCCTGCTGAGCCGGGCCACCACGGCAGAGCAGGATTTCCTGATCCGCCTGCTCGGCGGCGAACTGCGGCAGGGCGCGCTGGAGGGCGTGATGGTGGACGCGGTGGCGCGGGCCGCCGACCTGCCGGGCGACGACATCCGCCGCGCGCTGATGCTGTCCGGTTCGCTGACCGCCACGGCCACTGCCGCCCTGAAGAAGGAGGACCTGGGGCGGTTTCGACTGGAAGTCGGCCGCCCGGTCCGGCCGATGCTGGCGTCGCCAGCCGAATCGCTCGCCGACGCGATCGGCGAACTGGGCGACGTTTCCGTCGAGTACAAACTGGACGGTGCACGGATTCAGGTGCACCGCAACGGAAACAACGTCCACGTCTACACCCGCACGCTCCGGGAGATCACCGGCAGCGTGCCGGAACTCGTCGAACTCGTCCGCGCGCTGCCGGTGCACACGGTTGTCCTGGACGGCGAGACGCTCGCGCTGGATCCGGACGGTCGGCCGCGACCGTTCCAGGAGACGATGAGCCGGTTCGGCGCGACCACGACCCAACGCGAGGAACTGCTTCGTCCGTACTTCTTCGACTGCCTGCACCTGGACGGCACCGACCTGCTCGACCGACCGCTGGCCGAACGCGCCGAGGCCCTGAAGGCAGCCGCGGGCGACTACCTGATCCCGGGCCGCGAGCGGCCGACCGTCGAAGAGGCCGACGAAGTACTGAAGGACGCGCTCGACGCCGGCCACGAAGGCGTCGTCGTGAAGTCCCTGACCGCGCCCTACGCCGCGGGCAGGCGCGGCAGTGCGTGGCAGAAGGTGAAACCGGTGCATACCCTGGACCTGGTCGTGCTGGCCGCCGAGTGGGGCCACGGCAGGCGCACCGGCTACCTGTCCAACCTGCATCTCGGCGCCCGCGATCCCGATGGCGGCCCGCCGGTGATGGTGGGCAAGACTTTCAAGGGGATGACCGACGAACTGCTCGCCTGGCAGACCGAGGAGTTCCCGCGCCACGAACTGCGCCGTACCGAGTGGACGGTCTACCTGCGGCCGGAACTGGTGGTGGAGATCGCGCTGGACGGCGTGCAGGGCAGCACCCGCTATCCCGGGGGTGTCGCGCTGCGGTTCGCCCGAGTGGTGCGGTACCGGCCGGACAAGGACGCCGAGGACGCCGACACGATCGAAACGGTCCGGGCGATGCGCACCGGGTAGCCTGGAGACTCGTGCGCTTCCTCGACGACCGGCGGCCGGGCTACGACCTGACCTACGACGACATCTTCCTCGTACCTCGGCGTTCCGCCGTCGAGTCCCGCTTCGGCGTCGACCTGACCACCGCGGACGGCACCGGCGCCACCATCCCGGTTGTGGTGGCCAACATGACGGCGGTGGCCGGCCGCCGGATGGCCGAGACCGTGGCCCGGCGCGGCGGGCTCGTGGTGCTGCCGCAGGACGTCGACACCGCGGCCGTGGCGAACATCGTCGCCTGGGTGAAGTCGCGGCACACCGTCTGGGACACCCCGCTGGTGCTGACACCCGACGACGCCGTCGCGGACGTGCTGAACCTGCTGTACAAGCGGGCGCACGGCGCGGTCGCGGTGGTCGACGAGAACGGCAGGCCGGTCGGCGTGGTGGACGAGGCGGCCTGCGCGGGGGTGGACCGGTTCACCCGGGTGAGTGAGGTGGTCCGGTCGGACGCGCCGATGCTGCCGCTGGACGCGCCGCCCCGCGCGGTGTTCGACGCGCTGCACGGCCGCCCGCAACGGCTCGCGCTCGGTATAGACGCCGAGGGTCGACTGGTCGGGGCGCTGACCGAACTGGGCGCGCTGCGGGCCGGGTTGTACGCGCCCGCCGTCGACGCCAAGGGCAACCTGCGGGTCGCGGCCGCGATCGGGGTGAACGGCGACCCGGTGACCAAGGCGAAGGACCTGGTCGAGGCCGGGGTGGACGTGCTGGTCGTGGACACGGCGCACGGCCACCAGGAGAAGATGCTGACCACGCTGCGGTCGGTCCGCGCGCACGTGCGGCACGTGCCGCTCGTGGCCGGGAACGTGGTGACCGCCGAAGGTGTCCGTGACCTGGTCGAAGCCGGCGCGGACGTGATCAAGGTCGGCGTCGGGCCTGGCGCGATGTGCACCACCCGGATGATGACCGGGGTCGGCAGGCCGCAGTTCTCCGCGGTGGCCGAGTGTGCCGCGCAAGCCCGTCGGCTGGGGCGGCACGTGTGGGCGGACGGTGGCATCCGGCATCCACGGGACGTGGCGCTGGCGCTGGCCGCCGGGGCGTCCGCGGCCATGGTCGGCTCGTGGTTCGCCGGCACCTACGAGTCGCCCGGCGACCTGTTGCGCGACGAGAACGGCCACCTCTACAAGGAATCGTTCGGCATGGCGTCCAAACGCGCCGTGACCGCGCGGACACGAGGTGACAACAGTTTCGACCGGGCTCGCAAGGCACTGTTCGAGGAGGGCATCTCGTCCTCCCGGATGCGCCTTGACCCGGTCCGGCCCGGTGTCGAGGACCTGCTGGACGAGATCTGTTCCGGCGTCCGCTCGGCCTGCACGTACGCGGGCGCCACGGATCTCGAGTCCTTCCACGAGCGGGCTGTGCTGGGCGTTCAGTCGGCGGCGGGCTTCGCGGAGGGCAGGCCGTTGCCCACCGGCTG
>CAVPCF010000177.1:0-30927 GCA_963702275.1 Candidatus Melainabacteria bacterium
TTCGGCTTGGCCGGCCCCGACGACCACATCCGAATCGACTAGTCTTTCCTAACGCTGCTGGTCGGGGCCGGCCGAGCCGAACTCGTTCACCGTCACCGGCCTGGGCGAGTCGTCGGCGAAGCCCAGATCGACGTAGGACCGCTCGCTGTCCGCATCGCCGCTGTCGGCCGTCTCGGCGTAGCCGGCCAGTTCAGCCGGATTGCTCGTCACCAGGTAGTGCTCGGTCGGCGAGGCGATGGATTGAAACGCCACGCGCTGTGTTCCGGACGACAAGCAGGCCCTGTCCCTTGTCGGCGGACAGCAGGAATTGGCGTTCCCCGGCGGACAGGTCGAATGTCGTGGGTGATCTCGTCGATGGCTTCGGAGGTCTGGCGCAGCAGGATCTGGGTCGCCGCGTTGGCGACGACGGCTTTCCCGAGATCGCTGCCCAGCACATCGGCGGTGTCCTGGGTGGCGACGGTCAACCCCGCCCAGTGTTTGCGGGAGGCTTTGGCCATGCGGAACAGGAACTCCGCGCCGGAGCGCTCTTTCATCAGCAGCCACGCCTCGTCCACGACGACCAGACGCGGGCGGCGGATCGCAGGGTTGGACACGCGCCGCCACACCGCGTCCAACGTGAGCAGGGTGCCGATGCCCTTCAGCTCATCGGGCAGGTCCCGCAGGCTGAACACGATCAAGTGCCCGTCGGGGTGGGTGGTGGTCGGCCCGTCGAACAACTGCTTGAACGCGCCCTCCACATACGGGTGCAGGCGCGCGGCGAGTTCGGTCGCGGCCCGGTCACCGGCGTGGCCGGCGGCGGCCAGTTGGTCGCGCAAATCCCGCAACGTGGGCGAGGGACGGGTCCAGGTGCGGGGTCGGCGGTGATCCCGACCGCCTGGTAGGTCGCGGCGAGGGCGCGGTCCAGCGCGGCCCGCTGCCCGGAGTCCGGCTCGCCGCCGACGAGGACGGCGATGACGGTGTGCAGGAACAGCGACGCGGCGCACCAGGGCGTCTTTCGGGGCGGTGCGGCGGCCGTCGTCGGCGCGGTGGATGGGCAAGTCGAACGGGTTGAGCCGCACACCCGGGGCACCGAGGTGGACGTAGGTGCCGCCGACCGCGGCGGCCAGTCGGGCGTACTCGTCCTCCGGGTCGACGACCGCGATCTCGATGCCCCGGTACAAGCTGCGCAACAACTCCAACTTCACCAGGTAGGACTTGCCCGCGCCGCTGCGGCCCAGGATGACGGAGTTGTGGTTGTGCATGCCCTCGCCGAACCGGTCCCAGTGCACCAGGCCCTGGGAGCCGACGTTGTAGCCGTAGAGCACACCGGAGGGCGCGGCCACCGAGGTCGGGTCGGCCGCGGGCAGGTCCGGGCTGGTGAACGGGAACGCCGCCGACAACGCGCTGGTGTCGAACGTGCGCCGCATGCCGATCAGGTCCAGACCCATCGGCAACGTGGACACCCAGCCCTGCAGCGACCGGTAGGTCACGTGCTTGGCGTCCAGCAGCAGGCTCGCGGATAGGGACCGCAGCGCGGCTACCTCGTCAGCCAGCGCCCGTTCGGTCGGGGCGTGAATAGTCAGGTACAGGCCGACGCGGAACAGTTCCCTTCGCCCCGCGCGACCCGGGCGGACAGGTCGTAGGCGTCTTCGGTCGCGGCCTCGACCTGCGGGTCATACAGGCGGCCGTGTTCGGCGGTGTGCCGACGCCGGACTCGAGTTTGGCGAGTTGCTTCTTGAGCCGGTACGCGGCGGTAACCGGGTCGATCGGCTCGACATGCAGCGCGACGTCCAGGCGGCCGGGATAGGTCAACAGCGGGGCCAACCAACCGGGATGCACCTCCCGGGGGAACCCGGTGACCGCGAAGGAGGACACCCACTCGTTGCCGACCTCCAGGTGGCGGGCGCCGACGGAGAGGGCGTCGGGGGTGAACGCGGCGGCGCGGGACGCGGGCCGGGTGGTGGGGCGGCGCGGGCCGCGCCGGGTGCGTGCTCGGGTGGTCATCACCACCGCCCCCTCTCGTCCTCGACGTCGTCCTTCGTCGTCCCAGTCCCGATGTCCGCGGTGTCGTCGCGGCCTCGCGCCGATCTGGGATGAAATCATCCCGTCCGTTAGCCTGTTCGAACGCGAGGTCGGTGAGGTCGTCGTCAGCGAGGTCGCTGCCGCTAGTGGTGGTGATGACCTCGTCGGCCCCGGCCAGGCCGGCCGAGGGCGGCAGGAACGTGTCGGGGTTACACGCCGAGGCCAGCACGGCGGTGGCCTGCCCGGCATCCAGCGGAGTGATGACGATCCCAGCCGGCGCCAACAGTTCGACGGCCTCGCCCAGGCGGCGCACCAGCCTGACTCCCGGCCCGCCGCGCTCCCTCCACTCGCCTCGCCCGGCTGGTGCTCGCGTGGCGCCGACCGCGGGCCAGCGCGGCCAGGACCGCGAGCGGCGACGGCCCGCCCAAACCGGTCGGCGGGCGGCGGCGGCCAGCGGCTCGCGCAGACCAGCAGCACCTGCCGGCGCAACAGGTCGGTCTGCTCCCCGAGTTGCGTGAGGTAGTCGGCGTGCTCCAGCGCGGCGGCCTCCAACGCCGGGTGCGGCAGACCCACCAGCCCGCGCCCAGCAACTCGCTGATCTGCCCGGACAGGTCCAGGCGTTCGGTACGCACGAGGACCTGCACCGGCGCGGTCAGGCTGTGCAGGTACCGGCCGAAAGACGCGACCAACGCCTCCTGCTCGGCGGGGGTGCGCAGCGCGAAGTCGCACCGTGGAGGCCACGGCGACGACAGCCAAGCCGTCAGCGCCGAGGTCGACCACACCGAGGGCGCTGCCGGTGTCGGTGATCGCCTGGGCGGGCAGCCGCAACGCCGAGGGCGAGATCTCCTCCCGCGTGGACGCGGTGCCCTTGCCCTTGCCATTGCGTCCACCGCGCCCGGTGGCGGCGTGGCGGGTAAGCCAAGGCCGGGGCGGGCTCGCACACCCTCCGGCGCGGAGACCCGGTGGCGCGGTGCGACACGCTGGCGGAGCGCCGCGAGCAGCATCCGGTCCATCGAGATCCCGTCACGCTGCCCCAACGCGAGCATCGCCGCGGCCGCCCCCACCGGGACGGCCAGCGCGAAGAACACCGGGATCGGGCAAGAACGCGGCCGTGGCCGTCCAGGCGGTGTAGAGCACCAGCCCCGTGACGCCCAGGATCGCCAGTTGCCGGGCGGTCAACGCCCCAGGACGCGGCCAGGCACACGCCTCGGGCGTAGGTGCGTCCCCACGCCAGGCACTCGGCGCAACTGCTCACGTTTCGGGCGATCTTCGGCCCGGTACCGTCACGCGCGACCATCACTCACCTCGCCGTTCACGCCGGAGGCAGGGACCGACCGTCACGGCGGCGCGGCACGACCCGCATCGGCCGAGCCGCCGTGGCCGCGGCGGCGTCGGACTGCTCGTCGCGGACAGGCTGGGGGACCTTGTCGGGTTCGGGTATCAGCAACTCGCCGATCGGGCAGCCCAGCACCGCGCAGATCACGTCGAGATCCTCCAGCTTGAGCGAGACTGGCTGCCCGGACCACAGATAGGACATCTTCCCGGCCGAGATCACCAGCCCCCGGTCGGCGAGCAGGTGTTGCAGCTCCGACGCCTTCCAGATACCTCGGTTCGCCGCCGCCAGCCGCATGTTCCACCGCATTCAGACCAGGCCCTCCAAGCGGCCCGCCGCCCGCGCTTGGCCAGCCAGCCATGCCTGCTCGACGTGCTCACGGTGGACGTGGACGTACCGCATCGTGGTGGCCACCCAGGCGTGTCCGAGGGCCTCCTGGATCGCGATCAAGTTCATCCCGTTCAGATACAGCTGCGACGCGCAGAAGTGCCGCAACACATGCGGAGTCAGCCGACCGTCCCAGCCCGGCAGATACGCCCGCGTCGCCTCGGTCAGCGCCCCGCGCAGGGTGCTCTTGCCCAGCCGGCGCCCCGTGGTGCCCTTGCGGCGTTCGGAGGGAAACAGCGGTGCCCCAGGGCGGGTGTGGTCGTCATCGAACTGCCCCCACACATCCTCGATGTACCACTGCAGCGTGCGATCCGCACCGTTGATCAGCGGGACCATGCGCTCTCGCGGCCCGGATCCATTGGCTCCCTTGCCATAGCGCACATGGATCTTCCCGAACCGGCCCAGCTCCCACTTGACGTCGGCCAAGTCCAGGTTGCGCACTTCGTTGGCACGCAACCCGATTTCGGCCATCAACTGGGCCGCCGCGTAGTTGCGTGCCGTCGGCGCGAACTTCCGACACGCCACCAACTCCTCGGCCCAGCCGCCGAACAGCCGTTCTACCTCCTCGGCCTGCGGCGGGATGCGCAGCCGGGCGTCCTTGCGGCCCTTCGGCCGGTTCATCTCGTCGATCGGGCAGGTCACCACGCGTCCGGTCATCGCGTGCAACTCGGCCGCGTGCCGCAGTTCCAGAAACGCGAAGTATGTGCTCAGCGCCGCCGCCCGTGCATGTCGCGTTCCGCTGGCCGCGCGCCGCAGTGCCCGCCCGAAGTAGGCGTCGGCATCGGGCGGCTCCATCTCCCACAACGGCCGGCCGAACCATTGCCGCACCTGCTCCAGGTTGCTGATCTCGCTGCGGATCGTGTCGTCCGAGAGTCCCGCCGACGAGCGGGCCAGGACGAATCCGGCCAGCACGTCGGTCTCGAAGTCCGCCAACTCCTCGCACTCGCGGGCTGCCGCACCTCGCGCAAGTCCCGCACGACTGACAGCGCCAACTCGCACCCCTCGTCTTCACGTCGACCGAGATCACTTCAACATGACGGAGATCGGTTCATGAATCCTGAAACTCAATCAACGCGAGCCAAGATCACCCAAACGAGCGTTGATCTCCAGGTCCAGCCCACAGGAGACAGTCCGCGACCCAACCAAGATCAGCGGAACTCAGGTGATGTCGCACACGACCGCCGGAGTTCGGGTTACAGCCGCGACAGGCCCTCAGGATTCCCGAGGTTTGCTCAGCGGCCGTGCGCGACACACCCGAACCCGAGTGCTGACGCGGGCGTGTCGGGGAGTTGCGGCGGCATGACCACCCGACCCCGCCGCACCGCCTCCCGGTCGGGACGCGGCGCGCTCCCGCCCTCGCCGCCATCACCACGACAGCGGCGGGGGCGATGCGGGCAGTCCCACAAACCGTTCCCGCGACAGCGCCACGGGACGGAGCGGTCGCCGCGAGCCCCGGACCGGTTGTCGGGTCGATATGCACCGGATATGGCGGACTGGACCTCGGCGTGCTCGCCGCGTTCGGCGGCGGCCGCATCGCGTGGTGCGCCGACCCCGACCCGCACATCCGCCAGATCCTCGCCGCCCGACTGCCCGGCGTGCCCAACCTCGGCGACATCCGCGGCATCGACTGGACCCGGGTGACACCGGTCGACGTGCTCACCGCCGGGTTCCCCTGCCTCAATGTCAAGCTTGATCCGTCAGATTGGCTACCAAAAGGCTCGGCCGGGTTCGTCGATCACCTCCAGCAGAGCGCCAGGAGAAGGTCTGGGCGGGCACGTCCTGGAGCAGGTGCCAGCGGGTGTTGCTGTCGGGCCAATACAGCCACCAGCGGGTTCCGTCGTGTCGCAACTGGGCGATCGGCCGGCGCGTCCACTCGGTCCCAAATCCTCGCGCCAGGGCGCCCTGACCTCGACAATCGTTACGTTGGATCCACGCACGGTGTGCTCGACGCGTACCTGGTGACGGGCACGCTCGGGAATACGTTGCTCGCACCAACGGGCGATCTGGCGCACGTGGGTATCAGGGACGGCCATACCGGCGATCGTGGCAGAGCGCGCCGGAACGCCCGCAGTGGCCGCCGGGCGGCCACCCGGCGGCGGTCGAGCAGTGGACGCGCGGCTGTCTCGGCAATGCCGTGCGACTCCTGCTGGGCGGTCTGCGGACCGTTCTTCAGCAGCGTGTAGATGCGGCGGGCGAGGTGGCGCTTGAGCGCGCGGTACTCTCAGTGTTGCTGTTCCCCTTGCTGCGCCGGGCATCCAGAATAGGCCTGTGCTGGCGCGTGCATGCGCTTCTGCGTGATCGCGATGCGGTGGACAGCGGCATTCAATCGACGATTACCGCCCCGATTGAGCCGGAACCGCTGAGTATTGCCCGACGATGCCGGGATCGGCGCCGTGCCGGCGTGCATCGCGTAGGCCGCTGCCGAGGTGAACCGGTGCACATCGCCGGTCTCGGCCAGGATCCGTGCGGCCGACAGTGGCCCGCAGCCGGGCAGTGCGAGCAGTTGCGGGGCGTGGATCACCACCAACGCCTCGATCTCCCGCTCCAGTTGCGCGGCGCGCTTCGCCAACTCCTCGATGCGGCCGATCAGCTCGGTGCAAATCGCGGCGACGACGCTGCCGTCCTGGCTGGCCAGGAAGTCCTGCACACACTTGTTCCACTTCGGACGGTGCAGCTTGTGTTTGGGAATCGTGGCAGCGAAGTCCGGGTCGATGTCGTGCAGATGCCAACGCAACCGACTGCACATCCGCACCATCTCGCCGACCAGGTCCTCTCGATGGTCCAACAGCATCTTCACGCTGCGCACCTCAGTGTCGGGCACCGCGGCGGGAAGATCCTCGGCCAGGGCCGCGCGGGCGCAGGCCAGCGCGTCGGTAGCGGGTCGGACTGCCCGACGCACGCACCCGCTTGCGATATTCCGAGCTCATCTGGGTGGGCACCCACACCACGGCCTCACCCGCGGCCAGCAGGAACCGCACGAACCCGCCGGCGACATGGCGCACGTCCTCCACCGCCCACAACCGTTGCTCGAACTGGCCAACCCAGGACAGCAGGGCCTTGAACCCACGTGGCCGCGCCGCGGCGTCGCGCAGGCCGAGTTGGCGGCCGTTGCCATCCACGGCAACGGCGACCAGGACGTCTTTGTGCGGGTCGACACCGATGATGACCATGCGACAGAACTCCAGTTCCGTGATCAGGGACAACAAGATGGCCGGGCCGGTGGACATGCCTCGATCGGTGAGGACCCACGCTCCAATCAAGTCACACCGGTCGGCCGGACACGGCGGTGGGCGACATGACAAGACCTCGTCAACCTCGCGGCGACAGCACGGAAACGGTTCAACCCACCGCCGCGCGCGGTACTTCACCACACAGTCAGCGTGTTGACCACCGATTTGATCACCGTCCGGCGACAGCACGGGAACGAGCCAGCCCACCGCCGAGTCGTCCGCCGCCACCAGGGCGGCACCACGATCTTGACATTGGAGCGACAGGAGAACATCTCCGCCGCCGGGCGGCGCGCCGGCATCGAGAAAGGCGAGCGCAGTGGCCTGTGGACCGACATCGTGGCGGGCCTTCGCCTACTACGACCCGCACTGCTCGTCGTGGAGAACGTCGCCGCGCTTCGCTGGAACGCCGGAGGTCTGCACCGTGTACTCGGCGACCTGGCCGAAGCAGGGTATGACGCGGCGTGGCGTAGCGTCCGCGCCGCCGACATCGGCGCCGCACACCGACGCGAACGAGTATTCCTGCTCGCCTGGCCCCGACCCCGTGCCGCCAACACCGCAGGCAGAGAGTTGCCCACACCGACCGCGCACGACGGTTCGTCCAACGGCATCTCCGCCGCCAGCCGACAAGGCGGCCCATCGTTGTTGGACCAAGTGCGGCGACTGCCGACGCCGACGGCATCAACCCGAAGGACAGCGAACACCCGGACCCAACCGGTGGCCCGTCGCGCCCGACCACGGCCCGGGGGATCCTGGCAACGGGATGGGTATGCCCTTGTCGAACGGTCCGGTTGCTGCCGCCCCGACCGCGTCGGACGCCAAGAACTGGCCGCACCGCACGCAGCACGGTGGGCTATCACTGGCGGACGATGCAGTTCCTGCCGACACCGCGGGCGACCGATGGACGAAGGGCTGCCCGGCGCAACGCGGCTCCAAGGGGGACCTGATGCTGCCCTCGGCGGTCATGCGACTGGTGATCCCGGAGACGGCGGCGACAGCTCGTAGCCGTCACCGACCCGGCCGACCGGGAGCCGTGTCGGCGTCGGCTCGCCTCGCGGTGGACTGGGGCGCACTACGCGGCGGCGGTCCGGCGGTGGGAACAGGTACTCGGACGCCCCGCGCCGTTTCCCACGCAGCCGGGTCGGCATGGCCGCCCGTGTCGGCCCCGGCCTTCGTGGAGTGGCTGCAAGGGCTCGAACCCGGCTGGGTCACCGGCCTCGGGCTGCCGCGCACCGCTGAACTTCGCGCGCTGGGCAACGGCGTCGTCCCGCAGCAGGCCGCGCACGCGGTCGCGCTGCTGCTGACCGACCTCGCCGGGCTCCTGCGGTGAACGACACATCCGACGAGCGTCGGAGACGGGCAGGAGGCGAACGCGGCATGACCAGTCACCTGCCGAACCCGACCTCCAGCCGGCCTTGCGGTTGCTCTCGCTCGGCGCCGGTGTCCAGAGCACCACGGTGTTGCTGCTCGCCTGCGAGGGCGTGATCCCACGCTTCGACTACGCCCTGTTCGCCGACACCGGCTGGGAACCACGCCAGGTCTACGAGAACCTCGCGCGGCTGCGCGCCCACGCCGAGAACGCCGGTATCCCGGTCCGCACCGTCTCGGCGGGCAACATCCGCACCGACGCGCTCGACCCCGCCCACCGGTTCGTGTCGATGCCGCTGCACGTGCTCAACACCGACGGCTCCCGAGGACTGCCCGAAGCAATGTACCTCGGAATACAAGATTTCGCCACTGAAGAAAGCGGCACGCGAATTGCTCGGCTACCCGCATCCTCGGCGGGTTCCGCGCGGCGATGTACATCGAGCAAGCGATCGGGATCAGCACCGACGAGTTCACCCGCGCCAAAGACTCCGGCGTCCAGTATCTGCGCAACGTGTTCCCGTTGATCGAGCTAGGCTGGGACCGCGCCCGCTGCGTCGAGTACCTCGCCGAGCGCGGGTTCGGGCACACCGTGAAATCCGCGTGCCTGGGGTGCCCCTTCCACGGAAACGCGGGCTGGCGGTGGATTCGCGACAACGACCCGGACGGGTGGGCGGAGACGGTCGAGTTCGACAAGGCCATCCGCGACGGCTACCCCCACGCCACGCACGCCGGACAGGAATTGCGCGGGCAGTACTTCCTGCACCGCTCCTGTCAGCCGCTCGACGAGGTCGACCTCGATCCGCCCATCACCGCCAAGCGGCACCTGCGGCTAGTCAGCACCAGTTCGGTGGAGGAGGACGACCCGGACGGGTGCTCGCCGTGGTCGTGCCGCTCCGGCACCGCCGTCGCCGGGGAGCGTGCGGCATGACCGCGCCCCAGCACCCTCCCGTCACCGCGTCACTGTTCGCCGCCGTCGGCGCTCCGGTGACGCAACGAGGCGTCGCGTCACCGGGGTGAGCCTGGTGGTGCTGGCCGCCTACGTCGGCACCATCGTCGACCGCGAACTGGGCCTCCACGCACTGGAGTGCCCTGCTCGTCGGCGCGGTCGCGGTGCCCGGCCGGGACGCTGTGGGCCGGGGTGACGTTCACCCTGCGGGACCTGCTGCACGAGTGCCTCGGCCCACGCGGCGTGCTCGCCGCGATCGCGGCCGGCGCCGGGCTGTCCTGGCTGCTGGCCTCACCGCAGATCGCGGTGGCCAGCGTGCTCGCGTTCACCGCCTCCGAACTCGTCGGGTCCATTGTGTACGGCCGACTGCGGGCCTGGTCGGTGCTGGGCGCGGTGATCGGCTCGAACCTGGTCGGGCTCGGCATCGACAGCGTGCTGTTCGTGCCGCTGGCGTTCGGGGCCTTCGCCTTCGTACCCGGCCAGACTCCTGGGCAAGACGGTCGCCACCGTGCTCACCGTCGCCGTGCTCGTCGCGGCACGGACAGTGTCGGCGGGCGGTGCGGTCATGAGGTTCTACCTCGGCACCCACCAGCCCGCATGGCTGGCCCGCGACCTCGGCGTGCCGCTGTTGGTCTCGCACCGGCGTCTGGCGGGCCGCCGTAGCCTGCCACGGGCGACTGCGCCGTGGGCGTGTGACTCGGGTGGCTATTCGGAACTTTCGTTGTACGGGCGGTGGCGCACCACCGAGCACGCCTACATCGCCGCCCTTCGCCGCTATGCCAGCGAGATTGGGCAGCTCGCGTGGGCCGCGCCGATGGACCACATGACCGAGGCCGATGTTCTGGCACGGACCGGCGGCACCGTGCGCAGCCACCAGCAGCGCACGGTCGCCAACTACCTACGCCTGCGGGAACTGGCGCCCGAACTGCCGATCATCCCTGTCCTGCAAGGACAGTCGATCACCGACTATCACTGGTGCGCGGACCTGTACGAGCGCCACGGTGTGGACCTGGCCACGTTGCCCCTGGTCGGAGTGGGCAGCGTATGCCGTCGCCAACACACCACCGAAGTCGAACACATCGTGCGGTCGCTAGCGGCACGCCAGTACCGGCTCCACGCCTTCGGCGCGAAGATCCTTGGCCTGGCACGATTCGCCGACGCCATCTGCTCCAGCGACTCCCTCGCGTGGAGCTTCCGGGGCCGATATGTGCCCGGCTGTACTCCCAGCCACCGCAGCGAATCCAACTGCGTCCACTTCGCCTTGGCCTGGCACGCAAGACTTCTCTCGTCACTTCAGACGGACCCTGACGGACACCGCATCGACGCCGAGCCCAGGCAACCGGTGAAGTCCCCCTCCACACCGAGATCCGCAGAGCGCTGCCCCCAGGGCCGACGATCGCGCCCACCCTCGGCGACACACCCCGCCGGGCCCGCCACCACGCAGCGACGCGAGCGACCAACCACGTCCCGCTCAGCCCTCCGCAACACGAGCGCGTAGCCGCCCTCCCGGAAGGAATTCGCCATGACCACCAACAACCACGACAGCGTTCCTCGCCGGGCCACGACCGCCGTCCAGCATCCTCGCGCACAGCACCTCGCCGGCCGGTTGCTGTCCTGGCCGCGCCGAGAGCGAACCGCCGACATGACCAGCCCCACAGTCCCGCACTCGACTGTGCCGCAGCCGGTCCACCGGCGCGTGCTGCGCCAGTACCACGCCACCACCCTCGCCCACGCCCGCCACGCGACCGAAGAACTGGTGCGCGACGGGTTCAATACTGGAGACGTGCCCTACGGCTACCGAGCCCGCCGTGTCCGGGTGACACCGCCGAACCGGCGACCACGCTGGCGCACCCGATTGACCATCGAACCAGTCGAGGCATCCACCGTACGGATGATCTTCATCTGGCGGGGCACGGACCACCTGACCCTCCAGCAGATCCAGCACCGACTCACCGCGTCCCGCTACCCGGCGCCACTCAACCCGGACACCGGCCAGCCCGGCGTGTGGACGGTACCGATGATCCGCGCGATCCTGCGGAACCCGAAATACCTCGGTCACCAAATCTGGGGACGCACCCACCACGGGAAACCCCTCCCGCACTCGGCCTGGGTCTGGTCGGCCGCGCGGGCGCACCCGCCACTGATCACCACCGAGGAATACGCCGCGGCCAACCTCGCACTCCCGGCCGCTCACGCCACCCACCAACCCCACGAACGCGGGACAACGCCACCCAGAACGGGACCTGTGATGGACTCGAACTACTACCCGGACGGCCTGACCATCGAGATCATCAACGAACTGCAGCGGCAGGTCGACGACGAACTACGACAACAGGGCTACCCCGTCTCGCCCGAGTCACCGACACCCTCCCACGAAGCACCCGCACCGACCCGCGCAGCCCGACGCCGCCGAACGCGACACCGAACCGCCGATGCCTCGGGGCGCAATCGCCCAGCGCACGACAGCCACGCGCCCGCCGGAGTTGAGCGGCGGGAGCGGGCGGCATGACCGGGCGATCACGGCCTCCGACACGACGCGGCCTCGCCCGTCCCGACACCAACGAACACCGGCCCCCGACGGCGACCGTCCCGTCCACACCCCACCGACCACCACCCCGCCCCGGGCTCACCGCCGCCAGCGTGGACACCGACCAGACCGGCGAACCGTGCTCCTGACCGCCGAGCAAGCCGCCACCCTGCTCCAGGTCCGACCATCCTGGCTGCGGCGCAGGGCCGCCGCCCGCGCCATACCCTGCCGCTACCTCGGCAAGCACCTGCGGTTCTCCCGCGCCGACATCCACGCCATCGCCGACGCCAGCGCCCGACCACCCCGCCAATCCCGCCGCACACCCAACGCCGGACTGACCCGGCCACACCAGAAACCACAACCACCACAGGAATGTTCTTTTCGATGATCGCTTGATTTTTGGCGGACACGGAGCGTCCATATGTCCGTCAATCAATTTCGCGCCACCTGAGCACGGAGGGCCCTCGTCATGGCATTCATCGAAAAGAGCGGGAAGAACACGTGGCGGGTCCGCTACTGGAAAGACGACAACACCCACGGCTCGATCCCCGGCTACACCTCCAAGAAAGCAGCCCAGGCCAAGGCCGACGAAATCGACGCCGACCAACGCCGCGGCACCTTCCTCGACCCCGACGCCGGGAAACTCACCCTCGCCGAATGGACCGTCACCTGGTTTGACTCCATCGACGTCGCCGACGCCACCACCTCCCAATACCGCAGCCTCACCCGCAACCACATCATCCCCCGCTGGGGCACCAGCCGCCTCGACGCCATCTCCGGGCTCGCGGTGCACACCTGGGCGAAGAAACTCCGCGGCGAGGGCTACGCCGTCTCCACCGTCAGCACCATCACCAAGATCATGTCCATGATGCTGGCCGACGCCGCCGACGAACGCCTCCTACCCGCCAACCCCATCCAACCCCGCCGCCGCGGCCGACGCCGCCACCAACCCCACACCGAACGACTCTGGGCCACCCCCGAACAAGCCCTCCCCATCGCCCTGCAAGCCGCCGCCCTGGTCGGGAACTGGGCCGCCGTATTCATGATCACCGCCGCGTGGACCGGCGCCCGCTGGGGCGAACTCACCGGACTGCAACGCAGCAACACCCACCTCGACCACGGTGTCATCGTCGTCGACCCCGACATCGGCGCCCTGCACGAGGTCGACGGGAAACTGGAACTCGGACCACCCAAAACCGCCGAGTCCGCCCGCACCATCACCCTCCCACCCTTCCTCATCGACCTGCTCCGCGCTCATCTGGACACCCACGAGCACCGGCACGTGTTCGTCACTGCCGAGAACCAACTACTGCGCCGCTCCAACTTCGCGCGCCGCGCCATGCGACCGGCCACCGACGGCAACCTCGACCGGAAACGGCCCCGGGTGCGGGTCCAGCCGATCGTGCCCGACCTGACCTTCCACAGCTTCCGACACAGCCACAAAACCTGGATGATCGCCGACGGCATCCCCGAAGTCGGCCAGGCCCGCCGACTCGGCCACAAAATCCCCGACAAGATCGAACACATCTACTCCCACGTCGCCCCCGAAGTCGAAACCCGCCTCCTCCAAGCCCTCCAACTCCGCTGGACCACCGCCCTGGCCACCCTCACCTGCACCACCGAGGCCACCGGCAACAGCCAACTCGCCCTGCCGGGAACGTCCCTCCCACCGGTACGGTCCGCCGCGTAACCATCACCCGGCGCTGCCCGTTTGGTTCGCCACCCGCTCCGAGTGATGAACCGACGGGGCAGCGCTGTGCCGACGGCTTGCGCCTCCGAGATGTCGCTGGATGACGACAACGCACCTACGACCGCGCGGCTGAGCCGTCCGGCGCGTCAACTGCCGATGTGTCGGCCTCGCCTGGCACGCTGCACCAGTGACCATGCCGGAGTACTTGGGCCAGGCTGTTCTGGACGTGGAGGTAGCACCGGGTCGCGTCGCGTATCTGATCAGCGAGGGCAGCCGGGAGGGATTCCGCCGCGCAGTACGGGAGGCGTGTACACGCTGGGGTGGCCAGACCGAGCCGATCGTTCCGGTCGGCCCCGGCGGGGAACTCGACGATTGGTGGCGGCAGGTCGCCGAGATCGCCGACGTCGAGGCGGTGGTCAACGTGGACCTGTCCGAAGTCGACGCAGCGGCCGTGGCCAGCACGGTGGGTGTGCCACTGGTGCCGCTGGCGCAGATCGACCACTCGAGCAGTCCGTCGTCGTTCACCGTGCCTCCATCCTGGATCGACAGCAGCCCCCCGGATCCGACTCAGGCATACGTCCTCGCCGCGCAGGATGCGCCGTTGTGGCAGGTCGTGGTGGCGGGTGATCTGACCGAGGAGCACATGACGGTGCTGAACCCGACTCCCTCCACGTTCCGGCAGCGGCCGGCCTTTCCGGTTCAGCGAGTTCCCTCCGAGGACCAGATCGCCCGCTCCCAACTCGGGGGCGGCACTCTGGTAGAGCGCACGGTGGCCCTGGGCGGTGAGTGCTGGGCGTCGCCCGTTCCCACGTCCTGCCCGGCGCTGGTCTGGGTCACCAAGGACGACGACCTCAACGACTGCGTGTGGTTTTGGAACCTACGCGCGCTGCGTCCGTTGCGATTCGCGACCATGCCGATGATCCTGCTGCCGTTCGGGGCCATCGAGAACTGGCTGGGCTTCGCCAAGCAATTCGCGTCGGTACTGGCCCGACCGGACGAGTTCTGCCCAGACGTGATCATCGGCAGCCACACCGTTGAGGAGACCGCGCTACACCAGGTTGCCGCGCAACTGGGCCTGCAGCCCAGCTACGCGGAGGTCCGCGCTGGGCGACGGTATCCAGCGCCTGCCGGCCGTGAAGCCCCGTTCACCTACCTCACGCACGCCGCGCTCGAGCGTGCCGGCCTGGACTACCGGCGGTGGCTGGTGTTCCAGCGTCGTTATGGCACATCAGCACAGGCGGTCACGCAACTGTTCCGCGACTCGACCCTGATCCGGTTCGATTCGCCGGTGCCCTTCGCCGAGTGGGGCTTCGCGCTGCTGCGACTGTCCGGGGCACCGTTTGCCGCACTACCGCGACGGGCCTGCACCGCGGCGCTCGTGCATCCACATGCCACCTGGCACGACACCACACTCCAACTCCAGACCAACGCCCAAGGGGAGTATTCCGTACAAGTCCGCGTTCCCCGCCTGGCCGACGCGGTGGGGGTGGTGCTGTCCTCGGTCGTCCGCGAACACCGGTTGTCCGACAAGGGCAAGATCGGCGCAGCCCTTCACGCCAACATGGACATATCGATACTCCTACGATCCGGTGTGTACGAGGCCGTCGTTGACTTGACGACCCCGCGCGCCGCCCGGCTGCAGCGGGAACTACGAAATCTCCACGCCGATGGTGTCCCGCTGGACCAAGCTGTCGCTGATCGGCTGGTGGCCGACTGGGGCCACCGCAGCGAGCGCCGCTACCGCAACGCCGCGCAAGTCGGCCAGGCCAGCGCGGCGGCCCTGGAAGCACTGGTGGACGTGCACTGGGCCGAGCGAGGATTCGAGATCGCCTGCACCCACTGCGGCATCAAGACCTTCGTCCCGATGGCGGAGGTTCCGACCCGTGGCCCCGCAACCTGCGGGGGCTGCCGGGCGCATCAGGCATACACGTTGGACAGCACCACACCGCAGATCGTCTACCGGCTCGACGCGCTGGTCGACCGGGCCAGCGACCAGGGTGTCCTACCGCACCTACTGGTGATCGCCGCTCTGACCAGCGACGACCCGAACTCGTCGCTGCTGCCCGGCGTCGACCTGACCTTCCCCGACGGCCACCCCTGCGAAGTGGACGTCTTCGGGGTGCACCAGGCCCGTGTTCTGACCGGCGAGGTCAAGACCCAGGCGGCGGACTTCACCCATACCCAACTCACCCGAGACGTCGCGCTGAGCACCCGCCTGGGCGCGGACATCCATCTGCTGGCCGCGATCGACACCATCCCCACCGAGACCCACATCGCGGCACGCGCACTATGTGACGACGCGGGACTCGAACTGCTCGTGCTCGACGCGGCCCAGCTTCGCCCCAACAGCCACGGACCGGCAGCAGTCACATAACAGCAGGCGACGTGGCTCACCCATCGATGTGAGAGGCACCGACCAAACAGAACACACAGGGTGATGGACACCTTCTGGGACAGCCATACGGCACGAGATATCCAGTGGCGTCAGCGATGGCTGCGGACTCGCCAACTTCAGATCGTTGGCGAGCCCGAGCAGAAAGCACGCCGCGGCAGCCGTTATCGGATAGCCGAAGCCCAACGCGACCTGACGGGCCAGTTACGGGACCGCAGCCAGGACCCGTTGGCCGGCCCAGTCGCGCTCAACGTTGCCTTCTACACAAACCGGAACGCCGAGGACAAACAGTACGCCCTGGACGCGGTACGGGCGTTCGACGCCGCCTACGGCGCGAAGTTCCCCAAGGCGGCCGCCAAGATCACCGACGATGTTGAGGAACTGTTGGCGTTCTACGACTACCCCGTCGAGCACTGGATCCACCTACGGACGACCAACCCGATCGAGTCGACCTTCGTCACCGTCCGGCACCGCACGAAGGTGACCAGAGGGGCCGGGCTCGCGGGCGGCCGGGCTGGCGATGGCGTTCAAGCTGATCAAGTCGGCCCAGGCCCGCTGGCGCGCGGTGAACGCACCCCACCTGGTCGCGTTGGTCCGCGCCGGAGCCGTCTTCGTCAACGGCGTCCTGGTTGAACGACCCGACGAGGAAGCCGCCTAAAGATCTTGATCCACAGGTATTGACTATTGCCCGTCGGAGTTCACGCGGCACTACAGTAAGTGCCCGAACTCGGCTCTACACCTAACGTGACGACCGGTGCACCGACCGTGAACCCTCCAGATAGCGACAGATCAGCGGACGCTGTCCGAGTAAAACAGCACTGACACCGGCACGCCGACGAGTCGCTTGGCGAGTACGTCGTCCAACTGGTCGACGTCCAGCGTGTCGAGCAGCATCCGTGCGTCCCGCCACTCGCCGGCCGCGTCGAGGAAGGCGGCGATCGTGATGACATCGGCGGGTTCAAGATCGGCTTCCCGCTGGATGTCCCGGATCGCGACGAGCGCTTCGCCTAGCCAGCTACCGCTGTCCGCAAGCGCGACCACTGCGGCGATCCGTTCAGTGGGTTGGCGTGCTCGATCGTAGCTGACCTGCTGTAAGAAGTCGGCGGCCTCGGCGTGGAAGCCGTAGTTGGCGATGACGGCCCATGCCGATGCCAACCGGTCGACGGGCACGCCCGCGTCGACTGCCTGTTGGAGAACGTCGTGGACGCCGGGAGCGTCGGTGGCGCAGAGGCCCCAAGCCGCTGACTCGCGCTCTTCTGACGTGGCGTCCGCGGTCAGGAGGACCAGCCGGAACAAGTCGGCAGCGCGATCGAACTCAACGATCAAGTTGAGACCTCGGGCGACTGCCATCGTGTCGGCGATCGTTTCCGTCGTGGCCGACAGGTCTTCGAGTGCGTCAGCGGCCTCCCTGCGCCGGCCGAGTCGACCCAGTTGGACCGCGAGATCCACTCGGTCGGCAAACGGGAGCCCTGGATCGTCCGCCATAGCGTGCAGGGCGGCGAGGGCTTCATCGGACAGCCCTACTTCGGCCAGTTTGGCTGCTGCGGAGATGCGGTCACGGACGTTCGCTGCGCCTTTCGCGAGGACGTCTCGCAGGCGCGACAAGGCGTCGTCGTGCGCACCCCATTCCAGCAGACTCCCGGCCGCCGTCACTCGAAGCTCGGGGCCTGCCGTGCCCGCGACGTGGCGGCACAGGTCCAGTCCGCGCGCCCATTGGCCTCTTTGATCCACAACTCGGCGATGCCCTGGAGTTCCTTGCCGGTCACGTCTTCCCGTTCACTCAGCTCGCGGGTCACTTGGTCGACGAGTTGTTCGTCACTGACGTAGTCGAGTTCGCCACATGCTTCCAGCCGAATCTCGATAGGAAGGGACCGATCGAGGGCAGTCCGTATCGCGGCCTCATGCCCAACGCCGTGGCGAGCCTTCGTAGCTGCATTCGACGCACGCTGGCTGAGGTGGCGAGGTAGATCGTTGCGGCCGGTGACCTCGGCCACGGCTGCGCGAACCGCCGTATTCCAACGTGCTGGGGGTATTCTGTCGAGGCAGTCCAACGCGATCGCTAGTGGCACATACGGATCGTTGAGGAAGAACTCGTCCTGCTGCTGTAACGCATGATCGGCGATGTCCATCGCGTATTCCGCTGCGGCGAATCGCTGGGAAATTGTTGCCTCACGGGACATCATCCAGTGCCTGACTTGTACCAGCGCCCATCGTGCGTCGTGCACGTTACCCAATGAACGCACCGCTTTGAGGCGCATCCCGACTGGATAGGCGGCGGACGTTGCGATCTTTGTGATTTCCTCGACGTCATCAGGGTTGCCCTGGAAATCCGCCAACACCGCAAGGCTATCGCACCTGGTACCGATCGGTTGGCGCGGACTATAAAGGATCGTGCGCAGGGCGGCGGCTGCTTCGTCCCGGTGCCCGAGATCGACAAGTTCGCTTGCCGCTTTGATGGCTTCGTCGGAATCATCGCCGCGCAGAATGCTCCTGAGCAGGGTTTCCGCTTGCGCTGTCTCCTTGAGTTCGAGCAGTTGTTCGGCAACATTGACCCGATCCGTTTCGATGCCAGGTGATTCCGCGAAACGGACGATAGTGCCGACCACGTCGAATCCGCTGTCCACCACGCCCAACAGGCTGGCGACCCGCGCCTTGGTGGCCATTTGCATGCTCGGATCGTGCAGGAAGCCAGTCAGAGCTGACGTGAACAGCTCATCGATACCGACCAATTCCCGCAAATTTTCGATCGCCACGAGACGATCAGCACTTGGCCGCCTACCGTCCAGGGCGCAATCGGTAAGTGCGGTCACCGCATCGTCCGAGAAACCAAGTTCGTAGAGTTTCTCCGCCGACCAGCTGAAGTCCCACAGATCCGCGTCCGGACGACGCAGCACCGTCAGCAGCAACTGGCACGCGGCGTCCGTGTCGCCGATATCGGCGAAAACTCTTGCGCAACGGTAGATGTTGTACGCCGAATTGTTCGGTCGGCCCGAGATGCGGGCCAGCCATTCGGCGGCCCGCTCTTGATCGTGTTCGGTCAACTCTTCGACAATGTTGATCATCGTGCCCACATCGCATTCCTGGCCGGTCAGGAGTGCAAGCAGGATCGTGTTCGCCCGGTCGGTCTCCCCGAACTCGTAGAGTGTGCGGGCGATCTCCAGCAGATCGCCGGCGTCTCTGCCCGGCACGCCGACCCGCGCGATCGTCAGTTCGAGGGCCAAGGCACGGAGACCGCGACTGTCGAGCTCATGCGCCGCCTCCATCTGTGCGGTCAACGTAGTGTCGGTATCGCTGACAACGGCGTGTACGGCATCGAGCACGTCGGCGAAGTCAGGCCGACGACTGGCCGACAGCATGGCTTTTATCCTGGTCAGCGGATCGATGGTTGAAACGGCGATGATCTTGCCCAGCATTGTGTTCTCCAGCCACGGCTGGATTTCCTGCAACAACAGTTCATCGGCTTCGTTTTGCTGACCGGGCATACTGATTAGCTTATTGACCAGTAGTTCCTTGCACTCCGTCGACACTGGAACGCCGTCGGCGACGATTCTGGCGGCGAGGCGGAGTTGCTTGCGGCCTTTGGTCAGTAGCCAGGTAACGCCGGCCGAGAGGTCGAATCCCTGTACCGTCCACTGTCCGGCCAGGAAGAGCGTGATGCTCTGCATGTTGGACTGGATGCCGCTTTCCAGGCGTTGCCTGCCGGTCCCGTCGTCCGGGTCGGTCGACGCCGCGATCCCGGCGGCGGTGAAGTATTCCTGGAACGTTTGGTGGGTGAAGACCAGTTGGCCGCCTTTCATGCCGACGAGTCCGGTTTGGATCACTAGGGTTCTGGCCAGGGTGCGCCACTCGGCGTCGGTGACACCGCTGGTCGGCCGGGCGGTCGCCAGGTTCGCGAGGGCGACGTCGAGGAGTGGCTGTGGTGCGTTGGTGTGCATCGCTTCTGCGATCTTCGCCAGCAGTTGTCGCCGTTGGCCGACCAATCGGTCGGCGACGGCTTCGCCGTCCGGGCAGTGTCGCAGCATCATCCGGAGCTGGTCGCGGACCGCTATCTTCTTTTCCTTCGCGTGCAGGAGTCGGTCGACGAACTGCGCATACAGCGCGGTACGGCCGCTAGGCAGCCGTTGCTCGGGGTGGTCGACGTACACGGTCCACGTCATCTTGGCCAGCAGCGGCGTCCGGCACAGGTCGTACAGCGAACTGGCCCGCAACTGCTGGACGAAACGACGCGCTTCGGCCAGCGGGTCGGTCACGCCACGGACTTCGAACAGTTTCCTGGCCAGTTCGGTGAGCTGGCGCTGGTCGAACGGCCGCAATTCGTATGACGCATCGCCGATCGCCGCGAAGCCGAGTTCCTGTTCGGGCAGCACGCGGCTGGTGATCAGGATACGTAGCGGCCCGCCTTGGCCCATCGCACCGGCCAGGCGGGTGAGCAGTTTCCTGCGTCGGGTCGGGTCCAGCACCTCGTCTACGCCGTCCACCATGAGGAGCCACTCGACCACAGGCAGCGGTGGTTGCTGGAAGAAGTCGAGCGGCAGCTCGCGCAGGTCGTCTTCCAGCTCCTTCCCCAGGATGGTCGCGACCGCCGTGTCGACAGGGCCAGGGGTGTCAGCCAGTTGGATCGCCGAAACGCGGGCCGGCATCGGAACGTCGGGAGTGGGTCCGGGCGCGAGCCATTGTCGTGCGAAGTCGGCGACGACATAGTTGACGAACGTCGACTTACCGGCTCCCGGGTCGCCGACGAGTACGGCGTTGCGGTGGACGAGCACAGCCGATACCGGGATGGCGTCCGTCCTCCTGTGATGTTCGTGCTGCTTGTCCTTGCCCCGTTCCTTATCCTGGGTCGCGGTGTCGGTTCGCCTCGCCGCCTTCTGCTGGACATAGAGGTCGATCAGGGGTGGTGCTGAGTCGAACGGCATCGCGTACGGGTAGTCGCGCGCATGCTTCGCCATCGCGGCGAGGTACTCCCTGATCTGGCGGGACGGCCGTGGCCAGCGGCCGGCCCGGAGCTGGTCGTCGGTCAGCAGCGCCAGCCATGAACTGTCGGTTGTGGTACCCCGTGCGGCCGTGATGGCGTCGCCGAACTCGGCGGTGATCGACGCGGCCGGCACCAATCGGGCGCCGAGGTCGGTCGAGCTGTCCCTGGATGCCCTGACGATGCCGATGATGCCGCCTGTGCGCCAATTGAGGACGGGAGCGCCACTCATTCCGGGCATCGCCTGCCCCTGGGCCAGTTTGTGCAACTGTGTGCCCGGTGCCTGTGACGGACCTTCGTAGCGGAAGGCGACCGAATCGCCGTCGCGGTAGTGCCCCTGCGGGTAGCCGTACGCCCAGACGTCGTCGCCGATCTCGGCGAGATCGCACAACTCGACCCACGGCTGGTCAACCGTGTTTGCCCGCAGCAGTGCCAGGTCCGGGCCAGCGCCGGCCGCCCACGGCCGGATCCAGTCCTTCACGATCTCCAGCGGGAAGGTTCGCCCCCGCCAGGTGCCGGACGCCCTGCCGGCCGTTGGCGTGCCGTCCCGGTCTGTGATGACGTGCGCGCACGTCACGATGAGCCCCGGCGCCACGAACACCCCGGAACCGACGTTCTCCTGTGGCCCCGCGGGCACGGTGAGCGCGACGGTCGCGTTCCACAGGGCGGCCTGGAGGTCTACTCGGGTTCCCATTCGACAACGACCTTGATGTTCGCTTTGGCCGATCCTTTGACCAGCACCGCTGTCAGGTGGCCGGACTCGACTCCGACCTCGCAACCGAACTCCACCGTGAACTTCTTCGGCTTGACCTTGTCAAGACCGTTCTTGATCGCCTCGCTGACCGTCTCAGTGATCGCCCGCAGCGAGCCGGTGAAGTCCTCGAGAGAGAACGGCCGGCCGGCGACTTCTTCCTCACCGCCGGGTAACCGGTCTACCTCGACGTACACCGTGTGATCGCCTAACCGGACCGGGACGCGTTCGCTGCCTGATCCTGATCTATCGGGAAACTCGTCCACACCGCGCCCTCTCCTGTGGGTGAGAAGACCAATCCTGCCCGACCGGGCAAGCTCCCACCGAGTCTGTCCAGCAATTGTCAACTCCCGCAATGCTCCTAGTGATCGGGAAGTATGGCTCGACCTGCGGCTCCTCTGGGACTGTCAAATGCCCGTGGAGTGCGCTATCTGGCAGACGCGGATGTTCGTTGTTGTCGAATTGGGTTGGTATACCTCGGTACGTGATGGCGATCATGGTGGTGTGGAGAGTTGGTTGCCGCAGTGGCGGCGTTGCGGGTTGAGTTGATCGAGGCCGCGTCGTGATGTGACAGGGCATCGAGTTGGTGGTGGTCCGCTGGTCCTGGGCATCGTGTGATCACCGAGGATGATGGCTGGCCGTGCCTTGCGGTGGTTCGCCGTGGCCACTACCGAGCCAGGCACCGGTGGTCAGCCAGAGTTCGTAGTAGAACAGCCATTCGCTGGCCCAGGGCACGATGGTGTCGGCCAGCCGCATGGTCGGCTTCCACTCGTCGTCGAGATGCAGGCACAGCAGGTTGTCGTCGAAGGTGTGCGGGATCATCCGATCTGCTCCTTCGCGGGTGCGGAGCGTTGGGGTGATGACCCGGATTTCCGGCCGCCATCCCAGGCGATAGCGCAACTGGACGGTGTACCGGCAGGATGCCGTCGTCGGCTGTAGTTCGAAGACAGACGTCAACGTGCTGCTTTGGTGCCGGATGCGGCTCTGCGCCATGGGCAGGAGGGCACGGAGGTCGAACGCCTGCAGTGCCAGGCTGACCCACTGGTCAGTGGTACGCACGGCCATAGAAGGTCGGCAGCGTCGCGGTCCTGGCTCCGGTCGTGGCCAGTCCGGCGGCGCCGCGGGCGACCATCAGCCTCTTGTTCGAGGTGGTCGTCCGGACGGTGGCGCCCCAGTTCTCGGCGGACTTCACGATGACGTCGCGCTCGAACACCTCGCCCAGGCGGTCGACCAGGGCCGGGATGCCATCGCCTTGGTGCTGGTAGACGAGTTCGAGGTCGCGGCGAGCGGTGTCCAGCCAGGAGTGGAACTTCGCCTGACGGTGCGCGGTATCCACTTCGTTCCATTTATCGGTGAAGTTCTCCTTCGGGTGCGCGGGGTTGATCACCTCGTAGCCGTTGGCGTTCTTCTCTATGTAGCTGTCCATGTCCTGCGTGACGGACAACAGCGCCTGTGCGAGGTTGCTTTGACCTCGGTAGGCGTGGGCGGCGAGGGTGGTGATCAGAATCGATGGGGGCCGGTCGTCGACGTCTTCACCGAAGTGCAGGTAGCAGTGCCACTTCAAGACCTGCACGAGCCGCTGGAGGGTGGACCTGACCGTCCAGTTGGGCACATCGGCGACATTCGCTTCCAAGGCCCTCTTGGCGATCTTGGTCAGCATCTCTTCCGACCGGTTGCGGAACCACATCGCATATCCCGTGGGGTTGCCGTGCTGCCAGGGGCGCAGCTTGGTGTCGGTCAGCAGGATGCCGTGCGGGGAAGTCCCCAGCTCGGCATCGGGGATGCACGGCAGAACGTCGAGGTGGAAGCCGAGGCGTTCGTAGGAGAACGTCCAGCACCGCCGCTTCTCCGAGAAGTCGTCGGGCGCTTCGTCCGCCTGGGTCGCGAGCTTGAACTCGTGGTACTCGGCGAGCCAGCCACCGACGCGTTCCTTGAGCGTGGCCTGGGTGGTGCTGGTCTTCTCCACCAGGTGCCGGCAGACCAGGTCGATGTCGTACTCGCACGACGTCGGCGGCCTGATGACCGTGCCGATGAGGAAGCTGCCCTGCGGGTAAATGCTCCAGTCCTCGCCACCGGTGTCGGCCAGGTAGCTACCGACGTCTTTGTACCTGCCCACGGCGGCGTCGCGGGTCTCGGGCGGGATGTCGAGCAGGTCGGCTGAGCCGGACAGCAGCTCGGAGAGCGCGTCCAGCGAGTCGTCGGTCATCGGTGCTGTGCCCTTCAGGTCAGTGGGGTGCGGCTGGTCGAGGTCGTGTACTGGTAAGTCCCGGTGCCCTGCATCCGGTCGTAGATCGCGAGTGGGGGTGCGCTGCGCGCATCAGGTGGCGGCCCATGCTCACCGCTGCGGCGGCCGGGACCGCAGGAAAGACCGCGATTTCCGCTGCCCCAGGGTGCTCGGCCTCCACGCGTGCCAGCACTCCTCGCCAGGCCCGGCTGAAGTTGTCCAACGTCGACTCGTTGTTGATCAGTGCGGGTACGGGGAGTTCGGATTCCGGCGTGAGTTCGTACACCGTGTACTCGTCGTCGATCGGCTCGGGCAGCCGAGCAGGGTCGACCGTGCCGGACACCGACAGGATGATCGCGACCTTGCCGCAGCGATTGCCGGTCCGGACCGTATCGACGCGGAAGCCGATGACGGCCGAGTTCGTGTTCACCCCCAGCCTTCGCTGCCGTCCCGGCGCTTCGGGTACAGGTCGGTGGGGATGGTCTCGTCCAGCAGCGTGCCCAGGGCGATCAGGATTGGGATGCGCGCCAAGGCGAAAACGGAGATGTGGGAGACCCGGCCTCGGCGAACCTGGGTGCGCAGGTGTTGGAGCCGGTCCTCCAAGTGCTCCCACATTGCGGACCAGTAACCGGCAGTTCCCTCCCGCTCGCCGGGCAGGGCGCGAAGGTCGATTTCGTACTCGTCGTCGCCCAGCAGTGTCCAATCCGGGAACCGGTCGTGTTCGAGGAGGGCGGCCGTCACCTTGATGTTGGTCAGGTCAACGGGCCGACCGTGCAGATCACCCACTACGCGGAGGACGGTCGTCGAGCAGTCGTCCGCCAGGCCGGTGAGCTTGCGGATGCGTCGCTCATGTCGGCGTTTGAACCCGCGCAGGGTTTCGGTGTCGTAGGTGTCCCACAGGGACCGGTCGTCCACGACCTTGTGCTGGTCGTGGCACAGCAAGATCAGGTTGTTGGCCAGGTTGCGCTCGTCGACTGGTAGTGGCGCGGAGCCGCGTGGTGATCCGGGTGCGGTGGTCCAGCCGACGATGTGCGCGAGCTGGCCGATCATGATGTCCTGGCCGGTGAATTCCTCGTCCGCGAGGTACCGGTTGCACATCGAGCACCTGCCGCCGGCGGCTACCCATACCCGGCGGGCGATCCGTTCGGGAATCGCCCGGGACGTGCCGTCGGGATGGATCGCCCGGGTCGCGCTCGACGACGCCTTGACCACCTCGTCACCCATCCAGTCTCGTCGGTCTCACTGTGGCTGCTCCACAGTGGATCACAGACTAGCAGACGCCTTGTACCCATTTCGGTACAGTAACGTGGGATCGTCCAATCTGAAGACGCGGTAGCTTGACCGCTGGGCGAGAGCGCGAGAGGAGGTGGACGTGGACGAACCCGTCGACATCGAGAGCTTGGCGCGGCTGGTCAAGGAGGAGCGGCTGCGCCGCGGGCGACTGAGCCTGCGTGCCGCCGCCGAACAGGCCGAGGTGCCGTTCAACACGCTCGCGCGGGTGGAGAAGGGGGACCTTCCCGACTTGGGTAACTTCCGCCGGATCGTGGACTGGCTGGGTCTGCCGCCTGAGCGGTTCTTCGCCCCGCCGCAGGTCAGGACGGAGACCACGCCCGAAGTGATCGCCCACCACCTCGCACGCGATCCGAACCTGTCAGCCGCTGCGGCGGACAAGATCGCCGGCTTGGTGCGCGATCTCTACACGACGCTCGCCGAAAACAGCGAGAGCGGGCGGGTGCACCTGCGCGCCGCGCAAACCTTCCGCCCGCCCGCCGCCCGCAAACTGGCCGAGTTGTTGGAGAGCATGCAGGCCAGCCTGGACGCCATGCCGGACGACGAATCCTGAGGCCGGACGGACACCGATGCGCAGGGGCTTCAAAACGGAGGCTGAACGCCTAGCCGACCGAATCCGAACCCAGATGGGCCTGCGGCCGGATGCCGGCCTGCCGATCCTCGACCTCGCGGCGCACCTGGGCGTCCGCGTCCACTCCGCCGACCGCTTGGTCGCGCGTAAGCAACTCGAAGAACTCGACGAACTGCAGCCCGGTGCCTTCTCTGCCGCCACATTCCAACTGCCAAATCGCCGCAGGGTCATCGTGTACAACCCGCTCAGCGAGCGCGTTCGAACCAACAGCGACATCGCCCACGAGTTGGCCCACCTGCTGCTCGACCACGATGTCCGCGAGATCCAGCAACTCGCCGGACAGACCTTTTTTACCTGCGACCCCGAACAAGAAGAAGAAGCCAACTGGCTCGCGGGCTGTCTTCTGCTGCCCCGACCCCTGCTTGTCACGGAAGCCTTCGCTGGTGCCACCCCGGAGTACCTAGCCGACAAATACCAGGTCAGCCTCCCCATGGCCCGCTGGCGGCTCAACGCCAGCGGAGTCCTGACTGCAGGTCCAGCGCGCCCGGTCGACACGAGCCAGGCGATAACAAGCTGATCGCGACTCGCTTACGTGACGTTCAAGTGGTCGATGGCCTGCAGGTGCCGGACGCGCAGTACGCCGGTCAGCATCGGACGGACTCCGGCTGCCCCACCGTCGCCAGTGCGGGGTGGTGGAGTGCGGAGCGTTCGGCTCGCACCGTGGCTACCAACTGTCGGGACCGCGCCGCGCCGATGCGCATGCGCTTACGGAGCGTGTCTGCCCAGATCGGCCGATGATGCTCGGTCCAGTGTAGGATGTCTTCTCGCCTCGCCCGCTCAACCAGATCACCGTCCACTGCACACGATATTCAACTCTCCCATTTTTCTCCCTCTCCCAGTGTCCCGCACCCGCGTGCACGGACGCCTCGATGCGGGCCAGCATGCCGTTCAGCGCGCCGCCCAGCCGGCCGACCTCGCTGCGCGGGGTCCTGCGGGGCGACCCGGTCGGTGAGGTCGCAGGCAGTGATCCGGTCGGCCTGCGCGGCTGCTACCGGATGCGCTTATCCGCGCCACCGCGGGCGCGGCGGTCTCACCACAACGGACAGGGTTGAAAGCGGTTGTGATTCTCGTTGCTGCCCGTTTCCACGGCGAGTGCGGGTGGGCGAAGTGAACCGGCAGTTGGGTCGCGGTGATATCGGCGTGCCATCTCGGTGCCGCAGTCCCAGGTCAGCGGCCGGCGGATCTGTGCGGGCAGCTCGCCGACAGCGATGACGGCCTGGCCGACGGTGAGCGAGTCGCGTGCGGTCAACGGCGCCAGGACGAGGAACCGGGAGGTCCGCTCGACCAGGGTGGCCACCGCGGAGCCACCGTTCTTGCCGATGACCAGGTCGCCCTCCCAATGCCCGGGCACATACCGAACGTCTGCTTCTCACCCGAACAGTGGCCGTCCGAACTCGCTGTTACCTCATCACTGTTGTGCCGCGGTACAGCTCGGCCATCACCTCGCCGAGCGCGGTGCGTGCCTCGGGGGTTGCGTCCCAGTACTCGGCGTGGACGACCAGACTGCGCAGCATCAGGAAGTTGATCGCGTTGAGCGTCAGGTCTCGGTTCCAGGCCAGGTTGACGTCAGGCATCCGGGTTGCATGGTTGACCAGCCTTACGCCGGTCGTGGCCTTGTCGGTGACATCGTTGCTGTCGCTGAAGTTCGACGCCAGCAAGTCCAGTGGCGCATACACGTTCACCCATCGGGGCGCACTGTCGGTAGCGGTGCCACGACCGCGGGCATAGGAGGGCCGCATCATGCGCACCATATCGAACGGACAGCCCATGGTCACGATCGTGCGTACCTGCTGCATGCCGCCCGCCCTGCCCGAACTGGTCGGATACACCGTATCCAGGACGGCTAACGCACCGAAGCTGTAGCCGAGGAGGTGAATATTCTGGACTTCCGGTCGGCGGTTGATCTTGTCGACCAGTCCCTGGATCCGACCGGTCAGGCGATTGCGGTCGCCGGATGTCCAGAGGTAGCGCAGCGCCCGCTGGTACACCTCTGCCGCTGCGGTTAGCTTGCTTCGGGCGTTGGGCCACAACACACCCACGACCGCCGTGGCCAGGACGACCCATTGCGGCCAATGGAGGGTGTTGCCCCCGCCGGCTGCCGCGGTGTAGACCGCCTCGGCGAGCGCATACACGGCGGTGAGGAAGTAAACGCCAAGGCACAACAGGATCAACAGACACAACAGCAGTTGCAATTTCTGCGGCACCGATTTGGCTCGCCTGTTGCTGCGGACCACTGCCGCGACCCAGATCATGATCCCGGCGGCGACCTGGAGTCCGAGGGTCAACACGCGTTTCGCGGCCAAAGGAACCGCGCTGGGGCCCTCGTCCGTGAGCGCCACGCAGTACAGGTCAGCCACCGGCTTGGTCACGCCGGCGTCGACCCGCTCGATGCGGTGAATCACCTCGCCGTCCACCGACACCGATCTCACCGAGAAACCCGCGAGCCGATCACCCGCCCGCTGATCCAACTCCCAACACAAAATCTCCGCGACCCGCTCCGGGTCTGTCTGCTCACCCCCACCCAACCCACCAACGAACACGATGACGTCCGGCGGCGCAGCAACCGCATCGGTCCGTTGGTTATGGTCCCGATCGCATCGGTCGCATTGGTCATGTCAAACTCCAGTCGCTCGCGCTGTAAGTGATGTCGTTCGAACGCGTATCGATCGTTATGGGTGACCCAACTTATACACGGACGGGGTGGTCAACTCATTCTCGGCGGACAGGGGGTCTATGAGGCCGGCATACCCTCTGCGGCGTTCGTCTCTGGGGTGACTCGCCCGCTCCGCCGGGCGACGAACGCCCAGATCCGGTGGGCACCATGAGCGGGCTCCTGCGGGACCGTTCACACAACTATCGGCCGGATGTCACGCTGTCGGAAGTACGTGAGGACATGGTCGGCGCAGTCCGGAACACGCATGGTCGAGTTGTTGATGATGTCGTTGATGGTGGAAATGGTCCCGCCGATGCTGGCCCGAAGTTGCTTGGCCGATATTGGGGGGGTCGCGTTTCCTAGCGGTGACCGGACTCGGATGTCGGGCCGAACCTTCATGCCTACCGCCACCCACGTTGTGTGGTATGTTAACCCGCTCGCCCCTGTAGCGGCGGGCACCTGCGCTTGTGACGGTGGCCCCTATCACCCTGCCACGTAACGATGTCCGAGCACTCGTCGACTTCAAGACGCTCAGATGTTTCGTCGTCAGTGGAGGAACCGTGTCCTCGTACACTCGAAAGCCCACACACCCACTGCTGAGCGGAGACGTGCTTCCCGAGGGCGAGGTGCTGGGGTTCGGCTACGTGCCGTCGGTGCCGCCGACCTCGGCCGCCGACCGCCTGCTCTTGGCCGGCGAGGAGACACTCGACCAGCCGCCGCGCCGGCCAGTCCCGGCCACCGCCGAAGGCGCCCTGACCCTTGCTGCAGCACCGCCGCAGCGGCTGCCCGCCGATCGGCAGCGCCCGGCTGCCCAGGTCCACGCCGATCTACCCGCCCGAATGTCACGGCGACTCACGCTGCCCGGTGCCCCGTGGCAGCCGATCGCCTCGCGGCTGTTCCGGACCCTCGACGAGGCAGGGCACCTGGCGTGGGTGGTCGGCGGGGCCACGAGAGATCTGGTCTGCGGCGGTGACGCCGAGCAGGTGGCCGACCTGGATCTGACCGGCACAGCCCCACCTGGCCGATTCACCGGGCTGTGCGGCGAGATCCGGACGACACTCGGCCTGGAGTACCGGGAAAAGTGTCGGAGCGATCACTGGTCTGCTCGGCCACCAATCGGCTCGGCGGCCCGAGGCTGTTCGAGTACCGCACCCTGAACCTCACCGGACCGTGGCTTTTCGAGGTATGCGGCAGCGACTTGGCCCAGGACGCGCTGTGCCGGGACTTTACGACCAACAGCCTCTACTACGACCCCAACGAGCACACGCTGCTCGACCCGACCGGGCGCGGACTGTCCGATCTGACCGGCTCCCCGCGCAGGCTCGTCACCCTGCGAGAGACCACGGACCCGGCCAAACAGGCCGGTTTGGTGTTGCGCGCCATCAAGTTCACCCTGCGCTGGGCGCCGTCCGGCGACCTGTCGATCACCGAGTTCCGCCAGTGGGCGGACGACCTGCCCAGCGACTGGCGGGCGAGTCTGGACGCGACGACCTGGCGCAGGCTGGCGCAGGACCACCACGAGTACGTCCGGGGCCACAGCCCCGACGAGCAGCGCGAGGCGGCCCGCCGCCTAGGCCCATCCGCGACCGGGTTGTCGACGAACTCCTGGGCGGCACGGCATGACCGCGAGCCACTCGACCGTTGAGCGATTGGGCGGCCTCCCTGCTGCTGACAATCGACCCACCGACGACCGGCGACATCAACGACGGGGCCGAACGGGCCGACGCGCGCCAACTGCCCAATTCGCGCAAGGCTGGACCCGCAGCACAAACACGGTCGGCTCCTCCCAGGCGCTGTCCCTGCGAACACGAGCTACAGCGGCGCGGTGGTGGTGGAACTGGACGGCTACGGCCGACCGTTGGAAGTCAGCGAGCCCGGCCTCGCGGCGATCGACCGCATCGAACGGGACTGGCCGACCCCGACGGTGACCGCTGCGGACCAGGACGTGCTCACGACCGAGTCCGTCGAATTGCGCTACCTGCTGCTCAGCCGCCTCAGTACCGAGGGTGAGCCGGATCCACGACTGTTCCACATCCTGCCGTGGTCCACTGTGGACGTGCTTGTGGAGGACGTGCGGTCGCTGCTGGGCTCCGGAACGGAGCGACCGACGGGTGTCGGCGAGCTGAGGCACTGGTTCACCTCTGCCGTCACCGGGGTGACCGGGCCGCTGGAACAACTGCGGGTAGGGCTGATTGAGTGGCGAGCCGGACCTGATTCGCCTCGGATCGACATCTCTCTGCGAAGGACTGCGCGTCGTCGATGTCGCCCGGCTGCCGGAAGACACTGCAACGGGTTTCGCGGCGTTGGTCGGCCAATTGGGCATGGCCAACCCGTTCCTCCGGCACACTGCGCTGGTGGTGTCAGCACGGCTGACCGGCCGCGCTCCTCGAGAGTTCGTCGTGGAACTCACCCGCGAGCTGTCGAAGGCGGCGGCGGGTGACTCGGCGCGTTCACGTGTCGAGCAACTCTCCGACGACAGCCCGTTGGCCGTGACGACCAGGAGCAGCCGCGCCGGGATGCAGTCGATCACCATCG
>CAVPCF010000178.1:0-34293 GCA_963702275.1 Candidatus Melainabacteria bacterium
CACCAACCGGCGCAACGACCAAGGTATGCGCCCGTTGTCCTACAACTGGTTCCACAACGGGTTCAGCGGGTGGATCGACGAACTCGACCTCGGCCGCTATGTCGCCCACCAAGCCCGTCACACTCTGGCCACCCGCCTGCTCCGGCACGGCGCGACCCTGTCGCACATCCGCCGCTACCTCGGCCACGTCAGCGACCGGATGGCTGAGCACTACGCGAAAGTCGCGGTGTCGGAGATCGAGGACATCCTCCAGCGCGTCTGGGTCGCCGGCCCCGGCGCGCCCAACCCTGGCGAACTGCTGTCCGGCCCAGTTGCGCCGATGAGCCGGGCGCAAGCCGAAGCGCTCGCGCTGGACCTGTCCCGCCGCAGCACTCCAGCCGAGGGCGGATTCTGCACCTTCCAACCCGTCGTCGACGGAGGCGCTTGTCCCTGGAAGCTGAACTGCGAGAGCTGCGACAAGTTCGTGCTGTCCGGGGCGGACCTGCTCTACTGGCAGCGCAAGCGTGAGCAGTGGGCCTCGATCGCCGAACGAGCCCCCGACGACGTCACCGCCGACTACCTCCACCAGGTGTTCGCGCCCACCGCCCGCGCTATCGACGGCCTGGAGAAGGCGCTGGCCGGACTCGGCCTGCTCGACGATGCCCTGGCCCTGGACCTGCGCCGGCCACAAGACTATTTCCAGCGTGTCTGGAACATCGGCTTCCGCGCCAGCGACCTCGCCCACGCCAATGACACCGCGCCGCAGGAGGAACCGACGGACCAGTGGGAGCAGGGCGAATCAGCGTGACCGCGCACGACAACCTTCCCCGCACGGCCGCGGCGATCCAGGCCCGCCGCCAGACCACTCAGCAGATGCTGACCCGCCTGCAGGACGCCATCACCGTGCTGCGTCGCCAGAAAGCGCCGCTGAGCCTCGCGGCCATCGCCCGCCGAGCAGGCGTCTCGCGCACCTTCCTCTACGAAAACCCCGAGGCCCGGTCCCTGGCCACCGCCGCCGTCGACCGGGCAAACGGCCACCACGCCACCCAACAAGCCAATCTCGACGAACAGCACGAGGCGTCCTGGCGCGAACGCGCCCTCAACGCCGAGGACGCCCTCAAGACCGCTTACCAGGAAATCCAGACCCAACGATCTCGCATCGCCATCCTCTTGGGACAGCTGCGCGACCTGGAACAGCAGTGGACTGAGGAATCCCTCGAACACGTCACCACCGAGAACACCACGCTCAAACGGCGCGTCCGCCAACTCACCCAGGACAACCGGACCTTGGAGGAACGGCTCAGCGCAGCCCGTTCCAACGTCCGCTTCCAAGACCGCAAGATCGCCCAACTGGAAGTCCAGGTTTTGGACGCAACCAGCGGATCGTCGTGATCATCCGATAGACCTGCTCACGTCGCGAACATGCACGCCAGGTGAAACCCCAGGTCAAGACACATGCCTTCATGATCAAGTTCGGAAAAGCCGGACACAACCCCGGCGTGCACGGTGCGGTGCTGTCGGATGCGTTGGCGTCACGGTTCTCCGTGCAGATCCAGGTGTCCACCTTTTCCGGACCAATTTTTGTCCGCTATGACGTTTTAGGGCAACACGAGGGGCCGCGCACGACAGGACACGTCGCTACGGCTAACCGTCGGCCGCTGCGCCGCGATGTTCACGATGACAACCCGCCCACACGTCTGAAGGTCGAAGCCCGTGGTTGGCATCAGCATGAAGATCGGCCCATTCGTCCTGTCGCCCTCGGCACAGGACATGGCCGCTATAACCCGACGACTGCGACGAAAGCCGCTATTCGAGGGATCGTGCCTGATTATAGAACGCCAGTCTGGCCGCTCACTCGATGCAACTCAGGAGCCGACGGTTGGGACGAAGCCAGTGTTGTGGGCCGTGCACGGGTTGCCGTGGCAGCGGTGGCGCATCACGCCAACGTCCGGCGACTGTGTCACGATCGTCTCTGAACAGGGGGGATTCGCGCTGGCGGCGAGCCATACGCCGTACGACTGGAGCCCCGTCACGCTCCAGAATCCAAGCAAGAGCAGCAGTCGGCAGCGATGGCGGATGAAGACGACCGACGACGGCGGTGCATTTTTGATCGAGAGTGCTGTTGCTCCTTTCGCTCTCGACGCCACGGAGACGCCAGAGAACCTCACTGTGCCGTACCTCTGGTCATCGCATTGGCAAACCTGGCAGCAATGGGTCGTGTGTCGATTGCCGATGGACTAAATCGATGCGCGATAACTTGAGCTGGCCGGTTAGATACGCTTGCTATCGTTCATCAAGGCGGTCGTTATGATCGGGATGCCGAGGTTGACTGGGCCGGTGCGCGGGTCGCGTTGCTGAGCGCGGTCGAGGTTGGCGAGTTTCTCCTTGGCTTTGGTGAGGCTGGATTCCAATCCTTGGACCTCGCCGAGCCAACCGTTGGTGCGGGCCTCGCTGATCCGGTCGCCAAGATTGCGGATGATTTCGATCAGACGGGGTCTCTGTCGCGGCGAAATTCGAAGCATGGGGCATCGGATGCAGCTATGTTCGTGCGGGCAGGGTGTCCCGTAAGGGCGTGCACAGTCTCCCAGCGCGACCTTGCGAGCATGAAAATGCTGCTGGAAATCGCGCCACTCATCGTCGGTCGGCTCGCGGTATTCTTCCGGCGGCCTGGCATCTCGTCGCGCGTCGAGGAATGCACGATAGGAGCGGATCAGATCTTCCTGGAACACAGCCAGATACGCTTCTGTCGTTGTGACAGTGGCATGGCCCAGCAGGCGTGCTGCGATGTGGATGGGAAGGCCGCTGGCGACGGCTTCGGAGGCGAAGATTCTTCGGAAGTCGTGTGGCCGGAACGTCAGCGGTTGTCCGGACTGATCAGTGATGCCCGCGCGAGCGATGGTGGCGTCGAGCAGATCGCGGACCATCTTGGTGGTCACAACGTCGCGTTTCCAGCGCAATCGGCGCTGGAACAGGTGCGGCAGCGGTGGGCCGGTGATGCGTTCGATGGGGTCGTAGCGGGCAACCAGCGGGACCGTGCCGCCGTTGTCATTGCGCAGTCTGGTGATGATGGTTGCCAGTACGCTGGCCAGTTCCGGGCTGACCAGCAACAGGCGTTCCTCGTTGCTTTGGAGGGCACGATCTGCAGCAGCGGAACAACTTCGCCCGTGTCCGGGAGCCGGTATGACACCAGCGCCAGTTGCGTGATCTCCAGCAACTCCTCGATACGGATTCCCGTGTGTCGCAGCGTTTCGATGATGGCCCAGGCCCAGAACGCCTCGTCCTCGCGGCGGGTGAGATCGTGCTGGCCGCCGTCGATGTCTTCGACGACGACCGGCGACGAGTGACGGGCCTGCCGGTTCTGGGACGGATCTCGTATGACTTCGCGCTATGCGCAGCCACGGCGCCCGTCGTGCACGAACCGTGCTGCCGATCGCGACCGCCGAGGCTGCCGCGTGGAGATCCGCGATCTGCGGCCTTGTGTGGCTTCGGCCGTGTCCACAAGACCGGCAGATGCGGAAGTCGTTCGCGGATCCGTTGATGCATCGCGGCCGGTCGTCTTTTTCTTGTCTTGCCCTGGCCACGAGGTCGGCATTGCGGACGGGGCTGGGGCACCGCCAAGGGAACCCAGGACGGGTCGTCCAGCGCCCACTCCGGGAAGTCCGGTAGAAGGCTCGGACGACATCAGGATGCAGTGGTGCCTTTGCGTTCGGCGGGATCCTGCCGGCCTTGATGACGAACAGACTCCGCTGCTTCCCGGCTCGGCGACTCGAGGCGGGAGTCGAGACGTGTCGAGACCGGGGTGGTGGCGTTCCAGATCGGTCCAAAAGTGCCGATCAGCGGGTCACCAATCTTGCAGGGTGCCGTAGTCCAGCATCGGGCGTCGCTCGTCGAGGTAGCGAATGAGCATGTCGCGGATGGGCTTGCACTGAATTTTGTAGCGGTCGACCAGTTGCGCGGTCGAGAGCTGGCCTTGGCCGACCCGGCGCAGCGGCAGCGCCTCGGAGAGCACGCCGGTCTCGCGAAGGAGGTCCCACGCCGCGTGCAGCCCGGTAGGGATCTTGCCTCGGGCCTGTAGGTTCCAGTCGCGGAACTCCAGCAGGTCGCCTGCGGACAACTCGTCGAGATCGCGGCCGGTGCGGAACATAATCTTGACCAGGCAGCATTCCGCCTCGCGCTGGTATCCCTCGGTGTGGCCGGCCTGGTCTGCGGCCTGACGCAGGCGGTCGAGCGTATCCCGTCCGAACAGGACTTTGGCTTCCCGGAACAACGCCGTGGGCCGGTAGTGATGAAGGAACTCGTAGCCAGGAACAACAACCCGCCCCAGCAGCAGGGCGACCACGCCGTCGGTGACCAGCTCTCTCCTGACCGGCGGCCATGATCCGAACTCGGCGGTGACGGCCTGGATCCAGCCTGTGCCCGCATCCGCGTTCGAGCTCAGCCACCGTTGTTGCCAGCCCTGGCCTGGGTGACGGTTCAGCCAGGCCAATACTCGCCGCGCGCCGGAGAGCCGCTGGGCGGCGCGGCCCGCCGACCGCGACGCCGGCACCGGTAGGTTCGACAGTGCCGCGATGACCGTCTCGATGTCGGCGCCATCCAGCGGCCCGAGTCGGGGAACGACCGATGCCGGGGCCGACTGCTCGACCTGTGGGGTCGTTGCCGTGGGAGCCTCGAGATTCGTGGTTGTCACGACGGCCTCCCGCCGAACAGAACCGACAAATCGGCCTCCTGGTAGCCGTCGGCGACCGGCCGGACGGGCTCGCTGCGACCTCGGTCGGTGACGGCAAGATGCTCCAGGACGCGGCGGATGGTGTTCTCCTCGTCTTCGACGAGGTAGGTGTCCGCGGTTGTGCTCAGGTGCGCATGGCCAAGGATCACCTGCACGTCACGCAGCGAGAGGTGCTCATCGCGGGCCATCCGCAGTGAACACGTATGGCGAAGGTCGTGCATCGAATAGTTGGTGCTCAACAAGGCATTGATCCGCCGGAACACCGCCCGGCCGAGTAGCCGGGGGGAATCTCACCCCCCGGCTCTCACAGAACCGTGCTTAACAGTCTCCCGTTACACGGCTCTTCTCATCTGATCGTTAGAACGTGGTTACCCATTTCCAGTGGGCGAATAGTGCGGGCTCTCGATCGATAAGTCCGCGCCACCACCGTTTGGCTTTCTTAAAGGTTCCCAGTCGTCGATATTTGTTGCGCGCCCATCGCACTATGTAGGTGTTAATGCGTTGCAGGAGGCGCTGTAACCTCGATTTGTTGAACCTGCCGTAGTAGTTCATCCAACCGTGCACGATCGGGTTGATCCATTCGGCGAGGTCCGCGAGGTCTACGTTGCTGCGTTTGTGGATTCGCCAACCACGCACTTTCCGGCTCATCGCTTTGAGTGCGTCCGGGCTGACCGCAGGCGAGAACGTGGTGAACAGTTGCCCGTTCCTGTTCTGCGCGCTCCGCGCCCGGAACTCTGTACCCCAAGAACGTAAACGACGTGTGCTCGTGCGAACCGCGTCGGTTGTCGTCTTTGCAGAGTACGATCTTGGTTTTATCGGGGTGCAACCGCAGCCCCAGGCTTTCCAGCCTTTCCGCGAGAGCATCCCGCACTCTGCGTGCTTGATACTCGGTCGCGCAGTGCAGCACCGCATCGTCTGCGTAACGCTCGAAACCCACGGTCGGGAACGTTCGTTCCAGCCACAGGTCCATCGCGTAATGCAGAACCAGGTTCGCGAGCACGGGCGAGACCGCTGACCCCTGAGGAGTTCCACGGTCTCGTTCCACCACGGCACCATCGGGCATCCGCAACGGCGCTTCAAGCCACCGTTTCACATACAGCAGAACCCATCGATCGGTGGTGTTGGCCGCCACCGCTTTGAGTACGAGTTGATGATCCAAGGTGTCGAAGAACTTCTGAATGTCCAGATCGACCACCCAGTTGCTCTCCCAGCACCGCCTGCGACATGTCCGCAGCGCATCGTGCGCCGACTTCCCCGGCCGATACCCGTAGGAGTCGCGATGAAAAATCGACTCCGTCCGTGGTTCCATCCGCAGAGCCACCACCGTCTGCGCGACCCGGTCCGCCACCGTCGGCACCCCGAGAACCCTCACCCCGCCATGCGATTTCGGTATCTCCACCGCTTTCACCGGAGGCGGGAAATACGTCCCGGACGACATCCGAACCCAAATCTTGTACAGATTACTGCGTAGATCTGCCTCGAACTCTTCCACGGACACACGATCCACCCCGGCGGCACCCTTGTTTGCCGCGACCCTCTTATATGCCTCCCACACAAGCTGCTTCGGTATCTCGAACGACCTGTTCTTCTGACCTGACTTGCTCACTCTTCGTCCTCCCAGAACCATCGTCCTGGTTGCTCGCGCGAACAAACCTCGATGAGCCGACCCCTTCGCTCCAACCCCATTACAGGATCTTCATCACTACTACGAGCCGGTCCGCCAGCGGATTCCGCAACGGTACTCAACACCTCGCGATTTCTGTCGCCCAGCGCTCTCCCTCTCACCACCCGAAAACGGGCAGAGGTATCGGAACCCGCCTTCCCAAGTTCCATGTAAGAGCCGCAGAACAGGATCACGCCACCTCTGTGCCGGACACCGCCTGGCCAATAAACGGGACACCCGCCAGACTTGTCCCAGGGTCGCATTGGTCACCCCGGTTCTGATGCCAGTTTCTAAGTAACGACACTTCGTCAGTGGTTCACTCACGTTCGTCTTCCTGCTCCCCACCTGACACCTCAAACGGGCGCCTTTTCCTCATCGCTCAGCACCACGGTCTTCAGCCAAGGCACCATGAGGCGGTTTGACACCATTCCCCGTAGAACGATGCCGAAGGGCCATGCTTCCTTCATCTCTCACACAGCAACACATCAAGCGAGTCGATTCCTACAGACGACTCCTTTCTGCGCTCTTGGCGCAACAACGCCTCGTAGTTCAACGGCGTCCGCACCGGCCCCTGCCCGTGGTCACGGCGGCGCAGGGTCACCCACAACGGGTCATACGGGCCGGCCTGGCCGACATCGGCCAGATATAGGCGCATCCATACGAACGCCTCCGGGCTGGCTGGCAACCATTGCTGCGCGCCGGTGCCCTTGCGCACCACGAGGACCCGCTGCTCGCCCCAGTCCAGATCGGCCAGGCGCAATCCCAATATCTCCGAGGCGCGGGCTCCGTTACTAACCGCCAACGCCAACAGCGCCCGGTCCCGATTGCTGCGCAGCGCCCCGAACAACGTCTTCCACCGCTCGTCGGGGATCTCACGAGGACGACGGCGCGGAATCGTCGGGTTGTATCGGACTCGGCCCTCGGCCCGGAACGGGGCCAACGGATTGTGGTGCGCATTCGCCCGCCCAGGCCGGTCCAATGCCACCGGGTTCACCACCGGCCCCGAGCCCTCCTCGACCCGAGAAATCGTAGAAACTGCGCACCACCGCATTGCTGTGCCGAACCGTGCGCGGCTGATACAAGTCATCCAGGTGCCGTTTCCGAGTGATCGGATTGACCGTGCCGGCAGTGACCGCCGAACGGGTCCGAGGCGAGCAACGTGGCTTCGTGGCTTGGCCCAGCCACAGAACGAAATCACGGACGTCGGCCGACGTGGCCCTGTCCCAATCGACTCTCACCACCTGCAACCACCGCCACCAACGCAGCAACCCGTAGGCGTAGCTCCGCACCGAGCCAGGCCGATTGCCGCGGGCTACAAAGTCATACAGAAAACGGCGGATCGGTTCGACCGGCATTCCATTCGGATCAACGACCAGCCACGATGCCACGCCATCGGCCTCAATCACACGCCCCCAGCGCGGCAGCTCGATCGCACCCAGATCGAGCACCCCATCCACGTCAGACACTCCACCGCTCCCTTCATCTGAACGAAGGAGGTGTACCGACCCCAACGGAAGGGCGCCACATACCGCTCGGCGTGTCGTCCAGTAGTCCGGTCAACGGACCGACTACGACCTCGCCACCCAACTCAAGATCGACAAGCGCGCGGTCGCGGTCGCACGCAACCTCGCCACCCGACAGGCCAACGGCGAGATCCGCTGGGCACCTTATGTCGGGACGGGGTTATGCCGATGTGCAGGGCGACATCCGCTCACGCCGAACGGAATGCATCCCTCGCACGCGAACTGGATGGATTCGCCCACCAGCCAGAGAACCGGTCACGGCGGCTGTCGAGCAGCTCAAAACCGGTCTCGAGGCGGAACCGCCGGCTGTTGCCGACACTGCCGTTGGGCCTGGCTGACTGGTGCATGGCCCACTCCTTCCTGAGGCGACGTAGCATAACGCTGATATATCGGCTACGATAACAGCGTTATTCCATACGGTCAAGGCGAGTCGCGTCGATCCGCCCGCCCGCCAGGATCACGCCGACACCTCCGGGTTCGGATCGCCCGGACCAGGTTCAGCGACGCCTGGATCGCGGTGATCGTCGCCGCAGTGGGCTTGGTCTTCCTGCTGATCTTCATCCTGCGGAACCTCACCAGTGCCAGCGTGCACTTCCTCGGCACCAACGGAACGCTGCCGATGGGCGTGGCCATACTGCTCGCCGCCGTCGGCGGGGCGCTGCTGCTCGCCCTGCTCGGCTCGGATTCTGCAACTACGGCGCGCCGTGCGCCAGCCGGCGTGGATGTCGGCAAGCGGTTCGTGGTGGCGTGCGTGCGCACCCCGGATTCGCGGCCACCGGCCGGTGGCTGTTGAAGACCGAACGGTTCGACACCACCGCCGAGGCGATCCGGAGTCTGCGTGACTGGCTGATCGAGCGCGGTGGAGGTCATCGCCCTGGAGGCGACCTCGGACTACTGGGGTGCCGTGTACTACCCGCTACAGGACGTTCTCGGTCTTGTCCCGATTGATCACCTTGCCGCGATCCTTCGCCCGGATGAAAGTTGCTCGCCATCCGCAGGCGCCTTGTGTCCCGATCGAAGTCCTCCCAGGCGGCCAGAGCTTGCCGGCCCACTGGTGGTGATGTCGGGCAATCCTGAACGCCCACGTCAGCTGCTGCGATGGGCGAGCCGGTCGCCGCCGGGACTAGCTGACGATATATCAGCTCCCGCCGTATGATCCTTCCGACATGAGAGGAGCCTCAGATGTTGAGTGACACTGCTATCACTACGCTCGTGGCGGTGAAGGACTTGGGCGAAGCGATGGCCTTCTACGAAGAGAAGCTGCAACTCGTAAGGACTGATGGCAGTTCCGAATGGGCCCAGTACCGAAGCGGCACCAGCGACCTCATCGTCTACGAATCCGAGCACGCGGGTACGAACAAGGCAACGACGGCGGCTTGGACCGTCAACGACGTCGAAGAGACGGTGCGAGCGCTGAAGGCCAATGGCGTGAGCAGCTTCCAGCAGTACGACGACCTTCCCGGTACGACCCGCGACGGCGACATCCACCACAGCGGAGCAGTCAAGATGGCATGGTTCAAGGATCCCTCCGGCAACATGTTCGAGGTCAACGGCCGCGGATAGCCCGAAGTTACGGCGTCCAGACCCTGCGCCGTGATCCTCCATCGTTCACGATGGCATGTGCCTGGGGCTCGCAACAGCCGCCGATGACAAGATGCGTAGTCCTGGCTGGGCGGATGGAGTTGGCGGGAAAGGTGATCGTGGCCGGGACGCCCCCGTCGAACTCCTGCTGCTATCAGCCGAACGCGACATTCCCTGTTCAGCGGCGTCGCAAAGGCTGAATGTCGACCACTGCTCAGTCCATCGGGGACAGTCGGGGCCTCGCGATCGGAGGCCAGTTTGCATGATGTCCTCAGGTCCGGCGGTCCGCATTGCCGGTAGTCGTGACGACGACCCGCAGTGACTGCGCTGTGGTCAGTTCCAGCAGCCGTGTCAGGTCATCGACCGTGGCGCCGGTGTGGGCCAGGGCGACCGCGGCGAACAGGGTTGCCTGCGGCAGCCCGGGCATCGCCGTGCCGAGCAGTTCGTGCGAGTGGCGGTCGGCCGCGGGCGACCGCAGCGGACTGACACCCGACGCCCGTTGCTCCGTAGCCGCGAGGGCGGCCATGCCGCCGCGGTACGTGGCCGGGCGGAGTTCCCCCGCGAGCAGCCGTGCGGTCAGGGCGCGTTCGGCATCGTCGTAGGTGGCCGCGACCTCTGGTGAGTCGCCGATGATCGACTCGGTCCTGATCGCCTGCCGTGCGGGCCGTTCGGCCGTCCTGGCGATCAAGGCATGGCTCTTGGCGGTCTTCTGGTGGGTGGTGATGACGCGCTCGATCGCCAGTAGGGTCAGAACGCATCCGATTATGACCGCCAGTTCCATCCCCGATCACCTTCAATCACTGATGTACGTGACCACCGCGGACGTCACAGTCCACTATGGATGGACACCTTGGTAGTCGCTTCCGGACAGTCCGCTCCAGATCACTATTGGGTGGGACGCCGGGGGCCGGAGCGGTGTTCGACGCACCACGACCGTCGTCGAACCGCTGCGGCACGGACGGATATCTGTGATCGGAGGGTGCTCTCTCACTATAGCCCTCTGCCTGGCGAAACAGTGCTGATGCGGGGCCTCGAGTCCGTCACCGACCGCGCTCACGATCAACCCTGGCTACGCTACGTTGCGCCGGGTCGTCACCTGTCACCCAACGTTGCAGCGAGGATCCTTGTTGCGAGGGCTTTCGCCGCGCATAATGGTCAGGCTCCTTCAGGGTGGGCGCTGTCCCGGACCCCGGCAGTCGAACCGTAGCGTCCGACGACCGCAAGAGGGCAATCATGTCCATGCACCAGCCCCTCATCCACGACATCCCTGAGAACAGCGCTGCTCCGGTCCGGGATCTGGTGGCCGCGGTCCCCGTGTCCCGTGCCTCCTTGCTCGCGGCGACAGACGAGGCGGCGCGGACAGTCAGCCAGACCACGCGTCAGCGGGCGAACGCGTCGGATGTGGCGGCCACCCTGAGGGAGATCACCAGCCGGGTGCTTGCCGCGGTGGCCGCTGCCGACTACGCCAGCATCGCCTGGGCCGGGGGCCGCTGGCTGACCGGGCGGGCACCGACCGACCCCGCCGTGGCGACGCTGGACGCGCTGCAAGCCGCACTCGGGCAGGGACCCTGCCTGGACGCGCTGCGCGAACAGCGCATCGTGACCGTTCCCGACATGGGTGACCAGACGCGGTGGCCGCTGTTCGCCGCGCGGGCCGCCGAACTGGGGATCGGCAGCATGGTGTCGCTGCCGCTGTCGATGCGGCAGGAGAGTTTGGGCGTGCTGAACCTCTACGCCACCCGACCGCACGCCTTCACCGGCGAGGAGGAGATCATCGCCACGGTGTTCGCGACCCGCGGGGCGGCGGCCCTGTGTCGGGCTGCCGAGCGTGATCAGGTGCAGGCTCAGGCCCGCCGCGACATGATCGAGCAGGCGACGGACAACCCGACCGGTCGCCACCACGTCAGGCTCGTGGCGGTGTTCGATCGGCTGGTCCGACGCTGGCACCGCGCCGATCCGAGCCTGGCCGGGCTGCTCCGTCGGCTGGTCACCGAGCACGTCCGCCGTCACCCGCACGTCACCGCATGGACAGCCGGGCGGCTGGACATGGTCAGGTCCACCGACGTCGCCAACGGTCTGTGCGTCACCTGCGGCACCATCGGTGCTGCCAGCGTGGTACAGGTCGCAGGCGAGGTCGACCTGTCCACCGCGGCACGCCTCGGCGCGGCGCTACAAGCGGGCGGCGACGCGGCCCGCCCACCGGGTCCGCTGGTGATCGATCTGACCGGGATTCGGTTCTTCTCCGCCGCCGGGCTGACCCAGCTGGACATCATCCGGCGGTTCTGCCGCGAGCGGCAGGTCACGTTGAAGGTGGTGGCCAGCCACCGCAGTGTGTTGCTGCCCATGCGGATCACCGGTATGGACCAGGTGTTCGACATCGCACCCACCCTGGCGGACGCGACCCGGGATGGCTGAGGCAGTGAACGCGGAACCGAGTGACGCGGCACGATCGGCGTTCATGACGGCGCTCACCACGGAACACTTCGTGCTCCAGACCGCGGCCAGCACGACGGTGACCGAGGCGTCAGCGCGCGCATCGCTCTATTTGATGACCCTGACCAGTTCGCTGGTGGCGATCGGATTCACCACGGGCACCCCTGCCTTCGCGCCGCTGGTCAGCGCCGTGATCCCGCTCATCGTCGTGCTGGGCATCTTCGCCATCGTTCGGCTCATCGACACGGGTGTGGAAAACGTCTCGATCCTCAACCGGATCGCCCATATTCACTCGTTCTACCGCACGCTGTCGCCCAGCGCGCCATCGTACTTCCCTGGCAGCACAACGGATGAGGTCGACGGCGCGCCGACGTCGATCATCGCGCCGGCATCGCCCGGCACCGGCCGATTCCGTCGGCCGTGGATGGGGACCAAGGCATTGTTCACGATGGCCAGCATGATCGCCGTGCCCAACAGCATCGTCGCCGGCGCCGGCGTGACCCTTGGCGTGAGGCGACTGTCGTCCACACCGGTCGGACTCGCGGTCGGCTCGATCGTGGTCCTGGCCGCCCTAGCGGCCTTCTACTGGTACCAGAACCTCCGATACCAAGCCATCCCCAGTCGGTAGTTCGATCGATGGTGGCGCACGGTCATCCGCGACGGGCTCAGCCTGGCCACCAACACCCGACACCGCACGGAGGCACAGCAATGACACAAGATCAGGCCCCACGGACCACAACGGACGCAGGCATACCGGTCGAGAGCGACGAACATTCACTCACTGTCGGACCCAACGGCCCGATCCTGCTCCAGGATCACTACCTCATCGAGCAGATGGCCCAGTTCAACCGCGAACGCCTGCCCGAACGCCAGCCACACGCCAAGGGCAGCGGCGCGTTCGGCCGGTTCGAAGCGACCAACGACGTCAGCGCCTACACCAAAGCCGCCCTGTTCCAGCCGGGCACGAAGACCGACCTGCTGGCCCGGTTCTCCACCGTCGCCGGCGAACGCGGCAGCCCCGACACGTGGCGCGATCCGCGCGGCTTCGCGGTGAAGTTCTACACCGACGAAGGCAACTACGACATGGTCGGGAACAACACCCCGGTGTTCTTCATCAAGGACCCGATGAAGTTCCAACACTTCATCCGCTCACAGAAACGCCGCGCGGACAACAACCTGCGCGACCACGACATGCAATGGGACTTCTGGACCCTGTCGCCCGAATCAGCACACCAGGTGACCTACCTGATGGGTGACCGAGGGATTCCGCGCTCCTGGCGACACATGAACGGATACAGCTCACACACCTACATGTGGATCAACTCCGATGGCGAGAAAGTCTGGGTCAAGTACCACTTCAAGACCGACCAGGGCATCGAGTTCCTCACCCAGGACGAGGCCGACCAGATGGTCTCCGTGGACACCGACTACCACACGCGTGACCTGTTCGAGGCGATCGAACGCGGCGAGAACCCGAGCTGGACCCTGTACGTACAGATCATGCCGTTCCAGGACGCCGAGGACTACCGGTTCAACCCCTTCGACCTCACCAAGGTATGGCCGCACGCGGACTACCCGCTGCTCCAGGTCGGCAGGATGACCTTGGACCGCAACCCGACCGACCACCACACCGAGATCGAGCAGGCCGCTTTCGAACCGAACAACCTGGTGCCCGGGATCGGACCGAGCCCGGACCGGATGCTGTTGGCGCGCTTGTTCTCCTACGCCGACGCGCACCGCTACCGCATCGGCACCAACTACAAGCAGTTGACGGTCAACGCACCGCGATCGCCGGTGCACAGCTACAGCAAGGACGGCGCGATGCGGTACGAGCCGGTCTCCGATCCGGTGTACGCGCCCAACTCCAAGGGCGGCCCCAGCGCCGACACCGACACCGACGGCTACGGCGAGCCGGCCGGCTGGTCGGCCGATGGCGACATCATGCGCACCGAATACGTCTCACACGCCGAGGACGACGACTGGGGCCAGGCCGGCACGATGGTCCGCGACGTGCTGGACGACGCCGCCCGCGACCGACTCGTGGACAACATCGTCGGACACCTGCTCAACGCGGTGACCGAGCCGGTGCTGCTACGGGCGTTCGAATACTGGCGCAACGTGGACAAGAACCTCGGCGACAAGATCGAGGCCGCCGTCCACGCCAAGCCGGTCACAGCTTGACCGACCCACGAACAGGTTGACGGACTCCGACTGTTGGGTGACCGCCGAACGGTTCGCCGCACTACGGTATCCAGTTGCCGTGGAAGCCGTTGGGTACGCGGTCGGGCAAGTGTACGGCCGCGATCGTGTCCAGTGTGCCCGCGTCGAGAACGGTGAGGTCGCTGCGTTGGGTGGCGGCGTCGTAGACGAAGCCCATCAGCGCGCCCTCGTCCTCCGCGGCGTTCGCGGCGGCGGGCACGAACACGAACTCTCCCGGCTGACGGCCCGGACCGAACGAGCGGGTGATCGAGCCGTGGCCGCCGAAGTCGTGCTTGAACAGGGAGTCGCGGGCCGACGGCGTCGTCGTCGGTCGAGATCGCGTAGCCGTAGCGGTGCCTGCGCCCGACCAGCCGCTCGTCGACCCTGGGGAACTCCTGGCCTCGGTCGTCCAGCCGTTCCTGGCGCACCTTGCCCGCGGTCAGGTCGACCGTCCACCGGTCCAGCGTCGGTGCGCCCTCGTCCGGTCCGCGCAGTTCGCGGTCGAACATCGCCCCGTGCCGGACGACGTCCAGGACGAGCGTGTCACCGTCGTCGAACGCGTTGAGCGGGTGGAAGACGTAGCACGGCTCGATGTCGAACCACCGCACGTCCGCCGAGCCGCCCTCGCGGGGCATGACGCCGATCCTGGCCGGATAGCGCGGGTTCCACCGATAGGGCAGACCGGTGTTCGCGCGGAACCTGCGGCCGACCATCGCGGTGATCGGGTCCGGCACCCGGACCCGTCCGACCAGCGCGGACATGACCAGCTTCGCCGGCATGCGCAGCAGCGGCGGCACGCTCGTCGCGGCGGCCAGACCGGCGTCGAACGTCACCGGCAGGTCGTAGAACACGACATGGTTCTCGGTCAGGGAGAAGTTGTGCATCATCGGCGATCCGGTCACCTGGACGTCCACCGTGCGCCTGGCCCGGCCGTCGGTGCCGATGACCGAATACTGCACGGTGTTGCCTCGGCCGAAGAAGTACAAGACGGCGTGCAGTTCGCCGGTGCGCGGATCGCGTTGCGGGTGCGCGGTGTAGCCGCCGGGCAGCGTGCCGTCGAAGTCGCACGGCCCGAGGGTGTCCAGTTCGTCGCTGAGTTCGCGGCAGGGCGCGCCTGCCTCGACGAGCGCCAACGTGCGCCCGGCATGGCCGATGACGTTCGTGTTCGCGCCGAGTGAGTCGAAGCCGGCCTTGTGCCTGCCTTCGGTCGATGTCTCGTGCAGCGTTCGCGCGACCTGTGGGCTGCGGATCCACCGGTTGCGGTACCACTGGGCGTGGCCGTCACGAAGCCGGACGCCGTGCACCATGCCGTCGCCCATGAACCAGTTGTAGGCGGCCGGGTCCACTTCGGCCACCGGGTTGGGGCCGTTGCGGAGATAGCGGCCGTCCAGCCACTCCGGGATGGCGCCGGTCACCGCGAGATCGGTGACCGTGTGCTCCGTACGTACCGGAGCGTAGTTGCCTTCGAGGAACTTGCTGGTCATGGGGGACCTCCTGGGTCGCCACATCAATAACGAAGTTATACCCCAGTTATAACAGAGTTATGGCAGACTGGCAACCGTGCCGGAGGACATGCGTACCCAGCTCGTCGCCGCAGCAGTGCGGCTGCTCACCGAAGGCGGCCCGGAAGCCCTGCAGGCCCGCAAGATCGCGGCCGAGGCCGGCGCGTCGACGATGGCCGTCTACACGCACTTCGGCGGGATGCCCAAGCTCGTCGACGCGGTCGCCGAGGAAGGCTTCCGCCGGTTGAGCGCCGAACTCGCCGGCGCGCCACGCACCGGCGACCCAGTGGCCGATCTGCTCGTCCTCGCCTACGCCTACCGCCGGGTGGCGGTGGCGGACCCACACCTGTACGCGGTGACGTTCGGCCAGGTCGCACCAGGCGGACGTCGGCTGGCGATGCGCGACCTCACCACCGAGGAACGGCTTGCGGTGACGGACGAGGACACGCGCGCCTTCGGGTTCCTGCTCGACGCGACCACCGCCGCCATCGACGCGGGCCGCTTCTCCCCCGGTGAGCCGTTCGTGGCGGCGGCGCAACTGTGGAGCGGCCTGCACGGGTACGTCACGCTGGAGATGTCCGGCGCCTTCGGCTCTGCGGAGCAGGGACTGGCGCGCGTGTTCGGCCCGCTCAGCCGCACGTTCGCGATCGGGCTGGGCGACTCTCCCGAAGCGGCCGACCGCTCACAGTCCGTGGCAGCGCAGGCATGGGCCCAAACGGATTCGGTCATGCCAGGTAGTCGTGGACCGGTTCGAAGGGGGCGAGGCGCAGGTCCGCGATGATGTGGCTGGCGGACAACACTTCCAGTACCGGGAGATCGGCCAGAGGGGCGAGCACGTGGTGGAACAGTTGCAGCCGGGCCGGGCCGGTCCATGCCTCGTGCACGGTGACGTCGCGGACCCGGGAGCGGGTCAGTTCGACGATGCGCGGGGTCGCGTCGTAGTTCGGGACGAACTTGACCATGTATGTGGGCACCGCCACGATCGCCGCGGCCGCGTCCGGGGTCAGCGCATGATGCTTGTAGCCCATCGTCGCGGTGGCCACCCGGATCGTGCCGTGGTCCAGGGTGCCGACCAACGCGCCGTGCTCGCTGCGCAGCGCGGGTGAGCCGAGGACCTTGGGGTAGGCGCCGACCTCGCGACCACCGGCCGCCGCAGCGAAGTCGTCGACGTACATGGCCTGCATGTACTCGCCGGGCTCGCCGTCGAACTCGACCACGACAGCCTGGCAGACCTCCGAGTACGGCCCGTAGCCGGTCACGTCGGCCATCCGCATCAGTTCGAAGTGGACGATCGGATCGACCACCCGCAGCGGCTCCGGCGTCACCGACCGGGCCGCGGCCAGTTCAGTGCGGTACATGATGTTCAGGTACTCCCGGCCGGTGTACCGGGGCATCAGCGGTGGGTAGGCGGGCGCGGTGAGCGGTGTGGCGAAGCGGGCGCGTACCTCGTCGGCGCGCATGCCGCGCTACACCCGGACCGGTAACTGGTACGGACCGCGCACACTTCTGGCCAGGCGGATACGGCTGCGGCCAGCCGGCCGCAGCCGAGGGAAGCGAGCCAGTATCTGCCGCAGCGTGACGTCGGCCTCGACCCGGGCCAGCGGGGCGCCGATGCAGTGGTGCGCCCCGGCCGAGAACGACACGTTCTCCCTGCTGTTCTTCCTGGTGACGTCGAAGACGTGCGGGTCGGTGAACACGCGCGGGTCCCGGTTGGCGCCGGCCAGCAGTTCGAACAGGAAGCCGCCCTGCGGAATCGTGGTGCCGGCCAGTTCGATGTCCTCGCCGGCCAGGCGCGCGGTGTACTTGGTCGGCGGGTCGAACCGCAGTACCTCCTCGACCGCGGCCGGCATCAGGTCCTGGTCGGCGGTCACCAGTTCCTTCTGGTCCGGGTGGGCCAGCAGCAGGCGGATGCCGTCGCCGATGAGGTTGCCCGTTGTTTCGAGGCCCGCAACGAACAGCAGTTCGGTGATCGCCATCAGGTCGCGTCGGCCGAACTCCTCGTCGTCCGCGGACGTCCCGACCAGTTGGCTGATCAGGTTGTCCGCCGGGACCTGCCGGTAGCGTTCGATGAGCTCGTTGAACAGCGCGTTCATCTCGCCGAGGGACGCGCGGATGTCGCGGCGCTCGGTCAACGTGTGCGGGCCGTCGATGGTGCTGGCCAGCACGGTGCCCCACCAGATGAACCGCTCGTGGTCCTCGACCGGCACGCCGAGCAGATCGCAGACGACCTCCAGCGGGACACGCGCCGCGATGTCGCGGACGGCGTCGAACTCGTCGCGACCGACCAGCTTGTCCAGTACCTCACCGACGAGTTGCTCGACGCGGGGTGTCCGGTCACGGATCGCGCGGGCGGTGAACCACGGGGTGATCAGCTTGCGCAGCCTCGTCTGGCGCGGCGGGTTCGCCGCCAGCAGCGAGTGCTCCACCGGGTGCACGAGCAGCCGCTGATCACCCGGCGACGTCTGCCAGTCCCGCGCCGGGGTCGGCTGCGGCATGCCGAACCGGCCGTCGGTCAGCACGGATCTGACCATCGGGTGCGACACAGTGCAGAAGAACCCCTGTGGACTCCGGTAGATCTCGCCGTGCGCCCTGATCTGCTCGTACAGCGGGAACGGGTCACGCCGTTGCCGGACACCGAGGAGCTTGGCCGCCGGGTCGCCCCGCAGCGAGTGGTACTCGGTGACCGCTCGCCGGATGCCGTACCTCGCCGCGGCCCGCACTGTCCGTGTGTTCATCGGGCGCCTCCCAGTGGTGACCGGTCAGTTGACATTGACCATCAGTTGACATTTCTCTGCCGGCCGGACCACAACTCGTCCCGCAGCGTGCGGCGCAGGACCTTCCCGCTCGGATTCCTCGGTAGCGTCGTGGTGATCACGTACTTGGTCGGCACCTTGAACTGGGCGATACCACCGCGCAGGAACGCGGCCAGTTCGGCCCCGGTCACCTGGTGGCCCGGCTTCGGCACGACGAACGCGTTGATCGCCTCGCCCCACGTGTCGTCCGGCGCGCCGACCACGGCCGCGTCGCTGATCGCCGGGTGCCGGCACAGCGCCTTCTCCACCTCGGCCGGATAGATGTTCTCGCCGGCCACGATGATCGTGTCGGCGATGCGGTCGCAGATGTAGAGGTAGCCGTCCGCGTCGAGGTAGCCGGCGTCTCCGGTGCGCACCCAACCGTCGACCACGGTGGCCGCGGTCTTCGCCGGCTGGTTCCAGTAGCCGAGCATCCGCGCGGGGGTGTCCAGGCACACCTGGCCGATCTCGCCGGTGGGCAGGTCGGCGCCGGTGGCGTCAATGACCTTGACCCGGATACCGGGGTAGGGCAGGCCTGCCGCCGCCAACCGGGAACTGCCGGGTTTGTGGTCGGCAGGCGGTAGGCAGACGGCGGTGTTCCAGACTCGGTGAGCCCGTATAGCTGGGCCAGTTCGCAGTCGAACGTGTCGAGGCAGCGGCGCATCAGCACGTCGGAGATCGGCGAACCGCCGTAGACCACCTTGCGCAGCGAGACGAAGTCGGCCGTCGTCACACCCGGTTCGTCCACGAGCATCCGCAGCATCGCCGGCACCATGCACGTGGTGGTGATGGCGAGGTCCCGGATCAGCCTGACGGCCGTGTCGCTGTCGAACGCGGGCAGCACGACATTGGTGATTCCCGCGTTCAGGCCCTGCACGGCCCACCAGACACCGCCCACGTGGAACCCGGGGACGCCGAGCAGGCTGCGATCGTCCGGTCGCCAGTCGATCCAGTCCAACCCGTGTTCGGCCAGCAGCCCGGCGACGACGGAGAACGTCCGCTGAGCCAGCACGACCCCTTTGGGCGCGCCCGTGGTGCCGCTGGTGTAGATCTGGACGAGCGGACGCTCCGGGTCGTCGTCCGGGAAGCCTGTTGGCGTGGCCGGGGATTCGGCCCAGTTGCCGATATCGTCGACGGACACCGTGGCGATCTCGACAGCGAGGTCGGCCGGCAGCGCCGCCGGATCCGCGAACAGCAGGGCCGCGGTCGAGTCGGCCAGGATGTGTTCGACCTCCGGTGCGGTGAGTCGCCAGTCGATCGGCACCAGCACCGTCCCAGCCTTCGCGCAGGCCAGCAGCAGCGCGTAGTAGTGCTCGGAGTCCCTCGCGAAATGCGCGATCCTGGCGCCGTTCCCGGCGCCTGCCGCGAGCAGGGCCGTGGCCAGCCGGTCGCTGTAGCGGTCCAGTTCCGCGTAGTCGGTCACCCGGTTCGCGCAGACCAGCGCGGCATGCGCCGGCCGCCGCGCGGCATGACGGCGCACGCCGGCACGCAGGGTCGGGAACGTGGTCATGATCACCTCGCCGGGAACTAGTGCCAGATGTGGGAGTCGAGCCAGTGGTGTTCACCCCGCCCCGGCACCTGTGCCGATGCGGCAGGCGGCCGGGCGGTAGCCGCTGCCGCCAGCAGGACGTGCGCGTTGGTTCCGGTGAAGCCGAACGCGTTCACGCCGGCCAGCCGCTGATCGGTCGGCCACGGCACCGCCTCGGTCGGCACCCGCAGTGCCAGCCGCTGCCATGGAATGCTCGGCTCGGGGTCGGTGAAGTCGGGCTGCGGCGGCACGGTCCCGTTGTGCAGCGCGAGGACCGCCCTGATCAGGCCGGCCGCGCCGGCCGCCGTTTCCAGGTAGCCGACGTTGACCTTGCCGGAACCGACGAACAACGGGGGCGCCTTGGCGGACTGCCGCTCGTAGGCCGTGGCCAGCGCGTCGATCTCGGTCGCGTCGGCGATCTTGTCGCCACTGCCGTGCGCCTCGACGTAGCCGACATCGATGGCGGCGACGTCCGCGATACGCAGGCAGTCCACAATGGTCTGTCGCTGCCCCACGGCCGACGGGCTGCTCAGGGCGGCCCTGCCGCCGTGCTGGTGCACCGCGCTGGCCATGATCACCGCGTACGGACGGTCGCCGTCGGCGGCCGCGTCGTGTTCCCGCTTGAGGACGAACACGACGCAGCCCTCACCGCGGACGTAACCATCGGCGCGCGCGGTGAACGGCCGGCAGCGCCCACTGGCCGACAACAGCCCCGCGGTGGCGAACACGCCGGTCGTGACCGGAGACAGCAGCAGGTGCGCCGCGCCGACGACCGCCACGTCGCACTCGCGCGCCCGCAGCGCGGCACCGGCCAGGTGCACGGCGGTGAGGGTCGACGAACACGCGGTGTCCAGGGTCAACGCCGGGCCGCTCAGGCCCAGCGTGCTGGCGATCCGGCCGGCGGCCGCGCTGATCACGGTGCCGGTGCTCATCGGCGCGGTGAACTCGGTGCCGCCGTTGCGCAGTGCGGCCAGGCCGTACTCGGGCGCGGTCACCGACACGAACACGCCGACCCGCGCGCCGGGACCGATGGCTCCCGCGTCGGCCAGCGCGTCGCGCGCCTTGGTGAGCAGCAGGCGTTGCTGCGGGTCGACACAGCGGGCCTCATCGGCCGGGATGCCGAAGGCCGCCGCGTCGAACAGGTCGACGTCGTCGAGATATGCGCCGGTGCGCAACGCGTCGGCGTACGGCGCGATGTCCGAGGCGGCCGGGTTCCAGCGCGGTCGGCCGAGGCTGTCGGTCGGTATGCCAACGCCGTCGGTCGGTAGCGCCCGACCGGCCAGCACCGCCGCCCACAGCGCGGCCGGGTCCTCGATCCCACCCGGCAGCCGGCAGCTCATGCCGACCACGGCGAGCCCTTCGGTGTCCGCCTTGCGTCTGCGAGCGAGCAACACGGCCAACTGGTTGCGGGACAACGCTTCCAGCGACTCGACATAGGTGCGCAGCCCGCCCATCAGCCGGCTCCCTTGAGCGCGGCCAATTCCGCGTCCGCGTCGGCGGGGTCCCAGTCGGCGCCCGGTTCGCTGCCACTGTCGGGCACCACGAGCGAGTCGAGGAACCCGGCGAGCGCGGTGGTGGTCGGGTAGTCGAACGTGATCGACACCGGCAGCGCCGACCGGATGGCCGCCGCCAGCTTGTTCTTGACCTCAACGGCGGCCAGCGAGTCCAGGCCCAGGTTGAGGAACGGGGTGTCGGCGGGGATCTCGTCGGTGGCGTCGAAGTGCAGGATGTCCGCGATGGTGCCGCGCACCAGTTCGGTGAGCAGGTCCAGGCGCGCTTCCGTCGTGAGGTCGGCCAAGCCGGTCAGGTCGACCGTGCGGCCGCTGTCGGCGGCCGGGCGGGCCAGCAGTTCGTACAGCACGCTGGGCAGCGGCCGGGTCGCCGCGAACCTGGTCCAGTCGCATTCGCCGACCAGGACCTGCGGGGCCGGCGCGTGCAGCAGTGCGGCCAGTGCCCTACGGCCGTCGCGCGGTTGCACGAACATCATGCCCTGCTGGAGGAACGAGGTCCGACGTTGGTCGCTGAGTTCGGCCGCCATGCCGACCTCCGCCCACGGGCCCCAGTCGATCGCGGTGCCGGGCAGGCCGTGCGCGGCGCGCCAGTGCATGAGTTCGTCGAGGAACGCGTTGCCGGCCGCGTAGTTGGCCTGCCCGGCCTGCCCGAACACCGTCGTGCTGGACGCGTAGCCGACGAAGAACCGGACATCGGGCAGTTCGGCGGTGGCCTGGTGCAGCAGCCAACTGCCCACCACCTTGGCGCGCAACACCGTGTCGAAATTGGCCCAGGTCTGCGCGTTGATCGGCTTGTCGGCCAGCACACCGGCCGCGTGCACGACACCGCCCAGCGGTGGGCCGGCCGCGGCGAGGTCCGCGAACAGCGCCGTGACGTCGGCCGCGGCACCGATATCGGCCGCGAACGCCCGAACGGTGACCTCCGGCCCCAGTTCGGCCCGGATGGCGGCCAGGTCCGCGTCGGTCGCCGGCCGACGCCCGACCAGGGCCAGGTGCCGGGCACCGAGATCGACCAGGGTGCGCGCGGTGTCCGGGCCGAGGCCGCCGAACCCACCGGTGATCAGGTACGTGTGCTCACCGTCGACCGGTTCGGCGACCGGCTGTGCCACCGGGTCGAACGACTCGAGCCGCCGGATGTGGCGCTGTCCGCCTCGGTAGGCGACCTGGAGTTCGTCGGTGCGGTCGGCAAGGCACTCGCCGAGTACCGCGAGCGAATCTTCATCGTCAGGCGGCAGGTCGAGCAGGGTCACCCGATAGTTCGGGTACTCGTTCGCCAGCACGGCGCCGAATCCCCAGGCGGTCGCGGCGGCCAGCCGGCTCGGCATCTCCGGGATCGTCGCCAGACAATCGTTGCGCACCTCTGGTCACCAGCCAGAGTCGTTGGCCTGGGCCGAAACCGTGCAGTTCGAGGAGCCCGACCAGGTCCAGCAACTCGGTCAGCCGGTGTTCGCACTCCCCCGTGAGATCGCCGGCATCGGCCTGCCAGAACCAGCACACGTCGGTCGGCCGCTCTGCCAACAGCGCGGGCAGCCGCGCCAAGTCGTCGGCGAACGCCAGTCGGACACCGACCCGCTCGGCCCGCGCGGCCAATGCCGGGTTCCCGTCCAGCCGGCTGTGCAGCAGCGCGAGTCGGCGCCCGCCGGCGGCCTCGGTCGGCGGCAGGGGCCGTTCGGTCCAGCACAGCCGGTGGTACAGCCTGCGCCGGTCGCCGCCCGTCCCCCGGACCACCTGCCGCAGTTCCAGTCCGGTGAGGACACACACGGTCCGGTCGCCATCCGTGATCAGCACGTCGGCAACGAAGTCCACATCGGCGGCCGGGTCGGCCGGCACCAGCCGGACCACGCAGCGCAGGGCGGCGCCGCGCGGGCGGCTCAGCAGTTGGAAGGAGCGCAGCCGCACCGGCAGTCCCGGCTGGATGACCGTGGCCAGCGACTGCAACGCGGCGTCCAGGACAGCGGGCGGCAGGTGCTCGGCCGGTACCCCGGCCGGGCCAGTGAGTTCGGACACCGCGAGATCCGTGCCGTGTCGGACGAAGGAGCGGATCAGTCGGAACCGCGGCCCGTAGTGCATGTCGGATTCGGTGAAGTCGTCGTAGAGGTCCTCGATCCGGCCTGCCACGCGGTCCGCCGCGGCCAGTGCCGTGTCCGCGTGGGCCGACAGGACGTCGGCCAGTTCGCGCAGTTCGGCGCCGTCCGACGCGTCCGCCACCGCGCTGACGTGCCGGCGCTCGACGCCGGTGTCCGCGACCAGGCTGAAGATCTCCAGTTCGTCGGTTCCGTCCCCGACCGGCCGGACCCTGGTGTGCACGCTGGTGGCGGTGTCGGCGAGGAACAGCGCCTCGTGGATGGTCAGGTTCCGGATCGGACGGCGGGTGTCGCCGCACACCGCGTCCAGCGCGGCGATCAGCAACTCGACGAAACCGGCCGCCGGGAACACGACCTGGCCGCCGACCCGGTGGTCGGCCAGGTAGCCCGGGCTGTCCGGGCTGACCTGCCCCGCGAACTCGTGCTCACCCCGCGCGCGCTGTGCCGGGTCAGTGATCTCGGTGCCCAGCAAGGGATGCGTGCCGCCGCCTGTGGTGGCCTTGCGGGCGGTCGGCAGCCAGTACCGCTTCCGGTCGAAGGCGTAGGTGGGCAGCGCGACACGCGGTTTTCCTCGCCCGTCGTGGAAGTCCGGCCAGGAGACCGGCAGGCCGGCGACATGGAGTTCGGCGGCGGTCGCGGCACCGGCGCCGCCATCCAGCGACGCCACCCACAGGTGCTCACCGGCCGGCACGCACTGCCGCCCCGCGTTGACAAGAGTGCGGCCCGGACCGATCTCCACCATGGCGTGCGGCCCGCGAGCCGCGACGGTCCGCATGCCGGCCGCGAAGTTCACCGGTGCACGAATGAGGCCGACCCAGTACTCGGGATCACGGACCTCACCCGGTGCGACGAGGGTGCCGGAGCGGTTGGACACCAACGCGATCTCCGGCTCGGCGAACGTCAGCCCGGCGAGTGTCGCGCGGAACTCGTCGACCACCTCGTCCATCAGCGGCGAGTGGAAGGCATGCGACACCGGCAACAGCTTCGACCGCAGCTCCAGCCGGTCCAGTTCGGCGCGCACCCGCGCCAGCGCGGTCGACGCACCGGAGATCACGCACTGGTCCGGCCCGTTGATCGCAGCGATCGCGAGATCCGGGTACCCGGCCAGCAGCGGGACGATCCGTTCCAGCGGCGCCCGCACCGCCATCATCCCGCCGGGCGTCGACACCGACTGCATCAGCCGCGCCCGCGTCGCCACCAGCCGCACCGCATCAGGCAGCGTCAGGACACCGGCGAAGGCCGCCGCGACGATCTCGCCAACGCTGTGCCCGATCAGCACGTCAGGCCGGATTCCCCAGGAACTCCACAGGGTCGCCAGGCTGTGTTCGAGGGTGAACAGGGCCGGTTGGGTGTAACGGGTCTGATCGAGTAGCGCGCGCTCCGCGCCGTCGCCGAACATGACCGCCGCGATGGACACGCCATCCAACTGCTCGGCGAACAGCCGGTCGGACTCGTCGACCGCCGCTGCGAAGACCCGGTGCCGGCGGTAGAAGTCGGCGCCCATCCCCGGATACTGGGCGCCCTGGCCGGTGAACAGGAACGCCACTTTACGGAACTGTCCGTGTTCCTTGGCGTCTTCGGCTGGTTCGGCGAGCAGGGCCAGCAGGTCCGCGTGCGTGGCGGCCACCCCGGCGATCCTGGCCGGCAGGTGGGCGCGGGTGACGTTGCTGGCGTGGCAGAACGCGCCGACGTCGAGTTCCGGGTCGTCGGCCACGTGCTGCCGGTAGCGCGCCAACTGGCCATGCAACGCCCTGCGGGTCTTGGCGGACAGCGTGAACACCGATGGGCCGTCCTCGACCACCGGTGGAGTATCAGCGGCAGGCACCGGTGCCTGCTCGATCACCGCGGCGGCGATGGTGCCGGCGAAACCGAAGGAGTTCACCAGCGCCCTGCGGGTCGCTGCGGCCGGCCAGTCACGAACCCGGGTCGGTATCGCCACCGGAATGCCGGCCCAGTCGATGCGGCTGGACGGAGTGACCAGATTCAGATGCGGATAGATCTGCCGATCCGCGAGTTGTAACAGGGTCTTGATGATGCCGGTGACCCCGGCCGCCGGCTCGGCGTGCCCCAGATTGGTCTTCACGGACGCGATCAGCAGCGGGTTGTCCTTGTCGTGCGATTCGGCGAACACGGTGGCGATCGCGGCCACCTCGATCGGGTCGCCGATGGCGGTGCCGGTGCCGTGTGCCTCGACGTACTGCACGTCCGCCGGTCGCAGCGCCGAGTTCGCCAGCGCGGCCCGCATCACCCGCTGCTGTGCCTGGCCGTTGGGGACGGTGAGGCCACCGCTCTCACCGTCCTGGCGGATCGCCGAACCGCGTACCAACCCCAGGATCGGGTCGCCGTCGCGCCGGGCGTCGGACATCCGCTTGAGCGCCAGCATCCCGCAGCCCTCGCTGCGCGAGTAGCCGTCCGCGCTGTCGTCGAAGGTCTTGCAGCGACCGTCCGGTGCCAGCATGTTGGCCTGCGTGGTCACGATGTGCGCCTGCGGGTGCAGGATCAGGCTGACCGCGCCGCACAGCGCCACGTCGCTCTGCCGCTGCCGCAGGTCCTGCACGGCCAGGTGCAGCGCCACCAGCGAGGACGAGCAGGCCGTGTCGACGCTCACGCACGGGCCGTGCCAGCCGAGGAAGTAGGACAGCCGGCCGGATGCGGCGCTGTGCGCGGTGCCGGTGCCCAGGTATCCGTCCAGCTCGTCGTGCGGCAGGCTGTCGGTGGCCACCATGTAGTCGGCCGAGCTGATCCCGACGTAGACGCCGCCCTTGGCGCCGCGCAGCGTGGTCGCGTCGAGGCCGGCGTCCTCGAGTGCCTCCCACGCGGTCTCCAGGATCAGCCGCTGCTGCGGGTCGACATAACCGGCTTCCTTGGGGGAGATCCCGAAGAACGTCGGGTCGAACTGGTCGATGTCGGTGAGGAACCCGCCGCCCGCCGTGCGGATCTTGCCGCGCTCGGTCGGGTCGGTCGACGTGAAGGCCGCGACGTCCCACCGGTCGGCCGGAATCGGGCCGATCGCCGACGACCCGGACCGCAGGAAGTCCGCCAGATCCGTCCGTGTGTCGTTGCCGCCGGGCAGTCGCAGGCCGACGCCGACGATCGCGATCGGCTCGTACTTCTCCAGCAGCAGCCGGCGGAGCAGTTCGTCGTGCTCCCCGCTGCTGCTCGACGACAACGGCGTCGACATGGGATCTCCTAGACCACATTCGGTCGGGCCGGCCCGGGACGTGGGCTCAGCGGTACAACTGGTTCAACAGTTCGTCCAGCAGCTTCGGCGGCGCCGCGTCCTGCGGTTCGGTGTCCACGGGTGTGTCGGCCAGCATGGTCTCGGCGAGGTGGTCGAGCAGGCGTTCCATGGTCGCGTACTCGAACAGCGCCTCGATCCGGACGTGGCCACCGAGCAGGCGGGTCAGCCGCTGCCGGATCTCGGTGAGCCGCAGTGACGTCATGCCCAGGTCGAAAAACCCGGTCCGGCGCGGGAAATCGGTGTCCGCGGGCAGGTCGAGGGTGGCCAGGAACTCGGCGATCACCAGGTCCGCCAGCGCGCCACGGCGTTCGGCGGTGGGCAGGGCGGCCAGCCGCGTCGCCACCGGCGTCGGGTCGCCGCCGGTCATCGGGCTGCCAGGTTCGGCGGTGTGGCCACCGCGAGCAGTGCGCGGCCCAGACAGCGCCCACCGGCGTCGTCCCAGAACCGGCAGGTGGTCTCGATGGCCACCATGGCGGGATTGGCCGCGGATGCGGGATGGTGCCACGCCTTGCCGAAGGTCAGTTCCCCGGCGAAGGCCACCGGGTCGATCCGCTGCTGGAAGGTGGCGCTGAACTCGACGATGAACACGCCCGAAAGCTGGGCCGCCCAGAAGTCCGCGAGTTGCCAGCCGGCGAAGGCCGACATGAGTCCGTAGTGGACAGTCTGCGCGATCAGGTAGTAGGCGGCCTGGTTGTAACAGATGTTGAACTCGACCGCGTTGAAGTGTCCTGTGCTGTCGATGTAGTAGGACTCCCCCACGCTGAACTCACAGGCCGCCGTCACCGTGTCCGCGCCCGGCCGCACGGTCGCCGACAGCAGGTACCTGCAGTGGTCGCGATAGGGGCGCAGCACTCGCTCGCGTAGCGGAGGATCGTCGGCTATCTCCTGCGATCGGGTCAGCCGGCCGGCCGGCGCGCTCATCGCGGCAACCCCGAGTAGAAGGAGTGCTCGTCGTGCACCGTGACCCGGTGCGAGACGGCCGGTTCCGGGGTGGTGGTGTGCAGCGCCCGGTGCACCAGGCTGCGGTTGTCCCAGATCAGCAGGTCGCCCTCGGTGAACCGCTGGGTGTGGATCGCGGGGTGCGTAAAGGTCTGGTCGAGCTGGCCGCTGGCCGCCAACAGCTCGGTCAACAGGGTGCCGCCGACCGGCGTGCCGTGCTCGTCGAGCAGTGCGCAGGCGAAGCCCTCGCTCAGGTAGAGCACCTGCTCGCCGGTGACCGGGTGGGTGAACACGGTGGGGTGGAACGCGGGCGGAGTCGTCTTCTCGATCTCCTCCTGCAGCTCCCAGATCGGCCGGTAGACGTCGCCCGGCCGGATCTTGAAATAACGCCGAGGGCTGTGCTCGGTCCGGAACGTGCTGACCTGTGTCCTCAGGTCGTCGGGCAGGGCTTCGAACGCCTTGCCCATGTCGATGAAGTACGTGCCGCGGTTCTGCTTCGGCACCACCTGTGGATAGATCATGGTGATACCGAAGGGCTTCGGCATGAACGAGTAGTCGGCGTGCCAGAACTTCCCCGTCTTGGGCACCCCGATCTGCCGGCCGTCCGACGGCGCGGTGGCGGACACGAAGATCTCCCGGTACTCCGGGTGGTGGTACATGGGTTCGTAGTAGACCTCGATCGTGCCCATCGCACGGCCGAACTCGATGAACCCGGCTGAGTCCAGATGCTGGTTCTCCAGCAGTAGGATCTTGTCCCGGTAGAGTGCGCCACGCAGGTCGTCTAAGTCCGCATCGGACGTATGGCCGGCGTCGAAACCCTCGACCACGGCACCCATGATCCCGTCCTGTGGCGTGATCCTCATGAATGATCTGCCCTCTTCCGTGTGCTGTCATCGCCGTTCGCGGAGTCTGGGCATTAGGAGCTTCCCGCACTCGGGCCGGACTGGCCCTCTCCCTGTGTGCTGATTTCTCCCTGCGTGCTGAGTTCCGGATCAGGGTTCCGATGTCTCGCAGCGCCGCACACGCAGCGCGATGGTCGGCGGTCGGTCGACGATGGCGTCCGCGGCGATGGTGGCGCTGCTGTGCAGATCGTGGGCTGCCGCCGCGGCCTGCTCGAGCGCGCCGGCCACCGGATCCATGTTGTGCAGTCCGACAATCGGGTAGTTTCCACGCAACGCGTCCAGCAGTGTGGTGAACCCGGCGGCGGCCTCGGCCACGGCACGTAGCTGGGCTACATCGGCCGATGGGGCTCTGGTTCCTCCCGCGGTGGGGCGGTCAGGCCCGGCGCGCATGACTGGCGGTTCATCGACCAACGAGACGCGGATGCCCTCTTCGTGAGTGACCACATCGTCAACCCCTTGTCCAGGCGACACGGATCGCCACCAGGGGCCGGAGTGGTACCGCGCCATGAGGACTCGCCGGATGGGCAAACGTCATCCCTCTGGTGCGGCCTCAGCAGCCTAGCCTTACCAACGGCGCGGGGCCACCGTGCGGTCGGCGCACGCACAGCGGCTGGAGCAACGCCCCTCCTGGTGTGCGGACTACCGCCGCGAGGCCCTCCTGGTGTGCGCATTACCACCGTGGATATTGTCGGCGGTCATCGACGCTAGCACCTTATGAGTCCGTGGAGCCGACGATCTCGCGCAGCATCGATGTCGCCGTCGACCCGCAAGCTGTGTGGTCGTTGCTCACGGACCTCACGCGGATGGGAGATTTCAGTCCGGAGAACGCCGGGGGCCGCTGGATAGATCCAGTTCGAGGTCCGGTTGTCGGGGCGGAGTTCCGCGGCGTCAACCACAATGGCCGGAAGCGTTGGGCGACCAAGGTTCGGGTCGTCGCGTCGAACCTGGACGTCTGTTCACCTTCGACGTCCGCACGCCGTGCGGTGTCCGGGTGGCCCGATGGTCCACGAGGTCATCGCCACACGGACCGGCTGTCGGCTCACCGAGAACTGGTACCGGGTTGGCAACTGGTTCGTACGCCGGATCCTGGGCCCCGCGTCACCGGACGCGCCGACCGACCGGGAAACAACGCATGGTCGATCGAGCGCACACTGGCCGCCGTCAAAGCCCGTGCCGAGTCCTGAACACCTTGTCTCGAACCACACCACGAAAGGCAACACCAGTCGGTAAGTCAATTGCCGTTGGGCATCACCGAATCGGACGCCGCCGCCGCGGGCCAGGTACCGCAGCAGATCGTTGCCGCATGGGCGAACCATGATGCGGGGAGCGTTCGCCGACGTATTCACCGACGACGGCAGCATGATCCTGCCCAACGACGTGTTCCAGCAGGGACACGACGCGATCCGTTCCTTCATGACCGCCGCGTTCGCCGGCCCGTACCGGGACACTCAGGTGACCGGTGAACCCGTTGACATCAGGTTCCTCGCCCCCGATGTCGCTCTTGTGATCACCCGGGGTGGCGTCCCTGCGGGCCGCGGAAACCACGGTCGCCGAAGGACGTGGCGTGCTGGCCACCTGGGTGCTGGGCAAACGGGACGGGCAGCGAAGCTCGCCGCCTACCAGAACACGTCCACCGCGGCGGAGTGAAGATCCGGCCCACTCACCGTTGCCGACGAAAGCTGATCGAAGCTGTAGATGACGCGCGTCGACGGCGATCCTCCCCGGTGGGTACCCCAGTTCGAACATCCGGTGGCGTTCTGGACCGGGGCGCTCGCGTGCACCGTCGGGGTCGCTGCTGCACCTGCCGATGTACTTCGGCGCGCGGGACATGGGCTACCAGATGTCCGGCATGAGCCGGACGCGCCGATGATCACCGGGATGGTCGCTGATCTTCGCCGGGCTGGTGCTGTCCCTGTACGGAGTGGTGCCCCGGCGCAGCGGCGAGCCGTGCGCGAACGTCGCCGGATCCGGGTCCGCGCGCTGGACGACGCCCCGATCCGGCCGCAGCACGTGGCGCTGCTGGTCGTGATGGCGCTGGCCGTCACGATCGACATCATGAAGCCGACCACGCTGTCATTCGTCGCGCCCGGCGTCGCGAAGGAGTACGGGCTGCGGACGGCCGCGCAATCCGCACGGCACATCCCGGTGGCGTGGCTGCCGCTGTTCGGCATCGCGGCACCGTCTGTCGGCTCGTTGATGTGGGGCTGGCATCGGCGACCGGATCGGCGGCGGGCCTCGATCCTGTACGCGGGCATCCTGTTCGTGTCGACATCGATCTGCGGCGCGATGCCCGGCTTCAACTGGAACCTGGTGATGTGCTTCCTGATGGGGGTCGGCGCGGGCGGCATGCTGCCCATCGCGTTCACCCTCATGGCCGAGACGATCCCCGCGCGGCACCGCGGCTGGCTCATGGTGCTGATCGGCGGTGACATCGCCGGCGCCTACGTCATCACCAGCTCGCTCGCCGGCTGCCTGACGCCGAACTACAGCTGGCGGATCCTGTGGCTGATCGGGCTGCCCACCGGGCTGCTGCTGATCGTGCTCAACCGGTGGATTCCGGAGTCGCCGCGCTACCTGATCGCGCGCGGCCGGCAGGAGGAGGCCGAGGCGATGATGGGCCGCTACGGGGCGGCCGTTGCGCAGGACGACGCCGAACTGGTGCCGCAGGGCCCGGGAGCGCTTCTCAACTCTTCCGCCGTCCGTTCATCGGCCCGACGGCGGCGATCGCGCTCCTGGCGATCGCGGCGGGCTGGTCACCTACGGCTTCCAGTTCTGGGTGCCGACGAACCTCCAGCACCTCGGGCTACTCCGCCGTGACGTCCGACTACGTCGTGCGCGACGCCGCCCTGATCGGGCTGCCGCTGACGGTGGTGGTCGCGCTGATGTACGGCTTCTGGAGCAGCCGCAGGACGATCATCATACTGTCCTAACTCACCGCACTGTCGGTGTTCGGCTTCGCGGTGTTCGGGGATTCCTTGGCACACAACCACATGCTGCTGTCGGTGCTGCTGATCATCCCGCTGGCCGGCATCGGCTCGCTGGTCGCCGCGGTGGTCGCCTACGCCATCCGAGATCTATCCGACGCGGATCAGGTCCAGGGCAACGGGCCTCACTGCCGGGATGACCAAGGCGGGCGGCGTGCTCGTCCTCGCCCTCGTCGTGGTGGCCGCGACCACGCCGTCCCTCGCGGCGACCGCGTTGATCGGGACGATACCGCTGGTCGCCGCAGTGATCGTGTTCAGCCGGACCGCGCCGGAAACACGTCAGCGCCGCCTCGAGGACATCGCCCCGACGGAGATCGAACCGGAAACCGCTGTGGTGTAGGCGGGAAACGATACGGTGGGAAGGCGCGAGGCCGGTTGGCCTCGCGCCTTCCTGTTCCCCGTTCACCTGCCGTGGCACCGATCGAACAGAGCGCTGGACGCCTGGGCCGATTCACCAGACGTCCAGGCCGATTCGACGAACCGGTTACCGCATCGCGGCGGCGAACTGTCCCGGCGCGCGGCCGGCGCCGGCCGGACCGCGGTATGCCTGGGCGATGTCCAGCCATTGGTCGGCTTCCGCGCCGGTCGCGGTGAGCGCGAGGTCGTCGCGATGCCGACGCCTGGTCACCAGCAGGCAGAGGTCCACGGCGGGACCGCTGATCCGCTGCGCCGCGTCGGCGGGGCCGTATGTCCACAGTGCACCCGACGGTGATGCCAGCTCGAATCGGAACTCCTCCTCCGGTGGGGCCAGCTTTCGCGCCAGGTAACCGAAGTCCTTGGTACGCACGGCGAACCCGACCAGGTGGCCGATCCGGTCGGTTATCTCCCGCTGTTTGCCCAGCGCGTCGGCGATGTCCTGCCCGTGCCCGAACAACTCCATCATCCCGGCGCAGGCGAGTACACCCGCCGGCAGCGGGTTGACCAACCAGGGCACCATCTGGTCCATCGGTACGGCGCCCAGCGCGGCGACCGCGCTGTCCCGCTCCGCCCGCCAGCGGGTGAGCAGCACATCGGGCCGCTCGGCCAGGTACTCGGCCATCGCCATCGCCACGTTTGCCTCGAAATCGTCACTCAGTCCAGCCACGATCGCGTCGAACATCAACGGTTTGGCCACGGCCGCGGTCGCCAGACGGAACGTGGCGGCCAGATGGGCCACCTGGTGCGCGACCGTCCAACCCGGCGCGGGGGTGGGCAGCGCCCACTCCTCCGGTGTCGCGTCGGCGAACAGTCGGTCGACGTCCGTTCCTTCGTCGACGAGATCGGAGAGCACGTCTCGCATATCGGTTGTCATCGTTCTTCCTTCCGGGGGACGTTCATGCGCCGAGCGCTTCGGCGGCCAGGCTGGTACCCTCGACTCTGGCGGTGATCTTGGCGAACGCGGTGTCGCGCAAGTTCGACGTGTCGTCGGCGAACGGGGCGAAGCCGCAGTCATCGCAACTGCCCAGCCGATCCAGCGGGATGTAGTCGGCCGCCTCGATGATCCGGTCTCGGACTTCCGCCGCGGTCTCCACCCGGGGATCGGTCGGATCGGTCACCCCGACGAAGATCCGTTGGTCGTCGCGCGAGTACTCCTTGATGATCTCCAGCACACGGCGGCGGTCGGGTTCACTGGCCAACTGGAGGTAGAAATTGCCGGCCCGCAGTTCGAACAGCAGTGGCAGCAGTTCGGCGTAGTCGACATCACGACTGTGTGCCGAGCCGAGATCGCCACCGGGACAGGTGTGCACACCGATCCTGGTCCGTTCCTGGGCCGTGAACCGATCCAGGACCTGGTTGTTGAGGTCGATGAAGGTCCGCAGCAGACCTTTCGATGGATCGAGTTTGACCGACAGCCTGCCCTCGGTGAAGTCCAGTTGGACCAATGCGGCACCCGCGTCCAGGCACCCCCGGATGTCGGCCTCGCTCTCGCCGACCAGGTCGTCGACAAAGGCGGCCATGGGATAGTCCGGCAGTCCCGCCGCCGGGTAGACGAGGCTCACCGCGGACGGCGCGATGACTGCCTGTTTGACCGGGACGCCGGCGAATTTCTGGGCCTGCCGCAGGTACTGGTCCGCATAGTTGCGGTAGCGGAGCGGACCGCCGGTCAGCCGGGGCAACTGGCGGGTGTGTCCGTCGGCGAACGGTATGACCACACCATCGGTGGCGAGCTGCGACAATCCGTCGATGGGGTACGTGAGGAAGCTCGGCTTCGTCTGCTCGCCATCGGTGATCACCGGTGAGCCGGTCGCCTCGAACCGAGTGATCGTATCCTGCAGCGCCTGCTCGCGAAGATGCTCCAGCGCGTCCTGGTCGATTTTTCCAGCCGTGAAGTCGGACAGTCCGGCCAGCAGGTACGGCGGGCGGGGGATGCTGCCGATGGGCTCGGTCGGTATGGCCATCGTGGCACTGCCTTTCGGGTAGCCGGTGTTCCGTTCCGTCGCGCTACTGCGCATCGGACACGACCTGGTAGCCACCGTCGAAGAACAGCAGCGCCTGCCCACCGGTGCCGCGGCCCGCGCTCACCACGGTGCCGAGGAAGATCGAGTGGTCGCCGCCCTGGTACGACTCGGTCAGCTCACATTCCAGCCAGGCCAACGAACCGGACAGCAGCGGTGCGCCGGTGCGCGGCCCCTGCAGCCAGTCGACCTCGTCGAACTGGGCCAGGCCGGGTGGCCGTCGCCGGTCGGCGAAATAGCGCGCCACGTCCTCCTGATCGGCGCTGAGCAG
>CAVPCF010000179.1:0-8310 GCA_963702275.1 Candidatus Melainabacteria bacterium
CACCGCGAGCCGTACGCCGGAAGTTCCGATCACGTCGTCGCGACGGGCCACCTCGTCGAGCGTCGGCACCTGTTCACCCACCCCTGTTCCCGTTTCGGACATGCCCCCCGGTATCAACCGTCGGACACCGCCGCATCTTCCCGACAGCCGTGATCCGACCGGCCCGATATGTTTCAGGCATGACTATCGAACGACCGGTCGCCGTGGTGACGGGTGCGAGTTCGGGCATCGGCGAGGCGACCGCCCGACAGCTGGCCAAGGACGGGTTCCGCGTGGTCCTCGGCGCGCGCCGGCTGGACCGGCTCACCGTGATCGCGGACGAGATCGACGGCACGGCGCTGCCGCTGGACGTGACGGACCCCGCGTCGGTGGCCGAGTTCGCGCGGTCCGTGCCGGCGGCCAGGGTGCTGGTGAACAACGCGGGCGGCGCACTGGGCGCGGAGCCGATCGCGTCGGCCGACGAGGACCACTGGCGCTGGATGTGGGAATCCAACGTGCTGGGCACGCTGCGGGTCACGAAGGCACTGCTGCCCACGCTGCTGGACTCCGGCGGCGGCCACATCGTGACGATCACGTCGATCGCCGCGGTCGAGGTCTACGACGGCGGCGCGGGCTACACGTCGGCCAAGCACGCCGAGTCGGCACTGCACCGCACGTTGCGCGGCGAGTACCTCGGCCGGCCGATCCGGTTCACCGAGATCCTGCCCGGCATGGTGGAGACCGAGTTCTCCCTGGTCCGCTTCGACGGCGACGCCGACCGGGCCGCCAAGGTCTACGCGGGGCTGACGCCGTTGACAGCGGTCGACGTCGCGGAGGTGATCGGGTTCGCGGTGAGCCGACCGTCACACGTGAACCTGGACAGCATCGTGATCAAACCGAGAGCACAGCACTCGGCCACCCGAGCCCACCGCGAATGACACTTTGTCGCCCGAATCCTCGAGCGGCGACTGATTTTCACCGGAATCCTTTGGGGCGCCCCCCGAGATCCAGTCTATTCGATTTTTGCGGGCTTCGTGCGAATTGCGGCCGGGCTGTGGACAAGCCGGCGAGGCTGTGGACAACCACGGAACTCGGGCGGTGGACCGGAATCCACCGCCCGAACACCGTCAGCGATCGAGCAGAGCCAGCCGATCGGGAATCGTCAGTGACCGAGCAGCACCCGGCCGAGGGCAGCGGTCAGTTGGGCCGTCGCCGTGTCGCCGTCCAGTGACCACACGAATGTACCGCGCAGGCCGGCGGCGCGGATGTAGGCGGCCTTCAACGCCAGCGAGGTCGGGTCCTCGTAGGTGTAGAAGGTCTGCGAAGCCGCGTCGTACTTGTACGGCTCGCCGGTGCGGAAGTTCCAGAACGTCGTGCCCGGTGCGCTGACGACGGCCGGGTAGTTCGGCGTGCCGCCCCCTGTGGTGGCCGACTGGTAGAGGCCATCATTGTTGGGTCCGGGTGCGACGCCGGTCCAGACGTGCGCGTAGTAGGGCGCGGCGAGGCCGATCTTGTTGGCCGGCACGCCCTGCGACTCGAAGTAGCGCACCGACTGGACGACGCTGAACGCGTTGTTCGCAGGCTGCGGGTCGGTTCGGTCGGTGAACGTGTTCGACGCGAAGTCGGTCGGGCCGGTCGCCTCCCACGCGCCGTGGAAGTCGAAGGTCATCACGTTGAACCAGTCGAGATCCCTGGCCACCGGGCGCAGTTGCAGCTTCGCCGCCACGGCCGGGTTGGCCGACACGTCCGCGGTGAGCAGGTAGTCCCGGTCGTCCACCCGGCCCTGCGCGTCGAGTTGGCTACGGAACTCGTGGATCAGCGCGGTGAAGTCCGGCGTGTCCTGCGGGCCGTGCGGGTTGTTGTTGCCCACCTCGTCCGGGTACTCCCAGTCGACCGAGATGCCGTCGAAGATGCCGGCGGCGGCACCGGGGGTCAGGCCGGGGATGTTGCCCCGGATGTACTGGTCGATACAGGACTGGACGAACTTCTGTCGTCCGTCCGCGGTCGCCGCGAGACCCGAGAACTGGCTGGACCAGGACCAGCCGCCGATGCCCATGACGATCTTGAGCTTCGGGTTGGCCGCCTTGAGTTCCTTGAGCTGGTTGAAGTTGCCCAGCAGCGCCTGGCCTGCCTGGTCGGCGACACCGGTCACCGACTCGGTGGCCGCGAACGGGCGCTGGAAATCGGCCCAGGTGTCCCCGCTGGCGCAGGTGCCGTCCGGGGCGATGTTGCTGAACGCGTAGTCGATCTCGGTGAGGTTCTTGACCGCGCCGGAGGCGATCAGGTTCTTCTCGAAGAACCCGGAGTAGATCCCCCACTGGGTGAAGTAGCCGATGACCTGCTTGGACTGGCCCTGCTCGGGATGGTGGGCCGGCGCGGCGCCCGCGCCTGCCGGTGCGACCAGCATGGCGGCGGCGATCGCGGCACCGATCGCCAGCGTCGTGGTGACCCGTCTGCCGCGGCGCGGCGCGGTGGAATGGGACGTGCGCATGAGCTCTCCTCGGGGTGTGCACCGTCTGTGGTCTAGACCACAGCGCTAGGTCTAGCCCACGATGACAGGCCAGGTCAACACCCTGGTCACGACGGTTATCGAGGGAAAACGGCCACAACGCACTAGATGGTGCAGTCCACCAGTACCGGCTCCGGTCGCAGCTCGACACCGAACGCCGCCATCACCCCGTCGCGCACCTCACGGGCGAGCGCCAGCAGATCCGCCGTGCTGGCCGAACCCCGGTTGGTCAGCGCGAGCGTGTGCTTGCCCGACAGCGCCACCCGGCCACCGGCCCCGGAGTAGCCGACGCCGAACCCGGCCCGCTCGATCAGCCACGCGGCGAGCAGCTTGGTCCGGCCCGGCCCGGCCGGATAGGTCGGCATCGCCGTGTCCCGCACGCGTTCGCGGACCGCCGGCAGCGCGGCGTCCGGCAGGACCGGGTTGGTGAAGAACGAGCCGCAGCTCCACGTGTCGTGATCAGCCGCGTCGAGCACCATTCCCTTGCCGCGCCGCAGTTCCAGCACCGCGGCACGGGCCGCGGCCACCGGCACCCGCGCGCCGACCGCGACCCCGAGCGTGCGGGCCAGCTCGGCGTACCGGATCGGCGCGGACAACCCACCGTCGGCCAGCACGAACCGCACCCGCAGCACGACGGCGGAGTCGGCGCCCTTGAGCACGCTCGTCCGGTAGCCAAGCCCGAGCGCGTCCGCGGCCACCGTGCGCACCTGGCCGCTGCGCCGGTCCAGCAGGTCCACCGAGACGAGCAGGTCGGCGATCTCGACGCCGTAGGCGCCCACGTTCTGCACCGGCGTCGCGCCGACCAGCCCCGGGATGCCGGACAGGCACTCAAGGCCGCCGAGGTCCTCCGCCACGGTCCGCGCCACCGTGGCGTCCCAGTCCATCCCGGCCTCGACGGTCAGCTGCACCGACCCGTCGCCCAGCCGGTCGTAGCCGCAACCCGACGTGGCCACCTGGACCACCGTGCCGTCGAAACCGGCGTCCGCGATCACCAGGTTCGAGCCGCCGCCCAGCACCAGCAGCCGCTCGCGGTCCGCGTCGGCCGCCCGGACCGCGTCCACCAGGTCGGCGGACCGCTCGGCGCGGGCGAACCGCGCCGCGGGACCGCCGAGGCGCAGGGTGGTGAACCCGGCCAGCGCGACGCCACAACGCACGTCGGCACCTGTCTGGGAGCTGGTCACGGTCGTCAACGGTAGCCTTCGGCCCATGGCACGGCGCATCGAGCACCGGACACGGTCGGCGTTCGACACCAAAACGGTGTACGAAACCCTGGTCGATCCGACGTATCTGGCGGCACGGCTGGCCGCGATCGGCGGCACCGACGCCCGGCTGCTCGACCACGAGGTCACCGGCGACCGGGTCGCGTACCGCCTGCGGCACGGGGTCGACGCGCGGAACCTGCCGCCCGCCATCCGCACCCTGCTGGGCGGCGACCTGAAGATCGAACGCGCCGAGACCTGGCAACCGGACGCCGCAGGCTATCGCGGCACGGTCGCGGTGACCATTCCCGGCATGCCGGGCGAACTCGGCGGCACCATGCGGCTGGCACCCGTCGACGGCGGCAGCGAGCTGACGCTGGACGGTCTGGTCAAGATCCCGATTCCGCTGGTCGGCGGCCGGATCGAGGAGTCGGTCGCCGAGCAGATCGGCAAACTCCTCGACGCGGAGCACACGTTCGCCGAGGACTGGCTCACCCGGCACCCGTGAAACCGCCGCGGCTGGCGGCGGGCCGGGCGCGGGCGCTCGGCGCGCCGACCCGGGGCACCACCAACCCGAACCGGCTGCGCCGCGTCGACCGCTGGCTGACCGGCACCTTCCTTGTCACGCAAGCGCTTGCGAGCCCCGCGCCGCTGGTCGTGGACCTCGGTTACGGCGCGAGCCCGGTCACCACGGTGGAACTGCTCGCCCGGTTGCGCACAATTCGCCCGGACGTGCGAGTACTCGGCCTGGAACTGGACCCCGAACGGGTGGCGCTGGCCGCACCGGCCGCCGACCCGCCGTGGCTGGAGTTCCGCCGTGGCGGTTTCGAACTGGCAGGCGCCCGGCCGGTGCTGCTGCGCGCCTTCAACGTGCTGCGCCAGTACGAGGAACCCGCCGCCGTGGCCGCGTGGCGCACCATGCTCGACCGCATCGCGCCCGGCGGGCTCCTGGTGGAGGGCACCTGCGACGAGATCGGCAGGCGCTGCTGCTGGGTCACCCTGGACGCGGCCGGGCCGCGCACGTTCACCCTGGCGTGTAAGACATCCGCCATCGACCGACCGAGTGATCTTGCCGAGCGGCTGCCCAAGGCGTTGATCCACCGCAACGTCCCCGGCGAGCCGGTGCACGCGCTGCTGTCCGAACTGGACGCCTGCTGGGCCACGGCGGCCCCGTTCGCGCCGTTCGGCCCGCGCGCCCGGTGGGCCGAGTCGGTGCGGCTGCTCGCCGGTCGCGGCTGGCCGGTGCTGGACCGGGCGCGGCGGTGGCGGCTCGGCGAGGTCACGCTGGCCTGGTCCGCCGTTGCCCCACCGGGCTGGTCCGCCGCGGCGCCGTAGGGCTTGCGACAATCACGAACCATGTCGGTCGACGATCACCGCTACATCATCCGATTCGGCTGCCCGGACCGCCGTGGCATCGTGGCCAGGATCTCGTCGTTCCTGGCCGACGCGGGCGGATGGATCGTCGAGGCCGCCTACCACACGGACCGGGACACCGGCTGGTTCTTCACCCGCCAGGAGGTGCTGGCCGGCTCACTGCCCTTCGACATCAAGGAACTGCGTGCCCGGTTCCTCGTGGTGGCCAAGGAGTTGGGCGCCCAGGCCGACTGGCGGGTCACCGACACCGCGGAGCGCCGCCGCATGGTCATCCTGGTCTCGCGCGATGGCCACTGCCTCTACGACCTGTTGGGCCGGGTCGCGTCCCGCGAACTCGACGTGGACGTGACGGCCGTGATCGGCAACCACCTCGCGCTCGCCGACATCACCCGCGCCCACGGCATCCCGTTCTTCCACGTGCCGTTCCCGGCCGACCAGGACGGCCGGACGGCCGCGTTCCACCAACTCGCGCAACTGGTCGACGCGCAGCGGCCGCACGCGATCGTGCTGGCCAGGTTCATGCAGGTGGTGCCACCGGAACTGTGCGCGGCGTGGGCCGGTCGTGCGTTGAACATCCACCACAGCTTCCTGCCGTCGTTCGGCGGCGCACGCCCGTACCACCAGGCGCACGCCCGAGGGGTGAAGCTCATCGGCGCCACGTGCCACTACGTGACTGCGGAACTGGACGCGGGCCCGATCATCGAGCAGGACGTGACCCGGGTGTACCACCGGGACTCGGTGTCCGACCTGGTGCGCAAGGGTCGGGACATCGAGAAGGTGGTGCTGGCCAGAGGCCTGCGCTGGCACCTGGAGGACCGCGTCCTGTTGCACGGCAACCACACCGTGATCTTCTGACCCTCGTAAGCTCGCTGACGTGGGGTCAGCGATCGTGGACGTCGAGCAACTGCGAACCCGCCGAGCAGCCGGTCAGGACCTGCGCGGCGCCGTGCTGGTCGGCCTCGACCTGACGGCGCCGGAGGACGACCGGCTGCTGCGCACCGCCCTGGACGGCGCCCTGATGCTGGGCTGCCGGCTGACCCCGGCCAGCAGGGCACGAGCGGACGCGGCCGGCGTCCTGATGTTCCCGGACATCCCCGACTGCCCTACCAGGTCTACCGCAGCACGCTCTACACGCCGGACGAGCTGTTCGCCGGCTTCGACCCCGACCGGCCGCAGACGTACGCCGACACCATGGACGCGCGGGTGTACCGGCACGTGCGGGACAGCGGCGAGGACCCCGGCCCGGTGTTGGCGCTGTCCCGCCGGCTGCACGACCACGGCATCGCGGAGGCACTGCGCGACGTGCTGGCGCAGGCCGGCCCGCCGGTCGCCGTGATGGGCGGCCACCAACTGCCCAGGGACTCCGAGGGCTACCGCGCGGCCGTGGCGCTCGGGCAGGCGCTGGGCCGCAGCCGCGCCGGTTTCACGGTGCTCACCGGCGGTGGTCCCGGCGCGATGGAAGCCGTACCACTGGGCGTCCGACTGTCCGACGAGGACATAAGAGCGGCGTTACGGGAACTCGCGGCCGCACCGACGTTCGGACCGTCCGTAATGGACATCGGCAGGTGGCTGGCCGCCGCCTGCCGCGTCGAACTCCCGGCGACCGGGAAGCCCCGCACCATCGGCATTCCCACGTGGTTCTACGGCCACGAGCCGCCGAACCGGTTCGTGTCGTCGCACGCCAAGTACTTCGCCAACTCCGTGCGGGAGGACGGCCTGCTCACCGTGGCCACCGGCGGCGTCGTGTACACGCCGGGCAGCGCGGGCACGGTGCAGGAGGTGTTCCAGGACTACACGCAGAACCACTACGGCTCGCTCGGCCCGCCGGCGCCCATGGTGTTCCTGGGCAAGGACTTCTGGCTCAACGACGTGCCGGCCGCGCCGCTGGTGCAGCAGCTGGCCAAGGGCCGGCCCACGGAGCGCTGGATCCTCGTCACCGACGACCGGGACGAGGCCGTAGCCCTGCTGGAGGACTACGACACCGCTGCCGGCGCCCGCTGATCGGCCCACTTCTCGACCGTCTCCAGCTGCGCCGCGAGCGCGATGAGCCGCGACTCGGCGCCCTTGGGGCCGAGCAGTTGGGCGCCCATCGGCAGGCCGTCGTCGGTGAACCCGGCCGGCACGTTCACGCCCGGCCAGCCGAGCACGTTCCACGGCCACGCGTACGGGCACGCCGTCACCATGATCCGGTTCAGCGCGCGGTCGGACAGCCGCGCCCACGACTCCACCTTCGGCGGCAGCATCGCGGTCGTCGGCACGAGCAGCACGTCGACGTTCTTGAACACGCTGCCGACCTGCCGTGCGTAGCGGCGGTCGGTGGCCCTGGCGAACCCGACCAGGTGCCTGCCCAGCCGCCGGCCGTTGGCCATGTTCTTCCTGGTCCGCCGGTCCAGCAGTGCCGGGTCGGGCACCTTGTCCAGCCAGCCGTACAGGCCGGCCGTCGACTTGGGCAGGAAGTTCAGCCCGATCAGCCCGTACCTCGGGTCCGCGGGCGCCACCTCGTGCCCGAGCCCCGCCAGCACGTCCGCCAGCCGCAGCACGGCCTGCTTGATCCTCGGGTCCAGCCGCACGCGGTAACCGGTCAGCGGCGCCCGGAACGACACGCCGATCCGCAGCCGGCCCGGATCCCTGCGGGTCGCGGCCAGCGCGGTGCCGTCGTCGAAGTGCCGGCCGGCCAGCACGTCCGTGAGCAGCGCAGCGTCGGCGGTGCGCCGGGCCAGCGGGCCGCTGATGCTGATGTCGTAGAACATGTCCACGCCGGCTGGGACCTCGCCGCGCTCCGGCTTGATGCCCACCAGATGCGTCCACGAGGCCGGAATCCGGATCGAGCCGGCACCGTCCGACCCGACGGCCACGGGTACGACGCGCGCCGCGACGGCCGCGGCCGACCCACCGGACGAACCGCCCGGCGTGTGCTCGGGCTGCCACGGATTGCGCGTCACGCCGAACGCCGGCCCCTCGGTGAACGGCCACTGGCCCAGTTCCGGGGTGTTCGTCTTGCCGACGATGACCGCACCCGCGTCGCGTAACCGCCGCACCATCTCGGAGTCGCTGGTGGCCAGCGGGAACTCGCCGATACAGCCGAACGACGTCGGCTCGCCGACCAGGTCCTGGTCGTCCTTGATCGCCAGCGGCACGCCCAGCAGCGGCGCGCGCTCCCCGGCCCGCAGCCGACGGTCGGCCTCGGCGGCCTCGCTCAGCGCCGCCCTCGCCCTGATCCGGCGGAACGTGTTCAGCGTCGGCTGCGTG
>CAVPCF010000180.1:0-11548 GCA_963702275.1 Candidatus Melainabacteria bacterium
AGGGTTCCGGCAAAGTCGATCACCGGAATGAGAACGGGCACGACTCTGTTGATCATGTGAAGCATCACCATCGCATGATCACGAAAGAGAGCCGTGCCCGCACCTCTATCCTGCCTGACCCCGACCACCCTGCACCACCTGACCGACCCGAGCACCCTCACCGACCTGCGCGTCTACCTGGCCGACGTGGTCGACCCCCGCAAACCCCGCGGCATCCGCCACTCCCTGCTCACCATCCTGACCCTCGCCGCAGCCGCGGTCACCGCCGGCGCCCGCTCGTTCACCGCGATCGGGGAATGGGCCGCCGACGCCCCACAACACGTCCTGGCCGCGCTGGGCGCCCGCCACGACCCCCACTCCGACCGCTACCACGCACCCGAGGAAGCCACCCTGCGACGGGTCCTGCAACGACTGGACCCCGACCACCTCGACGCCGCCCTGCACGCCTGGATCATCCAGCACACCCCCATTGACGACCACCCCGAGCCCACTGCACCCGTCTCGGTCGCGCCGGCCGCGATCGCGGTGGACGGCAAGTCCCTGGCCGGGACCTATCCCCGCACCGGCGGTGCCGGAGTGCACCTGCTGGCCGCGTTCAGCCACGACAGCGCCACCGTCATCGCGCAGCACCCCGTCCCCGCGGGCACCAGTGAGATCACCGCGCTGGCACCGCTGCTCGACCAGATCGACCTGACCGGACGCGTGGTGACCGCGGACGCCCTGCACACCCTGGCCCAGCACGCCCAGTACCTGCACGCGCGAGGCGCGGACTACGTGTTCACCGTCAAACGCAACCACCAGGTCCTCTACCACCACCTCGACACGCTGCCCTGGGACGCCGCACCCCGCTGGAGTGTCCGTGAACGCGGACACGGTCGCAGCGAGACCCGCACCGTCCAGGTCCTGCCCCTGCTGCAGTGTCCGGACTGGCCTCCCGTGACCTTCCCCTATGCCACGCATGCGTTCCTGATCGAACGTTCGGCCCTCGACCACACCAGTGGCCGACTGCGGGGTCGCGTCGCGCTGGGGGTCACCAGCCTGCCCGATTCACTCGCGCATCCCACCCAGATTGCGGCGTATGTGCGGGGCCAGTGGCGGATTGAGAATCAGCTGCACTGGGTGCGGGATGTCACCTTCGGGGAAGATGCCTCCCGGGTGCGTACCGGTGCCGGTCCACGGGTGATGGCCAGCCTGCGTAACCTCGCGATCAGCGCGTTCCGCCTGGCTGGACGTCGGAACATTGCCCAAGCACTGCGGTATATGGGTCGTGATCCGGTGCGGCCGTTGACGTTGTTGGGAATCCAGGCTTGACCACATCACGAATGACTTTGCCGGAACCCTGCCCTCACCGGGGGATTCGGCCCTTTTCAAGCCTACTCGATCCTCAAAACGGGCGCGACCGGCCAAGCCCGGCCTGTGGACAACTCAGCCGCCCGGCCCAGTCATCCCAGGCATGGACGGCATCGTAGAGGGCGTCCCCGACATGCCAGGCATGTTCTGCATGCCGGTCATACCCATGCCAGGATCGCGGCCACCCATGAAGCCATACATCATGATGTCGTTCTCGGACAGGTTGGCCGCCGACCCGATCGGCGACAACACATGCACCACACCGGACCGGGCGAACGTCAACGTCAGTTGCAGCGGCTGGTGACCGGTCATCAACATGCCAAGCCCCCGAACCATCAGGTGCGGTCCGCTGGGACCGAACACCGTCGTGCTGTGTGCGGCGATGGTCACCGTGTCACCGGTTCCACAGGCCTTGCTCGCGCACACCGTGATGCCCTTCGCGGCCGCGCCGGTCTGGAACTCCGCACCCGCCGACAGCAGCGTGTCCTGGCCAGCGCCGGTGTTCGTGATCGTGAGGTAGACCGGTGCGTCCGCGCCGTCGCCAGCAGGCGTGTAGACGCCGCTCATGGTCAGGCTGGGCGGCGGCCCGGCCGGCGTCGGGCGCGTGGTGACCCACATCAGCAACCCGACTCCCACGATGGCCACGGCCGCGACGCCCGCCAGCGCCGACCGCCGCCAGTCCGTCGGCGGCCCGATGACGTCATCGTCAGCGAGGTCGACGACCCGGACCGTACCGATGAGTGCCACGGCCAGCAGTACCAGCATCGGCCCGGAGTTCGGGTCGGTGGACTGGCCGCTGCCCAGGTTGCCCAGCCCCTGGCCGAACACCCAGAACAGCACCGACACCACGATCCCGGTCCACGCGGCCACCAGGCGCAGCCGCCGACCGCCCAACCCGCCGAGGCCGATCCCGACCAGCACCGCAAGCAGCAGCCAGAGGGCCACGCCACCGACCTTGGTGAACCCGTTGGCCACCGAGGTGACCAGCGGCATCAGCCAGTCCGGCATGGTTGCGCCGGTCAGCGTGTCGGCGACGTCACCAGCCGTGTTCTGGCCGGGTAACGCCTGCAGCACCGCGCCGCCGATCCACACCACGGCCCAGGCCACGGGAGTCCACGCGGCAGGCGGCGCCGACCCGTCCTGCCGCGTCCAACCGCGCGACCCGACGGCAGGCGCGGGCCACACGATCGCGGCCAGCACCACGTACAGCAACACCGCACCGGGCGCGCCGGTCAGCAGGCTGGCATGGCCGCCCGCGATCCCGCCGGCGCCCTCGCCCAGGTACCACACAGCGAGACCCCAGGCGACCGAGCCGATCAGCGTGATCCGCACCAGCGGCCGGATCAGCAGGCCGATGCCCAGCGCGAGCTGTGCCGCGGCGAACAGCGAGTTCCACAGCACCGGGCTGCCGCCGATCAGCCCGGCCGCCCAGTGCACACCGGCCGACACCCAGCCGGGCTGGCCGTCGCCCGCCGGCGCGAGCACCTGGCTGGCGAAGCCGGACCCGAACATGAACGGCTGGAGTTGCAGCGCGCCGTCCAGCAGCCACACCAGGCCCAGCGTGATCTGCAGCCCGCGTCGGGTGATCCGCAGCCCGGACCGCGCGGTCGCCGCGGGCGGCTCGGCCGGGGTGCTGGTGAGCAGCGTGGTCATCTGGTCCTCTCGGTCACTCGCCCTGCGGGAAGGTGAAGTTGCTGAACGGCACCACGGTGCCCAGGTCCAGTTGTATTACGTTGTGGGCGGTCAGCGGGATGTTCCTCGGGTCCCCGGTGTACGGGTTGCCGTTGATGAACGCGGTGATCTTGCCCTTGTCGGGGCCGATCTGGGTCGCGCTCAGCGGCTGGCCCCACAGGTCGAAGAAGTTGCCGAGTGTGTAGGTGTGCTGCGCGGGCGTCTCGATGTGGATCACGCCGGTCTCGTCGTGCGTGTGCAGCCAGTAGAACTTGCTGCCGCCTGCGACGAACGACCCGCCGGTCGGGATCTGCTGCAACTGGTACGGCGGCACGATGCCCACCCCGTAGGGCAGCAGCTTCTGGGTCCCGTTGACGTACATCGCCAGATGCGCGTGGATGTGGTAGATCAACTGCTCCGCGCTGTTGCTCTGCACGCCGTCCACCGTGTTGCCGGTCGCCTGGTGCGCGGTGTTCGCCAGGATCGCCGTGCTCTTGTCCGAGTCCGCCGACAGGCCGCCGCTGGCCGCGGTGTTGTGCTTGCCGGTCTGGATCACCCCGAAGATCACGGCCGCCGCGACGAGGACCACCACCGCGACCGGGATGCCGACCCGCACGATGGAGCCGCTGCGGCCGCGTGCGCCCTTGATGGCCCGCTGCGCCGCTACCGAGCTCTGCTTCGACCGGTTGCCCTGTGCCGAACCGCGGCCCGCGGACGAGTTGCGTCCACCGGAGCCGCGGCCCGCTGGACGTGCGTTGCCGCCGGACCGGCCTGAGCCACGTTGAGCCATCGCTATCGAGTTCCTTGTCTACGCGCGACGGCGCAGCCGACGCTCACGACGACCAGCCCGAGCACCGCCGCAGGCTGCTATCACATCTAGCGTACGGCTCGTCAACTCACTGTTTGGCGGTGCGTCCGACCCGGTCGCGTCGACGGGTCCCACGGCTGCCGGCGCAGTCCTTGCCGAACCTGGACTCGGGCCGAAGTCGTCGCATCGAAAGCCGGCTCATCGTGAAATGTATGCAGTCGACCGGGAAAACGAACTGGTGGCGCCAGATAAATGGTTGAACCAATTCGTCCGGTGGGCCGGATGGCGGCACGGTCCGGGCCCGTTATGCGTATTACTGACGGTTTTCCGGCCGAATCCCCGAACGGACCAACCGAGTGACCGATCGGACACCGCCCGTGCATGTGGCCCGGTCCGTCCGCACGCGCTCGACCTGCGGAGCCGGGTGTTCAACGCAGCCAGGAGCGACGCGACAGGTGCGGCACTGGCCGTAGTCGGTACCGCCGCCAAACGAACCGGACTGGGCCGTTCGGGTGGCATCCTGATCGGCTGACCGGGTGAGATGTACAGAGAATGTTCTGATGTCCGGTTGACGCGGGGGCGCGTGATGATGGACCGTTGTCAGTTCGGAATAGCTGTCCTAACATCACGGCCGCCGGCCCTACCCGATGATCCTCGGGAAACGCCGGCTTGTGCTAACTGTGTAGGCGATCCCGGGTGGGCGGAGGTGGCAACTTGGGGACCTCCTGCCGTCCGCGAATTGCCGGTTCGCCAGGACGGAATCGATTCGTTGATCATGTCGTGTCCGGCCGTGTGCCGCGGCGGGCCGGCATCGGTCGACTGATCGGGTCGGCGGCGCACTGAGCGTGCGGCGCTGAACGAAGGAGGGCCGTGTCGATCTGGTCTGTAGTCCCCGACGGGTCGGGGATACCGGCCGGACCGGATCGAAAGCGTTACGTGACGGGGCGCGTACTCGCTGGCGCGGACCGGCCGGGAAGGGCGACCTTGCCGGCCAGATGGCGATCGAGGGCTGCGGAAACCCGCCGCCCCGCAGGAGGAGAGCACGTCGTGGTGCCTCAGCATGCCCAGTGGCGCACGTCCCCGGCGCGGTGTCCGCGATGACCGAAACGCCGACGACAGAACCGCTGACGGCCGAACAACCGGCGGCGCGCCGGGGATCGACCCATTCCGCCCAGTCCGCGCACCGGCTGCGCGGTTTCCGTTCCTGGTGGGCGTCCACCGCCGAATGGCGCAACTGGCGGCTGCCGGTCAAGGTCGCCGCCGTGCTCGCGGTGCCCGCGATCGCCGCGATCGCGCTGGGGGCGGTGCAGATCCGCGACGACGTGTCGCGGGCCAACCAGTTCGGCAACACGCAGCAGCTGATCACGCTGCGCGACTCGCTCATCCCACTCGCGGACGACCTGCAGGCCGAACGCTGGCAGTCCGCGCAGAAACTCGGCACCACCATCCCGGTCAGCATGCCGAACTACCAGAAGCTGACCGCCAGGGTGGACCGGGAAGCCGGCACGGTCACCGACCTCGGCCGGCAGCTGCTCGACCCGGTGAGCGCGGCGGGCGTCCACTTCCAGGGACTCGTCGGCCAGCTCGGCGGCCTGTCGTCGCTGCACAAGCAGGCGCTCACCGGCACCGGCGACGTCGTCACCGTGACCTCCGCCTACGGCCAGATCATCAGCGCCGTACTCGACCTGGACCAGGCGCTCACCCCGCAACTCGGCGACCCGGGGCTGACCAGCCTCGCGCTGTCGCTCAACAACCTTGAGATCGCGCAGGAACAGGTCCGGTTGCAGCAGACGATCGTCACGGTCGGCATCGCGCGGGGCAGCCTGCTGAACACCGAGCTGAGCACGGTGCAGTCCTCGGACGTGCTGCTGACCGACCGGTTGAACAACTTCCAGATCGGCGCCGGCCCGAGCCAGCTCGACGAGTTCCAGCAGGCGGCCATCACCAACGACCTGAACAACCGGGAGCAGCTCGCCCAGCAGGTGCTGGCCAACGGGCTGACCCTGATGGTCGTCGGCAACACCGGTCAGGGCACGAACTCGCTCGGCGTCGCGCCGGGTTCGTGGATCTCGGCGTCGGACGCGGCTGCCGGCCAGCTGACCAGGGTCGCTGGCGAGTTCGCGGACTCGCTGAAGAGCACGGCGGCCGACCTGAAGAACCAGGCCAGCAGCGCGGCCGTCACCGAGTCGGTGATCCTGCTCGCGATCCTGCTGCTGGCCGTCGGTGTCGGCGTGATCGTCGGCCGCCACCTGTTGCGGTCGCTGGGCATTCTGCGGCGCACCGCGCTGGACGTGGCCGAGTACCGGCTGCCCGAGGTCGTGGCCAGCATCGACGCTGGCGACATGACCGACCTGTCCATCGAACCCGTGCCGGTGCACACCCACGAGGAACTCGGCCAGCTGGCCAGGGCGTTCGACGCGGTGCACGGCCAGGCGGTGCGGTCCGCGGTCGGCCAGGCCACGCTGCGCAGCAACCTGCGCAACATCTTCGTCAACCTGTCCCGGCGCAGCCAGGGCCTTGTCGAGCGGCAGCTGCGGCTGATGGAACGGCTGGAGCGCAACGAGGAGAACCCGGAGCAGCTGGCCAACCTGTTCAAGCTGGATCACCTGGCCACCCGGATGCGCCGCAACAACGAGAACCTGATGGTGCTCTCCGGCGACGATCCGGCGCGCCGGTCCGGCGGCCCGGTGCCGCTGGCCGACGTGGTGCGGGCCGCGGTATCCGAGATCGAGCACTACCAGCGTGTCGTGGTGCGCTCGACGCCGTCGATGGACGTGCTCGGCTACGCGGCGGGCGACCTGACCCGCCTTGTCGCCGAGCTGCTGGACAACGCGACGTCGTTCTCGCCGCCGCAGTCGCAGGTGTTCGTCGGCGGCCGGAACTTCGCCGACGGCTCGGTACGCCTGGAGATCCGGGACGAGGGCATCGGCATGGCCGAGGCCGAACTGGCCGACGCCAACGGCAAGCTCGACGCGGGGGAGAGCCCTGACGTGCCGGTGTCCCGCCAGATGGGCCTGTACGTGGTGGGCAGGCTCGCCCGTCGGCAGTCGATCCGGGTCGTGCTGGAGGTGCCCAAGGACGGCGGACTCATCGCGGTGGTGCGGGTGCCGGCCGAACTGGTCAAGCAGGGCACCGGCCCGGTCCGCCCGCTCCCGGCCGAGCCTGCGGCCGACGAACCGTTCAGCGGCAGCTTCACGGTCGCCAGCAACGGGCACAAGGGTTCCGTCAACGGGCACACCCCCGACGTCAAGCCGGAGTGGACCGGGTTCAGCGGGCCGGTGATCCGCGACCTCACGACCACCCTGACGCCGACCGACTTCACCTGGTTCATTCCGGAAGCGCCCGCCGAGCCCAGCCAGCCATCGGCGGACGAGCCGCCTGCCGTGATCCAGAACGCCATGGTCCAGCAGCCGCACGTCGAGGAGTCGGTGTCCTACGCCTACACCTCGGTCGGGCTGCCACGCCGGGTGCCGCGCGCGCACGCCGTGCCCAGCCTGGTCGACCGGCCCGCTGCACAGCAGGCCGCGGCGCCACCTGCCACCGCCCGGCCGGCCGCGCCAGCGGGGCCAACCGCGCCAACCGTGCCAACCGCGCCGGCCGGCAACGGTGACGCGCCGCGCCGCAATCCGATCCGCGCACGGGGATTCCTGAACGACTACCAGGCCGGTGTTCGTCAGGGAGTGCGGGGATTGTCGGTGCAGGGCTCGTCCACGGCAGCGCCGGACACGACAGCAGAAAACGGGAATGGGGAGGACCGATGACCACACCAGGGTCACGGCAGGTCAACCAGTTCGGCTGGTTGATCAGCAACTTCACCGACCGGGTCCCCGGTGTGGCACACGCGGTCGTCGTGTCCGTGGACGGGTTGATGCTGGCGGCGTCCTCGCGCCTGCCCGGCGACCGGGCGGAGCAGTTGTCGGCGGTGGCGTCCGGCGTGGTCGGCCTGACCCAGGGCGCGGCCCGCTGCCTTGACGGCGGCGGCGTCCTGCGCACGGTGGTCGAGATGGAGCGCGGGGTGCTGTTGTTGATGTCGGTGCGCGACGGCTCGTGTCTCGCGGTGCTCGCGTCGCCGGACAGCAGCGTCGGCCAGGTCGCGTACGAGATGACGGTGCTCGTCGACCAGGTCGGCCAGATCCTCACCCCGGAGCTGCGCACGGAGCTGCAGGCGATGAAGCGACGGGCCACGCGCCAGCCGGCGTGAGATGGACATGGCCAGCAGACCCGAACCCGCGCACCCCGCCCGCCCACCGGAGGCCGCCTTCGGCAGCGTGCTCGACGTGCCGCCGCTGATCACCCGCCTGCCCCGCCGACCGGAGGACGAGGACGACACGGCCCCGGCGGCTGTCCGGGCGTACGCATGGACCCGCGGCCGGACCACCCCGCAGTACCGACTTGAGATCGAAACCTTACTGTCCACAACGGACAGATATCAGGCCAGGGACGAGTCGACACCGACCGAGTTCCACTCGGTCGCCGCGCTCTGCCACCAGCCGGCATCGGTCGCCGAGGTCGCGGCCATGCTGCGCCTGCCGCTGGGCATCGCGAAGGTACTGGCCGGCGACATGGCCGCGACCGGCCTGCTTGCCGTGCACGACACGGCATCGGTGGACGGCGACAGCCCGGACCTGATGCTGATGGAACGCATCCTGGGCGGCCTGCGCCGGCTCTAGCTGTAGCGCCCAGCCCATCACCGGCAAGTTCGTCCCGGCAGAGTCCGCCGAGTCAGCTTGGCCTACCACCGCGCAAATTCGGCCCGGCAGAGTCCGCGACTTGCCAAAAAGTCCGGCCTCCGCAGGGGCGCCCCCCTGTTCCAGTCTATCAATTTGGCGAACCGTGGCGCGGGCCTTTCGGGTTGGCTGTGGATGGAGCCTGTCGGTTGTGGACAGAGCAGAGCCGGCTCGCGCCTCTTGTGGTAGCGGCGGCGTCGTCAGCCTGATCCGGTTCCTGGCTGTGGCTCGATGAACTCGCGCAGGAGGTCCGTCAACTGCCGCCGGTTGGTGGGCGACATGTGGTCGGTCAGGCTCGCCACGACGTCGGCGGCGCTTTCCTGTGCGGCCCTGACCGTCGTGATTCCCTTGTCGGTCAACGTGATCACCTGGGCTCTTCGGTCCTGGGCGGACACCTGGCGGTTGACGAGGCCGGCGCGTTCGAGGTCGTCGATCAGGCGCACCATGGCGGACTTGTCGCTGCCGATCAGGTCCGCCAGCCGGCGCTGGCTGTGCGGCGCGTGGACCAGTTCGTGCAGCACCGCGAAGTGCCGGGCCTCGATGCCCAGCGGTGCCAGCGCGGCCTTGAACGCCACGGAGGCCCGCACGTGCGCCCGGCGCAGCAGGAAGCCGATTTCGTAGCCCGAGTCGTCCACAATCCGTCCTCTTCGATAAAAGGTTGCACCTGAGACTATCTCATGTGGCACCATCTGCTCATGACGACGTTGAAACAGGCGAATCGGACCGTATCCCGGACGCAGTGGCTCCTCCGGGTGACGGTCACGGTCGAGGCCATCCTGGCCATCGCCCAGCCGATCTTCATCGGCGCCTTCCTTCAGGGCAACTACAACGCCCTGACCTGGCACAAGACGAATGCCACCCTCCTCGGCGTCGCCGCGTTCGCCATGACGGCGGCCGCGGTGCTGGACTGGCGTCCCGGTCGCGGACCTGGCTGGGTGGCGTTGGCGTGCGTCGCGGTCGTGGTGGCCATCGTCGTTCAGATCGTCTTCGGCTACTCCCGGACGCTCGCCGTCCACATCCCGCTGGGTGTGTTGGTCGTCACGGCCAGCGTGCTGTTGCTGGTCTGGTCGTGGCGGCCCGCGCGCGTCGGGATCGACCGGTGAACCGGCGCAAGTTCCTCAACCTGACCGCGCTGACCGCGGGCGGCGCGCTCGTCGCCACCGCGGGCGCCATCACACTGCCCAACCTGGTCGCCAACGGTGAACCCGGCGCCCTGCTGCGCACCGCCCGGCCGCTGCCGCCCGCGTACCGGGTGCCGCTGCCGATTCCGCCCGTGCTCGCCCCGGTCCGCACCGACGCCGGCACGGACTACTACGAGATCACCCAGCGCCCCGCCACGATCAGCGTGTTCCCCGGCGTGGCCACCCCGGCCTGGACCTACCATGGCAGCTTTCCCGGGCCCACCATCGTGTCCCGCGCCGGCCGGCGCACGGTCGTCCGGCACACCAACCGGCTGCCGCACCCGGTCGTGGTCCACCTGCACGGCGGCCACACCCCGCACGACAGCGACGGCTACCCCGGCGACCTCCTGCTCCCCGTCGGCACGACCACCGCGCCCCCGATGGCCGGCATGCCCACGATGCCCGGCACCACCGCGACCGGCAGCCGCGACTACACCTACCCGCTCAACCAGCGGGCCGCCACGCTCTGGTACCACGACCACCGCATGGGCTTCACCGGCCCGAGCATCTGGCACGGCCTTGCCGGCTTCCACCTGGTCCACGACGACGAGGAGGCGGCGCTGCCACTGCCCACGGGCGACCGGGACATCCCGATCATGATCACCGACCGCGCCTTCGACGCCGAAGGCCGGCTGATCTACCCGTCGCTCGACCCGACGCTGACGACCACCCCCGGCGTGACCGACGCGTACGCCAACGGAGTCCTCGGCGACGTGATCCTGGTCAACGGCGCGCCATGGCCGATACTGCGGGTGGACCGGGCGAAGTACCGGCTGCGCCTGCTGAACGCGTCCAATGCCCGCCGCTACCGCCTGGTCCTTGACCCGCCGGCCACCTTCGTCCAGATCGGCAGCGACGGCGGCCTGCTCGACGCGCCCCTGCCACAGCCGGCCCTGGAACTGGCGCCCGCGGAACGGTTCGACGTGATCATCGACTTCGCCCACATCCCACCAGGAACCCAGGTGGAGCTACGCAACACCCTGGGCGCGGGCAGCACGGCGCAAGTCATGCGGTTCGACGTAACCGGCCCAGCGGTGCGTGACGACGCCACCGTGCCACCAACCCTGAGCCGTAGCGCCACACTGGACCCGCGCACGGCCACGGTGACCCGAGACTTCCTGTTCCAGAACGCCGCGGGCAGGATCGGCTGGCGGATCAACGGCCAGGCCTACGACCCGGCCCACCCGCTGGCCCACCCGAAGCTCGGAAAGCCCGAGCTCTGGCGTTTCGTCACCGATCTGCATCACCCCATTCATCTACATCTGGACCAGTTCCAGGTCCTGGCTCGTAACGGAAAGCAGCCAGGCCCGTACGATCACGGTTGGAAGGACACCCTGGACCTGTACCCGGCGCAGTCCGCCGAGATCATGGTCCGCTTCACCGACTACGCCGGCCGTTTCGTCTTCCACTGCCACAACCTGGAACACGAGGACATGGCCATGATGGCCGACTTCATCACCTCGGCGTAATCCGCCATCCACAGGTCCCCGACTTATCCACAACCCACCAGTAGCCAGTGGCGCCCCTTTTGCCAACTCGACTAGGCTCGAAAAGGGCCGTAGCCCCCGGTGAGGGCGGGGGCTGTCCGCAGGCGAGCAGATTTTCGCAGCCGTCCGATGGCAGGTCTGGGACACCTGCGGCGCTGTTCGCGGGCGAGCGGATTTCGGTCGGTGCGGGCTGATTTGGCTCGGTATCTTGATCAGGTGGATGGGGCGCTCGCCGAACCGCTGGCTCGGTTGGGGGCCGGGCGGCATGACGTGGTGAGCCTCGGTCACTCCGGTGCTTCTGTCGTGCGTCTGCTCGGCGCGGGC
>CAVPCF010000181.1:0-80990 GCA_963702275.1 Candidatus Melainabacteria bacterium
ACGAGACCGAGCCGCACCTGGGCCGAGCCCGAGTCAGGCGAGGGTGCCCGTCGGCGTGCGCCACCGGGCTTCGGGATCATCTGGACCACCGTCGCCGTCGACCTCGTCGGCTTCGGCATGGTCTTCCCATTGCTCCCGCTCTACGCGAGACGATTCGGCGTGTCACCGGCCACCATCGGGTTGTTGGTCGCCTCGTTCTCGGCCGCGGAGTTTGCCCTGGCCCCGGTGTGGGGGCGCCTGTCCGACCGGATCGGTCGCAAGCCCGTCCTGATCATGTCCCTGGTGGGCACGGCGCTGGCCAGCCTGGCCACCGGTCTGGCCGGCAGCATCTGGCTGTTGTTCGTGGCCCGGATCACACGGTTTCTCACCTTACGTTCGAGCCTTCCCGCGTTCCCGGAATGTGGCCGCCTTGACCCGGTTCTGGCAGGCGGTCGAGCAGAACCGGCGGGCGCCGTTGCGGGACGTGTCCACATAGACACGGTCACACGCGGGTGCCTCGCAGACGCCGAGCCGGTCGTGCGCGGCGCTGCCCAGCACCATGGCCATCGCGGTCGCCATGGCCGCGGCCCAACTGACCGACCAGGACGCCTCCTTGGCGTGGTAGTGCAGGTGCCACGCCTCGCCGTCGTGCCGGGCGAGCACCGGGGCGGCACCGGTGAGGCCGAGCAGGTCGTTGACCCGACGGCACGCACCGTCCAGGTCGTTGGCCGCCACGGCCTCGAACGCGGCACGCAGGTCGCCGAGATAGGCGGCCAGCGCGCCGACCTCGTCCACGGGCGCGGGGCCGCGCAGGGCGGCGTGCAGCTGCTCGGCGAGCGCCCTGCCGGTCGGCGGTTCGTAGGGCCGGCCACGGGACCAGCCAGGGGTGACCACGTTGACGGCCGCCACCAGCGCGGTCACCACGCTGCTCGTGTGACTGTCGAAATCCACTTGACCAGTCACGTCCTCTCGCCTAGTTTCATCACTGGCAACTATCATATGGACAGTGATGGAGGCGCGATGACCACCCTGGACACCGAACTCGCCACGACCTGGATCCGCCGCTGGGACGCCCAGCAGGAGTTCTACGTCGCCGACCGCGAGGAGCGGTTCGCGGTGATCGGCGACGTAGTGGCCGACACGATCACCACCGGCACCGTGCTGGACCTGGGCTGCGGCCCCGGCTCCCTGGCCGGCCGCCTCGCAGAACGCCTACCGGACGCCCGGATCATCGGCGTGGACACCGATCCGCTGCTGCTCGCCATGGCCCGTGGCCGCTACGGCAGCGTCGAGTTCGTCGACGCCGACCTTGGCGGCACGTCCTGGCTGGACGAGATCCCCGAGGTGGTCGACGCGGCCGTGTCCACGACGGCGTTGCACTGGTTGACCCCGGCGCAGTTGGCCGATGTCTACCAGGCGTTGGCCGACCGGATCCGCCATGGCGGGGTCTTCGTCAACGGCGACCATCTTGGGCTCGGCGACCCGAACCTCGACAAGGTGGCGACCGCCGTTCGGCAGGGTCGAGCGGCACGCGTGGGAGTCACCGACAACGAGGAATGGTCGGCCTGGTGGGACGCGATCAAGGCGGAACCGGCCATGGCCGGTCTGCTGACCGAGCGCTCGCAGCGATCGGTCGCGCATCACGGCAGCAACCATCTCTCGGTTGCCGAGCACCGGGAACTGTTGCTGGCGGCCGGTTTCCGCGGCGCGTCACCTGTCTGGCAGACCGGTGACGATCACGTTCTCGTGGCGATCCGCTGACGCTACGCGGCCGACTGGCAGAGGTTGTCGCCCGGCTTGGGCAGTTCGGGCTGCTGCCCGGCCGGTGGGTTGGCGACCATCGACCACACGCCGGAGTTCTGGAAGAACACCTGTTGCTGCGCTGTGATGCCGATGACCGCGCTCACCTGGTACACCTCGATCAGCACCAACCGGTAGCCGGTCGGCGGCGTCACCGTGTAGGCCAACCGCGTGCCGTTGGCGAAAATGGTCGAGCAGGCCACGAACTCCTTGCCGTGGCCGTCCTGGTAACGGGCCGCGACCTGCCACGGGGTGTTCGTGAACTCCACCGGCACCGAGACCTGCACCGGGTTGCCCGGCGTCACGCTCAGGAACACCGGCGGGTTGGCGTGGCTCAGGCACGAGCGCAGGGTCGCGTCGCAGTACTGCAACGGCGGCGCCGCCGCGGTGTGGCCGCTGCTGTAGAACGTGACGTCCGGGATCGGTTTCGAACAGCCGGCCAGCAACAGCAGGCCGGCAACTCCAAGAACAACGATGCGCCACACGACGGACAACCTACGACGTCTGGTCGACGCCGTACTGGTCGGTGGGCAGGGCCCTGGTCGACTTGCGGGTCGACTCCTCGTCCGCCGGGGGTTCGCCGCCGCGCCGGAAGATCATGTTCGGGCGGGTCGGACGGAAGCCGCCCAGCGCCGGCACCAGCGACTGGCCGTTGCGCGTCAGCATGGTCTGTGCAAGGCCGAGCGCCAGCAGCGCCGACACCACCGTGAAACCGACCCAGAACATCGTGGGCAACAGCACGCCGAGTGCGCCGCCGAGTACCCACGCCAACTGCAGGATCGTCTCGGACCGACCGAACGCGGACGCGCGGGAGGCGTCCGGCAGGTCGTGCTGGATCGTCGCGTCCAGACTGATCTTGGCAAGGCCGCTGGCGACCGCGGCGATCAGCGCGGCGATCGCGGCCGTCGTGACGCTGCCGGTGATCGCGGCGAACACGCCGCCGGCGAGCGAGCCGCCGAGGCAGACGATGACCACCTGATCCGGCTTGCCGAACTGCAGCCGGGCGCCGATCGCGTTGCCGGCGAAACTGCCGATGCCGGCCGCGGCGCCGACCAGGCCCAGCAGCAGCAACTGCCGGCCAGGTGAGTGCTCCTCCATCGACTTGATCACGAACGCCGGGAACAGCATCAGGAAACCGGTCAGCACGCGAATGGTTCCGTTGCCCCACAAGCCGACCACGACGTGCCGGCCCATCGGTTGCCGTTTGGGCCTGCGTGGCTCGGCACGCAGCGACGCGGGCACCTCCCCCTCGGTCACCTCGACCCAGGCCGGGATGCGCAGGCACAGCACCGCGTCAGCGACGCACAGCACCGCCGTGAACCACAGCGCGCCCGGCGAGCCGAACAGGTTCGCGAACCCGGCGCCGAACACGCCGAACACCGCGCCCGCGGCGAGACCGAACACGGCGAGGCGGGCGTTGGTCTTGGACAGCGTGGTCCGCGACGGCAGCAGCCGAGGGGTGACGGCGGCCTTCAGCACGTCGAACGACTTGGACAGCACCAGGGTGCCCAGCGCCGCCGGATAGAGCAGCCAGTCGTTGAAGTGCAACGCCATCACGACGGACAGCAGGGCCTGCCCTGCGCACGACACGGCCAGCGCGATCCGCCTGCCGCGCTGCACCCGGTCCAGCATCGGGCCGATGACGGGCGCGATCAACGCGAACGGCGCGACCGTGATCAACAGGTAGAGCGCGACCTTGGTACGGCTCTCCGCGGTGGCGGCGGAGAAGAACAGCGTGTTCGCAAGCCCGACCGCCATGGTCGCCGACGACGCGTAGTTCAGCATCACCGCATAGGTCAACGAGGTGAGGCCGGACTCGTGCGCGCCGTCGGCCTGCGCGGCCCGGCGGAACGCGTTCACCGCCTGCTGGGACAGCTGCCGGCTGCGGTACGCCGCGACCCGGGTCACGGTGAGCTTCTTCGGTGGCTGCCGTGGGGCGGCGCCGGCCAGCGGCTCGGCGGCGACCGACTCGGCGCGGGCGGTCGGGTCCGGTCGGTACTCGTCGCGGCGCCACTCGTCGTCACGCCAGTCCGCTGCCGGACGCGTCGGTCGCGGTGCCGCGCGCGGGGGTTCGTCCGGCGGCGGGTAGCCGTCCGGCCGGTACGTGGTGCGGCGCGGCGGCGGTGGCGGCGTGGACTGCCAGCCCGGTCGCGGGCCGGAGTGCGGGGCGCGCGGCGGCACGACGTTGGTCGGCGGATCCGGTGGCGCGGCGCGCTTGCGACCGCCGGCACTCCAGCCGGGGCGGCCGCGGCGGCCGTCATCCGGCTCGTCGGCCGAACTGGCGCGGATCACTTCTCCATCCTGCCTCACTCCGTCAGCCGCACGTGCGGAATACCGTGGTGGATCGCGATCAGCGCACAAATTCACCCGACTACACAGGGTAGGGCCCGTGCGGTCCGAGTAGTCGACCGGCCAGGTTCGCTCACCACCGAAGCCGTGCGGCACAATCGGTAGCCGTGACACCCACCCCGAACTGCGCGGTTCCCGGCGTCGAGCCGGCCGAGGTCGATTCGAACGAGGTCACGACGCCGGCCGACCCCGACCCGGTGCTGGCCGCCGCCGTCGACACCGCCCGCGCCGCCGCGACCGAGGAGGCAGGCGCCGAATCGGTCGGCCGGCACGACGGGGTGCAACCGGAGACCGGGGGCGCGGCCACCCACCTGTTCGAGGCGGAACTGCCCGGCTACCAGGGGTGGCGCTGGGCGGTCACGGTCGCGTCCGGCGGTCCGGACACGCCGGTCTCGGTCAGCGAGGTCGTCCTGCTGCCCGGCCCGCAGGCGCTGGTCGCGCCGGAGTGGGTGCCGTGGCAGCAGCGGGTGCAGGCCGGTGATCTCGGCGTCGGCGACCTGATGCCGACGGATCCCGGCGATCCCCGGCTGGTGCCGGCCTATCTCCAGTCGGACGACCCGGCCGTCGAGGAGGTGGCGCGCGACGCCGGTCTCGGCCGGGTGCGCGTGCTGTCCCGGTTCGGTCGGCTCGACTCGGCGGAACGGTGGCAGGCAGGCCAGTTCGGCCCGCAGAGCGACATGGCGCGCAGTGCGCCGCAGGAGTGCGGCAGGTGCGGTTTCTACCTGCCGCTGGCCGGTTCGCTGCGGGCCGCGTTCGGCGTGTGCGGCAACGAGTTGTCCCCGGCGGACGGCCACGCGGTGCACGTGGAGTACGGCTGCGGCGCGCACTCCGAGGTCGAGTTGGAGACGGCGTCACCGGTCCCGGTCGCGGACCTGGTCTACGACGACACCACGATGGACATCGAGCCGATGCTCTCGGTCCAGGCGGCCGCGGAAGCCGCGCTCGAAGACGAGCCGACCACAGCAGAACCGGCCGACGAGCCCGATGACACGGACTGACCTGACGTCGATGTTCCCCACCGACACGGCCGATCCGTTCGACACGGCCACCCTGCGGGACTCGGTGCTGACCGCGTGGCGCGGCTCGCCGACCCGCTTCCGCGAGGATGCCAACGCAGAGGACGACCTGCGGGTCGGTGGCTACCGCGACCGGCTGCTGGTCGAACTGGCGCAGAACGCGGCCGACGCCGCCGCGCTGGCCGGCGTGCCCGGCGAGCTGTGGCTGCGGGTGGTCGACACGCATGCCGGGCCGGAGCTGCGTGCCGCGAACACCGGCGCCCCGCTGGACTCCGCCGGGGTCGCCGCGCTGGCGTCGCTGCGCGCGTCGGCGAAGCGGGCCGGCCACCAGGTCGGCCGGTTCGGCGTCGGTTTCGCCGCGGTGCTCGCCGTGACCGAGGCGCCGCGCGTGGTCTCGGCCACCGGTGGCGTCGCGTTCGACGCGGCCCGTACCCGGTCCGCCGTGGCCGGGCACGAGCGGCTGGCCGAGGTGGTGGCGCTGCGGTCGGCCGAGGTGCCGGTGCTGCGGCTGGCCTGGCCGGTTGACCCGGCCGAGGAGCCGGTGCCGGACGGCTTCCGCACCGACGTCCGCCTGCCGCTGCGGCCCGGCCTCGACCCGACGGACCTGCTCGACCGTGCCGCCGCCGACACCCCCGACCTGCTGCTGGCGCTGCCCGGCCTGCACACCGTCGTGGTCGGCGAGCGCCGCTGGACCCGCACCGAGACCGGCGACGGCGTGGTCACCGTGGCCGGACCGGACGGCACCGCGCGCTGGCTGACCCGCCGCGCCACCGGCAGGCTGACCGTGGACCAGACGGGCCAGCTGGGCGTCGAGGCGCGGGACCGGCCTGAGTGGTCGGTGTGCTGGGCGGTGCCGCTGGCCGCGGACGACACGCCGAAACCACTGGCCGAGGACGTGCTGCACGCGCCAACGCCGACCGACGAGCGCCTGTCCCTGCCGGCCCGCCTGTTCGCCACGCTGCCGGTCGAGCCGAACCGGCGGCGGCTGCTGCCCGGCCCGGCCGCGGACGCCGTGCTGGCCTCGGCCGCGGCCGAGTACCTGACGTTGGTCCGCCTGCTGGCCGGCCCGCACCGCACCGCACTGGTGCCGCTGCCTGGTTTCCCATTGTCCGAAGTAGACGAAAGGCTCCGCGATGCGGTGGCAGGCGTGCTGGCCACCTCGGCCTGGCTGCCCGCGGAGCACACCGATGACGCCGACCTGGCGCCCGGCAACGCGGTCTGCCTCGACGTGCCGGACGAGGAACTGGCCGGGTTGCTGGCCGACGTGGTGCCCGGCCTCGTCGCGTGGTGGCTGGCCGGACACGAGCACGTCCGGGCGCTGGCGGCCGTCGGCGTGCGCAGGCTGTTCCCGGCCGACCTGGTCGTCGCGGTGTCCGGAGTGGACCGTTCGCCGGGCTGGTGGGCCACGCTCTACACGGCGCTGAGCCGGCTGCCCGATCGCGGCAGCGCGCTGACCGAGGAACTCGGCGGCCTGCCGGTCCCGTTGATCGACGGCCGCATGGCGTTCGGCCCGCGTGACGTGCTGCTGCCATCGGCCGAACTGGGCGAACTGGTTGCCGGCGCGGACATCGCGGGCCTGCGCATCGCCCACCCGGCCGCGGCGCACCCGCTGCTGGAACGGCTCGGCGCCCGCGTGGCCGACCCGTCGGACCTGCTGGCCGCCCCGGCGGTCCGGGACGCCGTCGACCGCGCGGTGGCCGACGCCACGGCCGGCCTGCCCACCGACGAGCTGGCAGGCGTCGTGCTGCGCCTGGTCGCCGCGGCCGGCATCGAGCCTGGTGAACTGCCCTGGCTGGGCGCCCTGGCCCTGCCGGACACCGACGGCGAACCACGCCGTGCCGACGAACTGGTACTGCCCGGCGCGGCGCTGCTGGACGTACTGGCCCCCGACGCGGTCGGCCCGGACGCCCCGCTGTCGGTGCTGGCCGACGAACCGGCCGAGGACTGGCCCGCCGACGTGCTGCGCGCGGTCGGCGTGCTGGACGCGTTCGCGGTCGTGGTCGACGAGAACCCGACCGGCCCCGACCACCAACTCGCCGACGAGGACCGGTGGTGGGCCACCGTGGACGCGGACGCGCCCGGCACGTTGGTCGGCATCCGGGACCTGGACCTGGTCGATCCGGACGAGTGGCCTGCCGCGCTGCGCCTGCTCGCGGACCACCCGGACACCCGCCGCGCCATGGCCGACCCCCGCGGCTACCCGGCCTGGTGGCTGGCCAGGTACGCGCTGCTGGCCGGCCGCCCACCGCGCGACTGGCGCCTGCCATCGGTCGACGACCTGGCCGGCCTGTACGACGAGGTGCCGGACCTTGACCTGCCGACCCGGCTGCTTGCCGACCTCGGCGTGCGGGACCGGCTGGCCGTCGCCGACCTGGACCAGGCCGTCGACCTGCTGAACCGCTTGGCAGATCCGGCCAGGCCGGTGCCGATCGGCCTGGCCATGCGCACCCACGCCGTGCTCGCCGAGGCCGCGCTGACCGAGGTCTTCGACCCGGCCGAGGTCGACCCGCCCGACCGGATCAGGACCCTCTCCGGCGATGCCGTGCCAGCCGTGGACGTGGCCGTGCTGGACCGGCCGTGGCTGCTGCCGGTGCTGGGCGCCGCCCGCGCCGTGGCCGCCCGGCCGGGTGACCTGGACAGCGCACTGGCCGACCTGCTGAACGTGCCCCTGGCCAGCGAGCTGATCACGGACCAGCCGAGCTCGCCCGGCGAGCCGGTGGCCTGGGCCGAACTGGGCGCGGTCCGCCTGGCCTGCTCCCTGCTCGACACACCGGTGCCAACAGGCTCGGTAGTGATGCACGACGAGCTGACGGTCGCCGACACCCGGGTGCCCTGGTGGGCGGACGGCATGGTCGTCCACGCCGAGGACAGTCCAGATGGCCTGGCCCGCGCCCTGGCCTGGGCAACCGACCGCTGGCCGGACCGCTGGCAACTGGCCGCCGTACTCGACGACCCGACCCCGGGCACAGCACTGTCCTGAGCCCGCCGCCCTCAAAGAGAGCACCGCTCAAAGAGAGCACCGCCCTCAAAAGAGATCAACTGTTCTCCTACGTGAGCAACGCCCTGAAGCGAGAGCACCCTGATCCGAGAGCAGTGCTCTCGAATCAGATCAACTGTTCTCGAATGTGATCAGTGATCTGAAACGAGAGCATGTGAATGAGCACTGCTCTCGAAAGAGATCATGTGTTCTCATATGTGGGCGCGGCTCTGAACCGAGAGCGCCTGAGCGAGAGCAGTGCTCTCGCGGCGCAGCAAAGGCGTGGTTCGACGTTCAGTGCCCAGCCGCAGTAGTAGTCGGACCACTTCCGGATCGGTTCGCGGTGCCGCCGGACCAGGTCGAACTCCTCCGGCGAGCCCCGTTCGGTGGCAGGGGTCAGGACACGTGTTGTGCGCTCCGGGAGCCCCGGCGGGACGCGGCCCGTTGCCAGTACATGATCCCGGTGCCGATCAGGCCGAGTACCCAGCCGGCAAGGCAGGTCGGCAGCCAGATCCCGGTCACCGCCTGGTAGCCGTAGCGGGCGACGAGCAGCCCGCAGTAGGCCAGGAACCACAGGCCGGTGCCGATCGCGACCACCGGCCGCATGTCCACCCAGCGCGCCGGCAGTGGCGGCGGGGCGGGCAGCCTCCCGCTGGGCTGATCACCGGCCATGCCCGCAGGCTAGCCGGTTGTCGGTGGCACCGGCGCGTCCGGCACCATGGGTGCATGTCGTCGCGTCGGTGGTTCGTGGTTCCTGTGCTCGGTGCCGCGCTGGCCGTGGTCACGGCCTGTTCCGGCCAGAGCACGCAGACCCCGGCTGCCGGTCCGTCCAGTTCGTCGCGTCCGGCGCCCAAAGCGGTGACCATCGCCGGCGCGCTGCCGGGCAACCAGGTGGAGAGCGCGGTCAAGTCGGCCTTCTCCGGTGCCACCGCGGTGCACATCAAGGGCACGCTGACCAACAGCACCGGCACGCTGAGCCTGGATCTGCAGCTCAACAAGGACAACACGGCGTCCGGCACGATCAGCGAGGGCGGCGCGCAGATCCCGCTGATCGCGGTGAACGGCAAGTACTACGTCCAGTTCACGCCGCAGATGATCAGCCAGTCCACCAACGCGGCGGTCGGCCAACTCGGTTCGGCGCTGAACAACAAATGGGTGTCGTCGGACTCGTCGCTCGCGTCGGCCATGGTGACCGGGCTCAAGCCGCTGTTGAGCTTCGACAGCTTCGTGTCGAGCATGTTCGGCCAGGCAAGCGAGGTACCCACGCTGACCGGCACCGATGTGGTGAACAACCTGCCCGTGTACACCTACGAGTCGGCGGACGGTTCGGTCGTCTACGTCGGCAAGGCGGGCCCGCACTATCTGGCGCGGATGACCGCGCCGGCATCGGGTTCCGGTTCGATCGACTTCACCGGCTGGAACCAGCCGGTCCCGGTCACGGCCCCGCCAGCGTCGGCGATCTACAGCGGACCAGGCGCCTGAACCGGAGAAAATAGTTCGTGAGGTATGCTAAGTAGCGTGTCGGAGCCCGAGGAACGCCCCCTCGCCAGCCGCCTGCGGCTGTCGGTGGTGCGGCTCAACCGGCGGCTCCGCGCACAGCGCACCAACTCGGTCGTGTCGCTCACCCAGCTCGCGGCGCTCTCCACGCTGTTCAAGTGTGGACCGCTGACGCCGGGGGAGCTCGCCGCCAAGGAGGGTGTCCAGCCCCCGTCGATGACCAGGGTGATCGCGGCGCTCGAGGAGTTCGGGTACGCGACCCGCAGGCCGCACCCGACCGACGGCCGCCAGGCCATCGTCGCCCTCACCGAGGAGGGTCGGGTCTTCCACGACGCCCAGATCACCGCACGTGAGGCGTGGCTGGATCGAAGACTCGCCGAGTTGACTGACCAGGAACGGGAGCTGCTCGCACGGGCGGCGGAGATCATCGACAGGATGGCGGGGCAGTAACGGGGTGGACGACAGGGTGGATGGACCAGCGACCACGACAGATCAGCGCATCCAGAACCCGCCCCCACCACGAACAGCCAAACCGGACCCCGGCAGCAGGACATCGTCTGGGCATGCCGCGACCCCGCCCCAGGTAGCCGTAGACCTGTCCACAGCCCGGCCAGTTGTCCACAGCAAGCCGCTGACCAGCCGCACCGATTTGGCAAATCGACTAGGCTTGAAAAGGGCCGTAGCCCCCGGTGAGGGCGGGGGCTGTCCTGCGGGCGCCGACAACAGTATGGCCTGTCCGGGCGGCGACCAGGTCGGGAAGTCGAGCGGCCGTCCGGCGGTGGGCCACGCGATCGACAGTCGCATGTTCGGCTCCCTGCGGGAGCGCAACTATCGGCTGTACGCCGGTGGCCAGGTCATCTCCAACGTGGGCACCTGGATGCAGCGGGTCGCGCAGGACTGGCTGGTGCTGGAACTGTCCGGCCGCAGCCCGATGGCCCTCGGCATCGCCGCCGCGCTGCAGTTCCTGCCGACCCTGCTGCTGTCGATGTGGGCCGGGATGCTGGCCGACCGGATGGACAAGCGGCGGCTGCTGCTGGGCCTGCAGGCCGGCATGGGTGGCTGCGCGCTGGTCCTCGGGCTGCTGGACGTCACCGGGATCGTCGCGTTGTGGCAGGTGTACCTGTTCTGCTTGGTGCTGGGCTGTTTCACCGCGATGGACGCGCCGATTCGGCAGTCGTTCGTCGGCGAGATGGTCGGCCCGAAACAGGTCACCAACGCGGTCGCGCTCAACTCGATGACGTTCAACCTCGCGCGGGTGGTCGGGCCCGCCGTGGCAGGCGTGATGATCACGTGGGTGGGGACCGGCTGGGTGTTCCTGAGCAACGCCATCAGCTTCGTGGCCGTCATCGCCGGGCTGTTCGCGATGGATCCGGCCCTGCTGCACCGAGTCACCCGACTGACGAGGCAGCGCGGCCAGCTCGTCGAGGCGATGCGGTACGTGCGCGGCCGGACCGACCTGGTCGTGCTGCTGGTGCTGGTGTTCTGCGTGAGCACGTTCGGCATGACGTTCTTCGCCACGCTGGCCAACGTGGCCGCCAACGTGTTCCACCGCAGCGCCAGCGGCTACGGCCTGCTGAGCACGCTGATGGCCGCCGGCACGCTGGGCGGCTCGGTGCTCGCGGCCCGTCGCTCGGCCCGTGGCCTGCCGAAGCTGCGCATCGTGGTCGGCGGCGCGCTGGTGTTCGGCCTGCTGGAGCTGGTGCTCGCGGCGATGCCGACCTACCTGCTGTTCGGCCTGGTCCTCATCCCGATGGGCGCCGCGGTGATCACGTTCATCACGGCCGCCAACAGCACGATGCAGCTGTCCATCTCGGCCGAGCTGCGCGGCCGGGTGATGGGCCTCTACATGCTGGTCTTCCTGGGCGGCAACCCGGTCGGCGGCCCGATGGCCGGCTGGCTGGCCGAGGAGTTCGGCGGCCGGGCACCATTCGTGGCAGGCGGCGCGATCTCGGTACTGGCCGCCGTGGTGTGCGGCCTGGTACTGCGCCGATCGGGTGCCCGAGCTGCCCAGCCAAAGTCAGGCTGGCGTTCTCTAGGCTGACACCAAGATCGGGCCGCGCGCGGAGCGCGCCAATGTCACAGCGCGCCAATGTCACCGTCACCGTATTGGCCAGGTGTGGACCGGTGAACCGTCGTGCATCAGCTCCATGTAGCCGTGCAGCATGCCTTTCAGCGCGGCGTCCCGTTCGGCGCCGCACTGCTCCAGCAGCGCCACCATGCCGCGCTGCCAGCTGGCCCCGGTCTGCCGGGCGAGGCAGCGGTGCTCGATCACGCCCAGGTACCGCTCCCGCGCGGTGTCCGACATCCCGAGATCACGCAGGCCCTCGTGGGCCAGTGGCAACAACTTCCGCAACACCAGCTCTGCCGGCGAGATCCAGCCGACGGCCGGCCAGTACAACTGCGCACTCATCCCGTCCCGCGCCCCGGCCCGCAGGTTCTCCTCGGCCGCCTGGAACGACATCTGACTCCACAACGGACGTTCGGCCGTGGCAAGGGCCCGTTGCGCGCCATAGAAGAACGCCGCGTTCGCGATCAGGTCCAGCACGGTCGGCCCGGCCGGCAGCACCCTGTTCTCCACGCGCAGGTGCGGCACGCCGTCCACCAGGTCGTAGACCGGACGGTTCCAGCGCCACACGGTTCCGTTGTGTAACCGTAGTTCGGTCAGTTTCGGTGCACGGCCGTCGGCCAGCGCCGCCAGCGGGTCCTCGTCGTCGGTTTCCGGGAGCAGGCTGGGAAAGTAGCGGGCGTTCTCCTCGAACAGGTCGAAGATCGACGTGATCCAGCGTTCACCGAACCACACCCTCGGCCGCACGCCCTGATTGCGTAGTTCCTCCGGCCGGGTGTCCGTCGCCTGCTGGAAAAGCGGGATCCTGGTCTCCTGCCAGAGCGCGTGTCCCAGCAGGAACGGGGAATTGGCGGCGAGCGCCACCTGCACGCCCGCCAGGCACTGCGCCGCGTTCCAATAGGCGGCGAAATCGTCCGGCGCGACCTGCAGATGCAGTTGCACCGACGTGCACGCGGATTCGGCCACGATCGACGAGCACCGCGTGTGCAATCGTTCCACGGACCGGCCCGGCATCGCGGTGCCCTCGATGTCCAGCAACATGTCCTCGCCCCGCGCGGCGAAGATCTCCTCGTTCAGCACCGCGTAGCGCGAACCCGTGGACAGCCAACGCGAGTCGAGGTGTTCGGCACGAAGTGTCGGCAGCATGCCGATCATCACCAGCGCGGCGCCCGCGTCGTTGGCCTTGGCGTCGGCCAGCGCGAGCGACGTACGCAGATCCTGTTCCAGCGCAACCGCCTCGTTACCGGACAGCGGGCGGGGCGGCACGTTGATCTCCAGGTTCTGCTGGCCCAGTTCGGTGGTGAAGCACGGATCGTCGATCTTCTCCAGTACCACCGTGTTCGCCATCGCCGGCCGCAGTTCCGCGTCCACCAGATTCAGTTCGAGTTCCAAACCCATGTGGCGCTGGGGAAAGGAGAACACGTCGTCGCGCAGCATGGCGGCGAGCGCGTCGAGGCAACGACGTACCTTCTGTCGGTATTGCCCCCGGTCGGCGGTCGTGAATGGTCGGCTCGTCACGTCATGCTGCCCCATGGTCGCCTTCCTCGCATGTGCATCGTGGCCATCCAAGCCCGGCGCCGGAAACCCACCGTTACATGTGGGTTCACCATGTGCTAGCGGCCAAACCGGTGCTGTCGCCCAAGTTGACGTGGGCTGATCGGTTGTTGAGTCCACATCGTGGACGATTCGGATGGCGTGCCACACTGCCGCGGTGCCACAGGTGATCGATGTCGACGACCAGGCCGATCCACGGCTGGACGACTTCCGCGATCTCACCACGGCCGACCGCAGGCCCGATCGGCCCGGCGGCCGCGGCCTGGTGATCGCCGAGGGCGAAGTGGTGGTCCGGCGTCTACTTCACTCGCCCTACCCGATCCGGTCCCTGCTCGGGGTACCCAGAAGAATCGAGGCGCTACACGACGACCTGGCCGGCGTGGACGTGCCCTGCTACCGGACGTCGGCCGACGTGATGGCCGACGTCGTCGGCTTCCACCTCAACCGGGGCGTGCTCGCGCTCGCCGACCGGGCCGCCCAGCCCTCGCCTGCCGACCTCGTCGCGGGCGCCCGGCTGCTGGCCGTGCTCGAGGGTGTCAACGACCATGAGAACCTCGGCTCGATCTTCCGCAACGCCGCGGGCCTCGCCGTGGACGGCATCCTGCTCGGCCCCGGCTGTGCCGACCCGCTGTACCGGCGCAGCGTCCGGGTGTCGATGGGAAACGTGCTCCGCGTGCCGTTCGGACCGCTCGCCGACTGGCCTGCTGGCCTGTACTGGTTGCGGGACAACGGTTTCCGCGTGCTCGCGCTGACGCCGTCCGAGGACGCCGTGCCGCTGCACTCGGCTGCCGCGCCCGGCCGCCGCACCGCGATACTGTTGGGTGCGGAAGGTTCCGGCCTGACCGACGCGGCGCTGGACGCGGCCGACGAACGGGTCCGCATCCCGATGGCGAATGATGTGGATTCGCTGAACGTCGCCACGGCCGCGGCGATCGCGTTTCACACCCTGATGAGTTCTCGGTAATTTCATCGCGGTGCGGCCGGCCGGCCGCGGCAGGAGAGGGGACGTTCGTGCAGTTACGCGCCCGGGACGGTCGAGCCCTGCTGGCCGGCCCGACCGACGGCGTCGACGAGGACGACCGGGAGGTCGACCCGCGCAGCCTCGCCCTCGGCGCCGACCTGGCCGAGGCCCTGCACGAGTGGGCACGGGTGGCCGACGCGGTCCACCGCAACGGCCAGCCCGACGAGAGCGCCGCCGCCCGGCTGATCTCCCGCAGAGGCCGGCAGTTGGCCGGCCGGGTGGCCGCCGTGATGGGCAGCCCCGTCAGCTACGCCGACCCGCTGACCGGCGAGATCACCGAGGTCGCCGTCCCGGACCACGACGCACCCGCCCCGACCGAGGCGGCGGAGCCGGAGCCGTCGACCCGGACGAGCGACACCGAACCGACTCCGTGGGCGACCGGCCTCACCGTAACCGGCTTCAGCGCGGCGGTGGTGTTGCTGGTGGTGGTCGCGCTGTCGCTGGCACTGGGCGCGGCCAGCAACTGGCTGGCGTTGATCGCCAACGTGGTCATCGCGCTGGGCCTCGCCCCGTCGGTGTGGCTGGCCAGAAGGACCCCGGTCTGGCGGTGGGTGGCGTACGGCGTGGTGGCCGGCATCGTGATCGCCTGGATCGCCCTGCTGTTCACGGCCCTGTAAGCCGCTACAGACCTGTCAGCCGCCGCAGACCGTTTGAACAGCAGCAGAATTGCGATCCGCCGCCGACCCGGAGGCAGGCCCCGGCCCGGAGGCAGCCCCCACCACTCCGCGGGGGGCGTCCCATTTCCAACGTACCGTTTGTCAAGCCCCAAATGGGGGGTTTGCCGGCTATCTGTGGACAACTCGATCGTGTTGTGCACATGTGGGCGACGGGCTTGACAGCGGCAGCGGTCCGGGTCAGGCCAGGGACTCCAGCCATGCCTGGTGGAGGTCGGCGAAGCGGCCGTCGCCGGCGACCAGTTCCTCCGGTGAGCCGTCCTCGACCACGCGGCCGTCGTCGATGACCAGGACCCGGTCGGCGATCAGGACCGTGGACAGGCGGTGCGCGATGATCAACGCCGTCCGGTCGGTCAGCACCGTCTCCAGTGCCTCCTGCACCGCCCGTTCCGTCGGTACGTCCAGGCTGGACGTGGCTTCGTCCAGCACCAGTACCGCGGGGTCGGCCAGCAGTGCCCTGGCGAACGCGACCATCTGGCGCTGGCCTGCGGACAACCGGCCGCCGCGCTTGCGGACGTCCGTGTCGTAACCCTCGGGCAGCGCGTTGATGAACGTGTCCGCGCCGACGGCGGTCGCGGCCGCCTCGATCTCCGGCCTGCTCGCGCCGGGGCGGCCGAGGGCGATGTTGTCCGCGACCGAACCGGAGAACAGGAAGTTCTCCTGGGTGACCATGGCCACGGCCTGCCGCAACTCCAGGTCCGTCACCCGGCGCACGTCCACCCCGTCCAGTTCGACGGCGCCCGCGGATGGGTCGTAGAACCGGGCGACCAGCTTGGCGACCGTCGACTTGCCGGCACCGGTCGGGCCGACCAGCGCAACCGTTTGCCCGGCCGGAATCCGCAGGTCAAGGCCGGGCAGTACGACGGGCGTGTCCGGCGAGTAGCGGAACTCGACGTCGGCGAACCGGATCTCGCCGCGCGGGTGCGCGAGCGGCACCGGATCGGCCGGGTCGGGCACGCCGGGCGTCTCCTCCAGCACGCCGGAGATCTTCTCCAGCGCCGCGCTGGCCGCCGTGTAGGCGTTGGCGAACATGGCCAGGTCGTCCAGTGGGTCGTAGAACCGCCGCAGGTACAGCGTGAAGGCGGCCAGCACGCCGATCTCCAGCCCGCCGTTCGCCACCCGCACCGCGCCGATGCCCAGCACCAGGGCCAGGGACACGTTGCCGACCAGCCGAACGCTCGACGTGAACCGGGCCACCACGCTCAGCGCGACCCGGTTGGCCTCCTGGAAGCTGCCGTTCAGGCCGTCCATGATCTGCTCGTTGCGCGGCTCCCGCCGGAACGCCTGCACCGCGCGCATGCCGTTCATGGTCTCCACGAAGTGCACGATGATCTTGGCGATCGCGCCCCGCGTGCCCCGGTAGGCGTCCTGCGACGACTTGTAGAACCACCGGGTCACCCACACCAGCGGCACGAAACCCGCCATCACCAGCAGGCCGAGCGGCCAGTCCAGCCAGATCATCATGATGCCGACGCCGACCACGGTGAACCCGGCGGACAGCAGGCCGTCGAGGCCCTCGTCGAGCAGGGAGTCGATCGAGTCGAGGTCGCTGGTCAACCGGGAGACGATCTTGCCACTGGTGTACGACTCGTGGAACGACAGCGACAGCACCTGGGCGTGCCCGAAGATGCGTCGCCGCAGGTCCAGCATGATGTCCTGGCCGATCCGGCCGGACAGCCGCAGGAACCCGAACCGCAGCACCGCGGTCGAGACGCCACACGTCAGGTACCCGGCCACGCAGGCGATCAGCACGCCGGGCCGCCCGTGCACGGCGTCGGGCACGCCGCTGTCCAGTGCCGCGGCGATCAACACCGGGCCGAGCAGGCCGGCCGCGTTCTCGCCGAGCACCAGCAGCAGCGACAGCGCGACTGCCCGCCGGTGCGGACGCAGCAGCGAACCGAGCAGCCGGCGCGACCGGGCCTGCAGCTTCAGCCCGATCGCGACGGTCAACTCGTCGAGATCCTCAGCGGCGACACCCCGCCACTCCTCTTCCGCGACGGGCGCGGCCGGTTGGATGTCCGTCGTCATGCCAACTCCTCCGACGGCAGTCGATCGTCCAGTGTGGACAGCAGGTGCCGGTACTCCGGGTTTTCCGCCAACAGGTCGTGGTGGGTGCCGGTCGCGGTGATCCGGCCGTCGACCAGCAGCGCCACCCGGTCGGCCAGTTGCACCGTGCTCGGCCGGTGCGCCACGACGAGTGCCGTCACGCCGTGCAGGACCGTGCGCAGCGCGCGCTCCACCTCGGCCTCGGTGTGCACGTCCAGTGCGGACAGCGGGTCGTCCAGCACGAGTACCGCTGGCCGGCCGACCACCGCCCTGGCCAGCGCCAACCGCTGCCGCTGGCCGCCGGACAGGGAGAGCCCCTGCTCGCCGATCCGGGTCGCGAGTCCCCACGGCAGCGCCTCGACGAAGTCGTCCGCCTTGGCCACCCGCAGCGCCGACCGGACGTCGGCCTCGGTGGCGTCCGGGGCGCCCAGTGCCACGTTCTCCCGCACGCTCGCGGAGAACAGCACCGGCTCCTCGAACGCCGTGGCCACCGCGGTCCGCAGGTCGGCCAGTGTGAGGTCGCGCACGTCGACCCCGTCCACGGTGATCCGGCCGCCGCTCACGTCGGCCAGCCGGGCCACCAGCGAGGTCAGCGTGGTCTTGCCGGACCCGGTCGCGCCGACCAGCGCCACCGTCTCGCCCGGCCGGACGTCCAGGTCGATGCCGCGCAGCACATCGTCGGCCGCGCCCGGGTAGCGGAACCGGACGCCCTCCAGCCGCAGGTGGCCGGTGCCGTCGGCGGGCAGCGGCCGCGGGTGTGCCGGATCGGTGATCGTGACCAGCGAGTCGCGCACCTCCCAGTACCGCTCGCACGCGGACGCGGCCTGGTTCGTCTCGGCCAGCAGCCAGCCGATCGAGTCGGTCGGCCAGCGCAGGTAGGTCGCCACGGTCACCGCGGCGACCAGGGTGCCGACCGACACCGTGCCGTGCGCGATGCCCAGCGCGCCCACCAGCAGCTGGCAGCCGATGCCGATCTCCGGCAGCCCGATGATCACCGCCCACAGGAACGCCAGGATGTGGATCTTGCGCAACTGGGTGCCCCGCAGCTCGGCGGCCTGCACCGTGAACTTGCGCAGCAGTTCCGGTCCTCGGCCGAACGCCTTGAGCACCCGGATGCCCAGCGCCGACTCCTCGACAGTGGTGGCCAGGTCGCCCTCCTGGTCCTGGGCAAGGCGGGACACCACCTTGTAGCGCGACTCGAACAGCGTGGACACCGCGATCAGCGGCAGGCTGGCGCACAGCGTGATCAGGCCGAGCAGCGGCGCGAGCAGGAACAGCACCACCATGCCGATGATCAGCGTGAGCGTGTTGACCACCAGGAAGATCACCGCGAACGCCAGGAACCGGCGCAGCGTGGACAGGTCGGAGACGGCCCTGGACAGCAACTGGCCGGACTGCCACTGGTCGTGGAACGAGATCGGCAGCCGCTGCAGGTGCCGGTACAGGTCGGCCCGCATCCGCGCCTCGATCTGCGTGGTCGGCCGGGCCACCAGCTTGCGCCGGACGAAGAAGCTCAGCGCCTCGACGACGCCCAGCGCCAGCACGATGCCGATCAGAAGTGGCAGCGCACGCAGGTTGTGCGTGGCCACCGGGCCGTCCAGGATTCGCTGCGTAACCAGCGGAATGACCAGGCCGCAGGCCATCGCCAGCAGCGTCGCGCTCATCGAGCAGAGCAACTGCCAGCGCACCGGCCGGACATACGGGGCCAGCCGGAACAGCACCCGCAGTGTGGTGGTGTTGTTCGGTATCGGAACATCGTCGGTCATCAATCACCCCCGGGGCGTGGACACACGTTTCGGGTGGCCACGGGTCCACCGGACGCACTCCACCGCGCGCGAAACCGGCCCAGGCACAGGTGTGGCTGGGCCGAATGTGTTGATGCGGCCGGCGGAACCCTCAGCGGTCGGACGGAGCAACTCCGTGACCCTCCGACAGTAAGCGGTGTCCGCTGCCAGGTCACCTGGTTTTCCGCCACCAGCCGATCTTGCGACCTCCAGTGCGATCGAGGTCAATCACTAGTTGAACGGGTACCCGAGGGCGATGGCCGCCGCAGTGCCCAGCACGATGACGGCGGCGGCCAGCAGGCGCCACAACGGTCTTGGCCGGGTGCCGGTCAGCAGACCGGCGAGCAGATAGGCCAGCGCCGCCTGGGCCAGCACCCACGGCGAGCGCAGCCGGTGCAGCGCGACGCCGAAGGGCTCGCCGAGCACCATCAGCGCCCACACCAGCGGCGGCCCGAGCAGTACCAGCGGCAGGCTCAGCCGGATTCCGCTGATCACATCGGCCAGCCAGGCCAGCGGCACGCTCACCGCGGTCGCCGTGGCGAGCAGCACGATCGCCCAGATCACCGTGTCGACCAACTGCCCCGTGAGCTGGCTGCCCGGATCGCACGCCGGTCCGGTCTCCGCGGCACACCACGCGGACCGGACCAGGCCGGGAACACCGGGCATGACCAGCAGGAACGCCGCGCCCACCGCGAGCCCGACGAGGGCCGCGATGCCGTACCGGAGCGCCAGCCGCCCGTCGTCGCCGATCGGCGAGCGGAACGTCTCAAGATCGAACTGTCCGACCGGCGAGCTGGACGTCATCATATTCACATGACGCGTCCGGAGCCCGTCAGGTTCATGCGTACCGAGGCGACGATGGCGTACCCGGAGGGCCGGCTGCTGGCACTGCGCGACGGCGCGGTGCACGTGCTGGCACCGGACGGCTGGTCGAGGCTCGGCCCGAGTGTCCCGCCGGGCGCCGACGTGTTGCCCCGGGAGGACGCGGAGGACTGGTGCGAGCGGCAGGGCTGGGACCTTGAGCTGCTGGACGCCGTCCCGCGACAGCCCTGATCAGCCCCGTTGGGTTCGGACGCCGAGCAGCACGTCCTCCCAGGACGGGACGATCGGGTGGTTCTTCTTGCCGCGCTTGGCGGCCGGCTCGGTCTTGCGCGGCGGCGTGGGGGGCGGGGTGGCCGGCGGCTCCGGTTCCGGGTCGACCTGCGCGGCCGGCTCCTCGACCTTGGTGGGCTCGATGACCTTGGCCGGCTCGATGACCTTGGCCGGCTCGGCCGTTGCCGGCTCGACCTCCGTGGGCTCTACCTTGACGGCCGGCTCGGCGGTCTTGGCGGGTGCGGCTTTCGCGGCGGGTTCCGCGGGCTTCTTGGGCTCGGTCTTGGCGGGTTCTTCGACGACCGGGGTCGGCTCGTCGATCACCTGGGCGACCGGTGCCAACTCGGGTTCCGGCTTCGGTGCCGCCCTCGGCTGCTCCGGTTCGCGCACCACTTCCCGGACCGGTTCCGGTGTCCGGACCGGCGGCTCGCGCCGGACGGGCTCGCGGGGCACCGGCTTCGGCACGATCTCGTCGGCGGCCAGGATCTCCGGTTCCGGCTTCGGCTCGATGACCACTGGCACCGGCTCCCGAGCCACCGGTTCGCGGGCCGGCGATGGCTGGCGGATCAGCGGCTCGTCGTCGAAGTCCGAGTCGCCGCGGACCAGCGGTGCCGCTTCCAGCGCCTGGCGGGCCAGTTCGGTGACCGGCCGGACCGTGCGCAGCGGCCGGTTCACCGGGTTGGGGTCCATCAGGTCGTGGGCAGGCTCGTCCATCGGGATCACCGTGCCGCCGTGCGCGCCAGGGTGGAACGCCCAGTGCGCCCGGTTGTCCGACCGGCCCGTGTACCAGTACAGCTGGACGACCCACTTGCCGTCCTCGCCGCGCCAGGAGTCCCAGGTGGCCGTCGCGTAGTCCTGGCCGCGCAGGCCGAACGCATGCGCGGCCACCTCGGCCAGGGTCTGCAGGTCAGGCCCGTCCTCGCGGACCGGGTGGGCCCGTTGGGCCAACTCGGCCGTGCGGGAGCGTTCCAGCAGCACCGGGTAGGCGAACCGCTCCACCCGATGGGCTGGCACGCCGGCCGCTGCCGCGACCTGCTCGACGGACTCACCCGCACGGATGCGGGTCTGGATCTCACGGGGACGCATCTGGCTCTCCAGCTCGATCTCGATCTGGCCGAGTCGGGTGACGTCGCCCCGAGCGGCCGCGCGCAGACGCTCGTCCGCCGGAACCATGAAACGCTCGCTGCGCGCGGCGTCCTCGCAAATGACGGACTTGCCGTCCTCGCTGAGGCCGATCACTCGCAGCGCCCGCATCACGTCCTCCTGATGACTTCACCTCGCCGGGTACGACGTTATGTCGGCGTGCCTGCTTGACGCCGAAGGCGCGCCGTGCCCGACGAGTCCGGGTTCAGCGCAATCGTTCCACAACCCAGTCGACGCACTCGGTCAACGCGGTCACGTCGTCCGGCTCGATCGCCGGGAACATGCCGACCCGCAACTGGTTGCGCCCCAACTTCCGGTACGGCTCGACGTCGACGATCCCGTTGGCGCGCAACACCTTCGCCACGGCGGCCGCGTCGATGTCGGCGGTGAAGTCGACGGTGCCGACGACCTGCGAGCGGTGCTCCGGATTGGCCACGAACGGCGTCGTGTACGTGGTGCGCTCTGCCCAGGAATAAAGACGTGATGACGAGTCCAGGGTCCGCTTGACCGCCCAGTCGAGGCCGCCGTTGCCCAGCAGCCAGTCCACCTGCTCGGCCAGCAGGAACAGTGTGGCCACCGACGGCGTGTTGTACGTCTGGTCCTTGGTCGAGTTGTCCAGCGCGACCGGGAGGGAGAGGAACTCCGGCACCCAGCGGCCCGACGCCCCGATCTCGTTGACCCGGCTCAGCGCGTCCGGGCTCATCAGCGCGATCCAGAGCCCACCGTCGGACGCGAAGCACTTCTGCGGCGCGAAGTAGTAGACGTCGAATTCGTCGGCGGTCACCGGCAGCCCACCAGCACCCGACGTGGCGTCGATGAGGACCAAGGAGCCATCGGACCCGGTCGGCCGGCGCACCGGCACCATCACCCCGGTCGACGTCTCGTTGTGCGCCCACGCGATCGCGTCCACCCCGTCCGCGGCGGCCGGCACCGGCGCGTCACCGGGCTCAGCGGACACGACGACCGGGTCGCCGAGGAACGGCGCACCCTGCGTGACCTTGGCGAACTTGCTGCTGAACTCCCCGAAGGTGAGGTGCAGCGACCGCTCCCGCACGAGCCCGAACGCGGCCGCGTCCCAGAACGCGGTGGTCCCGCCGTTGCCCAGCACGACCTCGTAGCCAGCTGGCAGGTTGAAGAGTTCACGCAGCCCGGACCGCACCCGGCCGACCAGCGACTTGACCGGCTTCTGCCGGTGGGAGGTGCCCAGCAGCTCGGCACCCGCGGCAGCGAGCGCCTCCACCTGCGCCGGCCGCACCTTGGACGGACCGCAGCCGAAACGGCCATCGGTCGGCTTGAGGTCTGCGGGGATGGTCAGGGTGGTCGGGTCCGCGGCCTTGGTCATCTTCGGCGCCCTTCGAAACGCGGGGTGGGGACATGGGTCCGGCGCCGTTGCCGGACCTCCAGTCTTTCAGTGCGCGCGGCGAGCGGCACTCGCGGGGCTGCGACGTTACTGTGACATGGCTGTCACTTGCGTCGGGTAAGGGTGGCGGGCGACCGCCTCGAGTCTGGCTCCTGTCGGTACGGGTCCGCGGGTATCCGGCCGGCCGGGTCGTCTCGGGTTGGGCGTTGGCCGATCAGAGCAACACTTCAAGGGTGTCCGCCCTGGGGTTGGGCTGTGTCGGTCGTTGTCAAGTCGCTTGTCCACAGGTTCGCTGGTTATCCACAGATTTCCGTCGAGCCACCCATTCGGGGCTTGACAACGGTAGATTGGAAAAGGGCCGTAGCCCCCTGGGTTGGGCGGGGGTCTGTCCTTTGTGGGGGTTTCGCTGTTTGGCTGGTCCTCGCGATTTGGGCTTCTGCATCACCCCGATCCGTTATTGTCGTGACGGTTGGTGGGGGTTTGTCAAGGCGGGAAAGAGTACCTTGACAAACCCCCACCAACCGCTTTAAAGAGGGCCCGTATCGGGGTGATGCATAAGGACTGGGTCAACAGCGGAATGCCGCGTTGTTTAGGCTAGGTCCGCCTGAGGTTAAAAGAGGCGCCGGGGCTGGGAATCTGCTCTTGTTCGTTCGGCGGGTCCCGTTCGATGGTGGTTGCTTGCGCCTCGGTTTGGTGCCTACTCTCGTTCGTCCGGCGGGTTCCGTTTGGTGTGGTCTCTGGGTCGTGGTCACTGGGGTGCTGGTCGCTCATCTCTCAGAACAAGACTGGACCAAACATAACCCGCCGGCGAACGAGAGCAGGCTCCCAACCGGGGCGGCTCTTTCGCTTTTGTGGACATTGCCTGAACCACGTGGCATTCTGTCCTTTGCCCAGTCCTTCTCCATCAGCCCGTATCGGGGTGATGGAGACCCTAAACCCCGTGGACCTGCCAAGCACAGGACAGCAACCGAAGCCGGCACGCAGAACAGCACCCCCATGCCACCACCAACGACGCGACTGGGCGGATCTGGCGAATTTGCAGCTTGGCGTGCGCGCTCCCGGCTTGTGTTCGCCGATGTCGCGCTACCGAGTCCGGTGTGCTTAGTTGTGGTTGATTTCTTCCCAGCCGGGGACCTCGTCGGGGGTGCGGGGGCCGGGGCCCACGTACTCGGCCGACGGGCGTACCAGTCGGCCGGTTCGCTTCTGTTCCAGGATGTGTGCCGACCAACCGGCGGTGCGGGCGCAGGTGAACATTGCCGGCATCATGTGCGGCGGTACCTCGGCGAAGTCGAGGATCACGGCGGCCCAGAATTCCACGTTTGTCTCGATCGGGCGGTCGGGGCGGCGTTCGCGTAGTTCGGTCAGTGCGGCCTGTTCCAGGGCCGCGGCGACCTCGTAGCGTTCGGCTCCTAGTTCTTTGCACGTGCGGCGTAGGACCCTGGCCCTGGGGTCTTCTGCTCGGTAGACCCGGTGGCCGAAGCCCATCAGGCGACCGTGTTGATCAAGGATGTTGGCGACGACCTTGTGTGCGTCCCCGATGCGCTCGACGTCCTCGATCATGGGGAGTACTCGGGCGGGGGCGCCGCCGTGGAGTGGGCCCGACATCGCGCCGATCGCGCCGGACATGGCTGCTGCCACGTCCGCTCCGGTGGAGGCGATCACCCGGGCGGTGAACGTGGAGGCGTTCAGTCCATGCTCTGCCGCGGAGACCCAGTACGCCTCCACGGCCCGCACGTGCGCCGGGTCTGGCTCGCCGCGCCAGCGGACCATGAAACGCTCGGTGATCGTCGCGCACTGGTCCACCCTGGACTGTGGCACGGCCGGATGTCCGATGCCACGGGCCGACTGCGCCACGTACGACAGCGCCATCACGGCCGCCCTGGCCAGCTGGTCCCTCGCCTGCTCGTCCGTAATGTCCAGCAGCGGCTGGTATCCCCAGATCGGGGCCAACATCGCCAGCGCCGCCTGTACGTCCACCCGGACGTCGCCGGTGTGTACGGGCAGCGGGAACGGCTCGGCTGGCGGCAGGCCGTGGCCGAAGCGGCCGTCTACCAGCAGGGCCCACACGTCGCCGAAGGTGACCTTGCCGGCCAGGTCCTCGATGTTCACCCCGCGGTAGCGCAGGGCGCCGCCGTCCCGGTCCGGCTCGGCGATCTCCGTCCGGAACGCGATGACACCTTCCAAGCCCGGTTTGAACGCCGGGACCGCCGTCGGCTCGGCCATCTTCTGGTCGCTCTGCACCACGGTGTGCACGCCCCTTCGCGAGGATTGCTCGACGTTTGACGCACGGCCGGCGAGCCCGGCTGGGGTACAGGTGTGGATGACCCGCTACGCACCGCGCTTTTCCCCGAACCCTGCACCCGAAAGGGTGGGTTCGCAATGTGTTCGCTCGGTGTCTTCTGTCACGAATCAGCGCACGATTCAGTGAACAGTGGCCAGATCTTTACCTGATCATCGGTTTAGCGCCGGCACACACGGTCTGACCGGGGACAATGTCATGCTCGGCGGACCGGTGAGGGCGGTGGTCGCTGGTTACCTACCGTCGCGGGATCGGTCAACGCGTTCGATCAAGCACCCGAACGGCGGTGGGCGGGATCACCGGGCAGGCGGTTCCGGTTCCGGCGACAACCCCGTAGCGTCCACCGACACGGTGCTGATTACCGCAACTCCCCACTCGAGCTTCCGCACAGCGGGCCAGGCTGGAAGGTGGTAAGGGATGTCCGAGACCGATATCGCGTTGGAGCTGCCCGCCATGCGGGTCTCCTACGAACAGAGTGCGCTGGACGAATCCCAACTGGCCGCCACCTGGCAGGCCCAGTTGCAGCACTGGCTGGACGAGGCGCGCGGCGCCGGGCTGCCCGAGGCGAACGCGATGGTGCTGGCGACCTCGGACCCGTCGGGCCGGCCGTCCTCCCGCACCGTGCTGTGCAAGGGCATCGACGAACGCGGTGTGGTGTTCTTCACCAACTACACCTCCAGCAAGAGCCACGACCTGCTCGCCACCCGCTTCGCGTGCGCGACCTTCCCGTGGTTCGCGATGCAGCGGCAGGCGCACGTACGTGGCACGGTGGAGAAGGTCAGCCCGGCCGAGACGGCCGCCTACTGGGCCAGCCGGCCGCGCGGGTCGCAGCTGGGCGCCTGGGCTTCGCCGCAGTCCAGGGCGGTGACCAGCAGGGCGACGCTGGAAACGGCACTGGCCAATGTGGAGCGCCAGTTCGCCGACTCGGAGCGGGTGCCGGTGCCGCCGCACTGGGGTGGCTGGCGGATCCTGCCGCAGACCGTGGAGTTCTGGCAGGGCAGGCAGGATCGGATGCACGACCGCCTCGTCTTCGAACTGACGGTCGACGACTGGCGGATCCGGCGTCTCGCACCGTGAACGGGACGAACTGTTAGTTAGCTATGCTAATGCTTCGTGGCCTCGGAACCTGACACAGCGAGTCCCGCGCGGCCCGCTCGACGGCGTGGGATCGGCGCGCTCGTGCTGGACACGCGGCCGCTGCGGGTGGTGCCGTTCCGGCGGCTCTGGGCGTCCACCGCGGTCACCGCGATCGGCAGCCAACTCACGGCCGTCGCGGTGCCCAAGCAGGTCTACGACATCACCAATTCGTCCGGCTACGTCGGCCTTGCCGGCGCGGTGGCGCTCGTGCCGCTGCTGGTGTTCGGCGTGTGGGGCGGCGCGATCGCGGACACGGTCGACCGGCGCAAGCTGCTGGTGGTCACCAATCTGGGCATCGCGGTCACCTCGCTGCTGCTGTGGGCACAGGCCGCGGCCGGGCTCGACTCGGTCTGGGTGGTGCTGGCGCTCCTCGGCCTGCAACAGGGCCTGTTCGCGGTCAACCAGCCTGCCCGCAGCGCGTCCGTGGCGCGGCTGGTGTCGGCCGAGCTGATGCCGGCCGCGAACGCCGTCTACAACATGGTGTTCAGCTTCGGCGCGGTGCTCGGCCCGTTGCTGGCCGGCGCGTTCATCCCGGTACTCGGCCTGCCGACGCTCTACCTGATCGACGCGGTCGGCCTGTGCCTGACGCTGTGGGCGGTCTGGAAACTGCCGCCGCTGCCGCCGCTGTCCGGCCAGGCGCGCCGGGCCGGGCTGGCCGACATCGTCGACGGGTTCCGCTATCTCGGCGCGCGCAAGGTGATCCTCGCGTCGTTCCTGCTGGACATCATCGCCATGGTGGCCGGCATGCCGAGGGCGCTGTTCCCGGAGATGGCAGAGCACACCTTCGGCGATCCGCCCGGTGGCGGGGTCGCGCTGGGCTGGCTGTTCGCGGCCATCCCGATCGGCGCGGTGGTGTTCGGGCTGTTCTCCGGGTGGCTGTCGCGGATCCGCCGGCACGGTGTTGCCGTCGCGATCGCGGTGTGCGGGTGGGGGATCGCGGTCGCCGGGTTCGGACTGTCGCACTCGCTGGTGTGGGCCGCGGTCTTCCTGGCGCTGGCCGGGGCCGCGGACATGGTCAGCATGGTGTTCCGCAACTCCATGGCGCAGACCGCGTCCACCGACGAGATGCGCGGCCGGATGCAGGGTGTCTACACGGTGGTCGTGACCGGCGGACCCCGGCTGGCCGACATCGTGCACGGCGTGGTCGGCGCGTCCGCGGGTACTACGGTGGCGGTGACCGGCGGTGGTGTGCTGGTGGTGGTGTTCGCGATCATCGCGTGTGTCCTGTTGCCGGCGTTCTGGCGTTATCAGGCACCGGTGGCGGGCTAGTCTGGTTGCTGCTGGGGTATCCGTGAGGGGGCGTTGTGTTCGGAAGTCGGTTCGGGCGGACGGTTGGCGTGCTCGCCCTCGGTGTGGTGATGGCCGGTGGGCTGGGCGCCTGCGCGAAGTCGATCACCGGCTCCGCCACGCCAGGGGCTGCCCTGGTGCCGGCCACGACCAATCCCGCGGCCGGCGGTGGCGGCGGTGGTGGGTCGGTCCCGCCGAGCACCCCGGGCGGCGGGCCCACCGGTGACCTGGCCAAGCAGGCGCAGCAGACCTGCGCGCTGCTGCCCAAGGACTCCGCCAAGACGGCATTCGGCGTGCCGGACGTGACGGTCACCGCGGACAGCGGCACCACGCTGACCGGTGGCATCCAGCAGGTCAAGTGCGTGCTCACGTCGACGAACGGCTTCCGCGCCAACGTGGTCGTGCAGATCTACCCGGCCAGCACGATGACAACGGCCGACCAGTACTTCCAGATCATGCAGCAGAAGTTCAGCTCGGTGCAGAAGCTCAACGGCATCACCGGCGCCGACGTCGCGGGCATGTTCCAGGACACCCAGAACAGCACGCCGGTGGACGAGGCGTTCGCGGCGAAGAAGGACACCAACAGCAACACGGTCGACGTGGTGATCGCGGGTGTCGCGGACAGCCCCGGCATCACCACGAAGCTGGTCGCTTTCATCACCGCGCTGGCCAACTCGTAGCCTGCACCCATGACCGGTGCACAGTACGAGATCACCTCGGGCACGTTCCGGGCGGTGATCACCGAACTCGGCGCCGGCCTGCGCGCCTTCGAGTCCGACGGCGTCCCGTATCTGGAGACCTTCCCCGCCACGGACGAGCGGCCGCCGATGGGCGCGGGCGCGGTGCTGGTGCCGTGGCCCAACCGGGTGGCCGGCGGGAAATGGGAGTTCGACGGCAAGCCGCAGTACCTCGACCCCAACGAGCCCAACCGGGACAACGCCATCCACGGGCTGGTCCGCTTCCGCCCGTGGCGCGTCGTGCGCCAGGAGACGGCCGGGATCACGCTGGCCATCGACATTCCGGTGCAGCCCGGCTGGCCGATCCCGATGCAGGCCGGCATCCGCTACGCGCTGGGCACCACGGGCCTGACCGTCGAGCACACCGTGCGCAACGTCGGCGACCAGCCGGTGCCCTTCGGTGTCGGCAACCACCCGTACGTGCGGGCCGGGCACGCGCCGCGCGACGAGTGCGACCTCCAGTTGGCCGCGCACACCGTGCTGCCGCTTGACCTGGAGACGATGAACCCGAACGGCCCGGCGACCGAGGTCGACGGCACGTCGGCCGACTTCCGCACACCGATGCCACTGGCCGGCATCCAGCTGGACACACCGTTCGGCGACTGCCGCCCGGAGGCCGACGGCCTGATCCACCATCGGCTGACCGCGCCGTCCGGCGGGCTGGAACTGTGGGCCGATCCGGCCTTCAAATGGGTGCAGGTGTTCACGCCGGAGACCTTTCCCGGCGTCGGCAGGGCATTGGCGATCGAGCCGATGACGTGCCCGCCGGACGCGCTGAACTCGGGCGTCGACCTGATCACGTTGGCCCCAGGCGAGACCTGGTCGGGTCGGTGGGGGCTGACGCCCCTCACCTGACCTTGCGGTGACCGTGATCTTTGTTAGCCTTGCTAACCATGGACGTGGCGATCACAGGTGGGTACGTGGTGCCCGTCGACGGTGCAGCTGTCGACGGTGGCACGGTACTGGTTCGGGACGGCAGGATCACGGCCGTCGGCACGGCGGCGGACGTCGAGGTGCCAGACGGCGTGACCGAGGTGGACGCGTCGGGGTGCTGGGTGGTGCCCGGCTTCATCGAGTCGCACGCGCACGTCGGGGTCCGGGAGGACGGCGAGGGCTGGGCCGGCAACGACACCAACGAGATGACCGACGCCAACGGCGCCCGGTTCCGCGCGTTGGACGGCATCAACCCGGCGGACCTGGGTTTCATCGACGCGCTGTCCGGCGGCGTGACGTCGTCGATCATCAAACCGGGCTCCGGCAATCCCATCGGCGGCGCGACCGTCGCGGTGAAGAACTGGGGGCGCACGGTCGACGAGATGGTCTTCCGCGAGTCGGTCAGCGTCAAGAGCGCGCTGGGGGAGAACCCGAAACGGGTCTACGGCGACAAGGGCAAGACGCCCTCCACCCGGCTCGGTGTCGCGGCCGTGCTGCGCGAGGCGTTCGTGGCAGCGCAGAACTACAAGGCAAAGCGGGATCACAAGGCGGACAAGGGAGAACCGTTCGAACGCGACCTCACGCTGGAGACCCTGGCCCGGGTCCTGGACGGCGAACTGTTGTGGGACCAGCACACCCACCGCGCCGACGACATCGCCACCGCCATCCGCCTGTCCGAGGAGTTCGGCTACCAGCTGGTCGTCAACCACGGCACCGAGGGCCACCTGATCGCGGACCTGTTGGCGGACAAGAACATCCCGGTGATCTTCGGCCCGATGTTCACCACGAGGCTCAAGGTCGAGCTGCGCAACCGCTCCATGCGTGCCGCCGGCATCATGGCCAAGGCGGGTGTCAAGGTGGCCATCACCACGGACCATCCCGTTGTGCCGATCCACTTCCTGGTACACCAGGCCACGCTGGCGGTGAAGGAGGGCATGGACCGGACCGAGGCGCTGCGCGCGCTGACCGTCAACCCGGCCGAGATCCTGCGGCTGGACGACCAGGTCGGCTCGCTGAAGCCGGGCCTTGACGGCGATGTCGTGGTGTGGTCGGGCGATCCGCTCGACGTGATGAGCCGCGCGCTGCGGGTCTTCATCAACGGCCGGGAGGTCTACTCGTACGACGAGGAAACCGGCGAGGCCACCGTACCGAACCCCTACTACACCAAGCCGTAGCGGTGCGGCCCCGCGTCCGGGGACGCGGGGCCTCGCCGGTCAGCCCCAGGTCGCGCCCGCCGGTTCCCTGATGGTGGTGTTGACACGGTTGAACAGGTTGGTCGTGGCGATCCACAGCACGAGGGCCGCGACCTGCGCTTCGTCGTAGTGTTCCGTGACCGCGTCCCAGATCTCGTCCGACACCGCGTCGGGCCGGTCGGCCAGCCGAGTCATGGCCTCGGCCATGGCGAGCGCGGCACGTTCCGCGTCGGTGAAGTAGGGCGCCTCCCGCCAGGCAGCCACGGTCCACAGCCGGTCGTCCGTCTCACCGGCCTTCTTGGCCGAGTGGGTGCCGCCGTACACACACGCGGCGCAGCCGTTGATCTGGCTGGCCCGCAGGTGCACCAGTTCCAGCGTGCGCTGCGGCACCCCGCCCCTGCCCATTGCCTTGATCAGGCCCTGGATGGCCTCCTGCGCACCCGGCAGCAGCATCGCGGCATTCTTCATTCGCGCTTCCATCGTGACGTCTCCTTCGGATTCGGTCCTCAGCACTACGACGCCTGCTGGCGGCGAAATGTGACAGGCCCAGAGAGACGCGAGGCTGTGCTCACAGCGAAGCGAGGAAGGCCAGTAGCGCGGCGTTCACCTCGGCAGGCCGCTCCTGCTGGGTCCAGTGGCCGCAGCCGGGCAGCAGCCGGATGGGGCGCAGGTTGGGCACGTGCTCGACCATGGCCGGCAGGTACTCCCGGGTGCCGGGCGCGTTCAGCACCAGGTCCAGCTCACCGGCCACGTACAGCGCGGGCGGGGTGACCGGCGCGCGGTGCCACGCGGTGGTGAGCGCCCAGTTCCGGTCCAGGTTGCGATACCAGTTCAGTCCGCCGGTGAATCCGGCTTTGGTGTAGTCACTGACGAACGCGTCCAGGTCGTCCTCGGTCAGCCACGCCGGCAACACCGCCGGGTCCTGCTGGAAGTCCAGGAAACCGCCGCCGGGCGGCACGATCGGCGGGTGCTGGGGCGCGTCGCCGGACGCGGAGTACAGCAGCATGCGCAGGGTCCGGCGCGGATCGGCGTTCAGTTCGGCGTCGGCGACACCGGGCTGCTGGAAGTAGACCATGTAGTGGCCATCGCCGATCAGGGCACGCAGGGCGGCCACCGGCGGCCTGCTGCCGCGCGGCCGGAACGGCACGCTCAGCACCGCGACGCCGCGCACCACGTCGGGCCGGAACTGGGCGGCGTGCCAGGCAACCGGCCCGCCCCAGTCGTGGCCGACCACGACGGCGGTGGCTTCGCCGAGCGTGTCCACCAGGCCGATCACGTCGCCAACCAGGTGCGGCATGCTGTACTGGTCGATCTCGGCGGGCGCGTCGGTGCCGCCGTAGCCGCGCTGGTCCGGCGCGACCACGTGGTAGCCGGCTTCGGCCAGCGCGACGAGCTGGTGGCGCCACGAGTACCAGGACTCCGGGAACCCGTGCAGGAGCACGACAAGCGGGCCGGTGCCCGCCTCGGCGATGTGCATGCGCAGTCCGCGCACGTCGATTACGCGATGAGTGATCACCACACCATTGTGGCTCAGCTCGCCCGCAGCTCCCGCGCGATGACCATGCGCTGGATCTGGTTGGTGCCCTCGAAGATCTGCGGCACCTTGGCTTCCCGCATGTACCGCTCGACCGGGAAGTCCCTGGTGTAGCCGGCGCCGCCGAGCACCTGCACCGCGTCCGTGGTGACCTTCATCGCCATGTCGGTGGCGACCAGTTTGGCGATGCACGCCTGCCGCCGGAACGGCAGCCCGCGATCCCGCCGCCGTGCCGCGTCCAGGTACGTGGCGCGGGCCGACTCCACCCCGGCGGCCATGTCGGCCAGCAGGAACTCCAGCCCCTGGAACTCGATGATCGGCCGGCCGAACTGGGTGCGCTGCCTGGCATACCGCAGCGCCTCGTCGAGCGCGCCCTGGGCGAGGCCGACGGCGCACGCCGCGATGCCAAGGCGGCCGGAGTTGAGCGCATCCAGCGCGATCTTCAGGCCGTCGCCCTCCGCGCCGATCCGCCGCGCGGTCGCGATCCGGGCCGCGTCCAGCCGCAGTGCTGCTGTGACCGAGCCGGTCATGCCCATCTTCCGTTCCGGCTTGCCCGCGCTCAGGCCGGGAGTGTCGGCGTCCGCGACGAGGCACGAGATGCCGTGCGTGCGGTCGGCGGCCGTGCGCACCATGATCGTGTAGAAGTCGGCGACCCCGCCGTGCGTGATCCACGCCTTGGTGCCGGTCACCAGGTAGTCGTCGCCGTCCGGGACGGCCCTGGTGTTCAGCGCTGCCGCGTCCGAGCCCGCGTTCGGCTCCGACAGCGCGTAGGCGCCGAGCAGGTCGCCGGCCAGCATGCCGGGCAGCCAGCGGTCGCGCTGCGCCGCCGTGCCGAAGGTGGCCAGCGGGTAGCACGACATGGTGTGCACGGAGAGCCCGACGGCCACCGTCAGCCAGACCGCGCCGAGCTCCTCGAGCACCTGGAGGTACACCTCGTACGGCTGCGCGCCGCCGCCCCACTGTTCGGGGTAGGGCAGCGAGAGCAGCCCGCAGCGGCCGAGCAGCCGGAACTGGTCCCGGGGGAAACGTCCCGCCTCCTCGTGCTCCGCGGCAAGTGGCGCGAGTTCGTCCGTCGCGAGCTCGTGCACCAGTTTCAGCAGTTCCTCCGCCTCCGAGGTGGGCAGCAGACGTTCGACTGGCATTGGCACACCCCTCCATACAGTCGGACGTCCTACGATACGACGGCCCGACCGCCTGTGTAGCGTCCTCGCGAGTGATTCGGCATCGTGGAATGTCTGACGTGACGGGGTGAGACGGGTGATCGTTGTCGGTGGTGAGGCGCTCGTGGACCTGGTGCCGGCGCCGTCAACGGTGCTTGGCGAACTGGGCCCGCTGCTACCCCGACTCGGTGGCGGTCCGTACAACACGGCGGTGGCGGCCGGGCGGCTCGGCGCGCCCGTGGCGTTCCTGTCCCGGGTCTCGACGGACGGCTTCGGCGACGCGATCGTCGAGCGGCTGGCCGACTCGGATGTCAGCGTGGACCTGGTGCAGCGCGGCCCCGAACCGACCACCCTGGCCGTCGTCACGCTCGACGGCGACGGTTCAGCCCGCTACACCTTCCACGTCCAGGGCACCGCGGACCGGCTGGTGGCCGACCCCGGCCCGCTGCCGGACGAGGTCACCACGCTCTCGCTTGGCACGCTGTCGTTGATCCTCGAGCCGGGCGCGAGCGCCTACGAGGCGGTGCTGCGCCGGGAGTCGGCGCGCGGGCGGCTCACCGTGCTCGACCCGAACATCCGCGCCGGCCTGATCCCGGACCCGGCCGCCTACCGCGCCCGCTTCACGAGCTGGCTGCCGGACATCGGCGTGCTCAAGGTGAGCGTGGAGGACGCGCAATGGCTCGCCGACACGTCCGACCTCGGCCCGGTGCTGCGGGACTGGCTGGCCGCCGGAGTCACGGCCATCGTGCTCACCAGGGGCAGTGCCGGCCTGACCGTGCTGACCGAGGCCGACCGGGTCGACGTGCCCGCGGCCGGCGCCCGGGTGGTGGACACCATCGGCGCGGGTGACACCGTGCACGGCGCGCTGTTGGCGTGGCTGCACCGCAACGCCGTGCGTGGCGCGCGGGATCTGGCCACACTGGACCGTCCCGCGTGGTCGGACGCGCTCGGCTTCGCCGCGCGGGCCGCCGCCGTGACGGTCGGCCGGGTCGGCGCCCAGCCGCCGTACGCGGCGGAACTGAATTGAGAAAATGCGCGGGCGCCCCGGCAGAAGCCGGGACGCCCGCTGTGTTTCCGCCCGTCTACTCTCGTCCGTGCGATCTCCTCCGACTCAGTGGCAGTGATGGTGGTGGTGCCACAGCCACGGGAAGAGCCAGAGCCCGATACCGATATCAATCATGGTGTCCTCCGCATTGTCCCGGAAGTCCTGGCGAGCGGCCGCTGTATTCGAAGTTAGCGAGCCGCCGCATTGCTGTCGTTCCCCGGGCCGGGTTGTACCTGCTCACCTTCGGTCACCGCGACACGCGCCGGCAGGTGGCAAGTTCGCGGGGTTGGCCCAGCCGTGGTCTCGTTGGGGTGGACCCGTGACCCGGATGGCCGCAGCCCGTGCCGACCCGCCGAACCATGGACCCTGGTCCGTTACCGCTGTCGACAATTGTGGCCCGGCTGACCGGACCATGGACCAGTTGAGCGCCGGGGACCACGATCGCTGTGACCGCCGTCCCATGTGGGGGACTCGACAGGTGCTTCGGCTGGGCCTGGCGCGCGGACCGCACTAGCGTAGGAATCGAGAAAAACAAGAGACCCCCTACGGGGCGGTGCTGCGGTCGGCAATCCCGATCGCGTGGTCACCGGTGACCGCCAGTCGATGTCGCGATGAGGCTGGTGGTGCGCGACCGGCCACGGGGAGGCGCCCCGTCCAAGCGTGAGAGGTACTCCCATGCCCGACGCGACCGCCGCCACCAGTACTGTCGCGCTGCGTCACCCAGGCGGTGAGCTCGAACTCCCGGTCAAAAAGGCGACCGAGGGTTCCGACGGAATCGAAGTCACGAAACTGCTGTCCAGTACCGGACTCGTCACGCTGGATCCGGGATTCGTCAATACCGCGTCCTGTTCGTCCGAGATCACCTACATCGACGGTGACGCGGGCATTCTGCGGTATCGCGGATATCCGATCGAGCAGGTCGCGGAACGGGCGAGTTTCATCGAGGTCAGTTATCTGCTGATTTACGGTGAGCTGCCGACCGAGGTGCAACTGGCCGAGTTCACCGCGAAGATCAGCCGGCACACCCTGCTGCACGAGGACCTGAAGCGGTTCTTCGACGGCTTCCCCCGCGACGCGCACCCGATGCCGGTGCTGTCCTCCGCGGTGTCCGCGCTGTCCACTTTCTACCAGGACAGCCTGAACCCGTTCGACGAGCCGAATGTCGAGCTGTCCACGATCCGCCTGCTGGCCAAGGTGCCCACGCTGGCCGCCTACGCCTACAAGAAGTCCGTCGGGCAGCCGTTCCTGTACCCGGACAACTCGCTGGGCCTTGTCGAGAACTTCCTCACGATGACGTTCGGCCTGCCGGCCGAGCCCTACGAGGTGGATCCGACCATGGCCAAGGCACTCGACCTGCTGTTCATCCTGCACGCCGACCACGAGCAGAACTGCTCGACGTCGACCGTGCGGCTGGTCGGCTCGTCCGAGGCGAACCTGTTCGCCAGCGTCTCGGCCGGCATCAACGCGTTGTTCGGCCCACTGCACGGCGGTGCCAACGCGGCGGTGCTCGACATGCTGCAGGGCATCCGTGCGGCGGGCGGCGACGTCGACGCCTTCGTGCGGAAGGTCAAGAACAAGGAGGACGGCGTCAAGCTGATGGGCTTCGGCCACCGGGTCTACAAGAACTACGACCCGAGGGCGAAGATCATCAAGCAGACCGCGGACCAGATCCTCGGCAAGCTCGGCGGCGACGACCACCTGCTGGACCTGGCCAAGCAACTGGAGGAGCGCGCGCTGTCGGACGACTACTTCATCGAGCGCAAGCTCTACCCGAACGTCGACTTCTACACCGGCCTGATCTACCGGGCGATGGGCTTCCCGACCCGGATGTTCACCGTGTTGTTCGCGATCGGCAGGCTGCCCGGCTGGATCGCGCACTGGCGCGAGATGGTGCGGGACCCGGCGACGAAGATCGGCCGCCCCCGCCAGATCTACGTCGGCCCGGCCGAGCGTGCCTTTCCCTTCCACCGATAGGCGCTGAGCCCGCCGGCTACGCCCGGCCGCCGCGACGCGGGTAGCGGCCGGGCGTGACGGCGGCCAGCCCGACGGCCAACACGATGGCCAGCACCACCTGCCAACTGCTGGCCACCCCCACCGCGAGCCGGCCGGGCAGCAGGATCGGGGCGAACGGCGGCAGCACCGACAAGACCGCGGCGGTCGTGCCGGCCGGATCGGTCACCAGCAGCACCGCGCTCAACACGAAAACAACGGCAAGGCCGCCGAAAAGTGGCCGAGGACCGACCGACCGGGTGGCCGGGACAGCGAGCATGGCGAAGCCGAGCACGTACCAGAGCAGCCCGGTGCCCAACGCGGTCAGTACCGATCCCGGCACCGACACCACGCCGGTGGCCAGCGCCACCACCGTGCCGAGCATGCCGATCGCGGCCAGGTGCGCCAGTCCGGTCACGCCGAGGCCGGCCAGGTTGCCCAGCAGCAGTCCGCGCGGCCGCAGCACGGTCAGCAGGACCTCCGTGGTGCCGTTGCGCGCGCCGTCGGCCGCCTGGCGCGCGGCGAGACCGGCGGACATCGCCAGTGCCAGCGCGATCAGGAGACCGGTCACCACACCGATCGCGATCCGCTGGGGCCGGTTGGGGTCGGTGGCGTTCAACCGGGTCAGGCTGATCTGCGCCTGGTCCACCCTGGACAGCACGTCCTGTGGCCGCACGCCCAACTGCGCGATCTGCGCGTCAAGTACCTGCTGGCGCACCAGACCGTTCAACGTGGTCCGCAGTTGCGGATCGAGCTGGTTGTCCACCGTGACGTGCAACGCCGCCCGCGCGCCGGACACCAGCACGTCCAGCCTGCCGGCCCGCACCGAGGCCACGCCGTCGGCCACGTCGTCCACCTGGCTGACGGCCACCGTGACACCCAGGCTCGCGGTCTCCTGCGGCAGCCCGTCCGCCAGCGCGATCGCCTGGCCGGCCAGGCCGACCCGGACCGGTCGCTGGTGGCCGAACACAAACGCTTGCAGGAACACGAAAGCCACCAGCAACACGGCGACGGCGACGGAACCGGCCAGCACCCGCCGCGACCACACCAGGCCACGGAACTCCCGGCGCGCCACCATGAACACGGCGCGGTTCATCACGCCTCCACGTCGTACAGCTCGGCAAGGGACCGGCGCAACAGGGTGAACTCGCGCACCCGCCCGGTCGCCATGGCAGCGGACAGCACGGCCTGGTCGTCGGTTTCCGGGCCCAGTTCCAGCACGACGCGCGATCCGTCCACATCGACCATCCGACACCCTGGCACCGATGAGAACCAGTCCGGGGTGGCGTCCGGCGTGTCCACCGCGACCAGTCGGGGCCGGTCCGCGGTCAGCTCGGGCAGTGCGCCCACCGCGACCGTCTGTCCACTCCGGAGGATGCCGACCCGGTCGCAGTGCCGCTCGACAAGCGTGAAGTCGTTGCTGGAGAACAACACCGGCACGTCCTCTGTCACCTGGTCGCGCAGCACGCCGACCAGGGTGTCGATCCCGGCCGGGGTCATGCCGGCGCACGGCTCGTCCAGCAGCAGCAGTTCCGGCTCGGGCAGCAGCGTGGCGAGCAACGCGACCAGTCGTCGCTCGTCGGTGTCCAACGTGCCGATCTCCCGGTCCCGCAGCGTTCGCAGCCCGAGCCGGTCCAGCCAGGCCTGCGCCCGGCGATGGGCCTCGTTGGTGTCCAATCCGTGCAGTTCGCCCCGATAGACGAGCTGGCCCACCACCGTCATGTCCGGATGCAGGCCGCCGGCCGCCGGCAGGTAGCCGATCCGCTCGCGGGTGGCCTGCTCGATCGGCGCGCCCCGCCACCGCACCTGGCCGGCATCGGCGGCCAACACGCCGGCACAGATCCGCAGCAGCGTGGTCTTGCCAGAACCGGCCCGGCCGGCCAGTCCGAACACCTCGCCCGGCCCGGTTACCAGACCGACCTCCGACAACGCGACCACAGCGCCATAACGCTTGGAGATCCCATCGATCTCCAGCACCGCGTCCGTCACGCTGCCCTCCTCGTCATAGGCCCGGCCGCTTTTACGCGGTGTCTTCGTCCCTCCGCTCGCTGCGCTTCGCTCCGAAGGACGAAGACACCGCGGCGGCCGGCCCGTGATGGCGTCGGCTACCAGCATGGCCGGGCCGGTGAGCGTTGAGCCCCACCAACGGTCGACATCGGCATAACGATTGCGCCGACCGTGTGCAATTTCCGTGTTGTCGTCACCGGATCGGGGTAACTGTACGGGTTCAGCGATCGGCGAGCCCGGCGAGTGTTCGTCCGACCAGATCGGCCACGGTTGCCTCGGCGGCGGCCCGATCGGCCGGCACGAGCCCGATCCTGGTCCGCCGGTCCAGCACGTCGGCCGGTTCGAGCGCCCCCTCGTGCCGCACCGCCCAGACCACCTCGGCCGCCGTCACCGGACTCCCGTCGGCGACCGGCGCGGCCAGGTCCGGGTCGAGCATGCCGAGCGCGGCCACCCGACCGGCTTCCGTGCCGTAGCGGTGGACCAGTCGCGCCGGTTCCTCCACAGCGGACAGTTCGTGTCGGCTTGCCGCGCCTACCAAGGGAATCCGCCGCGTGCGTGAGCGGCGCGCCGTCGGCACCGCGGCATCGACGGCGTCCTCGGCCATCTTCCGGTACGTGGTGAGCTTGCCGCCGACCACGGTCACCACGCCGTCGGCCGACGTCAGCACGGCGTGGTGGCGCGACAGGTCGGCGCTGCGCGTCGCGCCGCCGTCCACCAGCGGTCGCAGGCCGGCGAAGGCGCCGAGCACGTCCGACCGGCTCAGTGGGGTGGCCAGCACCGAGGACGCCACGGTCAGCAACCAGTCCACATCGGACTCCGGTACCACCGGCACGTCCGGTACCGGACCGGCCACCGGTTCGTCGGTCAGGCCGACGTACAGCCGGCCGTCGTCCTGCGGCAACAGCAGCGCGAACCGGTTGGTCTCGCCGGGCACCGGGATGGTGATCGCGGTGTGCCGGATGTCCGGCGTGTCGGCGGCCAGCACCAGGTGGGTGCCCCGCGACGGCCGCAACCGCACGTCGTCGACCAGTTGCCCGGCCCACACCCCGGCCGCGTTGAGCACCGCGCGCGCCAGGATCTCGAACGTCTCGCCGGTTCGCTCGTCGCGCACGTCGGCGCCGTGCCGGTGCAGCCGCAGCGCCCGCGTGCCGGTCAGCACCCTGGCACCGAATCCGGCCGCGGTCCTGGCCAGCGCGACGACCAGCCGGGCGTCGTCCACGAGTTGGCCGTCGAACGACAGCAGCCCGCCGCGCAGGCCGTTGCGGCGCAGGCCGGGGGCCAGCGCCAGCGCCTCCGCTGCCGGCACCCGGCGGGGCGGCGGCAGCAGCGCGGTCGGCGTGCGGGCGGCCCGCCGCAGCGCGTCGCCGGCCACCAGCCCGGCCATGGCCAGGCCGGCGTTGCCGCTGGATACGTTGGGGTACAACGGGATGAGCTGTGGCAGCGGCCGGATCAGGTGCGGCGCGACCACCGTCATCAGGGTGCCGCGCTCGGCCGCGCTCTCGTAGGCCAGGCCGACATCGCCCTTGGCCAGGTAACGCAGGCCGCCGTGGACGAGCTTGCTGGACCACCGGGACGTGCCGAACGCCAGATCGTGCGCCTCGACAAGGCACACGGACAGCCCACGCGACGCGGCGTCCAGCGCGGCCCCGGCCCCGGTCACGCCACCGCCGACGACCAGCAGGTCGACGCGTGTCTCGGCCATCTCGGCCAGCTCCTTGGCGCGTCTGGTCCGGTTGAGCGAGGTGGCGCGCAGCGAACCGGCCGGGAGGTGGGTGGTCATGCCGCCGCCAGGCCGTGGTCGAGTTGTGCGGCCAGTTCGGCCAGCAGGTCGCCGGCGGGCACGTCCGAACTGGCCGGCCGGTGCGAGATCACGAACGCCTGCACCGTGAGGAAGAACACCCGGGCTTGCGCGGCCACCGGCCCCGGCCGGATCGAACCGTCCGCGTGCCCGGCGGTGAGCTGTTCGATGACGAACTTCTCGGCCAGCCGCTGGGTGCTGCCGACCCGTTCGGTCAGGTAGGGCAGCAGCAGTTCGGCGTCGCGGTCGAGCACGCTGGTCAGCAGCGGGTCGCCGGCCAGCAGCGCGGCGGCCCGCACGGCCGCCGCGACCAGCCGTTCCCGGGCCGTGGCGGTGTCGTCGGCCGCCGTGGCGATCTCGTCGAGCAGCGCGCCGAACTCCCTGGTCATCAGGGCCGCGACCACGCTGGTCACGCCGGGGAACCGCCGGTAGACCGTCATCCGGCTGGTACCGGCGCGCCGGGCGATGTCGGTCAGCGTCGTCCGCCGGACCCCGACCGACAGCACGCAGTGCCGGGCCGCGTCGAGCAGCACGTCGTCGCTGTGACGAATGGACGTCATGTGTAACACTGTATCGGTGCCTGATCCCATCGACCACACACTTCGCGGCGGCTGGACGGCGGAACAGCACCCACTGCCCGCGCACGCACTGCGCTGGCTACGGTCCCGGATCGGCCCGACTTCGCGCACCCCCGCGGACCCGACCCACGTCGTCGCACGGTCGGCCCTCCCGGCGGACGCGCGGGCCGCACTCGCCGCGATCGTCGGAACGTCGAACGTGTTGCTGGATGAGGCGTCTCGGCTCGGTCGATCGGGCGGACTGTCCTATCTGGACCTGGTCCGCTACCGGGCAGGTGGCGACATCGCGGTGCCGGACGCCGTGGTACTGCCGGCAGATCCCGACCAGGTGACGGCGCTGTTGGCGGTCTGCGCCCAGTTCCGGATCGGTGTGGTGCCGTTCGGCGGCGGCACGTCGGTCGTCGGCGGGGTGAGCGCGCTCCGAGAGGGCCTGGTCGCCGTTGTCGCGCTGGACCTGGTCCGGTTGGATCAGCTCGTCTCGGTCGATCCGGTGTCCCGGTTGGCCGTGTTCCAGGCCGGTGTGCGCGGCCCGGACGCCGAGCGGCTGCTCGCCGCGCACGGCTTCACGCTCGGCCACCTGCCGCAGTCGTTCGAGCGGGCCACCATCGGCGGGTTCGCCGCCACCAGGTCCGCGGGCCAGGCGTCGGCGGGCTACGGCAGGTTCGCGGACCTGGTGGCCGCCGTCCGCGTGGCCACCCCACGCGGCGAGTGGCGGCTCGGCGTGGCACCGGCGTCGGCGGCAGGCCCTGACCTGCGCGCCGTCGTGGTCGGCAGCGAAGGCGCGTTCGGCGTGCTCACCGAGGTGACCGTGCGGGTCCGGCCGGTGCCGACCCACCGCAGCTACCAGGCCTACGTCCTGGACGGCTGGGAACGCGGCGCGGCAGCTGTCCGGTCCCTTGCCCAGCACCAGGCCCTCGCCACGGTGACCCGACTGTCCGATGTGGACGAGACGGACGTGGCTCTCGCGTTGTCCGGCGGCATGAAGACCACAGCGCTGCGCGCGTATCTGCGGTTGCGCGGCATCCGGGAGCCGTGCCTGTTGATCCTGGGCTGGGAGGCGGCAGGTGCCAGGGACCTCGGCCGGGCGCGGCTGGCCACCCGCCAGGCACTGCACGAGCATCGGCCGGTGGCGCTGGGGAAGGCGCCCGGCGAGGCATGGCGCCACGGCCGTTTCGGCGGCCCACGCCAGCGGGACAGTCTGCTGGACAACGGGGTCTGCGTGGAGACCCTGGAAACCGCGGCCCACTGGTCGTCGTTGTCCGCGCTGCGCGACGCCGTCCGCGCCGCGCTGACCGACGCGCTCGGCCGCCCGATCGTCATGTGCCACATCTCACACGCCTACGAAACCGGCGCGTCCCTGTACTTCACGGTCCTGGCACCGCGGGACGCCGACCCGATCACCCAGTGGCAGCGAGCCAAAACCGCGGCCAGCACGGCGATCCGCGGCCACAACGGCACCATCACGCACCACCACGCGGTCGGCGTCGACCACGCGCCCTACCTGGCAGGCGAGATCGGCGACCTCGGGATCGAGGTGCTGGCCGCGATCAAGGCCACGCTCGACCCGACCGGCATCCTCAATCCCGGCAAGCTGATCAGGCGATCCTGACCAGCATCTTCCCGATGTTCTCACCGCGCAGCATGCCGAGGAACGCCGCCGGCGCGTTGGCAAGGCCGTCGACCACGGTTTCCTGGTAGCGCAGCTCGCCGTCGCGCAGCCAGCCGCCGACCTCCTTGACGAACCGCTCCTGCAGGTGGAAGTGGTCGCGCACGAGCATGCCGCGCAGCGTGAGCCGCTTCTTGATCAGCTGGGCCAGATTGCGCGGCGCGGGGCTGGGTTCTGTGTTGTTGTAGAGCGAGATCATCCCGCAGATCGCCATGCGCGCATGGACGTTCGCCACCGCGATCGCGGCCTCAAGATGGTCGCCGCCGACGTTGTCGAAGTAGACGTCGATGCCATCGGGCGCCAGTTCGGCCAACTGCTGCTGCACCGGACCGTCCTTGTAGTTGAACGCCGCGTCGAAACCCAGCTCCTCCACCAGGTACTTGACCTTGGCGGCGGAACCGGCGCTGCCGATCACCCGCTTGGCGCCCTTCAACCGGGCGATCTGGCCCACCACGGAACCGACGGCGCCCGCCGCGGCGGACACGAACAGCGAGTCGCCCGCCTTGAACTCGGCCACCTCCAGCAGTCCTGCATACGCGGTAAGGCCGGTCATGCCCAGCACCCCCAGGTACGCGCCGAGCGGCGCGGCCGACGGGTCCACCTTGACCGCGTGCTTGGCATCCACCAGCGCGTACTCGCGCCAGCCCAGGCTGTGCAACACGGTGTCGCCGGGCTTGAACCCGTCCACCGTCGACTCGACGACCTCGCCGACCGCGCCGCCGTCGAGCGGCTCGCCGACCTGGAACGGTGGTGCGTAGGACTTCACGTCGTCCATCCGGCCGCGCATGTACGGATCGACGCTCATCAGGAGGTTGCGCACCAGGAGCTGGCCGTCAGCCGGCTTGGGCACCTCGGTCTCGACGATCTCGAAGTTCTCCTGCGTCGGCCAGCCCGTCGGCCGCTTCGCGAGTCGGATCTCCATGCCTTTGGTCATGTGGCCCATTCTCGCGCGTTGTCAGTCGTCGTGCTGCCTGCGGGGGAGCAGCGCCGGCTTGCGCAGCGCCTCACGCAGCGCGTCGAAGGCCCTGCTGACCTCGGCGTCCGCCTGATGCGTGTCCATGCCGGGTGGCGGTGTCGTCGGATCGGGCTGCGGCCCGACGAGCAGCCAACGTTCCGGCCACAGCATGTCGACCGCGTTCTCCCAGTTCACCCGCACGGTGAACCTGGCCATCCGCTCCCGCTCGATCGCCTTGGCCAGCCGCAGTTCCACATCGGCCAGTCGGACCAGCAGTTGCTCCGCGACCTCGCGGTTGTGCTCCCGCATGTGCCGCACGGCTTCGGTGTTCAGCTCGGCCAGTTCCCGGTACCGGCGCACCGCGTCACCGTTCACGCCCCGGCCTCCCGACCCATGCCCTTGTCGATGTCGAACGGGATGATCACCCCGGGTTGGGTGTGTTCGAACCGGTCGAAGAACAGGCCCCGACCCGGCCGCGGTGACCACTGGATGTGCTGGCCAGGGGTCAGCTGGCCCAGTTCCTGGCCCTGCACGTCGAACGCCACCCACGGGCCGATGTCGTCCATCGGATTCATCGGGTTCAGGCTGGCCCGCAGCCTGCCGACGCCACGCCACCAACCCAACACGTGCGTGTGGTGTTCCGGCCCGTGCCGCAGCACCGTGCGCAGGTCGTCCAGCCCGGACACCAGCGATGTCGGGTCCTTGGCCTCCAGCACGGTGTGGCCGGCGTCCACCCCGTAGTAGAAGAGATAGTGCGGCCTGAGCCGCTCGCTGACGCCGCCGGACCGCGCCGCCGTCAGTGTGCCGGCCACCTCGGCCAGGTGCGCGCGCAGTTCGTCGCGGCCGATCTCGCCAACCGGATGGCCGGCCAGCCGCAGCCGCGTCGCCAGTTCGGCGACCGGCGCGGCGGCGTCGGCGACCAGCGGGCACAGCGTGAACCGGGCCGTGTCCTGGCTGTGCTGCCGAGCTAGGGACAGGGCCGCCGCGCCCAGCACGCTCGCCGCATCGTGCACCGTCGAGCCGATCACCGCGAGGTTCCGGCCCGGCGCGCCGGTCAACGTGGTGACCGCCGCGCTGCCGGCCACGTCGATGATCTGGCCGAGCAACGCCCCCGGCGCGCGGGTCGCCGGCCGCAGCGCCCGGAAGTCCGGCGTGTCCGCCAGCGCCGGCACGTGACTGCCGTCGAACAGCCTCGGTGGCGGCAGGTCGGGCTCGCGCAGGTCGAACAGCTCTCGCTGTAGTTCGTCGAACGTGCCCCTGCTGGTCGCGTCCGGGACGCGGGCCATCTCGTTGCCAAGGCGCACACCGGCTTCGTGGTTCACCACGGCGTGCCAGCGGGGCAGCGTCACCGCCTCCTCGTTCCCCTCGACCAGCACCCGCCGCGCCTTGGGCAGGGCGATGCGCAGGCTGAACTGCTCGAAGATCGCCGGCTTGCCCCAGAACGACTCGATGCTGGACACGTCCTGACTGGCCAGCACCAGGTGAATGCCCTGTGACCGGCCGCGCCGGGCCACGTCCTCCAGCAGCCGGGCCGACGTCGCGGCCACCGGATCCCGTTCCGCGAACAGATACTGGAATTCGTCGATGACCGCGACAATGCGCGGCCACCGGCCGTCCGGGTCCTCGGCCCGCAATTCTTCCAGCTTGGTGACCTCATGCTGTTTCGCCGCGTCGGCGCGCTGTCGCATCGTGTCGGCGAGGAATGCCAACAATGCGACGCCGAACTCCCGGTCCGCGTTCACGTTCACGCCGACGAGCCGGGCGTGCGGCAGCCACGTCGGATCCCGGCGACCGGGCGTGAACTGTGCGAACGAAACACCTTCCTTGAAATCGAGCAGGTACAGCTCCAGTTCGTCCGGCGAATACCTGGCCGCGAGGCCGCCGAGCAGCATGTAGAGGAAATTCGTCTTGCCGGATCCACTCGGTCCGCCGACCAGTCCGTGCGGCGACGAGTCACCCAGCACCACGTCCACCGGATTCCCGTCGCGCCTGCCGATCGTGGCGACGAGCCCGGCGGCCGACCGCTGCTGCCAGAACGGCCGCTCGATGAGATCGTCGAACGAGGCCACCTTCGCCCTGCGGCTGCCCAGTTCCTGGGCGATCGCCGCGCACGCCGCCGGCACCTCGGCCCTCGGCAGCGGTGGATCCGGCGTGACCGTGGCCGCCGGGCCGGTCATGCTGCACCGCGCGGTGTGCTCGCCGACGAACGTGATCGTCTCCATTGGACTGTTCACGGTCAGCGGCACGTCGACCACGATCAGTTGCACGCCACAGGCCAACCCGTTGCGGGCCACCCGTTGCAGGCGCTGTTGGTGCTCGTCGCGCAGTGGCTGCCGGTCGCCGAACAACACCGCGATCCGCCACGGCTCGATGCGCCGGCCGGCCCGCTCGCTCAGCGCCCCGATCGTCGTGTCGCCGCCGGCCAGCACGCCGGTGTGCACCCGCCGAATGTGGTCGGACAGTTCGTCCAGCAGTTCCTCAGGGCGGGCCGGATCGTGCACGGTCAGCAATCCCGCCCTGGTCAGCGGATACAGGCCGGGCAGTGAACCGGTGAGCTGTCCGGTGTCCCACACGTGGATCAGCGCGAGGCCCGGCTGCAGATGGCTGAGCACCCGCAGCAGCAACGCCTCCACCAGTGCCTCGCCCGTTGCCCTGCTCTCCGGTTTGGTGGTGACCTGGAGGTGCGCGGAATCCAGCAGCGGCACGGCGACCGGAAAGGGAACTTGTTCCGGTGCCTGGTCGGCGACCGCCGTCCCGATCCGCCAGAGTTCTGGCAGGGCGTCGATGCCGTCCGCGGTGCCGATCCCGCCGAGCCAGGAATGCCCCTGCGCACCGGCCACTCCCGGCGCACATTGTGCGACGAGCGCGGTCAGCCCGGGTGGCCCGTCGGCGTTCCACTGGGCGAAATGCGCCAGTCGATCGGCCCGTACCCTGGCCACCATTTCGGCCATGACCGGACTGGCCAGGGCCGCCCGGAGGGTGGGATCGGCATATGCCGCATCCAGTCCGTCGTCACGCAGCCACAGTTCGACCATGGTTCGGGCGTGTTCCTCGGCGACGCCGCTCTGCTGTCCCGCCGCGACGCCGAGTGCCTGGCCGACGGCGGCACGAAAATCCGCAAGCTTCGCTTCAATCTTCGTGCGCCGGTCGTTGCGCTTGCTCAAAACGAAACCCCTTGGTGCCTCTCGGCCCTCCCCGTGGGTCGTGATCAACCTATCATTCGATGCACATGGCGCATTCGAGGATCACAGCCCGGCGACGAAACGGTCGACATACTCGAGGCTACCGGCGATCTGTTCGAGGCACTTGGTCAGTTGATCGCGAGCCCTCGCCAGTTCGGGTGGCACCAGTGACGCGGAGTGGTTGCCGCTGAGGTTGGCGAGCGTCCGATGGGCTTCGGCCAGTCGTTCCTGTGCCGCCTTCGCCGCGTGGTACGCGATCAACAGCTGGGCACGCACCTCTGCCATGGCAGCCCGAATCCCCTCGATGGACACCGCCCCGCCTCCCTACAATCGCGCCGAGTAACTCTCGGCGGTCGTGATCGCCGCGTTGACGGTCCTTGTCACTTCGCCGATCTGTTGGACCGCCTGGACAAGCAGGCCCCTGGCCTGGTCCGCATCTGGTTGCCCACTGCCCTGGGTGACCATGGTGAGTGTGCTCTGCGCCTGTTCGAGCGACGAGTTGGCCTGTTGCAGCGCCTGCCTGCTTTCGCCTGCCTGCTGGACCGCGAGTGCGATGCCGGCTCGAACTTCGTCGACGCTTGCCATCGTGAGGTTGATCTCCTGCTGTTCGTTGGTTGTGCTGATCTTGGTGCAGTTGATGTTGACCGTAGCGCGGGCAAACGGAGGGCCGGGCGGTGACCGTATGAAACCGCGCTCGGCCGGTCGGGTATAGTTACGAACCCGACCGGACTAATGCTCGTGGACGCAGTGCTGGTTTGGGTTCATCCGCGGCGGCGCCGAGCGTCCGGGCTCGAGGAGAGCTCCAGCTCCGTGATGCCGGACTCCGGCCGGGGATTCGCCGTCCACGTGGTGAGCGCCGTGTCACCTTCCCAGCGCAGTGCAGACCAGCCCGGTCTGTCCAATGCGGACACCGCGGTCAGCACGGTCTGCGGCACCGGCGTGTGCGCGGTGCCGAGGTCGACCAGCACGCTGAGCACGCCGTCACGCGCGGTGACTCCCGCTACGGTCGCCGTTCGAGAGATGCGGCTGGCCAGTGCGCGTGCCTGCCACTGGGCACCGGCCACCCGGGAGGTCGCCACGTCGACGCGCAGTGTCAGCCGGCAGCTCGGTGCCGGGCCGGTATCGGCGGCAGGCGGCCGTTGTCGGCGCGCCGGTTGCTGGGGTTCCGGCTTTTCCGCGGCTTTTTCCGGATCGCTTTCCTGGCTGCTTTCCTGGTTTTCGTCCTGGCCCGCGGGATAGGGGTCGCCGCCGTACCAGGCCTCGACGAGCAGGCGTTCCGCCCCGGTTGCCAGGGACTCGATCGCGTCCGGGTCGTCCAGCACGGTCCACGCCGTCGGTGGCTCGCAGGACACCGTGGGCACGACGAAGTCGGGGCCGAGCCCGCGCACGAACTGGCGGACCGCCCTGGCCAGCGGTGCGGCCACGTTGTGCGTGGCGCGTTCCTCGCTGGGCACCCGCAGGGTCACCGACCAGCAGCCCGGTTCCTCGGCCGAACAGTCGGTGGCTTCGACGATCCGCCCGTCGACCTGCCAGACCAGTTCCCGGCACGCGGCGCGGGCGGCCTGTTCGCCCTCCGCCGCGAGGACCACCGTGACCAGTAGTTCGACGCGGTCGTCAGTCATAGTGGGTCAATTCTGTCGCAGGCGGTGCGGGCTGGCCATGGCCGCCCGGGGCTGGGTTCCATCGAAGGGGTGGAGAGTGGATCTTGGGTTGGCCGATCGGGTGTACCTGGTCACGGGTGGTAGCAAGGGTCTCGGGTTCGCGGTGGCGAGCGCGCTGGTCGCGGACGGCGCGCGGGTCGTGCTGTCGTCGCGGTCACCGGAGAACGTCTCGTCGGCGGTCGCCGCGTTGGGTGCGAACGCGATCGGAGTGGCCGGCGACAATACCGATCCGGACCTGCCGGACCGATTGGTCGATGCGGCCGTGACGCGGTTCGGCCGATTGGACGGCATGCTGGTGAGCGTCGGCGGCCCGCAGGCCGGTGGGGTGCTGGATACGCCGTTGTCCGCGTGGGAGCAGGCTTTCGAGTCGGTGTTCCTGGGCACCCTGCGCCTGGTCCGGCGGGTGACCGCCGAGTTGGCCGATGGCGGTGCGATCGCGCTGGTGCTGTCCACGTCGGTCCGCGAGCCACTGGACGGCCTTGCGATTTCCAACGGTCTGCGACCCGGGCTGGCCATGGTCGCGAAGACCCTGGCGAACGAGGTCGGCCCACGCGGTGTCCGAGTGGTCAGCCTGCTGCCCGGAATGTTCCGCACCGGCCGCGTCGCCGCCGTCTACACGGACCCCGACGAACTCGCGCGCCGATCCGCCGCCGTGCCGCTGCGCCGGATCGGCGACCCGGACGAGTTCGGACGGGTGGCCGCGTTCGTCCTGTCCCCGGCCGCGTCCTACCTGACGGGCACCACGATCACCGTCGACGGTGGCGGGACACGCGGCCTGTGATGCCTCAGGCGACATCACGCGATATCGTAAGCGATATCGGATCGCTTGTTGGGGGTGTCACATGGCCAAGTCGGACAAGCCGGCACGGACTGTGCAGGAACTGCTGGCCCAAGCCCTGGAGAGCCTGACGTCCGACGAACGCCAGCGCGTCACCGCCTGGGTCCTGACCAGGTCGACCAGCACTTCCCCCAGCCTCGCCATGCTGGGCCACCGGCAGAACGAGGAACTGCTGCACGTGCTGGCGCCCGGCCCGGAAAGCTTCCGCGAGCTCTACGGCCGCTCACCCAGCGGATCGCAACAGGTGGTACCGGTACGGCTCCCGGCAGACCTGCACGCCCGGCTACGCCAGTGGTGCGCCGACCACGGCTTCTCGATGGCGACGGTGGTCCGAGGCCTGGTCACGCGGTTCCTGGACGGTCAGGCCCCCGTCGAACCCTGAACGACCCGCGACACGAACCCGGCCACCTCGGCGAGCGCGGCCGGGTCACGCAGCAGATCATGCCGACCACCAGGATGAATCCGCTCCTCGAACCGAAGCCCCCGCACCCGATCCAACCCGGCGCGGGTGTCGGCCAACGGCACCCGCACGTCATCGGCGCTGTGCAACCACAACGCCGGCAGTTCGTCCCCCAACGGATGATCGAAGTCGATCGTGGCCAGGCACTCCTCCACCGCGGCCAACGTCTCCCGCTCGAACGCCCCGTACGGCTGATCCGGAATCACCAACTCGGACAACAGATCCAACGCGGGCCATGGCCCCAACACCGGCGCGGACAGAACAAGCGCGGCGGCCCGCTCGGGATGGCGCTGCGCGTAGCGGACCACGACCATCGCGCCCAACGCCTGCCCCACCAACACCACCGGCAGCCGATCATCCTGGTCCACGAGTTCGGCCAGTTCGTCCACCACCGGCTCGAAGTCCACCACCACGGTGTCCCGCCGAGCCAACCCGGTGACCTCGGCCCCAGCAGCCACCAACGCGCCGATCACCAAGTCGTACTCGTCGAGCCCCTCCCCAAGATCAGGCACCAACACGACCCGAGCCCGCGCAGCAGCAGTGCGCGACGAGAAAACGGGCTGAGCCGATGTCGGTGTCATGCCGCCAGTCTGCCCCAACACCAGCCCCGCCCGAATCAGTTATCCACAGCCGCACGCGGTTATCCACAGCCCGAGGCCAGCCATCCCCACGACTTTGAGAAGTCGACTAGGCTCGAAAAGGGCCGTAGCCCCCGGTGAGGGCGGGGGTCTGCCTCGCGGCGTCGCGTTTGTCGAGGTTGGTACTCGTCCCGCCCTGACAACACCGGAAATCACGATCAGGGATTGGAGAAAGCAGGGCCGTGGCAAAAGCCAAAGCGTGCCACCCGGAACAGTGAACAAGCCAAGCCACTGGCCACAAGTAGCAACGCGGTGGCATCGATGAGGAGGCCCGTCCAGATTTCCGGTTGCTCGCTCGCAGCCAGAGGCGATCACCGGTGCTACCAACCGTTCTGCAGGACGCGCATGCCGTCGGTCGGCGCTGACCACAGATAGGTCCAGCACAACTGCCCGGCCGAATTCACCACCCGCACTCGTCGATATTCCGGCCCTTCATACCTGTCCAGTTCCGCCAATGCCGCTGCCGGCGAATGGAGCTGGACCGTCCAGCCGGGCACCGTGCCCTCCCCGTGCCGGAAAGCCGGGTACCCGCGGCCGGTGTCGTGCAGGGCGCCGGTCAACTCGGTCCGTTCCGGATGGCCCGTGGTGTGGGAGGTCAGCAGTGGCCATGCGATGTCATCGGGCCGGAGGGTGCCGTAGACGAACAGGCGGTCCGGCCAGTCGTCGGGGGACGGTTCACCACTGATCGGGTGTACCGACAGACCATCGATGCCGGGTTCACCGGCCAGGCCGACCGCGGCCGCCTGTGGCACGGCCGCGCAGCGGACGAACGCGTTGTCCACCATGAGCGGGGCTCGGATCCGGGTGGCTCCGGTGTATGCCAGCACTCCCGGCAGGTCGACGCCGTCGTCCGCGGTCACCGTGCCGGAAGCCAGGCGCACCAGTCGATACCGGACGCCCCGGCCCTCGCACACGTCCAGGACCCTGATCTGTTCCTGGGTGGCCAGCCACACCGCGTGCCACTCCACCCGATCGGGTTCGGCTACCAGGGTGGCCGGGCGCTGGGTGTCGACCACCCGCTGGCCGGCCGCCCAGACGGCGGCCAGACCCGTGCACCGGACCCGGAGCGCCACTACCGGGCCCGGCAGGCCGAGGGTGTCCCGCAACCAGGTGATCTTGGCCGGGTTGGCGTTGGAACCGTAGGCGAGCACCGGGATCCGCTCGGCCAGCTGCGGCACCGATCTGGACGAGAGCCAGTCGTCGAGGTCCGCGCCGGTGTCCGTGAGGGTCCAGCGCCAGCCGGTACCGGGCGTGGGACGCAGGGGCCAGCCCGTGCCGGACTCGTACACGAACGAGTGCGCGGGCCGGGTGCCGGGGTACGGCCAGGCCGGATACTCGGCGTCGGTGAACGGCATCGACATATGACAACAGCTCGGTGGGCCCGCGCGCGAGGTGCGTCGGCACGGACCCACCGGAGCTGGTGTCGGAGCGTAGCTGAATGGTCCAGACCGCGCTACCTCAGGGGCATACCGTGTGGCGTGATGATGTACACCACGCCCCCGGACCCACCGCCGACGCCGCCACCGGGCAGTGGCCGTTCGGTGCGCAGCCACACGGTTTCGAACTGGTGCCGGTTGTAGACGTTGCGCACGGCCTGGTCACTGGACGACGCCGGATCGTTGACGACGACGTCACCTGACTGGGTGAAGCCGACTACCACCATCAAGTGGCCTGACGTGCTGTAGTTCGCGCCGGTCAGCTCGCTCGCCTGGAACGACTGCGACGTGACGACCGGGATACCTCGCCTGATGTAGGACTCCAGCTCGTCCAGCGAGTGCAACCGGGTGACGTGCGCGTCCAGGCCGTAGCTCGCCGCGTAGGCCGCGTTGAACGGCCAGTTTCCGGCGCCCTGGTAGTCGTAGTCGTACGTGCCGCGGGCGGCCGCGTCCACGCTCGGGTCGGCGTAGCTCGGGTTGACCCACGCCAGCTGCGCCGGGGTCGGGTGCTTGCCCCAGTACTCGACCACCATCTCTGTCGACGTCGGACTGCACCACGCCTCGCCACCGCCGTCGTACTGCGGGTACTCGCCGGTGTGGATGTTCTGCGAGTACTGCGGCACCGGCAGCGTGATGCCCTCCGCGCCGCCGAGTGGGCTGGCCGGCACCGTGAACCGGTCCGGGATGGCGGACGACATCGCGCCGACCATGCGCAGGCTCGGCGTGGCACCGGCGCCCGCCGACCGGTACAGCGTGACGCGGAGCTGGTAGGACGCCAGCGTCACGCCGGCAGCTGACTCGAAGGTGTCCACGCTCACCGTGCCGTTGGCATCGGTCTGGTTGGGCACGCTGGTGCGGTGGATGTCGGTGTCGCCGGAGGCCCAGCGGCCCATGACGTACCAGCCGGTCTGCCGGCCGGTCTCGGTTCGGCCGCTCATCTCGACCTGGAGCCAGGTGCCCCGCGGTGTGGTCGCGTTCCACGACGCGACCAGTTGGGTGGCACCGAAGCCGATCCGGTGCGTCGGTGAGGTCCAGGTGGCGTAGTCGTACGGCTTGGTGGTGCCCAGGGTGGGATCGGCGTAGTCGACGGTCCCGGCGGGCCTGCTGATGACCAGGCCGGCGGCCGTGGGGCGGGTGCCGGCGAACCGGCCGGTCAGGAAGTCCAGCGGTGCCCGCCACTGCTGGAAGTCGATGCCCGGCGGCGTGTTCCGCGTCGCCGCGGTCGCCGGGGCCACGGACAAGGCCGTGGCCAGCGCCAGCCCGGTCAGGGTGGCGACGATCAGCCGGAGTGTCCTGCCTGCCCGCATCGTCATGCCGGCGTCCTTTCTCTGAGGGCTGACCGTAGCCAGCAGTCAGATATTTTCATACTGATTCAGTTAGTTGTAAACCGCTGTCGGTGGCTGATCCGTCGCGCACGTGCCGGGAGCGGGATGTGTTGCACGCCACATATCGTACGAATCGAGCAGTGCCGAGCTGGCGGTGTCGCCGGGCGCGGACGGTGCACGCTGCAGCGGGCGTCCGGGCCGGCATCGGTCCGATGGCTTTTCACTTTGCAGTAGCGGAAACCCGTTAACCAGACCAGTTCTGTCAAACGTTCGGCGCACGGCACCTGCCGCCGTTCGCTGGTACGGTGTCACGCACTTGAACCGAGTACGCAAGTTGCCAGGCGGCTACCGTCGCCGGGCGGCGGCGAATCGATCAGATGGCCGACGGGGGTCCTGCGTGCGCAACGGCAAGGAACCGCATGCGAGACGATGTCCTGGAGGCGTCCGCGGTCGTTGACCACCCGCCGAATCGTGTCTGGCAGGTGGTCGGCTCGCCGGAGCTGTACTCCCGGTTCGTACCCGAGATCAGTTGGTGCGAGGTGATCCAGCAGGCCGACGTCGGCCGTGGGCCGCGCTGCCTGTTCCGGTTGTCCCCGCAGCGGGATTCGTTGGTGGTCAAGCGAACCGACGCACTGGTGTACCGGCACTGCGAGCACATCGTGTGGTCCGACGTTGACGACGACCGCCGTTGGGTGTCCGTGGAACTGCGCGGCCTGGACGCAAGGCGCACCGAACTGGTCGTGCAGGCGAAGCTGCCGCACCTGCCGGCCCAGGTGCTGCAGCGCAGGCTCACCGACGTGGCGGGACCGGATCGGTCGGCACCTGTCCGGTCGGCCTGCCCGCGCCGCGGACCTGGCCACCCAGGAGGAGGACGCCAGGACGAGCGGTCTCGGCGTGGCCGCCACCCTGGTCCGGGCAGGCGTGCTCACCGCGGGCCGACCGGACAAGATCGCAAGGCAGCTGTCCGCACTGGCACGGTGGGGTGCGACCGTGCCAGGCGGCTACCAGGCCGCGGCCGCGCGGGCCGGGACGGAGATCGCGTTACGCGACGAGCGTGGCAACCGGACCTACGCCGAGACCATCGACCGCAGCAGCCGCCTGGCCAACGGCCTTGCCGCGCACGGCATCACGGCAGGCCAGCGGATCGCGCTGCTGTGCCGCAACCACGCAGGCCTCGTCGAGTCGATCATCGCGTGCGGCCGGCTCGGCGTGGACAGCGTGCTGCTCAACACGGGTCTTTCCGCGTCCGCCGTGGCCAGCGTGATCGCGCGGCACGAGCCAGTAGCCGTGCTCGCCGACGACGAGTTCGCCCCGATCATCGAGCGGGTACCCGGCGATTTCCTGCGGATCAGCACGTGGGCCGAGCGCGAGAGCGGCTACCCCACCATTGACGACCTGATCGAGAACGCGCCGGACGGCAGGCTGAGACCGACGGAGCGGGCCGGCCGGATCATCGTGCTGACGTCCGGCACCACCGGCACGCCCAAGGGCGCGCAACGCCCGACACCGCGTGGGCTGGCCACGGCCGCGTCGTTGCTGTCCCGGATTCCGTTGCGCGCGGGGGAGCGGATCTTCGTTGCCGCGCCGGTGTTCCACACGTGGGGCCTGGCCGCGATGCAACTGGCGATGCCGTTGCGGGCCACGTTGACCCTGCACCGCAGGTTCGATCCGGAGGACGCGCTGCGGACCATCAACGAACACGGCTGCACGGCGTTGTTCGCGGTGCCGATCATGTTGCAGCGCATCCTGGACCTGCCCGACCGCGTCCGGCGCCGCTACGACGTGTCGTGCCTGCGAATCGTGGCCAGCAGCGGGTCCGCGCTGGCGGGCACGTTCGTCACCGAGTTCCTCGACACGTTCGGCGACATCCTCTACAACCTTTACGGCTCAACGGAAGTCTCCTGGGCCAGCATCGCAGACCCGGCCGACCTGCGGGCCGCGCCGACGACCGCGGGCCGCTGCCCGCCGGGCACCCGGATCGGCGTCTTCGACGACGTGGGCAACCCGGTGCCGCCGGGCGCGGAGGGGCATCTGTTCGTGGGCAACGAAATGCTGTTCGAGGGCTACACCGAGGGCGGCAGCGTGCCCATGGCGCACCGCCTGATGTCCACGGGCGATCGTGGCTACCTCGACGCGGCAGGCCGGCTGTTCGTCACCGGCCGGGCCGACGAGATGATCGTGTCCGGCGGGGAGAACGTGTTCCCCCGGCCGGTCGAGGAGGCGCTGATCGGGCTGCCCCAGGTACGTGACGTGGCCGTCGTCGGCGTACCGGACGCCGAGTACGGCCAGCGCCTTGCGGCCTATCTGGTCCTGTGGCCCGGCGTAACCCTGGACCCGGACGGGGTACGCGCGTTCGTCCGCCAACGCCTGGCCCGATTCGCCGTACCCCGGGACGTGTACTTCGTGCCAGAACTCCCGCGCAACGCCACCGGCAAGGTCCTCAAGCGCCTGCTCAACGACGACACCTGGCCGCTGAGCGGCACGTTGCCGATCTAGCCGCGCCGCAGCCCGCGCGCACATGCGAGAGCAGTACCCTCACCGCCCGCAGGCAGCCCACACGCAGGCAGCCCACACGCAGGCAGCCCCCGCCACTCCACCGGGGGGCGTCCCCTTGTCAATCTACCAATTGTCAAGGTCTAAATGGTCGTTTTGCCGGATTCCCTGACAATCTGTGGATAACTTCGCTGGCTGTGGACAGGTTGGGCGACTAGTTGAGGTGGCGGACCTCCAGTTGGCCGTCCGAGTGCTGGCTGCGTAGGCGCTTCTTATCGAACTTGCCGACGCTCGTCTTGGGTACCTCCTGGATGAAGGTCCAGTTCTCCGGCAGCTGCCAGTGCGCCACCCGGTCGACCAGGAAGTCGCGTAGTTCCTCTGCTGTGACCTTGGTGGCCCTCCCGCAGCACGACGGCGACCAGTGGCCGCTCGTCCCATTTCGGGTCGGGCACGCCGATCACCGCGGCTTCGGCCACCGCCGGGTGTGCCATCACCTGGTTCTCCAGTTCCACCGACGAGATCCACTCGCCGCCGGACTTGATCACGTCCTTCGACCGGTCGGTCAGGCGTAGGAAGCCGTCGTGCGTGAGTGTGCCGACGTCGCCGGTGCGCAGCCAGCCGTCGTGGAACTTGTCGGGGTCGTCGACGCCGTAGTAGCCGGCCGTCACCCACGGGCCGCGGACTTCCAACTCGCCGACGCTTTCGCCGTCCCACGGGGCTTCCTTGCCGTCGGTGCCGATCAGCCTGCCCTGCACGGACGCCGGGAGCCGCCCCTGGCTGAACCGGTAGGTCCACTCGTCCTCGCCCTTGGCCCAGGCCGGCGGATGCGCCAGACTGCCCAGCGGGGACGTTTCCGTCATGCCCCACGCGTGCGTGATGTGCACGCCGTACTTGTCGTTGAACGCCCGCATCAGCGACGGCGGGCAGGCCGACCCGCCGACCACGACGGTGCGCAGGGTGGACAGGTCCTGCGGCTGCTTGTCCAGGTGGGCCAGCAGGCCCTGCCAGATCGTGGGCACCGCGCCGGCCAGGGTCGGCTGCTCGGCGGCCATGATCGCGGCCAGTGGCGCGGGCTGCAGGAAGCGGTCCGGCATGATCAGCGAGGCGCCGACCATCAGCGACGCGTACGGCAGGCCCCAGGACATCGCGTGGAACATCGGCACGATCACCAGCGCCCGGTCGGACTGCGCGAGGCCCATCCCGTCGGTCATACAGACCTGCATCGAGTGCAGCCAGATCGACCGGTGCGAGTACACGACGCCCTTCGGGTTGCCGGTCGTGCCGGACGTGTAGCACATCGCGGCCGCGGATCGCTCGTCGATCTCGACCCAGTCGAACTCGTCGGACTGGCCTGCCAGCAGATCGGCGTAGGAGTGCACGGCGACGCCGTCCGGCGCCGTCACGGCATCCGGCTCGCCACCGACCACGACCACGTGTCGCACCGAGTCGAAAGTGGACAGCAGCGGGTTCAGCAGCGGCAACAGGCTCGCGTCCACGACGACGACCTTGTCCCGCGCGTGGTTCACGATGTAGGTGAGCTGGTCGGGGAACAGCCGGATGTTCAGCGTGTGCAGCACGGCGCCCATGGCCGGCACCGCCAGGTAGACGGCCAGGTGCTCGGTGTTGTTCCACATGAACGTGCCGACCCGGTCGTCACCGGACACCCCGAGCGCCCGCAGCGCGTTCGCCAGGCGCGCGGCCTCGCGGCCGAGTTCCGCGTAGGTGCTCCGCCGTCCCGACTCGCCGGTCCAGGTCACGACCTCACTGTCGCCGTGCACGCCGGTGCCGTACCGGACGAGGCTGGCGATCGACAGCGGTCCGTCCTGCATGGTGCTCAACATGGCTATCGGGCTCCTTCGCGCGATGTCGCCGACCGGGTTACCGGTCAGTTTGGTCGCTGCCGGCCCAAATCGCGAGACCATGTTTCCCGAAGGTGCGAACCGCTATCCGAGGACGTTGTTGCGCATTTCGTTCAATTTGCTCAGCAGCAGCTGCCGGCTGGCCGGAGCGGACACGATCCACCGCTCACCGACCCGCCCGCTGGACAACTGGGTCATCCACCGGCCCTGTTGCGTGTCCACGTACACCACCGGGTTCTCGCAGCGGCGGCGTTCGCCGGTGCGGACGCGGGCCGCGATGTACAGCTCGCCGCCGCCGGTGCGCGGCTGGTCCATGGCGGTGATCAGGTCGCGGGCGTCCTCGGCCATCGACGCGCGGCCGAAGATGTCGTAGGCGCTGGCCGGCAGGGGCTTGCTCGCGCCGGGTGCGGCGTGCATCCGGTCCGACACGAGCTGCCGGACCTCGTTCTCTGGCAGGTTCACCGATCGGCCGCGAGCGGCGGCAACGGTGGGCAGGTGGCCGAGCAGTGTCTCCGCCATGCCCTCGGGCCTCGTCGGTCCGATGTGTACGTTCTGGCCGTCGCGGACCAGCAGCACGGCGTCCTGGCCGATCGCCGCCACCAGGACCGCGAGACTGACCTGCCGCTCGTCCTCCAGGTAGCCGATCCAGCCGTAGTACTCCATCGAAGGGCGGGCCAGCAGGTTCAGCGTATCCCGCAGGTCGGCGTGCAGATCCCGGCCGACCAGCAGGCCACGCTGTGTCAGTTCGCCGATGGCTCGTGCCAGCGCCTCGCCCTCGGCCGCCTCGTCCCGCCAGACCGGCACGTCGACCAGGGTGTTGTGCAGCTCGCCGAGATTCTCCCGCTGCCACACGGTGGCCAGCGTGTCCAGGGACAGCGTGACCTGTTGATACAGCACGACCTACCCACCCCACTCATGACGCTGGCCGCGTGGCGTTCCCACGCGGCCAGCCTGCTACACCAGCGTCCTTGCTGCTACTCGCCGATAACGGGCGGCACGGTCATCTGATCGGTGCCGAAGATCGCGTCCGGATCGGCTTCCTGCAGGTACTCGGCGGTCTTGTGTTCCTCGTCCTCGTCGCCCTTGGCGCCGCGGCCGCCACCCATGGCACCGGGGCCGCCGACGCCGGGCGCACCGCCAAGGCCGCCGGCCCGGCCGAACGCGGCCTCCTCGGCACCGGACGTGATGCCCGCGCCGCTGCTGCCGCTCGAGCCGCTGGTCCCGGAACTGCCGGCACCGCCGCTCGCGCCGGTGCCGATGCCGCCGGCACCGCCCGCGCCACCGAGACCGCCGGGGCCACCCGCACCGCCGAAGCCGCCAGAACCGCCGAAGCCGGGCTCACCGGACGTCCATTCGCCGGTCAACGGGTTGAAGGTGCCGCGCCCGCCGGACGTGCCGTCCTCGTTCGGCGGCAGGCCGCCCAACGGTCCCATGCCGCCCGGGAAGTTCGGGTCGGTGAACTCACCCGGCGGCATCCCACCACCACCGGGCGGGAACTCCATGGTCGGCGGCGCCGACTGGACCGTGGTCGGCGGCGGCTCCCACACGCCACCACCGGGTCCGGGGCCGCCGGGCGTCCCGACCGGAACCGGTTCGCCGGGATTGGTCCAGACGGGACCGCCACCGGCGCGCGGACCGCCGGGGGACCGGTAGGCGCTGGGCGGCGTGCCGCCGCCGCCGGTACCGCCGGGGCCGACCGAACCGGTGTACGTCGGACCCGTCGAGCCGGTCGGCCCGGGGATCACGGTGACGTCCGGGTGCGGGTTGGGCAGCGTGCCGAAGTCGGTCGGCATCTCCGCCGCGTTCACCGAGCTCTGCGCGCTGTAGTTGTTGTAGACCTGCACGTTCTGCTGGCCGGCCGAGTTGTAGTTGCTGATCTGCTGGTCCAGCGGAGTGTTGACGCCGAGACCGCTGACCATCTCGTTGACGAAGTTGTTCTGTGGCGCCGCGTTCGACATCGGGACGACGCTGTTGTACGCCGTGTGGAACGAGCCGACCTGGTTGTTCATCGCGCTGGACGCCTGGTTCAGCGAGGTGCTCGCCGAATCGGACGCGGTCGCCAGTGGCGCGGCGCCGGAGACCGCCTGGTCGGACGCGTTGCCCGTCCAGGACGCGTTCATTTTGTTGTTCAGGTCGCTGACCTGCTGGTTGATCTGGCTCTGCAGACCGGACTGCTGCTCGGTCATGGCACCGTTGGACGAGAAGGCGCTCGCGCCCCGGCCGCCCCTGATCCGGTGGTAGATGTCCGGAGCCGAATACGTGTTGCCCATTCATCCGTCCTTGTTCGGCCGACCGGTGCCCGTCAGGCCCGCATGCTGTTCCGCGCGCCCGCCGCGAGGTCCGCGTTGGCACTCTCCGTGCCCATGTAGTTGTCCAGCACGCCCTGCAGGTCCTTCACGTAGCCCGTGATGTAGGCATCCATGCTCTTCAGGTATGCCTGGTAGGCGGTGTTCGTGGTGTGCGCGGCGTTGGCAGCGGCGTCGCTGGCGACCTCGTTGCCGGGCGCGAGCACGGCCGAGTTGTGTGGGGTCTTGGTGCCCACATGTTGGAGTGCGGTCTCGACGGTCTGCTGCAGCGACTGCCACTGCGCGAGCACGGACCGCAGTTCGTCCGGGTGGAACGCGTACTTGCCGCCGCCCATGACCTGGACCTCGTGCGCGATCTCCTCGGCGATCTGCACGATGGCGGCGAGGCCGCTGATCCCGGTGATGGCACCGAGCTCGGGCGGCAGTTGCGGCAGTTGGTCGGCCATCGCTGGCTCCCCTCATGTTTGGTCCTGTGGTTGGCCCTCAAAAATTCGCGCAGTCCTGGGGTTTTGGCCTCGCTGTCGCTGGCCAGCGCCCTGGGCCAGGGTAGCGTGTTGCGTTGCCACTGTGGAGTGAGATGACGACATCCGGTAGCTGGTTCCCTCACCCTCCGGATTTCATCGTGGTGGTCACGTCGTCGGCGATCTGCGTGGCGACGGTGCACGGATCGGCGAAATGCGGCAGGCCGCCGGGGATGGTCACGGCGACCCCGTACGAGATCATGTCGGTGGCGCCCACGTAGATGGTGCAGCTCCCGCCCGTGTTCTGGCTCGGCTGGGTGACCGCGGGCTGGCCGTGCACGTCCGGTAGTCGTTTGATGCTGTTCGGGCCGCCGATTTGGTACACGTTGGCGAGGCCCGGGGCGTCACCTGGCTGGAACTCGATGTTGAAGCCGAGGGTGTACACGACGTCCAGCTGCGGGCTCCAGTCGCAGAACCCGCCGGTGGGGTCGGCTGTCACCTTGCCCGGCTGGGTGATGCCGAGTGCCTGGAGCTGGGCCGGGGTCAGCGTGCCGCACGGGTTGGCCTGGTACTTCGTGGTGTCCAGCGGCGTGGTCACCTTCGGTGCGCCGAAGTTGTTCGCCGATCCGGTGGTGGGTGGCGCGTTGTCGGCCGGTTGCGCCGAACCGGCCGTCTGCGCCGCGCAACCGGCGAGCACCACCGTGGCGATGACCAGAGCCGACATCGGGATCACGGGTCGCACGCGGGCACCGTATCGGATCAACCGGTCAGTCCGCCGCGAGAACGGCCAAACGCTCGGCCAGCGCCGCCAGGTGCAGCCGCCACAGGCCAACCCCCGCCGACAGCCGTGCCACACCCCACCCGGCCGCATCCTCCGTCGACGGACCCCGCGGCCCCGAGAGCACGTTCACGGCGGCGGGCGCGAGCGCGGCGACGACCTGCTGGATCGCCGTCGGGTCGTGCAGCAGGATCGGGAACACGCAGTCCGCGCCCGCCGCGAGATACGCCTTGCCCCGCGCCACGATCGCCTCGGCCAGCGCGGACTCGTCCACGACGCCACCACCCGCGTGCGCCGCGATGAGCACGTCCACCCGCGCGTTGATCACCAGCGGCACGCCGGCCCGTTCGGCCGCCGCGCGGACCGACGCCAGCCACTCGGCCTGGCGGTCGACGTCGACAAGGCCGCCCTGCTGGTGGTCGCTGTCCTCCAGGTTGCACCCGACGGCGCCCGCCGCCAGCAGCCGCCCGACCAGGTCGTCGGCCGGCAGGCCGTAGCCTGCCTCGGCATCCACGGTCACCGGCACGGACACCGCGCGGCCGATCCGGGCCGCCGCGGCCAGCATCTCGCCGGCCGGGGCCTGCTGATGGTCCGCGTAGCCGAGCGACTCGGCGACGGCGCCGCTGCTCGTCGCCACCACCGGGAACCCGGCGGCCTCGACCAGCCGGGCGGACGCGGCGTCCCAGATGTTCGGCAGCACCAACGGGTGCCCCGGCCGATGGAGCGAACGGAGCGTGGTCGCGAGCGCGATCAGATCGTTCATGCCGACCACCCTATGGCGCGGGTTCTGGCGTGTTGAGCGGTCGTCGCGCGGATATCCGATAGTTGTGCGACGCGCGCCACGCGAGACTGGTTACTGATCGGTAACGTGGCGTACGCTCCCAGGGTCCTGGCCAGCAGACCGGAGGATTCGTGATACTTCGACTAGTGGTCGGCCTCGCGATCACCGCGATCGGCCTCGCCGTCGCAGGCCGCAGGGTGCTGTGGCTCTACCGGCTCATCTCGGTCGGTCAGCCCGCCACCGGTCGGCTCAGGGACGTCCGTGCCCGGCTGGAGACGGAGGTCGCCGAGGTCGCCGGGCAGCGCAAGCTGCTCAAGTGGTCGGTGCCCGGCCTCGCGCACTTCTTCACCATGTGGGGTTTCATCATCCTGGGGTTCACCATCGTGGAGACCTGGGGCGCGCTGTTCTCCCGTGACTTCGCGTTCTGGTGGTTCGGGCACGCCCGTTGGCTCGGTTTTCTCGAGGACTTCTTCACGGTCGCGGTGATCGTGGCGTTGATCACGTTCGCGGTGCTGCGGATCCGGCAGGCACCGGAACGCCGGCAGCGGCAGTCCCGGTTCTACGGCTCGCACACCGGCGCCGCGTGGGTCGTGCTCGGCATGATCTTCGCGGTCATGGTGACACTGCTGATCTATCGGGGCGCGCAGTTCAACACGGGCCACTTCATGTACGGGCGCAGCGGTTGGGCGTTCGCGTCGTGGCTGGTCGGGCACGCGCTCGCACCGCTGGGTACCGGTGTCAACGCCGTCCTGGAGACCACGTTCATCCTGGTGAACATCGCGGTGATCGTCGGCTTCCTGGTGATCGTGGTGCACTCCAAGCACCTGCACATCGCGCTGGCCCCGGTCAACGTGGGCGCCAAGCGGTTGCCAGACGGACTCGGCCCGCTGCTGCCGATGGAGTCGGGTGGCAAGCCGATCGACTTCGAGGACCCCGGCGAGGACGACACCTTCGGCCGCGGCAAGGTCGAGGACTTCACCTGGAAGGGCATGCTCGACTTCGCCACGTGCACCGAGTGCGGCCGCTGCCAGAGCCAGTGTCCGGCGTGGAACACCGGCAAGCCGCTGTCGCCGAAGCTGGTGATCATGGACCTGCGCGACCACCTGTTCGCCAAGGCGCCCTACCTCATCGGCGGTCAGGAAGTGCCGGCCGACGCCAAGATCTCCGCATCGGAACACCATGGCGTGCCGGAGTCCGGTTTCGGCCGGGTGCCCGGTTCCGGGCCGGAGCAGGCGCTGCGGCCGCTGGTCGGCACGGCGGAGGAGTTCGGCGTCATCGACCCGGACGTGTTGTGGTCGTGCACCACGTGTGGCGCGTGCGTCGAACAGTGCCCGGTGGACATCGAGCACGTCGACCACATCGTCGACATGCGCCGGTACCAGACCATGATCGAGTCGAGCTTCCCGTCCGAGCTGGGCGGTATGTTCAAGAACCTTGAGAACAAAGGAAATCCGTGGGGCCAGAACGCCCGCGACCGTCTGGAGTGGACGAAGGCGCTGGACTTCGAGGTGCCGCTCTTCGACGGCTCGCTGGCCGACGACGTGGACTATCTGTTCTGGGTCGGCTGCGCGGGCGCGTTCGAGGACAAGGCGAAGAAGACCACCCAGGCCGTTGCGGAGCTGCTGCACATCGCGGGCGTGCGCTACGTCGTGCTCGGCCCTGACGAGACGTGCACAGGTGACCCGGCGCGGCGGGCCGGCAACGAGTTCCTGTTCCAGATGCTGGCACAGCAGAACGTCGAGGTGCTGAACACGCTGTTCGAGGGCCGCGAGCCGGCGAAGCGCAAGATCGTCGTCACGTGCCCGCACTGCTTCAACACGCTGGCCAACGAGTACCCGCAGGTCGGCGGCGAGTACGAGGTCGTGCACCACACGCAGTTGCTGAACCGCCTCGTGCGTGAACGCCGGTTGGTTCCGGTGGCCCCCGTCGCGGAGGACGTGACGTACCACGACCCGTGTTATCTGGGGCGGCACAACAAGGTCTACGAGGCCCCGCGCGAACTGGTCGGCGCGTCCGGCGCCGTCCTGCGCGAGATGCCGAGGCACGCCGACCGCTCGTTCTGCTGCGGCGCGGGCGGCGCCCGCATGTGGATGGAGGAGCGGATCGGCAAGCAGATCAACCTGGAACGCACCGACGAGGCCCTCGGTACGTCCCCCAACAAGATCGCCACCGCCTGCCCGTTCTGCCGAGTGATGATGACCGACGGCGTCACCCAACGCCAGAACGAAGGCGTGGCAACGGAAACCCTGCAAGTGGTGGACGTGGCCCAACTGCTCCTGACGTCGGTCAAACGCGGCGACCAAAGTGACACAACGGCATGATCCACACGATCTGGTAGTCAAATCGGGGAAGGGTTCACAAGCCAGGACAGATCGGGCAAGCTTCCGCTCGTGAGAACAAGTATCCTGGAGCGCGAGGAGGTGGTGGTCGTGACTGTACCGATGGTGCCATCCGGGTTCGACCCACTCGTCGAGCTCCGAGGGCTGTGGACGACGGAGCTGGCCGGGCGCTACCTACCCATTGAGGATTTGCCGCCAGCCAAGTACGAGTGCCTGGACGGTAACCTGATCATGAGCCCCTGCGAGAACAGCGGCAACAGCTATGCCTTCCTCGAGTTGGGCTCGATGCTGCGATTGGCCGCTCGCGAGGCTGGATATCGAGCCTATGGGAGCCTCAATGTGCTCTTCCACAGACAGCGATGGATCCAGCCCGATCTGACGATCCTGCGGCAGCCGCTCAAGCGGGAAAACTGGGTGCCGGCCGAACTGGTGCTCATGCCAATCGAGTTCGTGTCTCCATCGAGCGTGCGCCAGGACCGGATCGACAAGCCCGCTCTGTGTGCCGCCGCTGGTGTGCCCTACTACATGTGGATCGAAATCACCGACCATGAAGCGCACGTGGAGCTTCTTCGGCTGGCTGATTCCGGTGAGTACGTTGTGCAGGCGAAAGCACTGGCTGGTCAGGAGTTCCGCACCGACCTGCCGTTCCCGCTCTCGTTCGATCCGGAAGTGCTACTGGAGTCCTGACAAGGTGGCCGGGTCGCCGAACATGTGGCCATGTACTTCGGTGATGATGGTGGCTAGCAGGGTGGCCAGGAGGGTTTGGACCTGGTCTCGGGTCAATGTTTTTCGGATCAGCCATTCTCGGGTTGCTGTTTTGGCCATGCCGCTGAACGATCGGATCATCGCGCGTAGTTCTTCTCGGCCTTCGGTGATGTTTTCCAGGCCGACCGTCTGGATCATTCGGTCGGCGGCTATTTCGTCGGCCTCCTGGAGGATCTGTTCCAGGTCCGGGTCGCGGCCGTAGCCGCCGGTGCCTACCGTGGTCAGCCACATTGAGCGGTTGCGTTCGATCACCGCCAGGAAACGTTCTATGCTGGCTGATGCCCGCTGTTCGATGCTGCCGTGGGCCAGCTTTTCCACGGCGTATTCCGGAATGAACATCAGGTCGCGCACGACCTCCAGGTACAGTTCGCGTTTGGTGCCGAAATAGTGGTTGATCAGGCCCCGCGCCACTCCGCTCTCCCTGGCCAACTCCGTTGTGGACACGGCGTCGTAGTGGCGTTCGCCGAACAGGCGGCGGGCGCATGCCAGGATCTGGGCCCGCCGCTCGTCCGGTTCCAGGCGGCGCCAGCGGGGTTCGGTGGTCACGACAGCCACGGCAGGTAGTCGGGCAGGTCCTTGCTCACCCGGCCGGGGAAGTCCGGCGGGCGCTTCTGCAGGAACGACACCACGCCCTCCACCGCGTCGGGGTTGGCGGGGGCGTCCGCGATCAGGCGGGAGTCCAGGTCCCTGGTCGGGAACGGCGTGTCCAACGGCGCCATGCGGAACAGCAACTGCCGGGTGATCGCCACCGACACCGGCGACGTGGTCGCGATCAACTCGGCGGCCAGAGCTTGCGCGGCCGGCAATACCTCGTCCGGTTCATACAACCGGGTGACCAAACCGGCGGCCAAGGCCTCATCAGCCGAGAAGACCCGGCCGCTGACCATCCAGTCCAACGCCCGGCCAAGGCCCACCAACCGGGGCAGGAACCACGCGGACGCGCCCTCCGGGACAAGGCCACGCCGGGTGAACACGAAACCGAACCGGGTGTCCGTGGCCGCCAGTCGGAAATCCGCCGGCAGGATGATCGTCGACCCTGCGCCAACGGCAATGCCGCGCAGGGCCGCGATCACCGGCTTGTTCATCGCGTAGATCCGCATCGACACCCGGCCTGCCGGCTCGTGGTAGGGATCCGCGTCCTCGGCAACAGCGAGCGAACCGCCGGACAGGTCCGCGCCGACGCAGAAGTCCTTGCCGTGCCCGGTGAGGATGACCACGCGCACCGTGTCGTCAAGATCGGCCGCAGACAGTGCGTCGGCGAGCTCGTCGGCCATCACCACCGTGTAGCCGTTGCGGCGCTGCGGTCGGTTCAGTGCGATGGTGGCCACCGCGTCCGCCACCTCGTAGCTGATCTCCTGGTAGGCGTTCACCCGGGCCTCCGTTTCGTGATCGGCGTCATGTTAGGCCGGTGGCGACGCTATTGACAACCCGCCAACAAGCGCGAGAATGGGATTACCAGTGGACTGACGACGTGTCAGCGAGGAGTGTGCTGTGAGCACCGAGGCATTCATCTACGAGGCGATCCGGACCCCGCGCGGCCGCGGCAAGCAGACCGGTTCGCTGCACGCCACCAAGCCGATCTCCCTGATCGTGGGCCTGATCGACGAGATGCACCGCCGCCATCCCGGCCTTGACCCGAACACCATCGACGACATCGTGCTCGGCGTGGTGTCCCCGGTCGGCGAGCAGGGCGGCGACATCGCGCGCACCGCGGCCATCATGGCCGGGCTGCCGGACACCGTGGGCGGCGTGCAACTGAACCGGTTCTGCGCGTCCGGCCTCGAAGCGGTGAACACCGCGGCCACGAAGGTGCGTTCCGGCTGGGACAACCTCGTGCTTGCCGGCGGCGTCGAGTCGATGTCCCGGGTGCCGATGGGCTCCGACGGCGGCGCGTGGGCGCTGGACCCGGAGACCAACTACGAGACCTACTTCGTGCCGCAGGGCATCGGCGCCGACCTGATCGCCACCATCGAGGGCTTCTCCCGGACGGACGTGGACGGCTACGCGGTGCAGTCCCAGGAACGCGCGGCCAAGGCCTGGTCCGGCGGGCACTTCGCCAAGTCGGTCGTTGCCGTTGCCGACCGCAACGGCCTGCCCGTGTTGGACCACGACGAGCACATGCGCCCGGAATCCACTGTGGATAGCCTTGGCAAGCTGGCGCCGTCCTTCGCCGGCATCGGTGACATGGGCGGGTTCGACGCGGTCGCGCTGCAGAAGTACCACTGGGTGGAGAAGATCAACCACGTGCACACCGCCGGCAATTCGTCGGGCATCGTGGACGGCGCCGCACTGGTGCTGGTCGGCAGCGAGCAGGCGGGCCGGGCGGCGGGTCTCGCGCCGCGCGCCAGGGTGCTGGCGACCGCGACCACCGGCGCCGACCCGACCATCATGCTGACCGGCCCGACGCCGGCCGCGAAGAAGGTGCTCGCCACCGCAGGACTGTCCATCAAGGACATCGACCTGTTCGAGATCAACGAGGCGTTCGCCTCCGTGGTGCTGAAGTTCATGAAGGACCTCGAACTGCCCGCCGACAGGGTGAACGTCAACGGCGGCGCGATCGCCATGGGCCACCCGCTCGGCGCGACCGGCGCGATGCTGGTCGGCACCGTGGTGGACGAGCTGGAACGCCGGGACGCGCGCCGGGCGCTGGTCACCCTGTGCATCGGCGGCGGCATGGGCGTCGCGACCATCATCGAGCGGGTCTGAGGGGACACGACAGACATGACCGACCAGAACATGTTCCGCTGGGACGCGGATGCCGACGGCATTGTCGTGCTGACCATGGACGACCCGGACCAGTCCGCCAACACCATGAACGAGAAGTTCGCCAGCTCCCTTGTGGCCACGGTCGACCGGCTGGTGTCCGAAAAGGACAGCATTGCCGGTGTGGTGGTCACGTCGGCCAAGAAGACGTTCTTCGCAGGCGGCGACCTGCACCTGTTGCTGGCCGCGCAGCCTGAGGACGCCGGCCGGGTCCGCGAGAACGTCGAGGCCATCAAGTTCCAGTTCCGCAGGCTGGAAACGCTCGGCCGACCGGTGGTGGCCGCGATCAACGGAGCCGCGCTCGGCGGCGGCTACGAGATCGCGCTCGCCTGTCACCACCGGATCGCGCTGGACGCGAAGGGCAGCCAGATCGGCCTGCCCGAGGTCACGTTGGGCCTGTTGCCCGGCGGTGGCGGCGTGGTGCGGACGGTACGGCTGCTGGGCATCCAGAGCGCGCTGCTCAACGTGCTGCTCCAGGGCCAGCGCCACAAGCCGCGCGAGGCACTGGCGCTGGGCATGATCGACGAGGTCGTTGACACGCCGGACGAGCTGCTGACCAGGGCCAAGGACTGGATCAGGGCCAACCCGGACGCCGTGCAGCCGTGGGACGCGAAGGGCTACAAGATCCCCGGCGGCTCGCCGACCAACCCGTCGTTCGCGGCGAACCTGCCCGCGTTCCCGGCCAACCTGCGCAAGCAGCTCAAGGGCGCGCCGATGCCGGCCCCGCGCAACATCCTGGCCGCCGCGATCGAGGGCGCGCTGGTCGACATCGACACCGCGATCAAGGTCGAGGGCGAGTACTTCGTGGAGCTGGTCACCGGCCAGACCAGCACGAACATGATCAAGGCGTTCTTCTTCGACCTCCAGCACATCAACTCCGGCGGCAGCCGTCCCGAGGGCTACCCGAAGCACGAAGCGCATCGGGTAGCCGTGCTCGGGGCCGGGATGATGGGCGCGGCCATCGCCTACGTGTGCGCTCGGGCCGGTCTGGACGTGGTGCTCAAGGACGTGTCGGCCGAGGCTGCCGCGAAGGGCAAGGGCTACTCGGAGAAGCTGGTGGCCAAGGCCGTGTCGCGAGGCAAGCTGACGCAGGACAAGGGTGACGCGCTGCTCGCCAGGATCACGCCCACCGCCGAGGCGTCCGCCGTGGCCGGTGTCGACCTGGTGATCGAGGCGGTGTTCGAGAGCCCCGAGCTCAAGAAGAAGGTGTTCGCCGAGATCGAGCCGCACGTGGCGCCGGACGCCGTGCTCGGCTCGAACACGTCGACCCTGCCGATCACCGGGCTGGCCGAGGGCGTCAGCAGGCCAGCGGACTTCGTCGGGCTGCACTTCTTCTCGCCGGTGGACAAGATGCCGCTGCTGGAGATCGTGGTCGGCGCGAAGACCAGCGACGCGACGCTGGCCAAGGCGCTGGACATCGCGCAGCAGATCAAGAAGACCCCGATCGTGGTCAACGACAGCCGTGGCTTCTTCACCAGCCGCGTCATCGGCACGTTCCTCAACGAGGCCATCGCGATGGTCGGCGAGGGCGTGCCGCCCGCCACGATCGAGCAGGCCGGCAGCCAGGCAGGCTACCCGGCGCCGCCGTTGCAGCTGATGGACGAGCTGACGCTGACCCTGCCGCGCAAGATCCGCGAGGAGACCAAGGCGGGTGTCGAGGCGGCCGGCGGCACGTGGGCCGCGCACCCGGCCGAGGACGTGGTGGACCGGATGGTGCTGGACTTCGACCGCAAGGGCCGCTCCACCGGCGCCGGGTTCTACGAGTACGGCGCGGATGGCAAACGGACCGGCCTGTGGTCGGGCCTTGCCGAGCACTTCGGCAAGGCGCCCGCCGACGTCCCGTTCGAGGATCTGCAGGAGCGGATGCTGTTCGCCGAGGCGCTGGAAACGGTCAAGTGCTTCGACGAGGGTGTGCTGCGCTCGATTCCGGACGCCAACATCGGGTCCATCTTCGGCATCGGCTTCCCGGCCTGGACCGGCGGTGTCGTCCAGTACGTGAACCAGTACGCGGGTGGCCTGCCCGGCTTCGTGGCAAGGGCGAACGAACTCGCGCGAGCGCTATGGCACGCGGTTCACCCCGCCACAGTCCCTTGTGGACAAAGCGGCGGCCGGCGAGTCGTACTGACGCAAACCCCTGACGGGTGCGCGGCGCGCCGCGCACCCGTCACCGTCGTGGAGGTGCCCGTGGGATCACTGGCCGGCAAGACGATCGTGATGTCCGGCGGCAGCCGGGGTATCGGCCTCGCCATCGCGGTCCGTGCCGCCGCGGACGGCGCGAACGTCACGCTGATCGCCAAGACCGACAAGCCGGACCCACGGCTGCCCGGCACGATCCACACCGCGGCCGCCGACATCAAGGCAGCGGGCGGCCAGGTGCTGCCGTTCGTCGGCGACATTCGCGCCGACGAGCAGGTCGAGGCCGCGGTCGCGGCGACCGTGGAACGGTTCGGCGGGATCGACATCGTGGTGAACAACGCGTCCGCGATCAACCTCGCCAGCGTCGGTGACCTGCCGGCCAAGCGCTACGACCTGATGCTGGACATCAACGTGCGCGGCACGTTCCTGCTCACCTCGCTGGCCCTGCCGCACCTGCTCGCCGCGGCGAACCCGCACGTGCTGACGCTGTCCCCGCCGCTGGACCTCGACCGGCGCTGGCTGCGCGACCACGCGCCCTACACGGTGAGCAAGTACGCCATGACGATGCTGACCATCGGCGTCGCCGAGCACTACCGGGAGCAGGGCATCGCGGCGAACTGCCTGTGGCCGCGGACCACGATCGCCACCGCGGCCGTGCAGAACATCGTCGGCGGCGACGTGGCCATGGCCGTGTCCCGGCGTCCGGAGATCATGGCCGACGCGGCACACCACGTGCTGACCCAATCGGCCGCCGAGTGCACCGGCCAGACCCTGGTCGACGAGGACGTGCTGCGTTCGGCCGGTATGTCCGACTTCGCGCGGTACCGCTACGACGGCGCCACGGAGGAACAGCTCCAAACGGACATATTCCTCGGGTAGCCGAGAACCCATGGCGGTTCCTCAGGACCTCCACGGTGCCTGTGAAGGAAACTCTCAGGTAGCAGGAGTGTTCTGGTAGAGGAACAGAGAACCTCTACGACGAAGCCGCACTCTGGGAGCAGGGCATGAGCGAGCACGATCCGCGCTGGACCGGCCGGCAGGACAACCCTGGTCAGCCGGGCGAGGCGAGCAACCAGGGCCAGCCCGGTGCGACACCGGGAGACCCCGGCGCTGGCTACCAAGGACACCCCGGCTACTACGGCCAACCCGGCTACCCGGGCGCCGGACAGCCCGGCCAACCCGGTTACCAAGGCCCCGGGCAGCCCGGGGAACAGGAATTTCGTGGCGGTCCGGGCCTCGGCGGCCCGGTCGGCAACGACCCGGGCAACTGGCCCGGCTACCAGTACCAGCCGCAGGGCCAGCCAGGTGAGTTCGGTCACACCGTGCAGTTCGGTCAGCCGAACTGGGCGCAGCAGACCGGCCAGTGGGTCCCGCCGCCCGCCTACCAGCAGCCGCGCCGCAGGCCGCTGCGCACGGTGGGCATCGCGCTGGGCGCGGTCGGCCTCTCGGTGCTGGTCGGCCTCGGCATCGGCCGGATCGCCTGGTCCGGCAACACGGACAACACCACCACCGCGTCGGGCGGCGGCAACCAGAACTTCGGCACCGCCCCCACGACGCCCGGCGGCGGCACCTCCAACACGTCGATCAACCCGTCCGCGATCGCGGCCAAGGTCGACCCCGGTCTTGTCGACGTCAACACCGTGCTCGGCTACGCCAACGCGGAAGCGGCCGGCACCGGCATCGTGTTGACCTCCAACGGCGAGATCCTGACCAACAACCACGTCGTCGAGGGCGCCACCAGCATCAAGGTGACCGACATCGGCAACGGGAAGACCTACACCGCGTCGGTGGTCGGCTACGACCGCACGCAGGACATCGCGGTGCTCCAACTCCAGGGCGCGTCCGGCCTGACCACCGAGTCCCTCGGCGATTCGACCAAGGTCGCGACCGGCGACGCGGTCGTCGGCATCGGGAACGCCGGCGGCGCCGGTGGCACCCCGAGCGCCGCCTCAGGGACCGTGACCGCGCTGAACCAGTCCATCACAGCCAGCGACGGCTCCAGCGGCTCGTCCGAGCAGCTCACCGGCCTGATCCAGGTGAACGCCAACATCCAGTCCGGCGACTCAGGCGGCGCGCTGGTGAACAGCGCGGGCCAGGTGATCGGCGTGGACACCGCGGCATCGCAGGGCTACCAGTTCAGCGGCGGCGGTTTCGGCGGCCAGGGCCAGCAGGGCGCCAACCCGGGCGCCGCCTCCGGCAACCAGGGCTACGCCATCCCGATCAACCAGGCGATCACCCTGGCGCACCAGATCATCGCCGGCACCAGCTCGTCCACCGTCCACATCGGAACGTCGGCCTTCATGGGCGTCGGGGTGCAGGACGCGGGCCAGAGCCAGCAGGGCAACCTGGGCCAGGGCGCGCAGAGCGGCACCGGGTCCGGCGCGCAGATCGCCACCATCGTGTCGGGCGGTCCGGCCGAGGCGGCGGGCCTCCAGGTCGGCGACGTGATCACCGCGGTGAACGGCACGGCGGTCGACACGGGCACCACCCTGACCAACCTGATGGACACGCACCACCCCGGCGACAAGCTGACCGTGACCTACACGGACAGCGCGGGCGCACAGCACACCACGACCGTGACCACGATCCTGGGCCCGGTCGGCTGACAGAACCCCCTCTCAAAGCGGTGGCCCCTCCCGAGCACGGGAGGGGCCATTGTGCTGTCAGGGCCGTGGCAGGTCCAGGGCCGGGTTGCCGTCGAAGAAGCCGACCGGCTTGAGGTGGAAGCCGACGCGGGACACCGGCATGACCGGCCAGTCCTCCAACCGGGGCACGTGGTGGGCGCCGAACGTGTACCAGACGACGACATCGGTGTCGTCCAGCGGGCGATTGGCCTTGACGTAACGCGGTAGGCCGTCGTCGTCCGGTCGCTGGCTCGGGTAGTCGCCCGCCGCGTAGCGTTCCGCCGGGTCGTAGGCCGTGACCCACAGGTGCTGGTAGGTGAAGCCGGCCCGCCGGTGGTTCTGCGAGCCCTCCTGTGCCAGCGGCAGGATGTTGTCGCCGGGCATCAGCTGGTAGCCGACCGGCTGGCCGACGCGGTTGTGGACGGACGGGTTCACCACCCGCCAGCAGCGGCCGGCCAGCGGATCGACCGTGCGCTGCGCCTCGCTTTCGTTGGCCAGCAACGTTCTTTGAGCCCGCCACGCGTTGCCGTCCGGGTTGTCCTGGCCCGCCGGCAGCGCCACCGAGTCGACCTCGTACACGCTGTTGTGCTCGCCGTCAACGCACATGTCCAGCCGTACGTTGAAGAAATGCTGGTGATTCGGCGCGTACAGTCCGGGCGCCAGCGGCGTGCCGCAGTCCGGCGGGGAATCCACGGCGAAGGCGCCGGTGGACACGATGCCGGTCAGCTTGACCTCGAACTCGATCGTGCCGTCGACGTAGAAGTACCAGAAGAAGCCGTAGTCGTAGTTGTTCGCGGTCGCCCAGCACGACACGACCAGCCGCCGCTGGCGCCGCGTCTCCATGTGGCCCAGGTTGCCGTCGACGTGTTTCCAGACGATCCCGTAGTCCTCCTCGTGCAGGCAGACCGCGTTGGGCAGGGTGACCGGGTCACCGTCCTCATCGGACAGCACCACGTCCAGGTAGCGGATCTCGCCGAGGCAGTCACAGTTCAGCATGAGGGGCACGAGCCACGGCCCGATCCCGCCCTCACCGATGTCGAACGCGTTCTTGACCCGCTGCGACGGGTTGGGATCGCCGTAGGGCACGTACAGCTCCGAGATCGACGCCCGGTGCAGGATCGGCCGCAGCCGACCCTGGTCGACGTAGCCGACCTCGTGCAGCAGCAGGCCCTCGCGCGGCGAGTAACCGACCCGAAGGCGCCATTTCTGCCATTCGACGGCGTACCCGTCGACGGTGAAGCCGGGGCCGTCCGGCTGGGTGATCGCCAGCGGCCGCAGGTCGCCGCGTACCTCGTCGAACGACGGCACGTTGCCGCCGTAGCCCTCGATCTGCCCGGTGACCAGCTCCGGGATGTAGTTGGCCATGGTCGTCGGCACCGGCACGACACCGTGGTCGACGACCTCAACGACCACCATCTCGTCGATGTCGACGAGGACCATCAGGCCCTCGACCGGATGCGCGTAACGGTTGTCGAACTTGCCGGACCGGACGTAGACCTGCGTCCGCATCAGGCGACGACCGGGGTCCTCTGCCGGCCCGGTGTTGCCGGGCGCCCACATGTCGATGGACACCAGGGACAGGTCGGTCACGCCACGGCGGCGCATCGCGTCGACGAACGCGGGATCGGCTCGAACCACCTCGTCGGCCTCGGCGAACTCGTCGCGCGCGTAACCGGGCTGGACGCCGGGAAGCACGCGCCACGAGCGGACCGAGTCCCTGGTGAGCGAGACGATCGCCTCGATCGTGGTCCGCTCGGCCCGGTCCCGCAGCACCACGAACGTCTCACGGTCCGGGGTATCCCCGGCCAGCAGACTCTGCTTCGGCGGTTCGTGCAGTTCGACGCTCAGGAACCGCACCGACTTGCCCAAACCCCTGTCCCGCACAAGGATCGTGGAAGTCGCGGTGATCTCGTCCGCGGAAAGCGGTGCGAGTGGATGGCTGGACATGGAACCCCTTCACACGGTCATCGAGCCGACGACGCTGCCCGCTTCCCAGTGCCCCAACAGCTCCCGGTAGAGGGCGGACGACGCGAGCAGTTCGGAGTGGTCGCCCTCGGTCGCGGTGACGCCGTCCAGGACCAGCACCCGCCGGGCCCGCAGCGCGGAGCTGACCCGGTGCGCGATCACGATCAGCGTGCCGCCGCGGTCGGCGAACGCCTCCTCGGCGCGGGCCTCGGCGACCGGGTCGAGATGGCACGTGGCCTCGTCCAGCACCACGACCGGCGCGGGCGACAGATAGGCGCGCACCAGCGCGATGAGCTGCCGTTCCCCGGCGGACAGCTCGGCGGGGACCAGTTCCGCGTCAAGGCCACCGAGCCGGGTCAGGAGCGCGTCGGCGCCGACCGCCCGCACGGCCAGGTCCAGCCGCTCGGTGTCCGCGGTCGGGTTCAGGTACCTGAGGTTGTCCCGCACCGACGCGCCGAAGACGTAGGCCTCCTGCGGAATCAGCGTCCGCAGCGCCGCCAGCTGGTCAACGGCGAGGTCGACGGTTGGCACCCCGCCGATCTCGACCGTGCCGGCATCGGGCTGCAACAACCCGCACAGCAGGCCGGCGAGCGTCGACTTGCCGATGCCGCTCGGCCCGACGATGGCCAGGTGCTCGCCATCGGCCACCTTGAGATCCAAGTCGCGCAGCACGGGCTCGGCGTGCGGGCCGTAGGCGAAGGTGAGGCCGCGCACGGCAAGGTCGTAGCCGGACGCGGCGCCGACCGCGCGCCGCGCGGGCTCTGCGGGCAGTTCGCTCGCGTCGAGAATGCGGCGCAGCGTCACGGTGAGCCGCAGGCCGCTGGTGCCCACGGCGGCGATCAGGTTGTTCAGCATCGGCTGGAGTCCGATGAGGACATACGTGAGCCCGCCCATGATGTCGCCCGCGGTGAAACCGCGGCGGACCAGCCACGGCCCGGCGACCAGCAACACGATCATCGGCACCCAGCCGCCAACGGCGAAGCAGCAGGTGCGCGCCACGGAGACCCGGGCGATCGCCCGCTCCGCGGCGGCCTGCGCCGCGACCGGCGCGGCCACCATCTGCCGCGCGTGGTCCTCGGCGCCGCGCGCCACCACGTCACGGATGCCGGCGAGCACCGCGCCCGCCGCGATGGCCGCCTGCTCGTCCGCGCGCACCGACGCGCGGTAGCGATTGGACGCCATGCCGAGCGTGCCGAGGAACAGGCCGAAGCCGAGCAGGAACGGCGGCAGCATCAGCAGCGCGATGACCGGCGAGATCGACAGCAGGCCGATGACCACACCGATGATCGTCACGACGAACCCACGCAGCACCACGATGAGCCCGGCGTAGGTGTCCCGGACGATCTCCACCTGGTGGGTGAGCCGCGCGAGCGCCCCGTCGTCGGAGCGGCCGCGCAGGCTGTGCCGCAGCGCGCCGCCGACGACCCGCCGGACCAGTTCGTCCCGGAACGGTTCCACCACGAGGCCCAACAGCCGATACACCTGGCGGGAGCCGATCCCGCCGAAACCGGCCGCGACGACGAGCGCGCCCAGCCAGGCAAGGCCGATCACCGGGCGGTGGGCCAGGAAGCCGGTGTCCACGGCACGCGCCACCGCGATGCCGGACAGCGACGCCGGCAGTGCCTCCGGGATCGACCACAGCATCAGCGCGACCAGCGGCTTGCGCGGCAACGACTCGGTGGCGAAGCGCAGTTCGCGGTTCATCCGAACACCTCCCGGTAGTCCGGCCGCGCCCACAGCGCCTCGTGCGTGTCCACCGCGCGCACCCGCCCGGCCGCCAGCCAGACGACGAGATCGGCGCGGGCGGCGGTGGCGGCCCGGTGAGTGACGATCAGCCGGGTGCGGTGGCCGTGGTCGTTGGTGAGGGTCCTGCTGATCTGCATCTCGGTGACCATGTCCAAACTGGACGTGGCGTCGTCGAGCACGAGCAGCCGGCCCGCGTGCCACGCCCTGGCAAGGCCGAGCCGTTGCAGTTCACCGCCGGACATCGGGGACTCGGTCAACGGCGTGTCGTAACCCCGCGGCAACCGGCTGACGAACTCGTGCGCGTGGGTGGCCACGGCCGCCGACGCGATCTGCTCGGCAGGCAGTCCGAGACCGATCGCGTCGCCGACCGTGTGTCCGATGAGGACCGGACGCTCGAAGGCGCAGCCGACGGCGGCGCGCAGCGTGTCGTGGTCCAGTTCGGCGAGCGGCACGCCGTCGAGCAGGATCATGCCGTCGTCCGGTTCGCGCAGCCGGGCGGCCAGCCCGACCAGCACCGACTTGCCGGCACCCGACTCGCCCACCACGGCCACTGCCGCGCCGCCGGGTACCACGAGGTCCACATCGGACAGCAGCACGCTGTCCTCGGTGCGCACGCCGACCCCGCGGAACTCGAGTTCACCCCGACCGTCCGGCAGGCGCTTGTCCCCGTAGGCGACCGGCTCGACGGCGAGCACCTCGGTGACCCGGCTGACGCCGGCACGCGCCCTGGCCAGCCGGCTGAACACCGACGTCAGCGGCCCGAGTCCGCCGCCGATCACGGCGTACTGGCTGGCCGCGAACAGATCGCCCGCGCTGATCCGGCCCGCTGCCAGCTCGATACCGCCGGCTACCAGTACGGCGACCATCACCAGCGGCCCGACGAACGTGGCCTGCGCGCTCGCCCGCGACAGCACCTGCCACATCCGGGTGCCCTGTTCGTGCAGCTCAGGCAGGCCTGCCAGGACCCGCCGCTCCTCCAGTTCGACCGTGCCGGCCGACGCGATCGTGCGGGCGCCGACCAGCGACTCGGTGAGCCGACCGGCGATCCGGCCCTGGGCCCGCTGATAGGCGCGGATGACCTCGGCGGTGCGCAGCGCGAATGCCCGGATCACCACCGACACCAGCACCAGTCCGACCAGCAGGGCCACCGCGAGCCAGATGTCGATGTAGGCCAACAACAGCAGGCTGCCGATCGGCGGCAGCACCGCGGTCGCCATCGTCATCACGGTCGGGCCGGCCTTTGCCGCGTCGACGGCGTTGTTGGAGACCCGGGTGACCAGGTCGCCGGTGGCGAACCGGCGGGCGCCGTCCGGGCCGATGGCCAGCGCGTGCCCGACGATGCGGTTGCGCAGCCACGCGGTGGTGCCGGCGACGCAGGCCGCCCCGGTGTAGGCGTCACTGAGTTCGAAGACGATGCCCAGCGCGATCAGCCCGCCGGCCAGCGCCAGCCAGATGCTGCTGCCGCGACCGGCGACCAGCGCGTCAACGGCGTGGCCCAGCACCTCCGGCAGCGCGAGCGTGCCGAGGTTGCCGACCAGCCCGCCCAGCGCGATCAGCGGCAGCCAGCCGCCGCCGCGCCGGACCACGGCGCCGAAGGTGATCATGTTACGGCCCCGAAATCGAGACCCGTGTGCGCGCCGAGGAAGGCGAGCATGTCCGCGGCGAGCGCGACGGCCCTGCTGGTCGCCTGGCGCGCGTGGCCGACGTCGTCCTCGTGGCGCAACAGGATCGGCCGGTCGCCGGTGCTCGCCCACTGGAGCGCGGCGCACATCTTGCGGGCGTGCAACGGATCGACCCTGGTGTCGCCGCCGAACGAGGTGAACAGCACCGCTGGATAGTCCACATCGGATCGAATATGGTGGTAGGGCGAGTAGCCGCGCAGCCACGACAGCTGCACCGGATCGTCCGCGCTGCCGTACTCACCGCGCCAGCTCGCGCCGAGGCCGAACCGCTCGTAGCGCACCATGTCCAGGACCGGCGCCGAACACACCGCCGCGGCGAACAGGTCCGGGTGCTGGGTGAGCACCGCGCCGACCAGCAGCCCGCCGTTGGACTCACCGCAGATGCCCAGCTGTCCCGGCGTGGTCCAGCCGTCCGCGACCAGTTGCCGTGCCACGGCGGTGAAGTCGTCGAACACGTTCTGCTTGCGCTCGAGCATGCCGTCGCGGTGCCACTGCTCGCCCTCCTCGCCGCCACCCCGCAGTTGCGCGGTCGCGAAGACGCCGCCCGCCTCGACCCAGGCCAGCAGGTAGCTGGAATACGTTGGCGTGAGCGAGAAGCCGAACCCGCCGTAGCCGTAGAGGATGGTCGGGCGCGGCGTGCCGACGACGTCCGGCCGCGCGAACACGACCACCCGCACCGGCGTGCCGTCAGCAGACGTGCAGACTGTCTGTCGACTGTGGACGTTCGGAATCTCGGCCATGCCGGGCGGCCCGGCCCACCGGGTGGTCTCGCCGGTCCGCGCGTCGTAGCGGTACACCGTGGCGGGTGTGACGCTGTCGGTGTAGGTGAACCAGGCTTCGTGGCCGCCGGACGGTCGCACGGAGAGCGACCCCACCGAGCCGAAGCCGGGCAGCGGCACGTCGCCCAACAGTCGCCCACTGGCCAGGTCGTGCACGCCGATCTCGCCGAGGGCGTGCCGGGTCCGCCCGACCAGCAGCAGCGGCCGGTCCAGTTCCGGCCCGTCCAGGATGACGACGTCGGCAAGGACCGCTGACGGGTCCTCCGGCACCAGGTCGCGCCAGTCCCGGTCCGGCTGCGCCGGGTCACCGACGCAGACCCGGCGGCGCGGACTGCCCGCGTCGGTCACCACGTACAGGCGCCCGTCCGGACCGACGGCGGCCGCGGTGTGCGCGGCCACCCCCTCCTGGACCACCCGCAGGTCCGGCGTTTCCGCCCCCGACGCGGTCAGGTCGGCGAGCCACAGGTCGTTGCCCGGCGCGGTGCCGCGCGTCGCGGCGATCGTGAGCCACCGGCCGTCCTGGCTGAGTTCGACCCCGTAGGCGGTCCGCGCGTCGCGGCCCGCGCCGAGGACCAGCACGTCGTTCTCGCCGGGAGTGCCGACTTTGTGCAGGTAGACACGTCGGCCGTCGGCCAGGGCACGCACGTAGTAGAACGCCTCGCCGCCGGGCAGCCAGGCAACGGGGGAGTAGCGGCAGCGGTCCAGCGGACCGTCAACCACGCGCCCGCCGGCCACGTCGAGGACGTACAACTCGGACCGTTCGTTGCCACCATGGGAAAGTTGATAGGCCAGCAGTCGCCCGTCCGGGTCGGGCTGCCAGGAGTCGAGCGTGGTCAGGCCGTCGCCGTCAAGGGCCGTCGGGTCGACGAGCACGTGCTCGGTCCCGTCCGGTCCCACGGTGTGCAGGACGGGGTGATCCTGATCGGCGTCCTGGCGCAGGAAGAACTGCCGCTCGCCGCGCCACGTCGGCGCCGTCACGACGCCTGCCGCGCTGAGTTCGGCCACCCGGTCACCCAGCCGGCCGCGGCCGGGAAGGGCCGCCGCGTACGTGCGCCACAGATCGTCCTGGGCGGCCAGCCAGTCCGCCGTCGCGGCGCTCGCCGGGTCCTCGAGCCACCGGTACGGGTCCGGTACGCGGTGTCCGTGCAGGTTGTCGACGACCGACTGGCGGTACGCGGGTGGGTATATCATGAGAGTCCGATCTGTTGGTGCACAGGCTCTCCCTCGTTTCGAGGGAGCCGGACGTGGGCGGCCGTCGCCAGAACGGCCGCCCACGTCCGCAGGCCGTGCGTATCCGTGCGTCAGTCGTTGTGACAAAGCAGCACGCTGAGGTTGCTCGGACGGTGGGAGTCGCAGCCGAGGATGGTCAGCGTGCTTCCGCCGCCGCCACCCTTGCCACCGGGAGCCTCCATACCCTGCAGGTCCAGAAGAGCCATTGTTGTCACCTCCTCTCGCCAATGAGTGCTTCCATTGGATGCCGAATGGCATCCAGGTTCTGGGGTGCGCCATCGAAGAACGGCAGGAACACCTGGTCGTCGTGCAGGGCGGTGCCCAGCGCCAGCAGCACACCGGCCGTGCCGCTGGCCAGGTCCATCGACAGCCGCAGCAGTTGGTTGCCCGGGAACGCCAGCCCGTCGTCGTAGGACAGCGCGTGCCACCGCAGGCCACGCAACAGCCCGACCAGCTCGGGCGAGCCGCGATCAGCCATGGCAGCGCAGGCGATCATGCCGGCGCGGCCCACGAACAGTCCTGATTGGACGAAGTAGTCGCTGCTGGTGACGGCCCGCAGTTCGGCCAGCGCGAGGCCGAGTTCGTCGTCCGCGCGGTGCGCCAGGTACCTGGCCAGGACCATGGCGATGCCCACGGAGCCCTCGTCAAGGTAGGGCAGGGTCCGCCAGTCCTGGTCGACCTGGCGCGTGCCGTCCTCGGCGCGTGTGCAGCGGCGCAGGTCCTGGCGCAGCGCGGTGTGCGCCTTGTCCAGCAGCCCGGCGTCGCCGGTGCGCTCGTAGGCCCGCAGGAACAGCAGCGCGGGGCCCGATGAGCCGAACATCAGCCCGGCGCGCGGGTGGTCGCCGCCGCTGATCTTCGGCACGTCGTCGGGTCCGCCAAGTCGTTCGGCGACCATGTCGACCACCCGGGCCGCCTGGTCGGCGAACGTCCGCTCTGCGGTGAGTTCGTTGAAGTGCAACAGGTTCAGGCCGATGCCGGCGAGCCCGGAGAACAGGCCCAACTCGGTGGCGTCGAACCGGCTGCTGGCGGCCAGCTCCAGGATGTCCAGCGCGTCCTTGCGGTGTCCCAGTTCGGCCAGGACGTAGGCGACACCGTGCAGGCCGTCGTAGAAGCCGGGCGTTGCCTTGTCCGCAACGGCCAGCGCGTGCCGGCGCAGCCAGTCCTCGTGCTCGGGGAACCGGCCGGCACCGGTGGCGTGCAGGGCGTAGAGCACACCCGCCGCGCCGTACGCCACGTTGACGGCGCCGCCTGGCTGGAACTGCGCGATGTCGCCGGGGAAGAGCCGGTCGTCCCGGTCCGGTGTCGCGCTGGCCAGGATGGCCGTGGTCATCGCGTCCCGGACCTGATGCCAGGTCGCGATGCCCGGCATCGGCAGGTCACGCAGCCTGCTCGGCGCGCGCTCCGCCGTGCCAAGGATGGTGCGGACCGCGGACTCGATCACGTCGGCGGGCAGCGGGAAGGTCTCCAGGATGAGCTCTGCGAGCTGGCCGACCTTGCCGGGGTCGAGCGTGGCCATCGTGGTGAGCTGCGGCGCGAACATGCCCAGATGCAGGCAGGCCAGTGCGTAGCGGTCGATGTCCACGCCACGCCGGTCGGCAGGCGGGCTGTAGGCCGGATTCGCCAGGTCGGCACGCGCGTTGTCCTCGGCGCGGGTCGCGACTTCGAAATCGATGAGCACGAGGCGTTTCTCGGGTGTGACGAGAATATTCGCCGGGTGCAGGTCGCCGAATACCACGCCGCGCTCGTGCAGCGCGTCAACGGCCTTGTCGACGCGCCGCAACATGTCCAGTGCCCAGTCGACGTATTCGACGAGATCCCGCTCGGTGCACGTCGGGTGGGTCAGCGGATAGCGGTGCACCAGCAGTCGCTGCAACGGATTCCCGTCGACGAATTCCTCGACCAGGAAATGGTGCTCGCCCAACGTGAAGTAGTCGTGCACGGCCGGTACGACATCCAGCCCCGCGAGGCGCTGGAGAATGTCGCGCTCGTGGCCGATCCGGGTGACGGCGTCGCGGCCGGATACGTCCAGCCCGGCGTGCGGCCGCCCTTCCTTGAGCACCACCGGTTC